>NZ_JBKJAD010000001.1:0-624612 GCF_048146105.1 Azonexus caeni
GGCCCCTTGGGAGGCGCCGAGCAACGCAGGCGTTGGCGGATAAAGGGCGAGCACTGTCTGAGGGGCAAAGCCCCGAGTTGCGCAGCCCCCGCCAACGACGAGTAGCGCAGGGTACCCGCGCAGCGGGGCGCCGACCCAGGGGTGGCCTTCTTTTTGGCTACTTTTTCTTGGCCACACAAGAAAAAGTACGCCCGCGCGTCAGGCGCGGAACACGGCGCTAAAAATACAGAAGCCACCCGCATCAAACCAAAAACACACCCGTAAAAAAACAGACCAATAAGCAGGAGACAAACCCAAATGCCCTTCCAAGCCCTGGAAATCGAACTCGCCGGCCCGGTCGCCACGATCTGGATGAACCGGCCCGACCTCCACAATGCCTTCGACGAAACCCTGATCGCCGAACTGACCGCCGCCTGCATCGCCCTCGACCAGGACGCCGACATCCGCGTCGTCGTCCTCGCCGGCCGCGGCAAGAGTTTCTCGGCCGGTGCCGACCTCAACTGGATGCGCCGTGCCGCCAACAACGGCATCGATGAGAACCTCAACGACGCCCGTGCCCTGGCCGGCATGCTGCGCACCCTGGCCGAGATGAAGAAGCCGACCATCGCCCGCGTGCAGGGCGCCGCACTCGGCGGCGGCATGGGCCTGGCATCGGCCTGCGACATCGCCGTCGCCTCGACCAAGGCAGTGTTCGCCACCTCCGAGGTCAAGTTCGGCATCATTCCCTCGGCGATTTCGCCCTACGTACTGCGCGCCATCGGCGCCCGCCAGGCGACGCGCTACTTCCAGACCGCCGAGCGCATCGATGCCGCCCGCGCCCGCGAAATCGGGCTGGTGCATGAAGTCGCCGAGCCGGAAGCGCTCGACAGCAAAGTCGCCGAGGTCGTCAGCGCGCTGCTCGCCGGCGGCCCCAACGCGCAGGCCGCCGCCAAGGACCTGATCCGCGCCGTCGATCACCAGCCGGTCAACCACACCCTGGTCGAGGAAACTGCCCACCGCATCGCCCATTTGCGGGCGACGCCGGAGGCACGCGAAGGTATCGCCGCTTTCCTCGAAAAACGTTCGCCCAACTGGATGGAGGCGTAAAACGATGTTCACCAAGATTCTGATTGCCAATCGCGGCGAGATCGCTTGCCGGGTAATTAAAACCGCCCGCCGCATGGGCATCCGCACCGTCGCCGTCTATTCCGAGGCCGACGCCAATGCCCGCCACGTCCGTCTGGCCGACGAGGCCGTGCTGCTCGGGCCGGCGGCGGCGCGCGAGTCCTATCTGGTCGCCGACAAGATCATCGAGGCCTGCCAGCGCACCGGCGCCCAGGCGGTGCATCCGGGCTACGGTTTTCTCTCTGAAAACGAGGAATTCGCCGAAGCCCTGGCCCAGGCCGGCCTGGTCTTCATCGGCCCGCCGGCCGCGGCCATCCGCGCCATGGGCTCGAAGTCGGAAGCCAAGAAACTGATGGGCACGGCGAACGTGCCGCTGACGCCGGGCTACCACGGCGACGACCAGCGCCCGACGCTGCTGCACGCCGAGGCCGAGAAGATCGGCTACCCGGTGCTGATCAAGGCGGCAGCCGGTGGCGGCGGCAAGGGCATGCGCCTGGTCGAGAAGTCCGAGGACTTCCCGGACGCACTGGCCTCCTGCAAGCGCGAGGCGCTGTCGAGCTTCGGCGACGACCATGTGCTGATCGAGAAATACATCACCAAGCCGCGCCACGTCGAAATACAGGTCTTCGCCGACACGCTGGGCCACTGCGTCTATCTCTTCGAGCGCGACTGCTCGGTGCAGCGCCGCCACCAGAAGGTGCTGGAAGAAGCCCCGGCGCCGGGCATGAGCGAAGCCCGCCGCCGCGAGATGGGCGAAGCGGCGGTGGCCGCCGCCAAGGCCGTTGGCTACGTCGGCGCCGGCACGGTCGAATTCATCGCCAATCAGGACGGCAGCTTCTTCTTCATGGAGATGAACACCCGCCTGCAGGTCGAGCACCCGGTCACCGAAATGATCACCGGCCAGGACCTGGTCGAATGGCAGTTGCGCGTCGCCGCCGGCCAGCCGCTGCCGCTCAGGCAGGAACAACTGGAAATCCGCGGCCACGCGCTGGAAGCACGCATCTACGCCGAGGACGCCAGCAAGGGCTTCCTGCCCGCCACCGGCAAGCTGGTGCGCCTGGTGCCGCCGGCCGAGTCGATCAACGTGCGGGTCGATACCGGCGTCGAGGAAGGCGACGAGATCACGCCCTTCTACGACCCGATGATCGCCAAGCTGATCGTCTGGGACGAAACCCGTGACGGCGCGCTAGCGCGCATGAGGAAGGCCTTGGCCGACTACCGCGTCGCCGGCCTGACCACCAACATCGACTTCCTCTCCCGCCTGGTCGCCTGCCCGGCCTTCGCCAAGGCCGACCTCGACACCGGCCTGATCGAGCGGCAAAAGGATTTCCTCTTCCCGGCCGCGCAGCCGGTGCCGCGCGACGCGCTGCTCGTCGCCACGGTCGGCGAACTGCTCTGGGAGCAGCACGCTGCCAAACTGGCCGCGCAACACAGCGGCGACCCGTACTCGCCCTGGCATGCGCGCGACGGCTGGCGGATGAACCTGTCGGCAGCGCGCACGATCAGCTTCATGGATGGCGAGACGCTGGTCGAGGCTGGCGTGCGTTACCTCGGCGAGCGCTGGGAAATCACGCTCGGCGGTGAAACGACCGTGGCCAGCGGCAGGAAGCTGGAAGGCGACCGCTTTGCCGTCGAACTCGACGACCGCCGCCTGATCGCCTCGGTGGTCGCCGTCGACGACAAGCGCACGGTGTTTTTGCAGGGGAGCACGTACTCACTCCTGCGCGACGACCCGCTGCACCGTGTCGATGCCGGCGACAGCCACGGCGCTGGCCTGACCGCACCGATGCCCGGCAAGGTCGTCGCCCTGCTCGCCCAGCCCGGCCAGAAGGTGGAAAAAGGCACGCCGCTCTTGATCCTCGAAGCGATGAAAATGGAGCACACCATCACCGCCCCCGCCGCCGGCACCCTCAAGGCCTTCTGCTACGCCGCCGGCGAACAGGTGAGCGATGGGGCGGCGCTTGTGGAGTTTGAAGGAGAGTAGACCGATTGCATGCCGCTGCCAGTCGCGCTACTTTGGCAACGGCGTGCGGCGACGCAAGATCATTCAGGGGCCACCTCGATTCTGCTAATTCATGACCGGCATCCTTCATCAACAAGACTATCGGCAAGCGCTGGAAGCGATCAAACAACGCATCCAGTCCGCCCAGATGCGGGCTGTCCTGGCGGTGAATGCCGAGTTGCTGGAGCTTTACTGGGAAATTGGCCGCCAACTGCAGCAATGGCAGGACGAACGAGGGTGGGGCGCGGCGGTCGTCGAGCGAATGGCCAGGGATTTGCAGGACGCCTACCCCGGCATCAAGGGCTTCTCGCGCACCAGCCTGTTTGCCATGCGGCAGTTTCACAGCTTCTTCCGGCCTGCGTTCGAATCTGTCCCACAGGCTGTGGGACAGATTCCCTGGGGCCACATACGGACCTTGTTAGCCAAGGTCAAAACCCTGGAAACCGCCTTGATCTACGCCCGGGCCTGCGTGGAACATGGCTGGAGCCGCAGCGTCCTCGAATGGCAAATTGAGCAGCGTTTCCATGAGCGCGCTGCGCAAGCCATCAGCAACTTTGCCCAGACCTTGCCCGTACCGCAATCGGAACTGGCCCAGCAAAGCCTGAAAGATCCCTATGTTTTCGATTTCCTCACACTGACACCACAAGCCGTCGAGCGCGATATAGAAAGCCAGTTGGTGGCGCAGATCACGCGCTTTTTGCTTGAACTCGGCAAGGGCTTTGCCTTCCTCGGCCGGCAATATCCGCTCACGATCAACGGACGGGACTATCGCCTTGATCTGCTCTTTTACCACGCAAAACTGAAGTGCTATGTGGTGATTGAACTCAAAGCGGGTGCGTTCAAACCGGAATACATCGGCAAGCTCAACTTCTATCTTTCAGCGGTCGATGACCTGCTGCGCGGAACCGACGACCAACCGACCATCGGACTGATCCTGTGCAAGGACAAAGACCGCCTGGACGTGGAATACGCCCTGCGCGACATCTCCAAACCGATGGGCGTCAGTTCCTACATCACCAAGGATATCCCGCTGGCAGTGCAATCCCAGTTGCCGACGGTGGAAGAACTGGAGCACGAACTCGCGCACCTGCCTAGAGCGGAATCGGAGGATAGTTTTTGACCTATATCTTCATCGGGGAGGTAACCAATTTCCGATTTGCTTTTTAATAACAGATCGCATCGAGAAATTTTCCCTAGTGAATTTTTTGACTACCAACCTATGCAGAGAATAGAAATAACCTCGTTAGCAATTGACGGCCAAGGGGCGCGCGCTGGTCTTAAAACCGGGGACATTTTATTAAGCTACAACAACCATCCTCTTGACAGCCTAAATTCTTTACTGGCATGCATTGACAATAATCCAAACTCTTCAGCAGTCATCTCCTTACTGCGGGGTAATGATCTCGAGGCAATATCCGTCAACGCAGGAAAATTGCAGATCTCAGTTGAGACGGTGCAAATTGACGATAATCAAATACACCCGATAAACGCCGTTCGCATTTGTTTGACATCAGGAGAAACAATCGAAATCACCGAATTGCTCCTAGCCGACGCAAAAAAAATTGCAGAAACAGAACAACTCATAACTTCAGCGAACGAAAAAATGAAGGGTTGGTCGTCTCCAATAGGATTTTTGGGATCGCCTGGTTGGGTATTGACCGGCCTCGCTGCCACATCTGTTCTAGAGCGTGTTGTTTCAGGAGGAATGGCCAACGAGGCAATAACAAAACTCCACCTAGCCAATGAAGCAATGGCTGAAGTAAGAAGATCAGCTCGTTTTGTACCTATTTCTGAGATAAAAAACATCCGGTACCCTTCGCCAAACTATTGGTCAGCGAAAGGCAGCGACGATACCTATCTGATCCATTCTGGCGACAATTTCCTAATAGCCAAGAGCAATTCCGCCAAAGAAATCAGCTTAATTATTGACCATATAGTTTCTTATGAAACATTGCGAACGAAAGCAACACCAAAATAGCTTTCCTAAATATCACCTCGCCTCTTGATACCAGCAATATGTCACCACACCAAACAAATTCCACACACCTCCCCACCCACGTCAAAATCGTCGAAGTCGGCCCGCGCGACGGCCTGCAGAATGAAAAACAGGTCGTCCCGACCGAGATCAAGATCGAACTGATCGAACGCCTGGCCGAGGCCGGTTTGTCGGTGATCGAGGCGACCTCCTTCGTCTCGCCGAAGTGGGTGCCGCAGATGGGCGACAACGCCGCCGTGCTGGCCGGCATCAGGCGTCGGGCGGGCGTCACCTACACCGCGCTGACGCCCAATCTGCAAGGTTTTGACGGTGCCGTCACGGCCCAGGCCGACGAGGTGGCGATCTTCGCTGCCGCTTCCGAGGCTTTTTCGCGCAAGAACATCAATTGCTCGATTGCCGAAAGCCTGAAACGCTTCGAGCCAGTGGTCGCCGCCGCTTCGGCGCTGGAAATCCCGGTGCGTGGCTATGTTTCCTGCGTCGTCGGTTGCCCCTATGAAGGGGCGGTGGCGCCGGAGAAAACCGCCGAAGTGGCGAAAATCCTTTTCGACATGGGCTGTTACGAGGTGTCGCTGGGCGACACCATTGGCGTCGGCAATCCGGCTTCGATCGCCCGCATGATCGAAGCCTGCGCCCGCGTCGTGCCGATCGACAGGCTAGCCGGCCATTATCACGACACCTACGGCATGGCGATCGCCAACATCTACGCTTCACTGCAGGCCGGCATGGCGGTCTTCGACGCCTCGGTCGCCGGACTGGGCGGCTGTCCCTACGCGAAAGGGGCCTCCGGCAACGTGGCCACCGAGGACGTGGTCTATCTGCTCGACGGATTGGGCATACAAACCGGCATCGATCTGGCTAAACTGGCGGCAGTCGGCGAATGGATCGCCGCCACCATCAACCGCCCGAACGGCGCCAGGGCCGGCCGGGCGCTCTGCGCCAAGTCCGATTGACTTTCCTTTCCGCCCTTGCCGATCTGCTGAAACCCGCACCACAGCCCGACCCCGAGGTGACGGCGGCGCTTGATCGCGTGATCGGCATGGTCGATCCGCTGGTCCGCGCCGCGCCACGCCTCGACAAGCACCTGCTGGCCGCCGTCGAACATGCACTGGGTTATTGCCACGGCCTGGTCAGTGCCTTGCCCGGGCCGATCGAGATCAACCGGCGCAGCTTCGCCAACGACATGCTGGTGCATGCGCTGTTCGCCACGCCGGCCGACATCGACGAAATGCTCGGCCGCAGCCAGGCGGTGCGCGATTTCCTGCAACGCCCGGAGTGCTGGGCCAGCGACTGCTTCTGCGCGATGCTGGCGGCGCGTCGCCAGCAGAAGCGGCAGTTCGGCCTGGCGCAGCAGGGCAACGTGATACGCAGCGACGTGCCGCAAGAAATCGTCTATTTCTCCGACCAGACGCTGATCGAACCCAGTTGCAACCTGGAAACAACGCGCCAGCGGCTGCAGGCGCGGGCGCTGGAGAGCCTGCTGCGCAGCTTCAACGCCCACGTCGAACAGTTGCGCCGAGAACGCCAGGGCTTGCGCGCCGATCTCTCGATCGAACACGCCCAGTTGCTCGTCCTGCAGCAACAACATCACCCCGACGAGGATGAACGCCACACCCGTCACCTGGTCGAACTCGACCTGCGCCTGCGCGAAAACAGCGAGGCCCTGATGCCCGAGCATCTGGTCGAGGTGCTGGCCGACTTCCTGCGCCACCCGGAAAGCGCACTGGCGCTGACACCGGTCAGCATCCGCATCGACCGCATGGGAATCGTCCATGAGCCGTCCGAACCCGGCGACGACGCGCAGACCATCAGTTTTCCGGAACTTTCCAGCCGCGACCGACGTCAGCATCTGGCGACGCTGGTCCGCATCACGCGTGAGGAAGCGCAGACCGCCGTCGCCAACGCCATCGACCGTCAAAAACGTTACGTCCTCTTCTGATGCCTGCCCTGCCCGCCTCGCCCTGCACCAACGCCTGTCGCATCGACCCGGCCAGCGGTTTCTGCGTCGGGTGCCGGCGCAGCCTCGACGAAATTGCCAACTGGTCGCGCCTCGATGCGCCGGCACGCCTGGCCGTGCTCGCCGCGCTGCGCGACCGGCAAGCGGCATCTCCCCGCCCCACTGAATGAGCATGAGCGAGCCCAGCGAAGACCTCTACCCCTGCGTCGGCATCTGCACCACCGACCCCGACAGCGGCTACTGCCTCGGCTGCGGGCGGCCGCCGGCAGAGGTGCCGGAAACCGCCGTCCCACCCCAGACGCCAGCGCCGACCGCAGACGAGACTCCGCGCCCGGCATGACGGCGAAGCTGCCAGACAGCCTCCTGGTCATCGAGCGCGGCTGGCTGTCGGCCAACAACATCCTCGCTTTCGACGGCGAGCGGGCGACGCTGATCGACAGCGGTTACGTCACGCACGCCGAACAGACGGTCGACCTGCTCCGCCATGCGCTCGCCGGTTGCCAGCTTGAGCGCCTGTTGAACACCCATTCGCACTCCGACCATATTGGCGGCAATGCTGCGGTGCAGGCCGCTTTCGGCTGTTCGATCGCGGTACCCGCCGGCCTCCAGGCAAGCATCGCCGAATGGGACGAGGATGCCCTGCTGCTCTCGCCGCTCGGCCAGCAGGCAGCCCCCTTCCGCCACGACGCGCTGATCGAGGCGGGCAGCGCCATCGAGTTCGCCGGACTGAACTGGCAGGCGCTGGCGGTACCGGGGCACGACATGGAAGCGCTCGCCTTCTACAACCAGGAACGACGCCTGCTGATTTCCGGCGATGCGCTGTGGGAAAACGGCTTCGGCGTCGTCTTCCCGGAACTGCTCGGCACCGCCGACGGCCTGACGGCCACCCGGGCGACACTGGAAATGCTCGGCCGCCTGCCGATCGACATCGTCATCCCCGGCCACGGCGCCCCCTTTGCCGACGTCGATCGGGCGCTCGCCACCGCCTTCCGCCGGCTTGATGGCTATTGCGCCGACATTGAGCGGCTCGCCTGGCACGCCCTCAAGGTGATCGTCGCCTTCGCACTGATGGAGAGGCAGCAACTGCCGGCAACGGGTTTTGCCGATTTCCTGGCCAGCCTGCCGTTCGCGGTCGATATCAACCAGCGCTATCTGGCGCTGGCGGAAGACGAACTGACCGCCCGCCTGCTCGCCGACCTGAGCGGCGCCGGTGTACTCGTTCATCGGGAAGATATGCTCATCCTTCGCTGACCCAAACCCGGCGCAGCCTCTTACAATGGTAATAGTGATCAAATATAAGAGGACAGTGATGAGCTTTCGCAATCGATTGTTGTTGGGCATGGCGCTGATCATGGCCGCTTTCGTCAGCGCCGTTGCCGTGGCGTATCAGGGCATGCTGGGAACCTCGGCCAGTTTTGGCCGCTTCCTCGATGGTCCCAGTGCGTTGCGCCAGGATTACCGCGAGATGTACGCCCAGGGCTTGCAGATGGGGCAGGCACTACGCAACATCACCCTCGATCCGGAAAACCCCAAGGCCTACCAGAACCTCGACAAGGCGCGCGAGGATTTCGCCAAGGCGCGCCAGTCGGCCGTTGTCAATGCCGCGAAGGTGGAAGGTTTCACCGAAACGATCGGCGGACTGGAAAAGCTGGCCGAAGCCCAGGCCAGCGCCCAGAAGGAAGTGCTGGCAGCACTCAAGGAAGGCCGTTTCGATGAGGCCAAGGCGCTGATCAATGCCAAGGAAACGCCGGCCTGGCGGAAGTTGAAGCAGGTGCTGCTCGACGATCTCGACATCCTGAAACAGAAAACGCTGGAAGAACGCCAGCGTGTGGAAGATGCCGCGCACAATCAGGAAATGCTGACCCTGGTGCTGACGGCGATTGCCATCCTGATCGGTATCGGCAGCGTGTGGACCACGCTCGCCTACGTCCGCCGCGAACTGGGCGGCGAACCGGCCTACGCCCGTGAGGTTGCCAGCGCCGTTGCTACCGGCGACCTGAGCCGGACGATCGCCCTCGACGGCAGCAACGGCGCCAGCCTGCTCGGTGCGCTGGCCCGCATGCAGGATCAGCTACGGCAACTGGTCGGCTCGCTGGCCAGCCACGCCCGGGAAGTCGAGCAAGGCGCCCGTCTGGTCGACGACGCAACGCGCCAGGTCGCCGCCGGCAGCCAGCAACAGTTGAACTACGCCCAGGAAATGGTCAGCAATGTCCATGTCGCGACCAGCGGCCTCAACGACATCATGCGGGCGGTCAGCGAGGCTGAACGCATCGTCGGCGATTCCGGCGCCACCTCCGACAGCGGCGCCGCGCTGGCCAGCAAGGCGGCGGCGGAGACTGCCGAAATGGCGGGTTCGGTGCAAACGACGGCGACCCACATCCGGGAACTGGGTGCCCAGTCGGCAAAAATCAGCTCAATTCTCGGCGTCATTTCCGACATCGCTGGTCAGACCAACCTGCTCGCCCTCAACGCCGCCATCGAGGCCGCCCGTGCCGGCGAACAGGGCCGCGGCTTCGCCGTGGTTGCCGACGAAGTGCGCAAGTTGGCCGAAAGGACGACACAATCGACATCCGAAATCTCGACCATGGTCGCCAGCATCCAGTCCGGTACCCAACGTGCCGTCGAGGGCATGGAAGCCGGCCTGCTGCAGGTCGGGGAAAGTGTCGAATTATCCAAACAATCGCGCGAAGCCTTCGACCGCATGAAGGCCAGCGCGCAGGAAGTGACGGTGGTGGTCGGGCGCATCGCCCAGGCGATCAGCGCCGAAAACGCCAGCGAACAGCAGATCGAGTCGCATGTCGAACAGGTGCGCAACCTGATCGCCAGCAACGATCAGGCGCTGCGTCAGGTGGTGGCCAGCGCCGACCGCCTGAATGCCGTTTCCGGCGAACTCAACCGGGCAATCGCCCAGTTCCGGCTGTAGTTCTCAGGCCGCCCTTGGCAGGGCGCGCCTGACCAGGTGCGACCAGTAAGCGACGCCCAGCGTCAGCAACTGGTCGTTGAAATCGTAGTGCGGGTTGTGCAGGGTACAGCCACCGGTGCCAGGACCGTTGCCCAGCCAGACGTAGCAGCCGGGCTTCTCGCGCAGCATGTAGGCGAAATCCTCGGCGCCCATCGACGGCAGGATGTCGGTCAGCACCCGCTCGGCGCCGAACAACTCGGCGGCGACCTGCTGGCAGAATCTGGCCTCGGCCGGGCTGTTGACCGTCGGCGGATAGCGGTGCTCGAAACGCACCGAAATCTGCGCCCCGTTGGCGGCGGCGATGCCGCTGCACAGGCGCTCGATGGCGCGCTCGATGCTCTCCTGGACTTCCGGCTTGAAGCTGCGGATGGTGCCGCGCATCACCACTTCTTCCGGAATGATGTTCCAGGCCTCGCCAGCGTGGAACTGGGTAACACTGACCACCGCCGCATCACAGGGATGCAAGGTGCGGCTGACCACGGTCTGCAGCGCCTGCACCAGTTGCGCGCCGGTGACGATGGCGTCGATCCCTTGGTGCGGCATCGCCGCGTGGCAGCCGTGGCCGCGCACGTGGATCTCGAAGCCGCAGGTGCCGGCCATCACCGGCCCCGGCATCGCCATCATCTCGCCGACCGGGATGCCTGGCCAGTTGTGCAGGCCGAACACCGCTTCGACCGGGAATTTCTCGAACAGGCCGTCCTCGATCATCACCGCCGCGCCGCCCTCGGATTCCTCGGCCGGCTGGAAGATGAAAACGACGGTGCCGTCGAAATCCGGGTTCTCCGCCAGGTAACGGGCAGCGCCCAGCAGCATCGCGGTATGGCCGTCGTGGCCGCAGGCGTGCATCTTGCCGGGGTGCTTCGAGTGATGCGGGAATTCGTTCAGCTCGGCGAGCGGCAGCGCGTCCATGTCGGCACGCAGGCCGATCATGCGCGGCGAATTGCCGGCCTTGAGGACGCCGACGACGCCGGTTTTGGCTAGGCCACGATGCACTTCGAGACCGTAGCGGGCCAGTTCGGCGGCGACGATATCGGCCGTCCGGCGCTCATCGAAAGCCAGTTCGGGGTGGGCATGGATGTCGCGGCGCAGCGCTGTCAGTTCAGCCAGGAAAGGCAACTCGGGCAGGGGAAGGGTCGGGGTCATGGTGTCTCTCCACGGGTTTTCTTCTCCCGGTATTATCCTTTAAACACTCCCGGAAAAACGCCCTGCCTTTCAGGGTCGAGGGCCGCGGCCGCACGGCAACATGCCAATCGCCTAAGGACAACCGTTAAAGGTTGCGGCGCGGCGGCGCCTTCCTTTATCCTGCCGACCATGGAACTCATACTGATCAGCGGACTTTCCGGCTCCGGCAAGTCCGTCGCCCTCAACCTGCTTGAAGACTCGGGCTATTACTGCGTCGACAACTTGCCTGTTGTCATTCTGACCGTGCTGGTCGGCATGCTGCAGGAAGAACAGGTCAGCAAGGTGGCGGTTGCCATCGATGCCCGCTCCGGCGGCGGCATTGAACTGCTGCCCGGCAAACTCAAGCGACTGAGCGAGGATGGTGTGCAGGTCACCTTCCTGTTCCTGCACGCCAACGAGGAAACGCTGCTCAAGCGCTATTCCGAATCGCGACGCCGCCATCCGCTGGCCGACGACGAACGCTCGCTGGCCGAATCGATCCGCCTGGAGAGCGAACTGCTGGCGCCGATCGCCGGTCTCGGCCACCGCATCGACACCAGCGGCCTGAAGGCCAGCGCCCTGCGGGAATGGGTGCGCCAGTTCATAGAAAGCCAGCCCGGCCAGGGCCTGACGCTGATGTTCGAGTCCTTCGGCTTCAAGCACGGCCTGCCGCTCGACGCCGACCTCGTCTTCGACGTCCGTTGCCTGCCCAATCCGCATTACGACCCGGCCTTGCGCCCGCTCACCGGGCGCGACCGACCGGTCGCCGAATTCCTCGAATGCGACCCCGACGTCGTCCGCATGCGCGAAGACATCGGCCGTTTCGTCTCCGACTGGTTGCCCAGCTACATCCGCGACAACCGCAATTACCTGACGGTAGCCATCGGCTGCACCGGTGGCCAGCACCGCTCCGTCTATCTGGCGGAAACGCTGGCCCGCCGCTTCGCCGGCCAGGCCCGCGTGCTGGTCCGGCATCGCACGCTGGCCGGTTGATGCGCTGGCTGGCGCTGATCCGCCCCGGCGACTGGCTGGTTTTCCTGCTTGTCGCGGCGCTGGTCGGTTTCAGCATTCCGCAATTCTGGCAAGGCGGCCTCGCCGACCGCGCCATCGTCCGCCAGGAAGGAAAAGTATTCGCCGAAGTCGATCTGCGGACACGGCGCGAAATCCTCGTCCCCGGCCCGCTCGGCGTCACCCGGATCGCCGTCGAGCCGGGCCGCGCCCGGGTCGTCGCCGATCCCGGACCGCGCCAGTATTGCGTCAAGCAGGGCTGGCTGATGCGTCCCGGCGAAATCGCCATCTGCGCCCCCAACCGCGTCAGCCTGCAGATCACCGGCCGGACCAAGGTCTATGACTCGCTCAGTTATTGAACTCGCGGTCACCCCGGAGGACCGCCGGGTCGCCTGGCTGGCCACCGCAGCGGTCGGCCTGTCGCTCGTTGACGCGGCGATCCCGACACCGTTGCCGGGAATCAAGCCGGGGCTCGCCAACATCGTCACGCTGATCGTCCTGCTCCGCTACGGCTGGGGTACCGCGGTCTGGGTCAGCGTCCTGCGCGTCCTCGCCGGCAGCCTGCTGCTCGGCTACTTCCTCGCCCCCGGCTTCTTCCTGTCGGCCGCCGGCACGACGCTCAGCCTGCTCACGCTTGGCCTCGCCCGCCATCTGCCAGCGCGCTGGTTCGGACCGGTCAGCCTGTCCATCCTCGCCGCGCTGGCGCACATCGGCGGCCAGTTGCTGCTCGCCCGCGCCTGGCTGATCCCGCACGACGGCGTCTTCCTGCTGCTGCCGGTTTTCGCCGCCGCCGCATTGTTCTTCGGCACCATCAACGGCCTGATCGCGGCTAAACTGCTGGCTGACTCTCCCGCCCCGGAATCCACTCCATGAGTGCCACTGTCTGCCTCGCCCTGACCGGCGCCTCCGGCCTGCCCTACGGCCTGCGCCTGCTCGAATGCCTGCTCGGCGCCGGCTGTCGCGTCCAGTTGCTGTATTCGCAGGCGGCGCAGATCGTCGCCCGTCAGGAACTGGACTTCGACCTGCCGTCGCGCCCGGCCGACGCCAAGGCCGCGCTGCTCGCCCGCTTGCCGGCGGTCGATGGCGAGAAGCTGCAGGTTTTCGGCCGCGAGGAATGGTTCGCCCCGGTCGCCTCCGGCTCCAACCCGCCCGACGCGATGGTCGTCTGCCCCTGTTCGATGGGCACCCTGGCGGCGATCGCCCAGGGGCTTTCCGACAAACTGATCGAGCGTGCCGCCGACGTGGTGCTCAAGGAAGGCCGCAAGCTGGTGCTGGTTCCCCGTGAAACGCCGTTCTCGGCGATCCACCTGGAAAACATGCTGCGCCTCTCGCGCGCCGGTGCCGTCATCCTGCCGCCCAGCCCGGGCTTCTATCACCATCCGCAGAGCGTGCAGGACATCGTCGATTTCGTCGTCGCCCGTGTGCTCGATCAGATCTCCGTTCCACACACGCTGATGCAGCGCTGGGGCGAGGACCGCTGATGGGCTGGTTCGACTTCATCCGCGCCCCCGGCGGCGGCGGCGTCGAGACGCTGGAAATTCCGCTGTTTCCGCTCAACACCGTGCTCTTTCCCGGCGGCGTGCAGCCCTTGAAGGTCTTCGAGCAACGCTACCTGGACATGGCGGCCGCCTGCCTCAAGGACAACACGCCCTTCGGCATCTGCCTGATCGACGCCGGCGCCGAAGTCGGCGAAGCCGCGGTACCGCACACCGTCGGCACGCTGGCCAGCATCGCCAACTGGGAAATGGAGCAGCTCGGCATCCTGATGCTCGACGCCATCGGCGGGCGCCGCTTCCGCATCCTCGACCACGAGGTCGGCGCCGACCGGCTGTTGCGCGCCACCGTCGAACTGCTCGCCGAACCGGAAGTCCCGCTGCCGCAGAACCGCGAACGCCTGCTGCCACTGCTCCAGCGCGTCGTCGGCGACCTCGGCCCGGCGCGCATGCCGGAACCGCACCGCTACGACGACGCCGGCTGGGTCGGCTACCGGCTGACCGAGGTGCTGCCTATCCAGAACCTGGCCAAGCAGAAGCTGCTCGAACTCGACGACCCGCTGGCCCGCCTGGAACTCCTCGAGACCTTCCTCGACCAGCGCAAGCTGCTCGGCTAGGGCGTATTTGCAGTAACCAGCCGCCCGCTGCTTACTATGAACACGCCCTAGAACTTCTCCGCCCGCAGCACCTGGACGTCGGACAGGAAGACGACCAACTGGTAGCTGCTGAAATACTGCGCTTCCAGATGACGGACGACGGCTTCGGCGACCGCCTCATCGCACAGCACCTCGACCCGGATGTTGGCGCTCGCCGGCCAGGCGGCATCGCGGCGACCGTGAGCGCCGTTGCCGCGGGCATCGGAAATCGTGTAGCCGTGCGCGCCGAAACCCGGCAATTCCTTTTCCAGGCGTTTTTCCAGCGCCGCCTCGCAGACGATGGTCAGCAGCTTGCGGGTTTGCAGCGGGCGATTCATGCGAAGACTCCATGCAGGGTGACGGCCGCCCAATGATAGGCCGGAATGCCGAGCAGCAGATTGAACGGGAAGGTAATGCCGAGCGCGGCGCCGATCGACAGGCCGGGATTGGCTTCCGGCACGGCGATGCGCATCGCCGCCGGCGCCGCGATGTAGGAAGCGCTGGCGTAGAGCGTCGCGAGCAGCGTCGTACCGCCGACCGACAGGCCGAGCAAGAGGCCGATGACGATGCCGAGCCCGGCCCCGACCAGCGGCATGGCGACGGCGAAGCCGGCGAGGAAAACGCCGGCCCGGCGCAGGTCGCCGATGCGGCTGGCGGCGACCAGGCCCATCTCGAGCAGGAAGATCGCCAGCATCCCCTTGAACAGGTCGAAGAACAGCTTGTCGAGCGGCTTCAGTCCCTCGCTGCCGGCGACCCAGCCGATCGCCAGGCCGCCGAGCAGGAGGACGATGCTCTTGCCGGCGAAGACCTCGTGCAGCACCTTGCCCCAGTCAGCCGAACCCTCGCCACGCCGCGCCAGCCAGATGCCGATCATCAGCGCCGGGAATTCGAGCAGGACGAGGAACACGGTCATGTAGCCCTCGGCGCTCTCGCCGCGGCCGAGCAGGAAGGTCGAGGCGACGGCAAAGGTGACGACGCTGACCGAACCGTAGTGGGCGGCGATCGACGCCGCGTCGGCGCGCGGCAGTTTGCCCAGGCGGGCCAGCACCGGAAAGGCGATCAGCGGAATCAACGCGCCGGCAGCGACGACGACACCGGCGGCAAACAGCAACTCGCCGACCGGGTAGCGTGCCAGTTCGACGCCGCCCTTGAGGCCGATCGCGAGCAGCAGGAAGATGCTCAGCGACTCATAGAGGACGGCGGGGATGCGCAGGTCGGAACGGATCAGCCCGGCCAGCGCGCCGAGCAGGAAGAAAAGGATGACGGGTTCGAAGGGCATGAAGGCAATCCGGCAGGCGGCAAGGCCGCGACGGCGTGACTATCCCTTCTGCCATCGATTAAATCCAATTAAACTTGACGCGCCGATCATTTGTTGAAACTTATACATTGAAGCGCCACATCACCCCGCGCCAGCTCGAAACCTTTGCCACGGTAGCCCGTCTGGGCAGTTTCTCGCGCGCCGCCGAGACCCTGCACCTGACCCAGCCGGCAGTCTCGATCCAGATTCGCCAACTGGCCGATACGCTGGGCCTGCCGCTGTTCGAGCAGATCGGCCGCGACATCCGCCTGACCGCCGCCGGCGAGGAATTGCTGGCGACGGTGCGCGTCCTCGACCACGAATGGAACCGCCTCGACGCTGCGATCGGTGCGCTGAAAGGCCTGCACAGCGGCCGCCTGCGCGTTGCCCTGGTGAATACCGCGCAGTACTTCCTGCCGCGCATGCTCGGCGCCTTCTGCCGCCGCTACCCGGAAATCGACGTCCGGCTCGAGATCACCAACCGCGCCGGCGTCGTCGACCGGATGCGCAAGAACGAGGACGACCTCTACATCATGTCCTACCCGCCGCAGGACATCGACGTCGTCGTCCGCCCCTTCCTCGACAATCCGCTGCACGTCGTCGCCCCGCTCGGCCATCGCCTGGCCGGCCGGCGGATCGACGCCGCCGCCCTGGCCGACGAGCCCTTCCTGCTACGGGAAGCCGGCTCCGGTTCGCGGGCGGCGGTGGACCGTCATCTGCAGGCGAGCGGCCAGACGCTCAAGGTCAGGCTGACGGTCGCCAGCAACGAGGCGATCCGCGACCTCGTCGCCAGCGGCGTCGGCCTGTCCATCCTGTCGCGCCACGCGCTGGCCGCCGATCCGGCCGACAACGGTCTCTGCCTGCTCGACGTCGCCGGCTTTCCGATCCAGCAGCCGTGGTCGATCGTGCATCTGAAGGGCAAGGTGCTGTCCCTGCCCGCCTCGGCATTCATCGGCGAACTGCTGCAGGCGGCGGCGCCTGCAGCAGCCTAGAGAACTTCCGCCAGCGCCTCGCGCTGCGCCATCTCGCCGGCGAAACTGATCATTTCCAAGCCCAGCGCGTCACGCGCCGAAACCAGGCCGAGCGGCCGGCCGCCCGGATCGACCACCGGCATGTGGCGGAAACCGCCTTCGTACATCAAGTGCAGGACATGGCCGAAGATCATCTCCGGCGGCACGGTGCGCGGCTCCGGCGTCATCACCGCCGACACCGGGGTCGTCCCGTCCAGCCCCTCGGCCAGCACCTTGTAGGCCAGGTCGCGCTCGGTGCAGATGCCGAGCAGCAGGCCCTCCGGCGACACCACCAGGACCGCCGCCTGGCCGTGCCGTTTCATGTGCGCGGCGACGGTCCGCACGTCGTCGGCCGGCTGGCAGACCAGGAATTCGCGATTCTGGACAATCTTGATGACAGCTCTGTTCGGCATCTTCGTCTCCTCGTAATGGTGGGTTGCACTACCAGAGGACTGACCGGTTGCCGACGCAGAAGTTGCAGCGAATTGGCGGCCGATTTGTAACGTTTCAGGCCGGCGCCGCAGAAACCGGGCGCGGTGCCGGACGACGTAGCTGAGCACCGGCGTAACGCGCGACGCCGAGGTCGTCGACGGCGATTTCCGGCTGCCGGCCACAGACCAGATCGGCGACGACGCGCCCGGTGCCGGCCGCCATCGTCCATCCCAGCGTGCCGTGGCCGGTGCTCAGCAGCAGGTTGTCGTAACGGGTGCGGCCGACGATCGGCGTGCCGTCCGGCGTCATCGGCCGCAGGCCGGTCCAGAACTCGGCCCGGGCGAGGTCGCCGCCGCCAGGGAAGAGGTCGCCGACGACGAATTCCAGCGTCCGCCGCCGCCCTTCGGCCAGGCTGAGATCGAAGCCGGAAAGCTGCGCCGTGCCGCCGACACGGATGCGGTCGCCGAGCCGGGTCACCGCCACCTTGTGGGTTTCGTCCATGACCGTCGACTCCGGCGCTGCCGCCGGATCGACGATCGGCACGGTGAGCGAGAAGCCCTTGACCGGATAGACCGGGATGTCGATGCCGAGCGGCCGCAGCAGGGCGGTCGAATAACTGCCCAGGGCCAGCACGTAATGGTCCGCCGTCAGCGTCCCGCGCGTCGTGCGGACGCCGGAAATCCGCCGCCCGTCATGCTCCAGCCCGCCGATATCGACGCCGAAGCGGAAGTCGACGCCCAGTCCGGCGGCCAGCCCGGCCAGGTTCTGCGTGAACTTGAAACAGTCGCCGGTCTCGTCGCCGGGCAAGCGCAGGCCGCCGACGAACTTGTCGCTGACCGCCGCCAGCGCCGGCTCGTGGCGCAGGTAGCCGGCGCGGTCGAGCAGTTCGAAGGGCACGCCGAATTCGCGCAGGATCTCGATGTCGCCGGCGATGCCGTCGAGCTGCTTCTGAGTGCGGAACAACTGCAAGGTGCCCTGGCTGCGCTGGTCGTACTCGATGCCGGTTTCGGCACGCAGTTCGCGCAGGCAGTCGCGGCTGTATTCGGCCAGGCGCACCATGCGCCGCTTGTTGGTCCGGTAGGCCGCCGCGTTGCAGTTGCCGAGCATGGCCAGCATCCAGCGCCACAGCGCGGGGTCGAAGCCGGGCTTGATGACCAGCGGCCCGTGCTTCATCAACAGCCATTTGATCGCCTTGAACGGTACGCCGGGCGCCGCCCAGGGCGCCGAATAACCGGGCGAAACCTCGCCCGCGTTGGCGTAGCTGGTTTCCAGCGCCGGACCGGGCTGCCGGTCGACGACGGTGACCCGATGCCCGGCGCGCGCCAGGTAGTAGGCGACGCTGGTGCCGATGACGCCGCTGCCGAGAACGAGAACATGCATGCCGACTCTCCTTGCCGAAGGTTTCGTATTCCTGATGCGATCCATTCAGCGATTCCCGTGCCAGGAAAACAACCCCTTTGCATTCAATGACTTGCAAAACCCCACCAAAGTTCCCCTGCCGGCTATCGTAATGAATTCGCAACACCATCAGCCCGAGCAAATCTTGCACGCCATTGTTAATCATGAATTTTTCTACACTTTGACAATCTGTATTAATATCGCTACACCGTATTGATTTCGCAACACACCTGCCATGCGTATCGCCGTCCACTTCGCCGACCGCGTCGGCATCGCCCAGGAAGTCCTCGCCCAACTGGCCGGCCGCGCCCTCAACGTGACGGCGGTCGAGGTCGATCCGCCACACATCTACATCGAGGCTCCGGCCGTCGCCCCAGCCGAACTCGCCGAACTGCGCGCCCAGTTGCTCGGCGTCGCCGGCGTCGACCGGGTCGAGCCGGTCGCCATGCTGCCCGGCGCGCAACGCCGGCTTTACCTGGACGCCCTACTCGATGCCCAGCCCGACCCCATCCTCGCCGTCGACCAGGACGGCCGCGTCGTCGTCGCCAACCAGGCCGCCCTCGCCGCCGCCCCGGCGAACCTGGTCGGCAGTACGCTGGCGGCCGTCATCGACGATCCCGCGCTGCCCGGCGAACTGCTCGCCAGCGGCTACCGCCTGCCGGTGCGCGAGGTATTGATCCGGGGCGAACCCTACCTGCTCGAAAGCAAACCCTTGCAGGAAAGCGGCGGCCAGGTGGCAGGCGCCGTGCTGATGCTGCACACGCCGAGCCGCCTCGGCGAACGCATGAGCGCGCTGCAGAACTACGACGCCGGCGGCTTCGAGGCGATCCTCGGCGATTCGCCGGCGATCGCCCAACTCAAGCAGCGCGCCGCGCGCATGGCGATGGTCGATGCGCCGCTGCTGATCACCGGCGAGACCGGCACCGGCAAGGAACTGCTGGCGCACGCCTGCCACGCCGGCAGCGGCCGCCGCCAGCAGCCCTTCTTTGCCCTCAACTGCGCCGCCCTGCCGGAAAACCTGGCCGAGGCCGAACTCTTCGGCTACGCCGCCGGCGCCTTCACCGGCGCGCTGCGCGGCGGCAAGCCCGGCCTGCTCGAACTGGCCGACGGCGGCACCGTCTTCCTCGACGAGATCGGCGAAATGTCGCCCTACCTGCAGGCCAAGCTGCTGCGCTTCCTCAACGACGGCAGCTTCCGCCGTGTCGGCGGCGAGCGCGAAATCCGCATCGACGTGCGCATCATCAGCGCCACCCACCGCGCGCTGGAAGGCATGGTCAGCGACGGCCGTTTCCGTCAGGACCTGCTGTTCCGCCTCAACGTCCTCAACCTGCACGTGCCGCCGCTGCGCGAGCGGCCCGGCGACATCCTGCCGCTGGCCCGCGATTTCCTCGCCCGCGCCTGCGCCCAGGCGGCGCGCCCGGCGCTCCGTCTGAGCCCGGCGGCGGCCGCCGCACTGCAGGCCAATCCGTGGATCGGCAACGTCCGCCAGTTGCAGAACGTGATCTTCCGCGCCGTCACCATCTGCGAAGGGCGCCAGATCGACGTTGCCGACCTCGAACTGGCGCACGAAGCCGACCCAGTGCCGGAAGACGGCGACGATAGCGGCGCCGTCGCCAGTCTCGAACAGGCGGTCGCCGACTTCGAGCGCAAGCTGCTGCAACGCCTCTACCGCGAATACCCGTCCAGCCGCCGGCTGGCTCGCCGGCTCGGCACCTCGCACACGGCGATCGCCGCCCGGCTGCGCCGCTACGGCATTTCCTGACGCGTCGCCGGACTGTCACAGGGCGATAACCTGGCCCCGGCAGACTGCGCTTTTTCGCATCGTCAGTCAGGGGAACCCCATGAGCGTCAATGTCACCCGCCGCGACTTCCTGCGCGCCAGCGGCTTCATCTCGGCCTCGATCGCCAGCTTCGGCCTGGCCGGCTGCCTCGGCAGCAGCGGTGGCGGCAGTGCCGACCGCCACAAGTTTCCGCAAAGCGTCGCCGCCGCCGATCCGCGCCCGGACAGCATCGTGCTGTGGACCCGCATCCTGCCGAACAGCGCCGACGACATCGCAGTCGCCACCAGCGGCGACATCGACGCCCAGTTGCTGATTTCGAGCGATCCCGCCAACGCCGCCCTGCTCGGCGGCAACCAGGCGCTGCAGGGCAAGGGCATCGCCACCGTCGGCGTCGCCGCCCAGCAACGCTACGACCACACGATCCGCCACAAGCTGGGCGGCCTCAACCCGGCGACCACCTACTACTACCAGTTCCGCGTCGACGGCAGCCGCTCCCGCGTCGGCCGTTTCCGCACCGCACCGGCCGTAGACGCCGCCATCGGCCAACTCAAGTTCGGCCTGCTCGTCTGCCAGGACTGGAGCGTCAATCACTGGGCCGGCTTCGACGACCTGCTGGCGCGCGACGACGATCTCGACTTCTTCATCCACCTCGGCGACTACATCTACGAGACGGTCGGCGCCGCCTTCCAGAGCGGCAGCGTCGAAAGTCGCCACAGCGCGCTGGTCTTCCCCAACGGCACCGCCAACGCCGACGGTTCGAGCTACGCGACCAGCCTCGACGACTACCGCTACCTGTACAAGCGCTACCGCTCCGACCCGCGTCTGCAGGCGGTCCATGAACGTTTCGCGATGATCGCCATCTGGGACGACCACGAGTTTTCCGACGACTGCTGGGGCGACGCCGTAACCTACGACAACGGCAGCTACGACCCGGCCAGCGGCGCCGGCGACAACAGCCACGCCACTGCCCGCCGCCGCGTCGCCAACCAGGCCTGGTTCGAATACATGCCGGCCGACGTCAGCTTCGACGACTCGGTCGCCGGCTTCGCGACGATCGGCCTCTACCGCGACTTCCGCTTCGGCACCCTGGCCCACCTGCTGATGACCGACGAACGCCTCTACCGCAGCGACCACCTGATCCCGGAAGCGGCGCCAAACCCGGCCACCGGCAGCGCGACGGGCTCGATCGGCAGCCGCTACATGGTCCCCGAAGCGCTCCTTTACGATCAGGTCGAAGCGGCCAAGATCGCCGCCGGCACCGCCCTCGGCGACCCGCTGGCGCTGGTTTCGATGCTCGGCGCGACGCAGCGCGACTGGTGGAAGACGACGCTGGGCAACGCCAGCACCACCTGGAAACTGTGGGGCTCGGAAGTCATGCTGCTCAAGCTCGGCCTCGACGGCACGCGCGCCATCGCCGCGCTGATCGCCCTGCAGGCGGTGTCGACGGTAGGCGCCGCCACCGCCTTCGGCGTGATCATGCCGGACATCGTCGCCAACGGCGTCAATTCGGCCTACATCCCGGCCGCCGACAAGGCTGCGCTGGCCCCCTACTTCCAGAAATTCGTCCTCAACGCCGACATTTGGGACGGCTACGACGCCGAACGGCGCGACCTGATGAACTTCATCGCCAGCAACAACATCGCCAACGTCGTCGCCCTGACCGGCGACATCCACGCCTTCTACGCCGGCGAAGTGCGCGACAACTACCGCGCCGTCGGCGGCGGCAACCCGGTGATGAACGAGATCGTCGTCGCCGGCGTCTCCAGCGATTCCTTCTTCTCCTACCTCAAGAGCGCCGTCGCCGCGCTGTCCAGCGACCTCGCCACGCTGGTCTATTACCCGATCAGCAACCTGCCGGTACCCGGTGTCGGCGACATCAGCTTCGACGTCAACCTGCTCGACTACACCCTCGGTCGCCCGGCGCCGACGCTAGCCGACCTGCAGCAGCAGGTGCGCCACCCGGTACGTAGCGCGCTGGCGCAAAAGGGCGTGCCGGAAGCCCAGATCGACGCGACGACCGACGCCGTGGTGAACGGCCTGGCCGCCGACCCGGCCTTCAACACCAGCCTGCTCGGCCTCGCCCAGACCCTCGCCGGACTCGACGGCAACCCCTGGCTCAAGCACATCGACAGCGACGCCCAGGGTTACGGCGTGGTCACGCTGACGCCGAGCGAACTGGTCTGCCGCCTGCGCAAGATGCATCGGCTGATCGGCGGCGAAGCGCCGAACGGGCCGGTGGTGGCCAGCGAAACGACGATCCGGATCGCCGCCGGATCAACTCAGGTGACTGTCGCCTAGCTTTCCATCTCAACTGGCTGGCGCTTGGCCAGCCAGTTGAGCAGCATCAGGTAAAGCTGCTCGGGGCGTACCGGCTTGGCGATGAAATCGTCCATGCCGGCGTCAAAGCAACGGCGCCGGTCTTCAGCGAAGGCATTGGCGGTCATGGCGAGAATCGGCGTATGCGCGTGACGGGGCAGTTGCCGGATGCGCCGCGTCGCTTCCAGACCGTCCATGTTCGGCATCTGCATGTCCATCAGGATCAGCGCGTAATCGCTCTCTCCCGCCAGACGCAAGGCGACCGCGCCATCCACCGCAGAATCGACGATCAGGCCGATATCCTGCAGCATGTCGAGGGCGATCTCCCGGTTGATCGGTTCGTCTTCGGCCAACAGGACACGGGCGCCGGCATGATCACGGCAGAGGATGGCTTCGGCCTGGGTCAGCGGCGTGCCGGCGGTCGTGTCGATCTCCAGCCCCTTGCGTAAGCGTGCCGTGAACCAGAAAGTGCTGCCCTGCCCCGGCACGCTGCTGGCGCCGGCGGTGCCCCCCATCAGCTCGGCCAGTTTCCGGGTGATCGCCAGCCCGAGGCCGGTACCACCGTATTTCCGGGTGGTCGAACTGTCGACCTGCACGAAGGCCGAGAACAATCGCCTGAGAGCTTCGGCTTCGATGCCGATCCCGCTATCGCTGACTTCAAAGCGCAGCAACACGTTGTCCGGCGTGTCTTCGACGACGAAGGAACGCAAGGTGATCGTGCCGCGCTCAGTGAATTTGACCGCGTTCGACAGATAGTTGAGCAGCGCTTGCTGCAGACGTGTCCGGTCGCCCATCAAGCCGAGCGGCATGGCGGCGTTGTCGACCGCTAGCTGCAGGCCCTTGGCGCGCAGGTTGGTGGCGACAATGCTCAGCGCGTTCTCGGTGATTTCCTCGATGCTGACGAGTTCCTCTTCGAGGACGAATTTTCCGGCCTCGATCTTGGACAAGTCGAGAATCGCGTTGATGATTTCCACCAGGTGATGCCCCGCCCCCTCCAGCTTGTCCAGTTGCTCGGCCTGCTTCTCGCTGACCCCGCCGCGCCGGATGACGTGCGCCATACCAGTGATGGCGTTGAGCGGCGTACGGATTTCATGGCTCATGTTGGCCAGGAAGGCGCTCTTTGCCATGTTGGCCGTTTCGGCCGCGTCCTTGGCCTGTTTCAGTTCGACAGTACGCTCGGCGACGACTTCTTCCAAGTGATCGCGGTTGCGCACGATCTCCAGTTGGTTGGCCCGGCTTTCCGTAATGTCGTGGCCGATGCCGAGCACCCCGATGAGCGTCCCGTCGGGCGCGAACATCGGTGTCTTGGTCGTTTCGAGAAAGGCCCGATGGCCGTCCGAGGCGTAGGTGATCCACTCCTCGTTGACCAACGGTCGGCCGGCCTCGACGGCGGCCTGGTCATTGGCCCGGAAGCTGTCGGCCAATGCCTGATCGACGAAATCGTAATCGGTCCGCCCGACGATCTCCGCTTCCGACTTGCCAAAGAAACGTTCGAACTCGCGGTTGCAGGAAAGGTAGACCCCGTTCCCATCCTTCAGCCAGACCAGATCGGGAATGGTCGAAATGACGGTACGCAAGAACATGCGCTCCTGATCGAGCTCCTGGGCAACGCGCCGGACCGGCATGGCGAAGTACGAACTCAGACGCAAGGTCAGGAAGATACCGATCAGCAGCAGGCCCGAGGTCAGCACGATGACGAACACCATGCCGGTGCGCAGGGCCTGCGAACTCTCGGCTTCCGACAGGCCGACCTGGATGACGCCAAGCACGGCATTGTCGTAGCCACCGCGGTAGATCAGCGTCACTTCGCGGATCGGCACATCATCGCGCATCAGTTGCCGCACCACTTCCGGCGTTTTTCCCGAGACCACCTGGTCGATCAGCGGCTGCAGTTCGGCATCGACCTGGGCGTCGTTGTGCGCCGGATCGCTATCGGCAATCACCCGGCCACTGGTGTCGATCAAGCGCAGATAGACGAGATCCGGGTGCGATTCCTTGACCTCTTCCAGCATCAGGCGGGCGTGGTACTTGCCGGAAAAGCTGATGCGATTGACCGCGTTGGCCAGCACCCGCGTGGTCAGCGACGACAACTTGTCCTGCTCGCGGCTCATGACCTGATACAGATAACCGCCACCGGCAAGCAGAATGACGGTCATCAAAACGAAGATCAACCCTCCGAAGGCGAACGCCATGCGGCGGTCTACATCGGCGACATCGGGCAAATTGACGCTGGAGTGAATTGTCACGATACGGCCTGTTATCTCGGTTCGACGATCTTGCCCGACCACGACCGCTGATTGGCAGGCCAGGGCTTTTCAAAGGCCTGGGGCAGCGGCCCCTGCCAACCGGGATAGCGGTCCACCGTTTCACGGGTGACCGGAAAAACCGGGACCAGCACATGCCGGGCGACCGGCTGCTTGCGCAGTACGGCATAGGCGACACGCATCGCTTCGGCGCCGAGCGGGCCGCAAAACTGGGCGGCATCGATGACGGTCAACCGCCCGGCCCGGATGTTGCCGACGGCGACCGGATCGCCATCGACACTGGCCACCGCGATCTCGTTTCGCCCAGCCTTGGCCAGCGCATCGACGACGGCCAGCCCGCCACCATCGTTCACCGTAAACACCACATCGACGCTGTCGCGCTGTGGAAAATCGCGCAGGATCGCCTCGCCCGCCTTGCGTCCGCCGACCGGCTCGACCGCCTGGTAAGTCTTGAGAATCCTGAAGGCCTTGCCATGATCGCGCAGGGCATCGAGGAAAGCGTTCAGGCGTTCGACCGTGGACGAGACCAGTGGATACTCGACCAGCACCAGCCGCAAGGGCGTATTGCCGGGAAAGCGGGCGGCGATGTACTCGCCGCCCAGATAGCCGGCCTGCCGGTTGTCCGAGGTAACGTAGGAGGCCAGCTTGCCGCCGCTGATGTACTGGTCGTAGGCCACGACGGGAATCCCGGCGGCGTTGGCCGCCTTCAGCGGCTCGGCCAGCGCCGCATTGTCGGACGGCTGGACGACGATGATGTCCGGTCTGGCCGCCACCATGGCCCGCATCTGGCGAATCTGACGCTCGACCCCATCGCCGCCGTCGCCCGCCACCTCCGGCAGCAGGACAACGCCCCGCCCGCCGCTGCGCGCCGCCTGCGCGTTGATCCTCTTGGCTTCCGCCTCCAGCCCCTGGCGCATCGCCACCTGGCCGGGAATGCTCATCGACCAGTAAAGCACCCCAACCTTATAGGCATTTTCGGCGCTCACCGTGCCGCACAGACACAATGCGAGGCCCCAAAACAGCCAGCGCAAGCGATGTCGAAGCTGCATGAAATATCCCTGAGCCAATCCACTTCGGAAAAAGCATGTCGTTCGGCGCCGCCATCAACATCGGAACCTAAACGCCCCGCCCCCAACGGACGACGAACGCGCAGTATAAATCCCTACTATCCGCATAGTTTATCCGGCTCACCTTGAATTCGCCCGGAAAACGAAAAAGCCAACCGCTGAAGGTTGGCTTTTCTGCTGCAGATCAACAATCTGCTTGTATTCGATGTGGAGCGGGCGATGGGAGACTACCCCAAACCCAAGCACCACGTAACATGTTGATTAAATAGAAACTGCAATCTACTCCCGTCAGCATCGTAGGATGCATTCGTAGTAGCCCAACGCTGTCGATTATGCACTTCACGTGCGGCTTCCGGGAAGGTCTCGATCCTGCCCTGCGTTCGAGGGTTCTATTGCCTGCTCCCGGCCTCTACAATGCCGGCCTTTCGCTTACCTCTGCCGCCATGACAACCATGCCGTCCGATCCCGACTTCGATTCCTACAAGAAAAGCTGTGGCGTCGATTTCGTCCGATTTTTCAGCAGCACGGCAAAGGCACTGACGCTTCCCGCGTCAAAAACAAAAACCACCCCAATCCGCGCAGGTGGCACAGACGGCATGCTACTGACCATTCAGGAGCCAACGGTCGGTGAAATTGAAACGGTTGCGAGGGAACTGCCGGAAGCACAGTTTGACGGCATCGAGGTCTTTTACGACTTCACGCCCAAAGGCTGCTCTTCGCCCGAACAGCGCAAGGCAATGATCGAGACCATTCGCCAATGGCTGATTACCCATCTCTATCCGTGGCAAGGCCCTGGACTACAAATCGCCACGCGTGTATCAAAAGGTCGGAAACACGTCGAGCCGGTCTTTACGCACGTTGTTGAGCGGCGAGCCAACGCCAACGAAACGATGTATCTCGGCCACGCAAACCCGATCTATGCCGACCCGGATCAAGCCAATTATGCGTTCATGCGCCTCTATGCGAAGGTCACAGACAACAAGACTGCCTTGCTACCCGAAAAATGGCGGTGTCGGCTAGAACTGAACCTGAACAGTGCCGGATGTCGGCATTTCGGGTTGTCTGACCCGAGCAGTCTATTTGGCTTCGATTTCCGGCAAGTGGGGCCTTACTTCCGGCTGACAAGACCCGAGATCAAGCAATATGCCATGCCCAAGTTGAGATCGTGGAATCCACGCATGGCCAATTTACTCGAAGCGACTAGAAAGCGCTTAGCCCTGGATACTCTGCAAAATGTCGGAAGCCACGGCGCCAGCCATGAGCCTCTAATTAACGTTGATGGACATCATCGGCACAAGCTCGGCAACCGCATGATCCAGATTCGCTTGGACGACCTGACAAGGAAATTCGCAAAAGGTCGGAAAACTACTGGTTACGGTGAGTCATGGGGTAGCTGGTAGCCTCGCCCTGCTTGTTTGGTAGTGGTGCCCAGCGAACCGCCGTCACCAATCCCCAATTGCCATTACGATTCGGACGCCACCACTTTGCAGGCTTCATGGACTTCAAGTGGGCAAGCGCCTCCTCGAAGGTTTGGAAGCGCAACGTCCGACTTTTCTCTCCTACGCCGTAGGTTTTCGCTTTGGTTCGACGCAACGTCGGATTGAAGCAAGTGCCGTCAGCGGCAAATGGAACCATCACAACGCCTGGCTCTGCACCTTCATCTGCCTGAAAGAACTTTGCGACTTCAACGTCCAATGCATCGGCCAGCGTCTCTATCGCGTCCAGCGACGGATTAGCTCTTCCTCGCTCTACCCGACTCATGTAACTGCGAGCAAACCCGCAACGGTCGGCGAACGCCTCCTGCGACAACCCAGTCGCTTGTCGCAACTCCTTTACACGCTGTCCGAATCGTTTTCGCAGAGGTATCTTCACCCCCGCGAATGTCATTTATTGTATTCTTATCGGCCACGCACTAATCGTGCCAAATAGGCACACTAAGGAGAGTTAAAACCAAAATGAAGAAGTTGATGATCGTCGTCGCAATGTTCGCACTTACAGCCTGCGCATCTCACGGCACCCGCTTTGATATGGCTGATGTCGAGGCGATGCAGCCGGGCGTCACGACCTATGACGAAGCAGTTCAGAAGTTGGGCAAACCCAAGGCGCAAAACTTTGCCGCTGATGGCTCAAAAACCGTTACGTGGATCTATGCTACTGCTCTCGGGGCGCGTGGCACCAAGATCGCCTTTGACAAGGATGGCAAGATGGTTCGCATCATGAGCAAGGTCGAGTAATGAGCATCAAGATTATCGCAACCATCATTCTCTCAACCTGCCTTGTCAGCATTGCACAGGCCGGCAACTACTCCGATTCTGTTTCTCGTGGCCGGTTTTGTTCCAGCATGGGTGGCATGGCACGCACTGTTTATGAGGCACGACAGCGAGGAGAGCCAAAACAGAAATACCTTGATCTGGCTGCTAGTGCTATGAATGCGGGTGATCGTGGCGACGCAATGATTAGGTTCGCTATCGACTATGGCTATGACCAAGCCACCGATGGCAAAGATGCCCACATGAAGGCTTGGGCAAACTGCATGGATCAGACCTACTGACACTCAAGCTTCAGAAATTAGCAATTGGCATCAGCCATTTCTAATGCCAATGATATTCGCCCGAGAGACCCCGTAGGCGCGCGCCAGAGCGCTAACGGATTCACCCGCACCCAGCCTGCGTCGGATTTCTGATCGTTCGGCAGGCGTCGTTTTTGATGGTCTGCCGAGGGTCTTTCCTTCGGCTTTCGCACGAGCCAGTCCGGCTTGGGTGCGCTCAACCAGCAGGTCGCGCTCCATCTCAGCTACCGCTGCCAGCATGGACAGCAGGAGTTTGCCTGCCGGTGCCGTGAGGTCGGTATTGCCGAGTTGCAGCACGACGACCTTGATGCCGCGCTCACCGAGTTGCCGGACGGTCTGAAGCACGTCGATGGCGTCACGCCCGAGCCTATCCAACTTCGAGACAACCAAGGTCTCGCCCTTCCGAATCTGCCCGAGCATCGCCTTGAAAGCCGGGCGCTGAGACGCGGCGACCTTGCCGCTGATGCCTTCGTCAGCAAACCAGAAATCCGATTCGATCTTGTAGCCGGCTTGCTCAAGCTCAAGCCGCTGGTTGTCCGTCGTCTGCTGTCCAGTAGAGACCCGCCCATATCCGAAATACATCATCACCTTCGCCCTGTCTGAAATGTCGGAAAACGGTGTCAGAATAGGACGGACTGTTAGGAAAGCCAAGGGCTATATTTCCAACACATGATAGAAACAAGTGCCGACACTGCCGGAATACGGTCGCTATCCAACACCTGCGCCCCTGGGAAAACTTAGTATAAGTTAGTGCTAACTTAGTGCCGAAATCGCCGCGCAACCAAATATGCCCCTGCGCCGGAACAGAGCGAAGTCCTAGCTGGACGGCAATGGGTTGAAAGTGGTCTGTCCATCGTTCCAGGTCGGAAACGTAAAATCTTATAGAAGCGTTCGGTAGATAAATAATTTACCTAAAAATTTAGCTATCGTGATACGATAAAACCATCCCGCCCTTGGCAGTAAGCCGTCCTCCACATATTTGGACGTGCCGACCCCTTGGGCGTTTTCGTTTGGAGTGCCGATGCCTACCGCCATTCTGATTGATGGGGCTTACTTTGTGCGCCGCTTCCGCGCTATCGAGCCGCACAACGCCCATGACGCCGCTCGCGCCGCAGACTTGGCCTGTCGCTGGGCCATGCTACATCTTTCCGATGGCTCCCCACAGAAGGAAAACGGCAATCGCGCCCACCGACGGCGGCGCGACCTGTATCGAATTTTCTTCTACGACTGCCCTCCGCTGGACAAGAAACTCCACAACCCAATTTCTGGCACGGCATGCGATTTCAAAAAATCGGACGAGGCCAAGTTCCGTCTGGCGCTGCATGCAGCACTCCTGACCAAGCGCAAGGTTGCGCTACGACTTGGCCATCTTGCCAGCGATACACCCTGGACGATCAAGCCCACGAAAATCGACGAGCTGTTGAAAAAGAAGATCAAGTTCGAGGACTTGACTGAGGACGACGTGATCCCGCAGGCACGGCAAAAAGGCGTCGATATGCGAATTGGGCTGGACATTGCCTCTCTCGCCTACAAGAAGCAGGTCGATCAGATCATCCTGTTCGCAGGCGACGCCGACTTCGTCCCTGCCGCCAAGCTGGCTCGCCGTGAAGGCATTGATTTCGTTCTGGACCCAATGTGGCGGACCATCTCCGCTGGGCTGACGGAACATATCGACGGACTACGCTCGACCTGCCCGCGCCCCGACAAGGCTAAAGCAGCAACCGGTGGCGAAAAGTCGGAAAATCCAGCTTGAGCATGCAGGGCAAACTGCCTCGCACCCCTCGCCAAGCCTTGATTTCAGAACAAGACCAAGAGCGTCCCTATAACTAGGGCTGATTAGCAGTTCTGCTTTCGCTACGGACTTGCTGTTTCCGGCGCCGTTCCTTTCGATCCAAAGCACTCGCGACAGCCTGCACACCAGCAGCAACATCGAATGGCGCCAACGTCGGTAGCGGATACTCAACGCGATTGATATACGGCTGCAGTTTGCTGGCAACCTGATCTTTCCGGTAGCGCTTTGCCGACATCGTTTTGCCTCGCTCATGTCCGGCGACCTGGGCCACCGTCGCTTCCGGCACTTCGGCGTCGAACAACCCCGTAATGAACATGTGGCGCAGTGAATGAAAGGTCTTGGTGCCATCGCGGGGAATTTCCAGCCGTGCTCCAAGAAACCGCTCATTGAACCAAGAGCCAGCGGCCTTGCCGTAGCCCTTGATCTTGTCAAACCGCAATTCCGGGAAAAGTCGAACATGCCCCGCACGGCGCAAAGCCTCGACATAATCCGGCAACCCAAGCTCAACCAATCGATCATGCAGGGCAACAACACGCTGGGAGTTGATCGTTTTCAGCGATTTGTCGCTACCCTCTGACCGCTCTTCCTTGGGGTCGGCATCGATCTTGTCCGAGCCATCCAGGTTGAAATCGAGATACCAGCAGCCGGCCTCGTCTTGCTGGATATCATCCAGATACAACTGGGCTAGTTCGTTCAGACGGCCACCTGTATAGAGTCCCAACAACGGTAGCCAATAGTAGTGCGGCTGGTAGCTGTGGAACCCGCCACGCGCCGATGTCTTTCCTTTGCCTTCCTTGAACCACTCCACGCTGAATATCTTGGCCAGATCGGTGGCATCGAAAATGCCGCGCTCGTCTTGCTCCCTCTTGTCACGCTTGCCTGCACCACCCACCCCTGCAGCGGGGTTCCTCGGCAACAACTCTTCTCTCACCGCCCAATTCAGCATTTCCGACAATCTGCGAATGTAGAGGTTGGCCGAAGACAGTTCCATTCTTGGGTCGCCAGCAGATTCCACAGCGCCGATCAATTCGGTCAAGCTCGTCAATCCATAGCGGCGCCTAGCCTGACACAAATTGTCCGGCAACTGCTGAAGCCGACGCCGATATTCGGCGATCATCGGACGATCCAGGTCAGCCAATATCGGATCGTCCATCAATTCGACAAACGTCCCGCAGATACCATTCATGCGGTTATATTGATCGTCCTTCCAACTCGCCTTCTTATCAGCGAGAAATCGATCCAGCACCTCGGAAACGCGCATCGCTCCATACTTGTGACCAGCAACCACAGACGGATGGACATGAGCAACAGCATGAACGGGCAAGGAAGGTTGCCGGAGCGCTTTGGCCGCGTCCAACATGGACGGTGTGACTCCCACGCTCAGTGCCAGCCGGATACGCTCTGCATCGCGCTTGGATAGCATCAGCGCATCGATTCCGACTTTTTCACCCGGATCGAGAAAGACAGCACGCTTCCGCTTCGCGTCTCGGAAGAACACTTCACCCAGATATTCGCCGTCCTTCAGCAATCGGCTGACAGCCAGTCGGGTGTCGAACAAGACAAGCTGGCCCGTCAGCATGACAGGTTCGCCAATCTCTTCCACACTGTTCAAAATGAACTGACCGTCCGACTCGCGCTCGACCTCGGCAATATCGGCAACCTCTACACCTTGCCAGCCATCGGCGACGCAAACGAGAGCTACGCCATGATTGGCGACCTCCACGAGCAGAGCCTTAGACTCCATGCCAAGCGCCAGCGCAAAGTCAGCAAGACGAATCACGCCATCACCAGCCAGAAGTGGAGAGCCTTCTACAACCTTGAGAACGTCCATTTCATCCAGTTCCAAAACACGCTGCTGCCACTGCGACAGCAGACGAAACGCAGCAGCCTTAGCCGTTGCTGGATCGCGAACTCCGGTAGAGACATGAATCTCTCCACGACCTATAACGGCCTGGAGGCGCTTGGGAACACAGATACGGACAACGTAGATACCGCTTGAGCGGCGGTAAAGATAACCCGACCTCGCCATTCGCACTACCCTTTCGTAGTAGTGTTACGTAGCGGCGGGATTTACCGACCGATTTCCTATACCGAACAGCTAGTTAGGAAATGGTTGGAGCGGGCGATGGGAATCGAACCCACGGCTCTAGCTTGGGAAGCTAGGGTATTACCATTATACGACGCCCGCTCGGGCGGCAAGGACGCGATTCTATGCCGAGTTCGCGTCCGGTTCAATCGTTGTCAGAGCTCGGCGAGGCGGCGGTACTGGCCGGCGTGGAAGAGCAGCGGGGCAAGTTCCGGGTTTTCGCCGTAGCGCTCGACGCGGCCGATGAAGATGCTGTGGTCGCCGCCGGGGACTTCGCTTTCGTTAGCGACTTCGAAGCTGGCGCAGCAGCCTTCCAGCACCGGCGCGCCGCCGTAGCCGCCGTGCCAGGGCAAGCCGGCGAAGCGGTCGGTCGGCCAGGTGGCGAAGCGGTTGGAGAGGTCCTGCTGGTCGGCGGCGAGGATGTTGATCGCGTGATGGCTGGCCTTGCGGAAGGCTTCCAGGTTGGCCGAACCGCTGCCCAGGCACCAGAGGACCAGCGCCGGTTGCAGCGAGACGGCGGAGAAGGAGTTGACCGTCAGTCCGATCGGCTTGCCATCCGGGTCGATGGCCGTGACGACGGCGATGCCGGTGGCGAAACGGCCGAGGGCATTGCGCAGGGCGCGGGTATCGGTAACGGGCTGGGTCATGGGCGTCGCTGGCGGAAAAAAGGACGTATTATCCCGGCTCCCGCTTTCCGCGTCGAGACGAAATTTGCCGCAAGAACAAAGCTTTGCCCAACGCCTGATCGCCTGGCAGCGCAGCGCCGGACGCCACGACCTGCCCTGGCAGGGAACACGCGACCCTTACCGGGTCTGGCTGTCGGAGATCATGTTGCAGCAGACCCAGGTGGCAACGGTGCTGCCGTATTACGCCCGATTCCTGGCCAGTTTTCCCGACGTCGGCGCGCTGGCGGCGGCGCCCATCGAGCAGGTCATCGAGCACTGGGCCGGCCTGGGCTACTACGCCCGGGCGCGCAACCTGCATCGCTGCGCGCAACGCATCGTTGCCGAATGCGGCGGGCGTTTTCCGGAGAATGCCGCGGCGCTCGCTGAATTGCCCGGTATCGGTCGCTCGACGGCAGCGGCGATTGCCGCCTTCTGTTTCGGGGAACGGGCGGCGATTCTCGACGGCAACGTCAAGCGGGTGCTGTGCCGGGTGTTCGGGATCGCCGGCTTTCCCGGCGCGACGGCGGTCGAGCGGCGCCTGTGGACACTGGCCGAAAGCCTGCTGCCGGACGCCACGGAGATCGGCGCTTACACGCAGGGATTGATGGATCTGGGAGCGACGCTATGCACGCGCGGCCTGCCCAATTGCCCGGCCTGTCCCTTTGCCGAAAACTGCGTCGCCCGCCGCGAGAACCGTCAGCGCAGCCTGCCGGAAGCCAAGCCGCGACCGCCGCTGCCCGAGCGCGAGGCGGTTTTCGTGCTGCTTCTGGCTGGCGACCGGCTGCTGCTCGAACGACGGCCGCCGCACGGGCTGTGGGGCGGTCTGCTGGTACCGCCGCAAGGCGATCCGGCGACGATCCTCGCCGCGCGCGGCCTGATCGCATCTGAGCAGCGCGAACTGCCACCGCTCAAACATGTGTTCACGCATTTCCGGCTGACCCTGAAACCGCTGCTTTGCCGCGTCGCGCCGCCGCTCTCGGCAGGCGAACCGGGCGACGCATGGCTGCCGTTGGCCGAGGCTGCCGCCGCCGGCGTGCCGACGCCGATCCGCAAGCTGATCAGGCAGGTTGCCAGCGCAGAGGACTGAGCCCCCAGCGCTCGAAACTTTCGGCGCGCAGGATGCGCCCGTAATGGTTGCCGACCTTGCGCGAAAGGTCGGCGCGCACCGGCTCGACGTATTGCCGCCGCGCCGCGTGATAGATGACCTTGACCACCGGGCGCAGCGGATCGCCCGGCGTTCCCTGCTCGACCACTGCCAGGTGGCCGCTTTCCAGCAGTACCAGGGTGCCGACCGGATAGACGCCGAGGGCATGGACGAGGCCGGCGACCAGCCCGGGGTCGAACTGCACCCCACCTTGCTCGTAGAGCTGGCGCAGCGCGGCGGTCGGCGCCAGGGCGGCGCGGTAGGGGCGGTCCGAGGTCATCGCGTCGTAGGCATCGACGACGGCGGCGATGCGCCCGGCCAGCGTGATGTCGTCGCCCGCCATGCGGTAGGGGTAACCGGCACCGTTGTAGCGTTCGTGGTGCTCGAGGATCACCGCGACCGTGGTCTCGGGCAGGCTGACCGTCGCTTCCAGAACCGCCAGGCCTTCCTCGACGTGGCTCTGGACGATCGCGTACTCGGCCTGCGACAGTTGCCCCTGCTTGCTCACCAGGCGTTCGTCGATGGCCGCCAGACCGATGTCCTTGAGCAGCGCGCCGAGCGCCATCTTCTCCAGTTCGGCGGCGGCGACCTGCTGCTGACGGGCCAGGGCGACGGTCAATGCTGCGGTGGCGACAGCGTGGCCGGCATCGTAGGTTTCCGGCCGCTTGATCCGGGCCAGCGGCACCAGCGCGTCCGGGTTGCGGGCAACCGATTCGATCAGCTTGTCGACCACCACTTCCAGCGCCAGCGCATCGACCCGTTCGCCGGCGCGCGCCGCCCGTGCCATCTCGTCGAGTTGGCGGCAGGCGTCGCCGAGCAGGCGGCTGGCCCGCCGCCGCTCCTCGCCGAGCGAAACCGTCGGCGGCGGCCGCCGCAGTGGGCGCGGCTCAGGCGGCACCGGCAGCGGCGGACTACTGCCTGGCAGGTCGACATCGCGACCACGCCGGGTATCGATGCTGATCTCGGTAAAACCGGCGTCGATCAAGCGCCGAATCTGCACCCAGTCGCGGACCGGAAAGCGGCTCAACCAAAGCCCGTGCTCCAGCCAGGGCTTGTGCAGATCGACGACGTACATGCCGGGCCGGAGTTGGTCGATGACAATCTTGCGGATCATCGCCCCGACCTCTCCCGCCCCTACTGCTGCTTCGCCGCCCTGGCGGCCGCCTTGGCTTTGGCCTCGGCCAGCTTGCGGGCGTGTGCCTCGACCTTGCGCTGGTGCGCCGCCTCGCGTTCGGCGCTGCGACGAGCGCCGGCTTCGGCCTGGCGCGCCTTGCGCGCGGCAATTGCATCGCGCCGCGCAGCATCCGCCTGGTCGCGGGCGGCAATATCCTGTTCGCGCTGCGTCAGGCTGCGCGCCTTTTCCTCGGCATCGGCAGCGACCTGCGCCTTGCGCGCGGCCAGTTGTTCGCGCTTGACCTGGCGTTCCATCTCCTCGGCGCCACGTTCCAGCGCCTGATTCGCCTGGCGAGCCCGTAACTGCTCGCCGCGCGCCTCGTTGACACAATCGTTGACCAGGAACTTCTCCTGGCAGGCAATCTTGCGCCGCTCGAACTCGCTATCGGCAGCACGCTGCTGCCGCGCGGCCTCGGCCTTGATGGCGGCGGCACGCTGGAGACGCTCCTCCCAGCCGGAATCTTCCGCAAACGTCGCGCAACAAGGCAACAGGAGAGCAGCAAACGCTGCGCAGTATCGATATTTCATGCCATGGACCCGGAAAACGGCGGCATTTCGGGACAAACCCGGCCGGCGATGCGGGAATTCTAGCAGCCCGCCGCTATAATTCGCCCCGCCATGATCTCCCTGCGCCAACTCACTTTCGCCCGCGTCGGCCGCCCGCTGGTCGTCGACGCCAACCTGCAGATTCACCCCGGCTGGAAGGTCGGCGTGGTCGGCGCCAACGGTTGCGGCAAATCCAGCCTGTTCGCCCTGCTTGCCGGCGAACTGCACGCCGAACAGGGCGACTGCGACATCCCGGCCGTCTGGCAGATTGCCCGCGTGGCGCAGGAGACGCCAGCGCTGCCGACCCCGGCACTGGAGTTCGTGCTCGACGGTGACGTCGAACTGCGCCGCGTCGAGCGCGAGCTGGCGGCCGCCGAAGCGGCCGGCGACGGCGAGGCGATCGGCCATCTGCACACGCGTTACGCCGACATCGACGGCTATTCGGCCAAGGCGCGCGCCGCCGAGGTGCTGCACGGCCTGGGCTTCACCGACGCCGATTTCGCCCGTCCGGTGGCCGATTTTTCCGGCGGCTGGCGGGTGCGCCTGAACCTGGCGCGCGCTCTCTCCTGCCGCGCCGACCTGCTGCTCCTCGACGAGCCGACCAACCACCTCGACCTCGACGCCGTACTCTGGCTCGAACAATGGCTGAAGAGCACGCCGGCCACCTTGCTGCTGATCTCGCACGACCGCGATTTCCTTGACGCCGTGGTCGGTCAGATCGTCGCCATCGACCAGCAGCGGATGACGCTGACCACCGGCGGCTACTCCGATTACGAGCGCGCCCGCGCCGCCCGCCTGGCCCAGCAGCAATCGGCCTACGAAGCGCAACAGCGGGAAATCGCCCGCCTGAGCCGTTTCGTCGAGCGCTTCAAGGCCAAGGCGACCAAGGCGCGCCAGGCACAAAGCCGGGTCAAGATGCTCGAACGGATGGAGATCATCGCCGCCGCGCACGCCGATTCGCCGTTCCAGTTCAGTTTCCGCGCCCCGGACAGCCTGCCCGACCCCTTGCTGCTGATTGAAAATGCCGCCGCCGGTTACGTTGACCGCAAAATTCTCGCAAACCTCACGCTGACCCTGCGCCCCGGCTGCCGCATCGGCCTGCTCGGGCGCAACGGCGCCGGCAAATCGACACTGATCAAGCTGCTCGCCGGCAGCATCGCCCAGCAAGGCGGCGAGCGCAAGGAAGCCAAGGCGCTCAACATCGGCTACTTCGCGCAGCACCAGCTGGAACAACTGCGCCCCGAAGAAACCCCGCTCTGGCACCTGCAAAAGCTCGAACCGCTGACGCCGGAGCAGGAACTGCGCGACTACCTGGGCGGTTTCGATTTCCGTGGCGAGATGGCTAGCCGCCCGGTCGGCCCCTTCTCCGGCGGTGAAAAATCGCGCCTGGCGCTCGCCCTGCTCATCCGCACCCGACCCAACCTGCTGCTCCTCGACGAGCCGACCAACCACCTCGACCTCGAAATGCGTGAAGCGCTCGCTTTCGCGCTGCAGGACTACGAAGGCGGCATGGTCGTCGTCTCGCACGACCGCCACCTGCTGCGCAGTTGCACCGACGAACTGTGGCTGGTCGACAACGGCGCCGCCACGCCCTTCGACGGCGACCTTGACGACTACGCCGCCTGGCTCGCCACCCAGCGCAGCGCCGACAAGGCGCCGGCCGCCGACGCCCAGGCCGAAAAAGCCGAACGCCTGCAACAACGCGCCGACGCCAAGGCCAACCGGCAAGCGCTACTCGCCGAACGGCGCAAGCTGACCAAGGAAATCGAGCAAATCGACCGCAACCTGGCCAAATGGCAGGAAGAAAAGGCTGCGCTGGACACCCAGTTCGCCGATCCCGACTTCTACGCCACGGTCGACCGCCAGAAAAACGAAGAAATGCACCGCCGCGCCGGCGAACTCGGCGAAGCGATCGACACCGCCGAGCTGCGCTGGCTGGAACTGCACGAGGCACTGGACGCACTGCCGGCGGTGGATTGAAGGCTGTCGCCGGGTTACCGGTTTCCCGTGAAACGTTTGCCCTCCCGGGACAAGCAATTCCGCTTTCATTTCCGCTGAGACGCCGTCCGTTCGGGTAAAATCCCGCTTTTTTCGCCGTCTCAGGGAGTTGCCCGTGAAAATCGTCTGTCTTGACCTCGAAGGGGTCCTGGTTCCGGAAATCTGGATCGAATTCGCCGAGCGTACCGGCATCCCCGAACTGAAGCGGACGACGCGCGACGAGCCGAACTACGACACGCTGATGACCTACCGGCTGAACCTGCTGCGCGAGAAGCAGCTCGGCCTGCCGGACATCCAGAAGGTGATCGCCGAAATGGGCCCGATGCAGGGCGCCCGCGCCTTCCTCGACCAGCTTCGCGAGGACTACCAGGTGGTCATCCTGTCCGACACCTTCTACGAATTTGCCCATCCGCTGATGCGCCAACTCGGCTGGCCGACGCTGTTCTGCCATTCGCTGGAAGCCGACGCCGACGGCATGCTGGTCAACTACCACCTGCGCATGCCGAACCAGAAGCAGGAAGCGGTCAAGCGCTTCAAGGAACTGAACTTCACCATCGTCGCTGCCGGCGATTCGTACAACGACACGGCGATGCTCGGCGAAGCCCACGGCGGCATCCTCTTCCACCCGCCGGAAAACGTCGTCCGCGAATTCCCGCAGTTCCCGGTGGTGCGCGATTACGACGCGCTGCGCGCCGAAATCGACAAGGCTTTCGCCAAGGCCTGACGGCCATTGGCGCAAGCCAGCGGCGCATTGCACCACCCCGCTCACTGCGTTCGCCGCCCCCCGGGGGGGCTGGACGCTTCGACATAGCCTGTGAACACCATGCATAGAGATCGTTTTTACACGCTGTCCGCCTCCTGCCCCGATCAGGTCGGGATCATCGCCCGCGTTTCCGGCTTCATCGCCGAGCATGGCGGCTGGATTCTCGAATCGAGTTTCCACGCGGACGACCTGACCGGTCGCTATTTCATGCGCATCGAGATCAAGGCCGATTCGCTGCCTTTCCTGCTCGCCGAGTTCCGTGAGCGCTTCCGCCGCGATGTCGCCGAACCGCTGGCGATGGACTGGCGGATCAACGACAGCGCGGTGAAGAAACGCGTCGTCGTTCTGGTTTCCAAGCAGGAGCACTGCCTCTACGACCTGCTGGCGCGCTGGCAGTCGAAGGAACTGGACATCGAGATTCCCTGCGTCATCTCCAACCACGACACCTTCAAGGGTTTCGTCGAGTGGCACGGCATTCCCTTCATCCACGTGCCGGTCAACGCCGACAACAAGGCCGCCGCCTACGCCGAAATCCAGCGTATCTTCGACGATGTGAGCGGCGACACCATGGTGCTTGCCCGCTACATGCAGATCCTCTCGCCGGAACTTTGCGACGCCTTGTCCGGCAAGATCATCAACATCCACCACAGCTTCCTGCCCAGCTTCGTCGGCGCCCGCCCCTACCATCAGGCCTACCAGCGCGGCGTCAAGCTGATCGGCGCGACCTGCCATTACGTGACCAGCGAACTCGACGCCGGGCCGATCATCGAACAGGACGTGATCCGTATCGACCATTCCGATTCGCCGGAAGACATGGTCCGTTACGGCAAGGACATCGAGAAGACGGTGCTCGCGCGCGGCCTGCGCTACCACCTGGAAGATCGCGTCCTGGTGCACGGCAACAAGACGGTGGTCTTCCGCTGATGTTGCTCTCCCGCACCGATTCGCTGCTCCTTGTCGTCGACATTCAGGAGAGGCTGGCGCCGGCGATCCACGACAGCGAGACAGTCACTGCCAATTCGGTACGCCTGCTCGAAGCCGCCCGCCAGCTGAAGGTTCCGGCCTTCGTTTCAGAACAGTACGTCAAGGGACTTGGCCCCAGCCTCGCGGCGATCCGCGAAGCCGCCAGCACCGCGCGCTTTTTCGAAAAGATCCACTTCTCCTGCGCCGCCGAACCCGGCGTCACCGACCTGCTGCGCGCCAGCGGGCGCCGGCAGATTGTCCTGACCGGCACCGAAACCCACGTCTGCGTGCTGCAGACGGCGCTCGGCATGCTCGGCGAGGGTTTTTCGGTATTTCTCGTCGCCGATGCCGCGTCGTCCCGCACACCAGAGAACCGCCAACTGGCGATCGAGCGCCTACGCAGCGCCGGCGTACACATCGTCAGTACCGAGATGGTGCTGTTCGAATGGCTGCAGCGCGCCGGGACGGACGAGTTCCGAGCCTTGCTGCCGCTGATTCGCTGAACGCGTCAGTAGGGAATGACTGGCGCCGCCTGCAGCGGCAGATAATGGCTGCGCAACGGCGAGCCCGGCAGCAAGTCATGCACCAGCAGCCCCGGTGGCTCGGGTGTCCAGGACAACGCCCCGTCCTGCAGGGCGATCTGATGCACGGTGGACGGCGCCGTTGCCGCCATTTTTCCGGCAAAACAGGTAAACACCGGGCGATGCACGTGGCCACACCAGACGGCCTCGACCTGCGGTCGCTGCGATAGCCAGTTCGCCAGCCCCTCGCCACCCCGACAGCCGATTCCATCCATGCCGGGAATGCCCACCGCAAACGGCGGATGATGCAGGACGACAATGCTGCGCCGGCGTTCCGGACAATTTGCATCCAGCCAGCGCAACTGGGCGTTGCCGATCTCGCCCCAAGGCTTGCCCGGCACCAGGCTGTCGAGCAGGAGCAGGGTCAAGGGCCCAAGATCGAGGCGTCGACAGAGCATTTCGGGATTGTCCCAGTGCCCGGGAAAAGCGGCGAACAGCGCGGCGCGCCGGTCGTGATTGCCGGGCAACAATGCCAGCGGCAGGGGCAGACCGGCCAGGATCGACGCCAGTCGCGTGTAAGAGCCGGAATCACCCGCTTCGGCGATATCGCCGCTGATCAACAGCGCGTCAGCCTGCAGACCGGCAAGACGGGTCAGCGCCATGGCCAGCGCCGCCCACGGATCGATCTCGCCTGACAGGAGATCGGATTGCAGATGCAGGTCGGATATCTGGACGATGCGCATGGCGCCAGAATAACAAAAAAAAGCGGGCACCCTGGGGTGCCCGTGAAGGGAGAGAGACTACGAATCTGCTTAGTGGTGGTAGGCGCTTTCGCCGTGCGAGGTGAGGTCGAGACCTTCACGCTCTTCGTCTTCCGGCACCCGCAGACCGATCGCGATATCGACCAGCTTGTAGGCGACCAGGGAGACAACCCCCGACCAGACGATCACGGTGCCGACGCCCCAGGCCTGGGCCGTCACTTGGGCAACCATGTCGTAGCTGCCAACCGCATTCGCAACGTAGTCATAGACACCGGTACCGCCCAGCGCCGGATCGGCGAAGACACCGGTCAGGATCGCACCGAGGATGCCGCCGACGCCATGGACGCCGAAGACATCGAGCGAGTCGTCAGCACCGAGCAGGCGCTTCAGACCATTGACGCCCCACAGGCAGACGATGCCGGCGAGCAGGCCGATGACGATGGCGCCCATGACACCGACGAAACCGGCAGCCGGGGTGATCGCCACCAGGCCGGCGACGGCGCCGGAAGCGGCACCCAGCATCGACGGCTTGCCCTTGAAGATCCACTCGGCGAACATCCAGGACAGCGTCGCGCAGGAGGTGGCAACCCAGGTGTTGACCATCGCCAGGGCCGAACCGCCGGAAGCTTCGAGCGCCGAGCCGGCGTTGAAACCGAACCAGCCGAACCACAGCAGCGAGGCACCGATCATCGTGAAAGTCAGCGAGTGCGGAGCCATGGCAACCGAGCCCAGACCAGTACGGCGACCGATCATGTAGGCACCGACCAGACCGGCGATCGCGGCATTGATATGGACGACCGTACCGCCAGCGAAGTCGAGGGCACCCTTCTGGAACAGGAAGCCAGCGGTGGCACCGGCAGCTTCAGCCGCGGCGGCATCGGTGTAGGCGTCCGGACCGGCCCAGTACCAGACCATGTGAGCCATCGGCAGGTAGGACAGGGTGAACCAGATGACCATGAAGACCAGGATCGCGGAGAACTTGGCGCGTTCGGCGAAGGAACCGACGATCAGACCGCAGGTGATGGCCGCAAAAGCCCCCTGGAAGATCACGAAGATCAGTTCCGAGATCACCACGCCCTTGGTGAAGGTTGCTCCAACCGACTCGATCGTGATTCCGTTGAGGAACAACTTGTCGAGCGTGCCGAAGAAGGCGTTACCCTCGGTGAAGGCCAGCGAGTAGCCATAGACCACCCAAAGGACGGAGATCAGCGAGAACACGACGAAGACCTGCATCAGTACCGACAGCATGTTCTTCGCGCGCACCAGACCGCCGTAGAAGAGCGCCAGGCCGGGGATCGACATCAGGATCACCAATGCGGCACAGATCATGATCCAGGCGTTGTCGCCCTTGTCGGGAACCGGCGCCGCAGCGGCCGGCGCTTCCGCCGGAGCGGCGGCTTCAGCGGCAGGAGCGGGAGCAGCGGCTTCAGCGGCCGGCGCTTCGGCAACGGCAGCGGCCACGGGCGCGGCATCCGCCGCCTTTTCCTCGGCCCAGGCCGGCGCCCCGAAGGTCACCGCGCCCAGCAGGGCCAGCATTGCGAAAATTCGTTTCATGTCACGACTCCTTACAGGGCATCGCCGCCGGTCTCGCCGGTGCGGATGCGGACGACTTGTTCAAGATCGAAGACGAAGATCTTGCCGTCACCGATCTTGCCGGTGCTGGCGGACTTCTCGATGGCTTCGATGACCTGGTCGATCTGGTCGGCCTTGACGGCAGCTTCCAGCTTCACCTTGGGCAGGAAATCGACGACGTACTCGGCCCCGCGATACAGCTCGGTATGACCTTTCTGGCGGCCGAAACCCTTGACCTCGGTTACCGTGATGCCCTGCACGCCGATGGCGGACAGCGCCTCACGCACTTCGTCAAGCTTGAACGGCTTGATGATGGCAGTAACGAATTTCATGAGTGTTCCCCTAACTGGTTAAAACTTTTTTTATCTCCCCGCCGCCCGGGCCCGTGCAACGGCGGAGAGATGACTGATGAATCAGAAGGACTTGGTCACCGACAGGACGGCGATGCCACGACCGGCATCCTTCGTCTTGCTACCCAGAGCACCGGACTTGTCCAGCGAACTGGCGAAGCAGTAGAACTCGCCGCTGCTGCAAGAACCATTGGCATTGGTACCAACATAGGCCAAACCAACCAGCCAGCCGCTGACATCCTTGGTCACGCCAACTTTCCAGTCGGTGTAGGAAATGCTCTGCGAGCCAGCGGTGTTGTACTTGTAGCCGCTCGGGAACAAGTGACCGACGTGACCATTGACACCCCAACCGTTACCCAGATCGTAGTTGGCGTTCAATTCGAGATAGCTGGTGCCCTTGGACTTCGGCAGATTGAAATAATCGCCGACGGAGTAGCTGTACTTCGCGCTCAGGAACTTGTAGCTGGCGGCAACATACAGTTCAGTGTTGTCCACGGTACCGCTGGCGTTCGAAGTCGGATGCTTGGCATTGGTGCCGGACAGCGGCTGGGAATGGGAGCCCGGATAGTAGTAATAGATGCCACCAACATCGACACCAACGTCGCCGAAGGCGGTGCGATAACCACCATAGAAGTCCATTTCCAGGTTACCTTCGGCAAAGCCCGCACCCGACGAAACGTTCGAGTTCCAGTTACCGGCGTAGAATCCACTGGCGTGGGAGTAATCGATACCACCCTGCAGCGTCGGCTTGCCGAAAGTCTGGTCGATACCGCGGAAACGGTAGCTGCTGGCCAGCGTCAGGTTGCCGGTGATGGTGTGCGGGCTGGCTTCGTCGGCCATCGCAACCTGCATCGCACCGGGTGCTGCGAAAGCGCCAAGCAATGCCGCGGCGATCAGGGATTTCTTCATGGTGTCTCTCCTGTAAAGGAAAATTGAAAAGGAAAACGTTTTGTACTGCCACTAATGCATGACCCGTGCCAACATCACATTTCCCTGCTTTTTCATTGACTTGCTGCGCCGCACCAGGAATGCGCACCGAAACAGAGCACCAAGGCGGTGCAGTTACACTCCGTTACGCACCAGCGACGAGCGACGGGGTAAAACGCAGCAAATACCGCTGTGCTAAACTCGCCGGCCACGGAGGAAAACCATGCTCGACCCCAAGATCCTGGAAGATTTCGGCAACAAGATGAGTGCCCTGCTCGCCAATTCGCCGGCCAAGGACATCGAGAAGAATGCCAAGGCGCTGCTCGGCGGCCTGTTCGGCAAGCTCGACCTGGTCACCCGCGAGGAATTCGACATCCAGGCGCAATTGCTGGCCCGCACCCGCGAGCGCCTGCAGGCGCTGGAAGCCCGCGTCGAGGCGCTGGAAAAGGCGCGCAGCGACAGCCCGCAATAAATTCATGGCGCTGGCCGTCGCCCTCAGCCGGGGACTCGACGGCCTCGATGCGCCGCCGGTCACGGTCGAGGTGCACCTGGCCAACGGCCTGCCCGGACTGACCCTGGTCGGCCTGCCCGACACCGAAGTGCGCGAAGCGCGCGACCGCGTCCGTGCCGCGATCGTCAATTCCGGCTTCGAATACCCGGCCCGCCGCATCACCGTGAACCTGGCGCCGGCCGACCTGCCCAAGGAATCCGGCCGTTTCGACCTGCCCATCGCCCTCGGCATCCTCGCCGCCAGCGGGCAGATTCCGGCGGCCAGCCTGAACGGCCACGAATTCGCTGGCGAACTCTCGCTCTCCGGCGAACTGCGCCCGGTACGCGGCGCGCTGGCGATGGCCCTGCAGGCAGCCGGCGACGGCAAGACCTTCATCCTGCCGGCGGCGAGCGCCGGCGAAGCGGCGCTGACCGGGCAAGGCAACATCCTCGCCGCATCTTCACTGCTCGCCGTCTGCGCCCATCTTGCGGGACAGAGTGCGCTGGCGCCCCCGGCGCCGACCACGGCAGCGCCCGCGGACGCCCCGCCCGACCTCGCCGACGTGCGCGGCCAGGCGCAGGCGCGACGGGCGCTCGAAGTCGCTGCCGCCGGGCGCCATTCGCTATTGATGATTGGCCCGCCCGGCGCCGGCAAGTCGATGCTCGCCGCCCGTCTGCCCGGCCTGTTACCGGCGTTGAGCGACGGCGAAGCAAGAGCATCGGCCGCCGTGCTGTCGCTGGTCGGCCAGTTCCGCGCCGAACGCTATCGCCAGCGCATTTTCCGTAGTCCGCACCACACCGCGTCGGCGGCGGCGCTGGTCGGCGGCGGTAACCCGCCGCGCCCCGGCGAAATCAGCCTGGCCCACCACGGCGTGCTGTTCCTCGACGAAATCGTCGAATTCGACCGCAAAGTCCTGGAAACCCTGCGTGAACCACTCGAAACCGGCCGCATCCACATCGCCCGCGCCGCCCGCCAGGCCGAATTTCCCGCCCGTTTCCAGCTGGTGGCGGCGATGAATCCCTGTCCCTGCGGCCACCACGGCGACGCCCGCTGCCAATGCACGCCCGAGCAGGTCGCCCGCTACCGGGGAAAATTGTCCGGCCCGCTGCTCGACCGCATCGACCTGATCATCGAGGTCCCGGCACTGCCCGGCGAGGCGCTGAGCGGAACGGCCAGCGGCGAAAGCTCGGCGGTGGTCCGGGAGCGGGTCAACCGCGCCTGGGCCCGCCAGCAGCAGCGCCAGGGCGATGCCAACGCCCGTCTCGACAGCGCTGGCGTCGATGCGCATTGCCAGGCGGACACTGCCGGCCGCATCCTGCTGCAGCAGGCGACCAAGCGGCTCGGCCTGTCGGCGCGCGCCTGGCACCGCGTGCTGCGCGTGGCGCGCACCGTCGCCGATCTGGCGGAAAGCGATATCATCACGGCTGCCCATATTGCCGAAGCGATCCAGTACCGACGCTTCGCCGCCGACTGATTCCATGCCCCCATCCTCCCGCAGTACCCGCGGCCTGGCGCTGCTGCTCGCCTGCCTGTCCGCGCTCGGTCCGTTCTCGATCGACACCTACCTGCCGTCCTTCCCGGACATCGCCCAACGCCTGGGCGCGACGCAGATCGAGGTGCAGCAGACGCTGTCCGCCTACCTTTTCTCCTTCGCCGCGATGACCCTGTGGCACGGCGCGATTGCCGACCGCTTCGGGCGCCGTCGGGTGATCCTCGGCGCGCTCGCGCTGTTCGGCGTCGCCTCGCTCGGCTGCATGCTCGCCAGCAGCATCGGGCAACTGTGGTTCTGGCGCGCCATCCAGGGTATCACCGCCGGCGCCGGCATCGTCATCAGCCGTGCCATCGTCCGCGATCTCTACGATGGCGCCGACGCGCAACGCCTGATGGCGCAAATCACGATGATGTTCGCACTGGCGCCGGCCATTGCGCCGGTAATCGGCGGTTGGCTGCAAAGCGCTTTCGGCTGGCGCTCGGTCTTCGCTTTCCTGAGCCTGTCGACCATCGTCTTGTTGATCGCCTGTCTCCACCTGCTGCCGGAAACCCTGCCGCCGGAAAAGCGCCAGTCGCTACGCCCGGCCTATCTCGCCAGCACCTATCGCAAGGTCTTCAGCTCGCCCCGCTTCCTTTTCGCCTGCGCCGCGCTGGCGCTCAATTTCGGCGGCTTCTTCATTTACGTGCTGTCGTCGCCGGTATTCCTGATGCGTCACCTCGGTCTGCCGGAAACCGCCTTCCTCTGGCTGTTCGGCCCGGCGATGCTGGGACTGATGAGCGGTTCATGGTGCTCCGGTCGGCTCGCCGGCCGCCTTGCCCCTGGCCGCACGATCGCCGTCGGCTATCTGGTGATGGGCTGCGCCGCCAGCTTCAACCTGGCGCTCAACCTGAGTTTGCCGCCCGGCCTGCCGTGGAGCGTCGCGCCGCTTTTCGTCTACACCCTCGGCATGTCATTGGCGATGCCCAACCTGACGCTGTTCGCGCTCGACCCCTTCCCCGCCCAACGCGGCTTGGCAGCGTCCTGCCAGACCTTCTTCCAGTCCGGTTTCAACGGCGTCGCCGCGGCCTTGATTGCACCGGCCCTGTGGAGTTCAACCCTGCATCTGGCGCTGGGAATGGCCGGCCTGCTCGCCATCGGCGGCCTGGCCGCCCTCGCCCACCGGCGGCTAAGATTGCTGCCAGGGTAGGCCGCGATAGCGCCAGCCACCCAGCGTGCCGCGATGAAAATCCTCGTCGAGCGGCCCCTCGAAGCCTTCCACAACGTTGATCACCTGCGTGAAACCCGCCGCCTCCAACGCCTCGCCGGCGGCCAGCGAGCGCACCCCGCTGCGGCAGATGAGCAGCACCGGCCGGGCCAGCTCGCCCCTGAGCAGGCGTTTCACCTTGGCCGCGAAATCCGGGTCGATTTCCCAGTCCGGGCCTTCCTGCCAGGCGACGTGTTCGGCGCCGATCGGGTGACCGACGTACATGTGCTCGATCTCGGTCCGGCAGTCGACCAGGACCGCCTCCGGCGTCTGTTGCAGGAAAAGGTGGGCGGCGTGGGGGTCGAGATGCTGCATTGGCGGTCGGAAAATGGGTCAGGAGCCCTATTATGAAAGCCCGACGGCAATTTGCGTAAACTGAGCAACATCACCCAAGAGGAAATTTCGATGAAACTGCCCGGCTGGATCGCCACCGTCTTCTCCGCCCTTGCCGCCACCCTCCTGCCGGCCTGCGATGCGGTCAATCTGCCCGAGATCAAGCCGGGCATCACTACTCTGGCCGAAGTGCGCAGCCGCATGGGCGAGCCCGGCTTCATCCACCGCAACGACGACGGTACGGCGACCTGGGAATACAGCCGCCAGCCAGCCGGCATCCACTGCTACATGATCAGCTTCGACGGCCGCGACATCGTCAGCGAACTGGAACAGGTCCTGACTCCGGAAAACCTGGCACGCGTCGCGCCGGGCATGACGCAGCAGGAGTTGCGCCGCCGACTCGGCCAGCCGGCGCGCCGCGAGGTATTCAGCAATCTCGGCGAAGAGGTCTGGGAATGGCACATTGCCGGCGACATCCCGACCGAGGAGACCTATTTCTCGGCGCACTTCGACCTCGGCGACGGCACGCTGCGCAAAGCCGGCCAGCGCATCGAACAGAAAGGGCGCTAGGCGCCGCCGTAACGCGCCAGTTCTTCGCGCGTGTTGATGTTCTCGAAGGCCGCCGGCTGGTCGTCGAAAGCGACCTCGACCGCGGCCAGCGTCGCCGTCCAGCCGCCGAAGCGGCGCTCGCCTGCTTGCAGCCAGGCCGCCAGCGACGGCAGCAGTTCGCGCCGGCACAGGCAGAACACCGGGTGCGCCTGCTCGCCGGTGCGGGCGACGGCGATCTGCGCGGCGTTCGCGGTCAAGGCCGCAAACAAGCGGGAAACCAGGTCGTCCGGCAGGAAGGGCGAATCGCAGGGCGCCGTCACCACGTAGGGCGTCGTGGCCGCCGCCAGTGCCGCGTGCAACCCGGCCAGCGGCCCGGCGAAACCGTCGATGGCGTCGGCCACCACCGGATGACCGAAAGCGGCGTAACGCTCGGTATTGCGGTTGGCGTTGATCAGCAGGCTGCCCACCTGCGGCGCCAGCCGGGCAATCACGTGCGCCACCAGCGGCCGCCCGTCGAGTTCCTGCAGGCCCTTGTCGACGCCGCCCATGCGCCGGCCGAGACCGCCGGCCAGGACGACGCCGGTGATCCGGGAGCGCTCAGATGAGCATTTGTTGTGCATTCACCCAGCCTTCGTTTCAGTCCGGTTCAGCATTCCCGCCGAGCAGCAGGAAGGGATTCGGCCCGCCTCTGGCATAGCCCTGTTCGCCGACCAGGACATCGAGCGCGAGGCTCGCCAGATCGTCGGCGAGCGGATCGACGGCGAGGTCCTTGTCCTGGAAATAGAGCTTGCTGTAGCCCTTGCAGTGTTCGCAGGCCTCGGCGCGGACCGCCGGAAAGGCGTCCTCGATGCCGAGGTAGGCGACCACGCCCGGATCGTCGCACAAGGTGCAACGAGCGCGCACCGCGTTCCAGCGCGTCGCGCACAGGCTGCATTCCTGATAGCGGGCGCCGCCCCGGCCCTGCCCGGCAAAGACGATGCTGCCGAGCGGCATGCTGCCGCAGCACGGGCAATGCCCCCGTTCGGCCAGCAAGACCTTGCCGGCCGGCACGTCCAGCCCCTGGGCAAAGCGCGTCCACACCACCTGCAGCGCGGCGGCGAGCACCGCTTCGGTCGGCGCCCGCAAGGCGGCCTCGGCCTCGCCCTCGAGCAAGGCGCGCACTGCCGGCAGGCTGGCCTTGGCCGCTTCCAGGTCGGCGACGGCAACGCCCGCGGCGGCCATGGCGCCGGCCAGTTGCGGGTAGATCGCCGGCCACGCCGCTTCGATTTCCTTCTGGCGACCGGCCACCGCGGCCTGCTGCCAGTCAAAACCGGCCGGCAAGCGCAGGCCGAGGTCGCCCAGCGCGTCGAACGCCGTCTGCTGCGCGTCGCACAGCAGTGCCAGGCGATTCAGCCAGTCGGCCGCCGGCGAGGCGCCAGCCAGCGTGCGCAGGCGGCTGGCCCGGCGGGCGAAGACGCTGGTTCCCGGACGCAGCAGGCTCGGGTAATCGTCGGTTGAAGGCAGGGTTTGCGGGGAAAATTGCATGTGTTTTCTCGGGTTACATCAGGATGGCCGGCGCCGGGCCGACCCCGTCGCCGCACAGGCGTTCGGCGCCAGCATAAACGACCAAGCCTTCGGCGCGCGCAAAACCCGCCAGCAGCAGGCCGGCGGCACGGGCCTGGCGGACCGCCAGCGCAGTCGGCGCGGAAACCGCGACCAGCGCCGACAAGCCGGCGCTGGCCGTTTTCTGGACCATTTCGTAGGAGGCCCGGCTGGTGACCACGACGAAGCCCTGTCCGGCGCTCGCCACCTTGCCGCGCGCCAAGGCGCCGATCAGCTTGTCGAGCGCATTGTGCCGACCGACATCCTCGCGCACGCAAACGATGTTGCCCTGCTCATCGGCCCAGGCCGCCGCATGCGCCGAACCACAGCGCTGGCGCAGGGTCTGGCAGTGCGGCAACTGGCGCAGCGCTTCGCGGATGGCGGCGAGCGAGATGCCGCCCGCGCCCGGCGGGACGGATTGCGGCATGGCCGGCAGGGCGGCCAGGCTATCGACGCCGCACAGCCCGCAGCCGGTGCGACCGGCGAGCTGGCGCCGCCGCTCCTTGAGGCCGGCGAAGCGTTCGTGGGCGATGCTCAGATCGAGCGTGATGCCATCGCAGGCGCTATCGATCTCGATGTCGTACAGCTCGCCCGGGCGCCTGAGGATGCCCTCCGAGAGGCTGAAGCCGAGCGCGAAATCCTCCAGGTCAGCCGGCGAGGCGAGCATCACGGCGTGCGAGATGCCGTTATAGACGAGCGCGACCGGAACTTCTTCAATCAGGTCGTCGCTCGTTGCCGACCAGGCATCGCCGCGCAGACGATGCACGCCGGTGCTGACAACCGCCGGCATTTTCTCTTCCGAGCCGGTGTCGGCAAGGCTCAAATTCCGCAGACTCATGGCGCTATCCGTTTTGCCAAAAAAGCGGGGATGCAGGAAAACCTGCAGAGCCCCGATAACGCAAGGTAAACAATCGCTGCAAAGGTGCGGCTTACTTGCCGGAGACCTGGCGGTACCAGCCGCGATGGTGCTGCTTGGCCCAGGCGCGGGTGACCGTGCCGTACCACATGGCGCGGATCGTGCCCTTGACCCAGATCGCGGCATAGACGTGCACCATGATCAGGCCGATCATCACCGCCCCGGCAGCGGCGTGAACCACCGCCCCCAACCGCACCAGCGTGATGTCGAAACCGAACCAGGCGCGCCAGATGAGCAGGCCCGACACCCCCATCAGCAGCATGCACACGGCCAGCGCCCAGAACATCACCTTCTGCCCGCCGTTGTACTTGCCCTGCTCCGGCATGTCGTGGTCGTTGCCGTCGACCATGTTCTTCGCCTTGGCCAGCCATTCCTTGTCGGCCGGCGTCATTTTGTTCAGATGCTTGAAGCGGAAGAAGATGACCAGGAAGGCCAGCGCCATGATCACCCCGAGGTAGGGATGGATGATGCGCGCCCAGACCGGGCCGCCGAACAATTGCGTCAGCGGGAAGAAGGCCGGGTGGAAGAAGGCCAGCCCGGACAGCGCCAGGAGGATGAAGCTGATGCCGATCAGCCAGTGGTTGGCCCGCTCGGATGCGTTGTAGCGCTTGAGGTCCTTGGGATCGCGGATCATTTTGCTGCCTCCTTGTCTTCGGCTTCGATTTCTTCCTCGATTTCGCGGGAAACCTCGTTCGGACCCTTGGTCACGTAGTGGAACAGGCTGCCCAGCGCGATGCCGGCCAGCGCCAGCGTCGCCAGCGGCTTGGTGACGCCCTTCCAGATCGAGACCAGCGGGCTGATCGCCGGATTCGCCGGCAAGCCGCTGTACAGCTCGGGCCGGTCGGCGTGATGCAGCACGTACATGACGTGCGTGCCGCCCACCCCTTGCGGGTCGTACAGGCCGGCATTGGCGAAGCCGCGCTCCTTGAGGTCCTTGACCCGGTCCTCGGCGACCAGTTTCATGTCTTCCTTGGTCCCGAACTGGATGGCGCCGGTCGGGCAGGTCTTGACGCAGGACGGCTCCTGGCCGACAGCCAGGCGGTCCGAGCACAGCGTGCACTTGTAGGCCTTGTTGTCGTCTTTGTTGATGCGCGGCACGTTGAACGGGCAGCCGGTGACGCAGTAACCGCAGCCGATGCACTGCTCGGACTGGAAATCGACGACGCCGTTGGCGTACTGGATGATCGCGCCGGGCGACGGGCAGGACTTCAGGCAACCGGGATCGGCGCAATGCATGCAGCCGTCCTTGCGGATCAGCCACTGCAGGCGGCCGCCTTCGTCCTGGTGTTCGGCAAAGCGCATCACCGTCCAGCTCTTGGCGCTGAGGTCGACCGGGTTGTCGTAGACGCCGTGGTTGTGGCCGACTTCGTCGCGGATGTCGTTCCACTCCGAACAGGCGACCTGGCAGCCCTTGCAGCCGATGCACACGGAAACGTCGATCAGCTTGGCGACTTCCAGCTTGTGGTCGCGGACTTGCGGCGGCGGCGTCAGGCTCGACGTGGCCGAGCGCCGGATGATGTCTTGGGATTGCATGGACATGATGGTTTCCTCAAGCCTTTTCGATGTTGACCAGGAAGGCCTTGTATTCGGGCGTATGGGTGTTGGCGTCGCCGACGCGCGGGCTCAGCGTGTTGGCCAGGTAGCCCTTGCGCGCCGTGCCCTCGAAGCCCCAATGCACCGGGATGCCGACCTGCTCGACTTCCTGCCCCGCCACCTGCAGCGTCATCACGCGCTTGGTCACCACCGCCTTGCCGCGGATGTGACCGCGCTTGCTCGACACCTTGATCAGGTCGCCGGCCTTGATGCCCTTGCTCGCCGCCAGCTTCTCGCTGATTTCGACGAACTGCTCGGGCTGGACGATGGCGTTGAGCAGCGAGTGCTTGGTCCAGTGGCGGAACATCTCGGTGATCGAGTACGAGGTGGCGACGTAGGGGAACTCCTCGCGGCTGCCGAAACTGTCCCTGTCGTCCTTGAACACGCGCGCCACCGGGCTCTTGCCGCTGCCCGAATGCAGCGGATTGGCCGGAATCGGGCTTTCCTCGGGTTCGTAGTGCTCGGGGAAGGGCCCGTCGGTCATCGCGCCCATCGAGAACAGGTGGCCGACGCCGTCCTGGAGCATGATGAACGGGCTGACACCGCTGTCCGGCGCGGCCGTCGGCGGATAGTCGGGGACGTCGGCGCCGCTCCACTTGACGCCGTCCCAGTGCAGGAACTTGCGCTTCGGATCCCACGGCTCGCCGGCCGGGTTGGCCGAAGCGCGGTTGTACAGCAGGCGGCGGTTGGCCGGCCAGGCGAAGCCCCAGCCCGGCGTGTTGCCGAGGCCGGTGTCGGTATTGTCGCGGCGGGCCATCATGTTGCCGGCCTGCGTCCACTGGCCGGTGTAGATCCAGCACAGGCTGGTCGTCGTGCCGTCGTCGCGCAGGTGGGCGAAGCTCGACAGCAGCTCGCCCTTCTTGGCGATCTGGTTGCCCTTGTCGTCGAACAGGTCGGCCAACGCGTAGCCGTTGAGCTGCTTGGCGACTTCTTCCGGATGCGGGTCCTTCGGATCGTGGTAGTTCCAGTCCACGTTCATCAGCGGCTCGGGGCAGACGCCGCCTTCCTTGGCATAGAGCTCGCGCAGCTTCATCAGCAGGGTGCCGAGGAAGCGGCCGTCGTGCCAGGCTTCGTGCGGCGGCGTCTGCGCCGCCCAGTGCCATTGCAGCCAGCGGCCGGAGTTGGCGATCGAACCGTTCTCCTCGGCGAAGCAGGACGACGGCAGGCGGAACACCGTGGTCTGGATGTCGGCCGGATTGACGTTGTTGAACTCGCCGTGGTTCTGCCAGAACGACGAGGTTTCGGTCTGCAGCGGGTCCATCACCACCAGGTACTTGAGCTTGGCCAGGCCTTCGCGCACCTTGCCCGACGACGCGGCGGCGGCGATCACGTTGAAGCCCTGGACGATGTAACCGTTGGCCTTGCCCTTGTGCATCTGCTCGACGAAGGCCATCACGTCGTAGCTGCGGTCCCACTTGGGCAGCCAGTCGTAGCCGAAGTTGTTCTCGGGCGTGGCCTTGTCGCCGTACATCCCCTTGAGGAAGCTGACCATGAACTTGGGCGTGTTCTTCCAGAAGTTCACCTGCTTGTCGACCAGGGTCTTCGGCGTGCGCTGTTCGAGATAGGCCTGCAGCGTTTCCTGGTTTTCGTTGGGCAGCGCCAGGTAGCCGGGCAGCGCCGTCGTGAGCACGCCCAGGTCGGTGAAACCCTGGACGTTGGAGTGACCGCGCAGCGCGTTGATGCCGCCGCCGGGCATGCCGATGTTGCCGAGCAGCAACTGGACGATGGCCGAGGCGCGGATCATCTGCGAGCCGCCGACGTGGTGGGTCCAGCCGAGCGCGTAGAGGATGCTGGTGGTCTTGTCCGGGACGCAGGTCGAAGCGAGTTTCTCGCAGACGTGCAGGAAGTCTTCCTTGGGCGTGCCGCAGATGCTGCTGACCATTTCCGGCGTGTAGCGCTCGACGTGCTTCTTGAGCAGGTTGAAGACGCAGCGCGGATGCTGCAGCGTCTCGTCGCGCAGCGCGTAGCCGTCGGCGCCCAGCTCGTAGGCCCAGGAGGAGCGGTCGTAGCTGCGTTTCTCGGCGTCATAGCCGCTGAACAAGCCATCTTCGAACTTGTAGTCCTCGCGCACGATGAGCGGCGCGTTGGTGTAGGCCTTGACGTACTCGTGCTGGATCTTGTCCTTGCCCAGCAGGTAGTTGGCGACGCCGAGCAGGAAGGCCGAATCGGCACCGGCACGGATCGGCGAATAGAAGTCGGCGACGGCGGCGGTGCGGTTGAAGCGCGGATCGACGACCATCATGTAGGCCTTGTTGCGCACCTTGGCCTCGACCGCCCACTTGAAGCCGACCGGGTGGGCCTCGGCCGGGTTGCCGCCCATCACCAGGATGACGTTGGCGTTCTTGATATCGACCCAGTTGTTGGTCATCGCGCCGCGCCCGAAGGACGGCGCCAGGCCGGCCACCGACGGGCCGTGGCAGAGGCGGGCCTGGTTCTCCAGGTGCACCATGCCCAGCGCGCGGGCGAACTTGACGTCGAGGATGCCGGTTTCGTTGCTCGCCGCCGACGAACCGAGGAAGCCGGTGGTCGTCCAGCGGTTGACCAGTTGTCCCTTCTCGTTCTTCTCGATGAAGTTGGCGTCGCGGTCGTCCTTCATCAGGCGGGCGATGCGCTCGATCGCCTCATCCCAGGAGATGCGCTTCCATGCGTTGCTGCCGGCCTCGCGCACTTCCGGATACTTGAGGCGCTGCTCGCTGTGGATGAAGTCGAGCACGCCGGCCCCCTTCGGGCACAGCGAGCCGCGGCTGACCGGGTGATCCGGGTCGCCCTCGACGTGGAAGATCTTCTTCTTCGCGTTCTTGGCGCCGTCGCCCAGGCTGTACATCAGAATGCCGCAGCCGACCGAGCAATAGGTGCAGTTGTTGCGCGTCTCGGTGGCGCGGAACAACTTGTACTGGCGGACTTCCGCCTGGGCGGCGGTCGGCGTCATGCCGAGCGCGACGAGGCCGGAACTGCTCAGGCTGGCCGCCGAAATCTTGAAAAACTGCCGTCGATTGATGTTCATTTTGTCCTTCCCTCCTGGTCGGCCCTGGCGGCCACGGGGAAAAACCATGGCAACGACCGTGCCAAGACAGGCAAGTCATTGAACTAAATGAAATCGACGCCATACGGTGAAACAAATCCCCTTTGGCGGAATGGACATAATGTCCCAACGGCAAAGCGCGCGCGGGACAAAATGGGACAACCTAGGGCATCACAGCACTCTGCGGGACGCTGCTTACTGCGAACGCGCCCTAGCGTCCGCCGCGACTGCCCTTGGCGCCACCCGGCCGGCCCCGGCCGGCGCCGCGGGCGGGACGTTCGTCGAAGCCGACCCAGTTGCCCGGCGTCCTGCCCCGCCCGGCGCCGGCCTTGGCCAGCGGCGGCGGGCGGCGCGGCGGCGCCGCCCCGAGCGTCGCCGGCACCTGGTGGCGCGGCTCGAAACCCGGTTCCTCGTCGCGGCTGAGCTTCTTCTTCAGCAGGGCTTCGATGGCCGCCAGTTGCGGTGCCTCGTCGGCGCAGACGAAGGAGATCGCCTCGCCGGCGGCACCGGCGCGCCCGGTGCGGCCGATGCGGTGCACGTAATCCTCGGCCTGCAGCGGCAGGTCGAAATTGACCACCTGCGGCAGCCCGTCGATGTCCAGGCCGCGCGCGGCGACGTCGGTGGCGACAAGGACCGCCACCGTACCCGCCTTGAACGCCGCCAGCGCTGCCTGACGGCTGGCCTGCGGCCGGTCGCCGTGGATCGCCTCGGCGGCGATGCCCTTGCCGCGCAGGCGCTCGGCCAGTTCGTCGGCGCCCAGCTTGGTCTTGACGAAGACCAACACCTGCTGCCAGCCGCGGTCGCGCCACATGAACAGGAATAGCTCGGGCTTGCGCTTCTTGTCGACCGGCACCACCCACTGGCGGATCGTCCGCGCCGCCGTGTTGCGCGGCGTCGCCTCGATGCTCAGCGGCTTGCGCAGGCGCGCTTGGGCCAGCGCCCGCACCGCGTCGGCGAAGGTGGCCGAGAACAGCAGCACCTGGCGCTCGCGCGGCAGCGCCTGGAAGACGGTCGCCAGATCGTCGGCAAAGCCGAGGTCGAGCATGCGGTCGGCCTCGTCTAGGACGACATGGCGGACCTCGCGCAGGCGCAACTCGCCCTTGCCGAACAGGTCGATCAGCCGTCCCGGCGTCGCCACCAGCAGGTCGACGCCCTCGCGCAGCGCGGTCAGTTGCGGCCCGTGGCTGACGCCGCCGTAAAGCGCGTAGCAGCGCAGCGGCAGGCCGGCGCCGTAGCGCTGGCAACTGGCCAGCACCTGCTCGGCGAGTTCGCGCGTCGGCACCAGGACGACGGCGCGCGGCGCCGGGCCGGCGGCCGGCGTGGCGGCGAGCATCTGCAGCAGCGGCAGGAGGAAGGCGGCGGTCTTGCCGGTACCGGTCTGCGCCGCGGCCAGCACGTCGCGCCCGGCCAGCACCGCTGGCACCGCCTGTTGCTGGATCGCCGTCGGCGCGGCGTAGCCGAGATCGGCGAGGGTTTGCGTGAGCGGCGGCAGGAGGCCGAGTTTGGCGAAGCTCATGGCGGCTTGTCCCGGTGGAAAAGCGCGATTTTACCCGGTCGACCGGCGGCCTCCGCCAGAACCGGCGAGCGGCAACGACGGCCGGCGGTCGCCTGCGTTTGCGTCACCGGCCGCTGCTTTGCGATCATGCGCGCTACGCGGAGAAAAACATGGACGACAAATCCCCGGCCGACGCCCCCGCGGCCGCCCCCCAGCAACCCTTCACCATCCTCGTCGTCGACGACGAACCGGGAATGATCAGCTTCCTGCAGCGCGCGCTGGCCCAGCGCTACGGCCAGGTGGACACCGCCGGCAGCGTCGAGCAGGCGATTCCCCAATTGCGCCGCCGGCTCTACGACCTGATCGTCCTCGACATCTCGCTGCCCGGCCGCTCCGGCATCGAATGGCTGCACGAACTGCGCGACGACGGCTTCGTCGGCGACGTCATCCTGATCACCGCCTACGCCGACCTCGACACCGCCATCGACGCGCTGCGCGCCGGTGCTTCGGATTTCCTGCTCAAGCCCTTCTCGGTCGCCCAGATGCTCAACGGCGTCGCCCGCTGCTTCGAGCGTTCGCGCCTGCGCCGGGAGAATTTCGTGCTGCGCCGCGAGATCGAGGAAAGATCGACGGCGATCGACGGCGTCATCTGCGAGTCCGACGCCATGCAGACCGTCTGCGAGCGCCTCAAGCGCATCGCGCCGACCAACGCGACCGTCCTCGTCACCGGCGAATCCGGTACCGGCAAGGAGGTCGCCGCGCGCGCCCTGCACCGGATGAGCGCCCGCCACGCCGGCCCCTTCGTGCCGATCAATTGCGCCGCGATCGCCGCCGAACTGATCGAGTCCGAACTGTTCGGCCACATCAAGGGCGCCTTCACCGGCGCCCAGAGCACCCGCGAAGGTCTCTTCTACTACGCCCAGGGCGGCACGCTGTTCCTCGACGAAATCGCCGAAATGCCCGCTGCCGCCCAGGCCAAGCTGCTGCGCGTGCTCGAGGAGCGGCGCATCCGCCCGGTCGGCTCGGAACAGGAAATCCCGGTCGACGTGCGCGTCATCGCCGCCACCAACCGCGACCTCAAGCAGGACGTCGCCAACGGCCGTTTCCGCCAGGACCTCTACTACCGGCTGCAGGTCGTCGAAGTCAGCCTGCCGCCGCTGCGCGAACGCCCCGACGACATCGCCCTGCTCGCCCGGCATTTCATCGCCGGCATGGCCCAGGCGCTGAACGTGCCGCCGCTCGAACCGAGCCCGCGCGTGCTCGCCCGCATGGCGGCCTACGACTGGCCGGGCAACGTCCGCGAACTGCGCAATTTCATCGAGCGCTCGCTGATCCTCGGCTGGTTCGACCTCGGCCCGGACGAAGACGAAGGCAGCGCCGACGACGCCAGCCAGGCCTCCGGCGAATCGCTGGAAGCGGTCGAGAAGCGCCACATCCTGGCCATGCTAGGCGCCTGCCAGGGCAACAAATCGGAAGCCGCGCGCCGGCTCGGCATCTCGCGCAAGACGCTCGACCGCAAGTGCAGCGCCTGGGGCTGCGAGTGAACGCCGGCGCGCCGCGCCAGTCGATCCGCAGACGGCTGATCGGCCTGGCGCTGCTGCCGCTCGGCGTCGTCCTGCCGCTGCTGCTGGTGACGCTGGTCAATTGGGGCAGCAGCTTTCTCGACCGCCTGCTGGTGGCCAAGGTCGGCGCCGACCTGGTCAGCGCCAACAGCTACTACGAACGGGTCAGCGCCGGCATCGGCACCGCCGTCGAGGGCCTGGCCGGCTCGGCGCGGCTGGCCGCCCGGCTCGACCTGCCGCAATCGCAGCTGGACCACTGGTTGAACAGCGAACGCCAGCGCCTGCGGCTCGATTTCCTGCTCCTGCTCGACCGCAACGCTTGCGCCCACGGCCGCCCGAAAGCCCCCTGCCTGGGCGACTGGCCGGTCGTCGCCAACGCCCTCAAGGACAAGGCGGGCACCGTCAACGACGTCTTCAGCGCCGAGCAACTGGCGACGATCGACCCGGCGCTCGCCCAACGTGCGCGCCTACCGCTGCTGCCGACCCGCAACGCCCAACCCAGCCAGGCCGCCGTCGAAGAGCGCGGCCTCGTCGTGCACAGCGCCGCCCCGATCCATGACGCCGAAGGCCGCCTGCTCGGCGTGCTGGCGGGTGGCGTGCTGCTCAACGGTAACCTCGAATTCATCGACCACCTCAACGAAATCGTCTATCCCGACGACAAGCTGCTCGACAGCGTCGGCACCGCGACGCTGTTCCTCGGCGACGTGCGCATCGCCACCAACGTCCGCCTGTTCGAGGGCGAGCGGGCGATCGGCACGCGCGTCTCGCAGGCGGTGCGCGATAGCGTGCTCGGCCGCGGCGAAACCTGGCTAGCCCGCGCCTTCGTCGTCCAGGACTGGTACTACTCGGGCTACCGGCCGCTGCTCGACAGCCGCGGCGAGCGGGTCGGCATGCTCTACGTCGGCTTCCTCGAAACGCCTTTCGTCGCCGCCAAGAAATCCGCCTTCGTCGGCATCGTCGCCCTCTTCGCGCTGGCCATGCTGATCGCCGCGATCTTCGCGGTACTCTGGGCGCGCCGCATCTTCCGGCCGATCGAGCGGATGCACACGACGATGAACGCGATCGAGGCCGGCCACACCGAGGCCCGCGTCGGCCCGATCGACAACGCAGACGAAATCGGCGAACTGGCCCGCCATTTCGACCGCCTGCTGGAACGCCAGCAGGCCCAGGCGCTGGCCCTGCAACGCTGGGGCGAGTCGCTCGACGGCAAGGTGGCGCAACGCACCACCGAACTGGAAGAAGCACTGGCCAACCTGCGCTCGACCCAGGGCAAGCTGATCACCAACGAGAAAATGGCCGCCATCGGCCAGTTGACCGCCGGCGTCGCCCACGAAATCAACAATCCGATCGCCGTCATCCAGGGCAACCTCGAACTCGCCCGCGAACTGCTCGGCGCGCAAGCCAAACCGGTCGAACCCGAATTCCGGCTGATCCTCGACCAGGTGCACCGCATCCGCCTGATCGTCACCAAGCTGCTGCAGTTCGCCCGTCCGCAGGAATACGTCGGCTACCTCGAACCGGTTAATGCCAGTCAGTTGATCCACGACTGCCTGCTGCTGGTCGGCCACCTGCTGCGCAAGGGCAACATCTCGATCGAACAGGAAATCGGCACCAACCGGCTGGTCACCTGCAACAAGAACGAGTTGCAGCAGGTGATGATCAACCTGCTCGCCAACGCGATCCAGGTCATGCCCGACGGCGGCCGCCTGCGCCTGCGCGCCGAGGAATGGGACGAAGCCGACATGCCGATCGGCCTGCGCCTGAGCGTCGCCGACTCCGGCCCGGGCATCCCGGAAGCCGAGCGCGAACACCTGTTCGAGCCCTTCTTCACCGCCCACAAGCCGGGCGGCCACGGTCTCGGCCTGTGGGTCAGCAAGTCGCTGGTCGAACGCTACGACGGCCGCATCACCGTCGATTGCCCGGACAGCGGCGGCGCCGTGTTCACCGTCTGGCTGCGCTGCGAGCCGCTGGGCTGAGCGACTGTTTTTGCAGGGAAAACTTGGCTTTCGGGCCGTCGACCGCTACACTTCGCCTCCTGCCGAGGAGCGCTGCGACCTATCTGACGAGGGCCAGGCTCGGCAACGATCAACGGCGCTCGCAAACCCTGTTCCACTCGCCGGTTTGCTGCGCCGTTCGCTTTTGGCGGCGTCACCGGTGCTTTGCCGAGGTAATCCATGATCCAGCCCGACCGCTCCAACGAACTCCACGCCCTGCTCGAACAACGCCTACTCGTCCTCGACGGCGCCATGGGCACGATGATCCAGCGCCACGGCCTGCAGGAAAAGGACTACCGCGGTGAGCGCTTCAAGGATCACCCGCACGACCTCAAGGGCAACAACGACCTGCTGGTGCTGACCCGCCCGGACATCATCGGCGGCATCCACCGCGAGTACCTGGAAGCCGGCGCCGACATCCTGGAAACCTGCACCTTCAATTCGACCGCCGTCTCGCAGGCCGACTACAACCTGACCGAACTGGTCTACGAGCTGAACTTCGAAGGCGCCGCACTGGCCCGCCGCCTGTGCGACGAATTCACCGCCCACAACCCGGCCAAGCCGCGCTTCGTCGCCGGCGTCCTCGGCCCGACTTCGCGCACCGCGTCGATCTCGCCCGACGTCAACGACCCCGGCTACCGCAACGTCACTTTCGACGAACTGGTCGCCAACTACGTCGAAGCGACCACCGGCCTGATCGAGGGCGGCGCCGACATCCTGCTCGTCGAAACCGTCTTCGACACGCTCAATGCCAAGGCCGCGCTGTTCGCCATCGAGAAGTACTTCGACATCGCCGGCCGCCGCTGGCCGGTGATGATCTCGGGCACGATCACCGACGCTTCCGGGCGCACGTTGTCCGGGCAGACCGCCGAGGCTTTCTGGAATTCGCTGCGCCACGTCCAGCCGCTTTCCTTCGGCCTCAACTGCGCGCTCGGCGCCAGCGAACTGCGCCAGTACGTCGAGGAACTGTCGCGCGTCTGCGACTGCTACGTCTCGGCCCACCCGAACGCCGGGCTGCCCAATGCCTTCGGCGGCTACGACGAAACCCCGGAACAACTGGCCGACGAGATCGCCGGCTGGGCCGAGCGCGGCATCGTGAACATCGTCGGCGGCTGCTGCGGCACCTCGCCCGATCACATCCGCGCCATCGCGCAAAGGGTGGCTACGCTCACCCCGCGCCAGAAACCGGTGATCGCACCGGCGCTGCGCCTGTCCGGGCTGGAAGCCTTCAACGTCACCGCCGACTCGCTCTACGTCAACGTCGGCGAACGCACCAACGTCACCGGCTCGCGCGCCTTCGCGCGGATGATCCTCGAAGGCCGCTTCGACGATGCGCTGGCCGTCGCCCGCCAGCAGGTCGAGAACGGCGCCCAGGTGATCGACATCAACATGGACGAGGCGATGCTCGATTCGCTCGCCGCGATGGACAAGTTCCTCAAGCTGATCGCCTCGGAACCGGACATTTCGCGCGTGCCGATCATGATCGACTCGTCGAAGTGGGAAGTGATCGAAGCCGGCCTCAAATGCATCCAGGGCAAGGGCATCGTCAATTCGATCTCGATGAAGGAAGGCGAAGCCAGGTTCCTGGAACAGGCCAAGCTCGCCCGCCGCTACGGCGCCGCGGTGATCGTCATGGCCTTCGACGAAAAAGGTCAGGCCGACACCTACGAACGCAAGATCGAGATTTGCGGCAAGGCCTACGAACTGCTCACCGGCATGGGTTTCCCGGCCGAAGACATCATCTTCGACCCGAACATCTTCGCCATCGCCACCGGCATCCCGGAACACGACAACTACGCTGTCGATTTCATCGAGTCGGTGCGCTGGATCAAGGAAAACCTGCCGCACGCGCACATTTCCGGCGGCGTTTCCAACGTTTCCTTCAGCTTCCGCGGCAACGACCCGGTGCGCGAGGCGATCCACACCGTCTTCCTCTATCACGCCATTAAAAACGGCATGACCATGGGCATCGTCAACGCCGGCATGCTCGGCGTGTACGACGACCTGGCGCCGGAACTGCGGGCCAAGGTCGAGGACGTGGTTTTGAACAAGAACCCCGGTGCCGGCGAGGCGCTGGTCGATTTCGCGCAAACGGTCAAGGAAGGCAAGGCCAAGGACGCCGGCCCGGACCTCTCCTGGCGCGAGCAGTCGGTCGAAAAACGCCTCGAACATGCGCTGATCAAGGGCATCACCGATTTCGTCGTGGCCGATACCGAGGAAGTCCGCGTCAAGCTGGAAAGCGAAGGCAAGCCGCCGCTGGCGGTCATCGAAGGCCCGCTGATGAGCGGCATGAACGTCGTCGGCGACCTGTTCGGCGCCGGCAAGATGTTCCTGCCGCAGGTGGTCAAATCGGCGCGCGTCATGAAGCAGGCGGTCGCCCACCTGCTGCCCTACATCGAAGCCGAAAAGGCCCGCACCGGCCTCGGCTCCAAGGGCAAGATCCTCATGGCCACGGTCAAGGGTGACGTGCACGACATCGGCAAGAACATCGTCGGCGTGGTGCTCGGCTGCAACGGCTACGACGTCATCGACCTCGGCGTCATGGTGCCTTGCGACAACATCCTCAAGGCGGCGCTCGAACACAAGGTGGACATCATCGGCCTGTCCGGCCTAATCACTCCGTCGCTGGAAGAAATGGCGCACGTCGCCGGCGAGATGAAGCGCCTCGGCATGAACCAGCCGCTGCTGATCGGCGGCGCGACGACCAGCCGCGCCCACACGGCGATCAAGATCGCCACCAATACCGACAGCCCGGTGGTCTACGTACCGGACGCCTCGCGCGCCGTCGGCGTCGCCACCAAGCTGCTGTCGACCGACCAGAAGGCCGGCTACGTCGCCGAAATCGCCGCCGAATACGAAACCGTGCGCGCCGAACACGCTGGCCGCAAGGGCGCCACGCTGGTCAGCCTGGAAGAAGCCCGCGCCAACCGTTTCACATGGAACGAGCAGCACACGCCGGTCAAACCGGCGCAACTCGGCCGCCAGACGCTGGACATCCCGCTTGCCGACCTCGTCCCCTATATCGACTGGTCGCCGTTCTTCCAGAGCTGGGACCTGGCCGGCCGCTACCCGGCCATCCTCAACAACGACGTGGTCGGCGAAACCGCCCGCCATCTGTTCCACGACGCGCAGGCGATGCTGGCGAAAATCGTCGCCGAAAAATGGCTGACCGCCAGAGCCGTGTTCGGCCTTTACCCGGCCCGCGGCGAGAACGAGGACATCGTTCTCTACACCGACGACTCGCGCCGAGTCGAGGCCGCCCGCTGGGTCGGCCTGCGCCAGCAGATCAAGCAACCGGCCGGGCGTTTCAACACCGCACTGGCCGATTTCGTCGGTGAGCAGGATTACGCCGGCGCCTTCGCCGTCACCGCCGGCCTCGGCATAGCCGAGCGCGTCGCCGCCTTCGAAGCCGCCCACGACGACTACTCGGCGATCATGCTCAAGGCCCTGGCCGACCGCTTCGCCGAGGCCGCTGCCGAATGGCTGCACGCGCAAGTACGCACTCACTACTGGGGCTACGCCAAGGACGAAAAGCTGGACAACGACGCGCTGATCGCCGAAGCCTATACCGGCATCCGCCCCGCCCCCGGCTACCCAGCCTGCCCGGACCACACCGCCAAGCGCGAACTGTTCGCCCTGCTCGACGCGCCGGCGATCGGCATGGGCCTGACCGAATCCTGCGCCATGACCCCAGCCGCCGCCGTCTCCGGTTTCTACATCGGCCACCCGGGCGCCAAGTACTTCGCCATCCCGAAGATCGGCCGCGATCAACTGGAAGACTGGGCGACGCGCAAGGGCATGGACGTCAAGGAAGCCGAACGCTGGCTGGCGCCGCTGCTGTAATGAGGGGGAGCGATGGCCAAGCGCTTCCCGCTCCACCCCAAGCACCCCGAGCGCATCTGCTGGGGCTGCGACAAATACTGTGCGGCCCGCGACCTGCAATGCGGCAACGGCTCCGGCCGCACCATGCACCCCGCCGAAATGCTCGGCGACGACTGGTACACCTGGGGCGACTGGGGCATCGAGCCGGACGAAAACGATCCGTCAGCGGCGGCAAGGCCGCTGACGGCTGCTGAGGACAAGGCGGACAAGTAGTCCGCCTTTGCTCCCATCAGACCTCAATACTCGTGCCGCCGCCCCCTGGCCTTGCCGGCGGCGCGCACCAGCTTGCCGAAGGCCCGATCCTTGTCGCGTTTCTCGTGCAGGGACATCTCGTGAAACGCCGATTCCCGCAGCAGCTTCTGGTAGTTGCGGAAGTGCTCGGCGTCCACTTCGCCCTCGGCGATGGCGCGCTGGATGGCACAACCCGGCTCGCGCTCGTGCGTGCAGTCGGCGAAGCGGCAATCGCGCGCCAGCGCCCGGATGTCGGCAAAGCTGTCGGCGATGCCCTCGCTGACATCGAGCATGCCCAGTTCGCGCATGCCCGGCATGTCGATCAGGCTGGCACCGCCCGGCAACGGGATGAGCTGGCGGCGCGTCGTCGTGTGCCGGCCTTCGCCGGACTGGCTGACCGCGCCGGTTGCCAAACCTTCATCGCCCAGCAGACGATTGACCAGCGTCGTCTTGCCGACCCCGGACGAACCGAGCAGGCAGCAGGTCTGGCCGGGCTGGATCAGCTCGCGGATCGCCGCTATGCCCTCGCCGCTGACGTTGCTCAGCGCGACGATGCGGGTGACTATACCGGCCTGGCGGATCTGCGCGATGAGCTGCTCCAGCTCCGCCGTGGCGATCAGGTCAGTCTTGGTCAGCACGACGACGGGCTCGATCCCTCCCTCGCTGGTCAGCACCAGGTAACGCTCCAGCCGGCGCACATTGAAATCGAAGTGGCAGGACTGGACGATGAAGGCCAGGTCGATATTGGCAGCGATCATCTGGAACTCGACCGCGCTGCCCGGCCGCTTGCGGCGCAGGAAGGAGCGGCGCGGCAGCACCGCCAGGATGCTGGCGTGGGCCCCGTCATCCTGCATCCTGACCCGCAGCCAGTCGCCCACACAGGGCAGGTCGATGGCGGAAACACTGGTATAGACCGCCCGGCCGCTGAGCCGGGCCGGGATTTCGCCGGTAGCGACACGGATCAGATACTGGTCGCGGTCGACCGCCGTCACCCGGGCAATCGCCTCGTCCGGGCCGCAAGGCACGGCGGGCGGCGTAGCGGTCTCCCGGCAGTCGGTGGCAGAAAAAGTGGATTGGTCGGCCGGCGCGGACAAAGGCGCGGCCATCGGTTTGGAAATGCTCATGTTGGTCTTCCATTGGCGTCATCTGAACGAACAGAAACGGCAAACCACCTGCGGGTGGTCTGCCCGGTCTTTCGATCCCGATAACCTCAATCCCCTGCGGCAGCAGGGAAAGGGGTTACCGGATGACGGCAAGCTCCAACATCCAAACCTCTATCAAGTCAGGCGCGCCAAAACGGACAACGCCGGGCGATGGTAGCCAGGGGGCGGGGGGAAGGCAATGAAGCTGAACAAGCTGGCGCGGTCCGATAGCATGATGTCCGCAAAATTACGACACAAGCGTCCATACTCACCACCCCGTCATTCTCCTTGGCAGATTCAAGGTAGTCTTCTGTTGGGGTGAACTGATTCGTCAATGACCTGTATCGGCGATACACAAAACAGCATTCAACCAATGAGCGACCAACTTCTCCGCGCAAAGCACCCAGAACTGTGGGCTACAGCGGTCCGCTATCCGGCCGGACTTTCGGCGTTGACCGTCCCAGGTGAAATCCGTCATACCCTACTGGTCAAGCTTCCCCATCAATTCCTGCTGACGGCACGAATGAACCGAGGGTTCAAAGTCTATGTGAGCCCAATCCAGCTTGGTGAAATTTCCACAATCGGATTGGTATCCGCTTTCATGGACGACGATGACTGCCCTTTGACCGTTTGGACCTCGCTCGACCCTGGCCTGGACAGTCAAGCGCTGTTGCGAGCATTTAGGTCCGGCTATATCAACGTCAGAATGATTGACGAGCACGACCGTGAAATTCTTGCTTACCAAGCAACGGTCAAAGTCCCACTTGAATCGCGCGTCCGGATGGACGTAGCCAAGTTCTATAAGGCCACTCATGATTTGGAACACGCGATGGCTGAATTTGGGGCAACCTGGTTCAGTACGCGCATTACCGAAGATGACCAACAAGCAATCTCTGTAAGATTCGACGCCCCCATTTATGCCGAAGACCGAAAGTTCAAAGACGAACGCCCGGAACTATTCAGATTCCATGGCTCTACTGGCTTTACAGAGGTATCACTTGTAAAGCTTGAGCCAGGCCAGTTCCAAGAGGTAGACATCATCCTCCTGCTGCAACGCATATTCAGTCCCGAGCAAATTTATCACTCACCCCGACGCGTAAACGATGGCGAAGAAATCTGCGATGTCTTGGTAATAACAGATGACTTCTGTCTCATCGTTCAAGCCAAGGATTATCCCAACACCGAAGTAATGCTGGCCAAATCCTTGAAGCGAAAGCGCGCAAAGGCAAAAAGTCAGCTACATGAAGGATGCAACCAAGTCGCAGGCGCTATTGGCTACTTCCGCAGAGTTCGCCCTCTTCGTTTCACCATTGACGACAGCGAGCTGGAAATTGACATGGGGCACAGAGACATTTTGAGCCTGGTTATCGTTCGAGAACGATTTGACTACGACTTTAAGGACTACAGCACCCGGCTTATGGCGTTGCACCAAAAAATCAACCTACCGTGTCTTGGGATTGGATACGGAGAGCTCATTCAGCTCTGCACCTACTGCGAGGGGCAGGAAGGGCTACGGAGCGCTTACATGCAGCTCTTCTACGATGCCCTCGATACAGGCATCTTTAAACGGATGCGTTTTGGAATCCGAGACCTCTTTAACGCCGACGGCGAATTCAGATTCTAGCGAGCCAATCGCCGGTTTGTTCCAATCGCTGCCAGAAGGAGACCGACACAAGAGTTGGAAGCAAAACGAGCCGCGAGCAACAACCGACCCGAGGCGGGAATCGTTCCTGGCGAAATTGATCGCCAGCGATCATCCACGCCTTTCTTTGACCGCTTTCGGCTTTCCGGCTTCGTCTGCTGGCTGCACGAAGCCGATGGGCCGCTTGCTGGGTTCCGGCGGGGTCATCAACTGACGAATCGCCTCAAACACCTGCTTGAGCTGAGCGCGGGTGGTGTGTGCGAAGTTGTCCTGCTGGAGGGCCAGGGCTTCGGCTTTTTCCTCCAGTTCATTGAGGCGCTCGGCCAGTTCGCCGTGGGTATTGGCCAATTCGCGGACACGCACGAAGGTGCGCATGATCTCGATGTTGATCGCTATGGCACGCGGGCTGTTCAGCACCGACGAGAGCATGGCGACGCCTTGTTCGGTAAAGGCATATGGTGCCGTTCGGCGACCGCCCCGCCTGCCGTTTGAGATCACAATTTGTGATCTCAAAGCCGTAAGCTCATGATTTTCCAGATTAAACATGAAGTCTTCGGGAAAGCGCTCCCGGTTGCGCTTTACCGCCTGAACCAGCACCCGGGTTTCGACACCATAGAGTTCTGCGAGATCGCTATCGAGCATCACCCGCTGCCCCCGCAAGACAAAAATCCGGCTATCGATCAGCGCTTGCACGGGCTCGCGTGCTTGTTCCTGGCTCATTGCACTTCCTCCTGTCAGAAGTTGCAGGACTGGCCTGCCCATGATTCAGCATCGCGCAGAATATACCAACCGCATTTTCAGAACATCCCAATCACGGCGGTTTGTCGGAAGAAGATGGCTTTGCCAGCCAGGATTTCGTGACGCCTGGCCATTGGCTGTCTAGAATAGCTATTCGTTTATTTATTCATTGATCTATTCAAATCATGTCGCGGCACGCCGACGCCATTCGCCTGCTGCTCGCTCAAGGACCCTTGAGCGCGCGGCAACTCGTTGAAAAGACGGGGATCAGCCAGCCGACGGTGTCGCGGGCGCTGGCGGTGCTGGCTGACGAGGTGGTTCGTATTGGTGCCGGGCCGGCTATTCAGTACGCGCTGCGCGATGCCGGCCGGGCGGCAGTCGCTGCGCCGGTGTTCCGGGTCAGCGACGAGGGGCAGATTCGTGAGCTGGGCCGGCTGCAGCCGGTGCGGCCGTCTGGGTTCGTCATGCTGCAGGCCGATGGCGTCACACTGCACAGCGACGGCCTGCCCTGGTGGCTGTTCGACATGCGGCCGCAGGGCTATCTCGGCCGCGCCTACGCGGCGGCCCACGCGGCCGGCCTCGGCCTGCCGAATAACCCGGAGCAGTGGAACGACACCGACATCCTGCAGGTGTGTATGCCAGTGAATATGAGCAAGCCTCCCGGCGTAATGAGCACGTAGTCCGTTGCTCATGAGCGTTGCTAATGCACAGAGCAACCCCACCAATGCTTCTGAATTTTAAAATATTTTTATTTGCGCACTTATAAAATGAACTCTCCGTGGTCTCGGATCGGCGAAGCCGAACGAGCCAGGCGCCAAGCGAAGCGCGGCAGTAGTCGAAGGAAGCGGGAAATTAGGGACTCGTCCCAACCAGAACCGGTCAAACCCCAAGCTTCTAACCGGGATGTTCAAGGGACCGCTCAACTCTGAATGCAGCCGGATAGTGAGGCTGCACCGGTTTTCGTACCAGTCTTAACTGGAAATTTCCGGCTCTTGAGGCTGCACTGCTAAAGACACTCCTCGACGGCCGGTTGGTCGGAACGTGTTGTCCGATGCTTGGCCGCAAATTCCGCCGGAGTTTGGTAACCCAGCGCACTGTGTGGCCGATGCTGGTTGTAGTCCCGGCGCCAGACAGCGATCAGGATACGAGCCTCGTCCAGACTCGTAAAATACCAGTCGTATTGTGTGATTATTGCCAGCGCGTTTAGATCAGCAGATCCCTAAGTCACGCTCCGGCCATGTTGATGTTCAGGAAGCAGCCGTAGCCAAGGAATAGCTGGTATCAGGCTGAGCAACTGGCTCATGTCGGCCACAACCGGACTTTCCACCTTTTCTGATTGCAGTAATTTAACGGGCAGCTCCACTCTGAAAGCTGCCGGATCGCCAATTCGTGCTCCTCGGCCAAAACGGCCATTGGCCCTTCGGCCGGTGTCAGGCAGCAATCAGGCGCAGACCTGCCGTTCAGTGCCTGATGACCTCGAACGTCTGCTTCCACATCCGGTGAATACGTGCTCCCGACCCTGAGCGGTCTTACGCAACGTCCCATGCTCTACGACCGGTCACTGAGCGAAACGAACCCTCGTAACGACTGCTTGACAACAAGTGCTCGGCCTGAAGGTCATTGGAGGTCTGCGTCCTAAGCGGCAGCAGTAATGCGTATTGCAGCCGTAGGATAACTTTCGAGGAAAAAGACTGGGCCCAAAAGTACTGGCGACCGATTTCTCACATGTCGAACTCACACTATCGCGCCAGAATAGTTGTTCATGTTTTTCCCATTGTCGTCGGTAATGCTGCGGTAGCAGTCGTAGAGTTTGAACGGGCGTCCGTCAAGCCCTCCCGACCCACACAGGACTGACGAACGCCTAAATGAGGTGCGCCGGCCAATGCTAACATTGAAGCAATGTCAGCACTGAAAGCCTGCGCCGCACTACAGTCGGTTATCTGATCTGAAACCGGGAAGCTGATTGGCGCAAGGCTTCGGAGAGCATCTGAAGCTGATCAGCGGAGGACACAACATCACATATCGCGGCATAGTTTCGCTCCGACATCTGGGCGATGTTTTCGACACTCTTGGCGATCTCATTATTTGCATAGCTTTGCTCGCGTAGCGAGGTAGAAATGCTATCGATTGCCGCCAGAACACTGTCGGTACTGCCATGAATGGTCGCCATCGAGTTCCCGGTATTGCCGACAAGTTCCATGCCCACATTGACCATGACTGTTCCCTGCGCCATGCTTTCCACCGCCTGCATCGTACCGGTACGAATCGCTTCGATCATCGCGGCGATATCCTGGGTGGACAGTTTCGTGCGTTCTGCCAGCTTTCGCACCTCGTCGGCAACCACGGCGAAGCCGCGCCCTTGCTCTCCCGCTCTTGCGGCTTCTATGGCTGCATTGAGCGCCAGAAGATTGGTTTGATCGGCAATTTCCTTGATGACATTGACAATATCGGCAATTTTGTGGGATTGGTCGTCAAGCGTTTGCATGAAGATAGATGACTGATTGACGTTTTCGACGATTTTGTTCATTTCAGCTATGGTTTTTTGGGCAAAATGCTCCCCTTCCTCTGCCATATGCTTTGAATCAATGGCGCTCTTGTTTACGTCTGCAGTGTTGTCCGATATGTGGCTGATGCTAACGGTCATCTCTTCAACAGTCGCCGCGACAGTCGCTGCTGCGTCTGTCTGCTGGTTGGTTGCATCCTGCACCTGATGCGATGAGGCCGACAACTGCTTAGCGAATCCGGCCAACTGAACCGTTGCTACGACGATTTGTTCGACCATCTCACGCAGCCCGTCCTGCATCGATTTCATGGAAGCCAGCAGGCTTGCCGTGTCGTTGGGCTGGAGGTTGATGGCTGTTGACAGATCACCTTTGGCTATTCTCTGGGCAACCTTGGCGGCGTACTCGGGCTCCCCGCCCAAGGTTTTTAGCAGATTGCGTACAATCGCAAAGCAAATCCACAGGGTCAGACCGACAGCTACCAGAAGCAGACTGGCGTACGACACAAATGCATCACGATCTGCATCCAGATTGGCGCTGATTTCCTGCTGGATGTCCTTGGTGTAGCTTTCCTCCACCGTCCTCAGCAGGTCAATCTTGGCCGTGATTTTGTCGAACCATTCCTCAGAGGAATAGGCAAGCTCGGCGTTCGCTCCCTTGTCACTGACCATCTGTTCGATGGTGCCCACTTCCTTGACAACCGGCTCGGCCAGTTTGGCACGCAGCAGCTTTTCCTGATCCGGCGTGGCGTAACCGATGGCCAAGCGCAAATAGGTCGCCTGTTCGTTGATCAAACTCTGGAACGTGCTGAATTGTGCTGAAGTCAGGCGCCCGGCGCTGAAGCCGCCGGCCACCAGCGCTCGCTCCTGCCCGTTGCGTTCCTTCAGGAACAACAGAGCCTGCTTGGCATTCGACAGGCGTGACAGTTTCGACGACGGCATCTGGTTCCCGGTACGCAACGCGATTTCCAGCAGTTGCGAAATCGTCTCGCTGTAGAAGCGGAATGACTCTCCAGGCTCGAGCGAAAGACGTGATATTTGCTCGCGCTTTTTTACGAGTTCGGAAAAAGGTTCATTCGCCGCGTCCAGAAGCTTGATATAACGCGGTCCGACCGTTGTTCGGTCAATGCGGCGAATGCTATCCGTCAGACGAGTGATGGCCGCATCAGAAGTTTTGCGTTGCGCCATCAGGTTCTCGGCAAATTTGCTGCCCTTGCTATTGAGAAAGCCGGAGCTCATGCCCCGCTCCTTCTGCAATTCATGCGCCGTTTCGCCCAAATCGACCACGAGGCCGACCAGAGTTTCGGCTTGGACACGAGACTGATAATCCGAGTATTTCTCCCAAGCACGACTTATGCCAAGGATCAACATGACCGTAATCGGCACAGTAGAGATCAGCAACAATCGGCTTTTTAGGCTCAGTTTTTCAAACATTTCAGCTCCACTAATTGTTTATTAGAACAACAAAATTCAAATCAATGAGTGTGGTTAGAGCAGCTTTCGGAGTTAAGCCGCCGCTTGAACGGCGGCTATTCCCCTCTGGCGACCGGCCGCTTGTGGCCGGCAGCACCCATAGTTCATCTTACCCGTAACCTGCCATACCTGCTCTCGCCGAACAATCAGACTCCGATCAACAACAAGGAGTCTGTGATGGAAACCTCTCAGAAACGCGAAGCATGGAACAAGGGCAAGCTCGTCGGTCAAAAGCCACCCCTCAAGCCCAAGGACATCTGGGCCATCCGCATTTACTTACAGAACGCCCATGCGGTGAGGGATTTGGCGATGTTCAACCTGGCTATCGACAGCAAACTGCGTGGCTGCGATCTTGTCAGCCTGCACGTGCGCGACGTTATCCACGGGAATCAGGTTCTACCCCGAGCCATGATTATCCAGAGGAAGACACAGCGGCCAGTGCAGTTTGAACTGACGGAACCGACCAGGTCGGCGGTATCAGCCTGGCTGGAGAAGTCTCACCTGCGTGGCGATCAGTACCTCTTCCCGAGCCGTGTTGCGAGTTCGCCACATGTCTCGACGCGCCAGTATGCTCGGATTGTTCATCACTGGGTCAAGGCCGCCGGGCTTGATTCCTCAGCCTATGGAACCCACTCCATGCGGCGAACCAAGGCAACCCTGATCTACAAGCGCACGAAGAACCTGAGGGCCGTTCAGCTGTTGCTTGGCCATTCCAAGCTGGAAAGCACCGTCCGATACCTTGGCATCGAGGTCGATGATGCTTTGGAAATCTCGGAGCAGACCGAAATCTAGCCTCCCGGCGCCTTGCGGCTGCACGGGCTTTGCCGTGTGGCCGCTTTCTGGCATCATTTTGCAGGCGTGCTGCCGGCCAACTGCTGCCGTTGCCTGTCAGGAATCGTCGGGCAGAATTGAACCTGAAGTTGACCTTCGCAAGTATGTACCATAAGCCTCCTAAGACCGTAGAATGCAAAGCATGTTGTTGGGGATGCGTTTTTGGCCACTTTTCCTGATCTGGTTCGTATTGCCAGTATGGGCCAGCGACACCCTTGTTCTGGGTGTGTTTGCCTATCGCCCCAAGGAAATTCTTCAGGAACGCTACCAGCCACTCGCAAACCACCTGGGCGAGCAACTTGGTGATACCAAAGTTGAATTACGTGTTCTTAATCAAGATGAAATCGAAGCTGCCATGGCAGCAGGTGAGCTCGATCTCATCTTCACCAACCCAAGCCACTACATTGTCGTTCGCAATGAATTCAAACTGACGGGGGCGTTGGCCACCCTCATCAGAAATGAAAGCGGAAAGCAGACCAGTCATCTCGGTGGCGTGATCGTGACACGCGCCGGCAATAACCAAATAAAAAGCCTTGAAGATCTCAAGGGCAAAACGCTGATTCTGCCAGGTACCAAGTATTTGGGCGGCTACCAAACCCAGGCCTTTGAATTGCTAGAAGCAGGCATCGATTTGCCACAAGACGCAGACCTGAAGAACGTTGGAAGCCACGACAAAGTCATCGAAACGATTCTCTCCGATGAAGGCGACGCGGGTTTTGTGCGTACTGGCTTAATTGAGCAGCTAACGCAAGAAGGCAAATTGGATCCGGCGCGCTTGAAGATCATCAATCAGCAGCATTACCCAGACTTTCCCTACCTGGTGTCAACCCGTCTTTATCCTGAGTGGGCATTCGTTGCGCTTCCCAAGATCGGCCGGGATCGAATCCGAAAAATCGGCGCTGCGCTACTGACGCTTGAAGCCAGTCACCCAGTGATCTTGGCCGCAGGGATTGGCGGATTTGAGCCTCCTCAAGACTATTTGCCGGTGGAGAACATCATGCGCAGCCTGCGTTCGCCGCCATTCGATAAAGTGGGGCCTATCACCTTAAGTGATATCTGGAAGCAGCATCGCCTGACCGTTCAAGTGTTGTTTGCTGCCTTTGCACTGGTCAGTATGCTGTTGATAGCACTCTGGCGTCGCAACCGATTGATCGAGCGATTGCGCCATGCCGTCGAGGTGCAGCGTGACGGTCTAGAAGACATGGTTCAGGCAAGAACACAAGCCCTCTCCATTGCCAAGGAAGAGGCAGAGACTGCCAACCGTGCCAAGTCGGCATTTCTGGCCACGATGAGCCATGAACTGCGTACCCCTCTGAACGGCATAATGGGAATGGTTGGCCTGGTCCAGCGCAAGATTGAGGATCCTGCCCTGAAGGAGCGGCTACGCAAGGCTGATAAGGCATCGCAGAATCTAATGGCCATCATCAATGACGTGCTGGACCTCTCCAAAATTGAGGCAGACCGACTCACACTGGAGCACATTGACTTTCCGTTGGGGGAAGTTGTCGAAAACGTCCATAGCCTGATCCTACCCAAGGCACTCGAAAAGCAGCTTGATCTGAAAGTGATCCTTCCTGCCGACCTGGCCTCGCTTCATGTGCAGGGCGATCCGATGCGACTGGGCCAAGTCTTATTGAATCTGCTCAGCAATGCAGTGAAATTCACTGCACATGGGAGGATTAATCTGGCCGCCACGGTTGAGGACAACAATGCAGCAACCGTCACGCTACGGTTCATCGTCACCGATCAGGGGATCGGCATTCCCAAAGAGGATCAGCAAAGAATATTCAATGCCTTTGAGCAAGCGGATATGACCACGACCCGCAAGCACGGGGGTACGGGGCTCGGCCTGGCAATCTGCAAGCGCCTCATAAAGGAGATGAAGGGGGACATCGGCATCGATAGCACACCGGGGCAAGGCAGTACGTTCTGGTTCACGGTCCGATTGGATAAAAGCGCATTACCCCCTGAGGATCTGCACAAGGCTACAGGCATCGTGGCCGAGAATGAAATTAAGGCCCGTTACGCTGGACACAAAGTGCTGCTGGTCGAAGATGAGCCAATCAACCAGGAAGTCAGCCTTGGTTTGCTCGAAGAGGTTGGATTACAAGTCGATCTGGCTACGGATGGTATCGAGGCGGTGGATCTTGTAGTGACCCGCAGTTACTCCCTCGTGCTAATGGACATGCTGATGCCTCGTATGGGTGGCATTGAAGCTACGCAAGCAATTCGCAAATCACACACTGCCGAAGCATTACCCATTATTGCCATGACCGCCAATGCATTTGCGGATGATCGCCGACAGTGCCAAGAAGCGGGTATGAATGACTTCATCGCCAAGCCCGTCAACCCAGACGTAATGTACGCGACACTTTTGAGATGGTTGGCACGGCGCGAGGTGTAAATAAAGACTCTATTGTCGTTTCGACTTCAGCATTCTCTACTGCTGCTTTGAGGCGGGAGCGCCAGTTCGCCAGAGAAGGAAGCTGCCGTTCAGCCCTGCTGAGTCGCCAATGACAGCAACCCGCGCAACACCGGCCCTACAGCCTGGCCGACCTCAATGACCGGACTGGCCGACGAGCACGTATTGGCCATCCGGCAGCTTTCAGACTTATCTAGACCTTCGAGTGACTGCTTCGGAAAGCGGGCGACCGGCTGTTCGTGGCCGACAGCACGTATTCCACCCCTCTGCCCGATAGCTGCCGTTGCGTTTTCTGTATGGCAGGTTTGGAGAAGGAACTTCATCAGGCTCTTCCCGGCCACAAGCGGCCAGTAGGCTTCGCCCTAAAGCTGTCATTTGAACGGCTGCTTTCTTAGTTTCTGCCTCCACCCAAGCGGAGCATCAGTCAGCAGTTTCAGCCACTCCACCACCCAGTGCTCGGTATATTGCAATGAAGCGAAGCTGCGTGCGCCCCTGGCTTGCAACAACGTCACGCCTTGCTTGAATGTCGGTACGCTGAGCGTCGATAACATTGAGGTAATCGACCAACCCGGCACGCTCCCGAGCTTGTGCCAACTGATAGACATCAGCACTGCTTTGAGCCTTAACAAGAAGGCGCTGTTGCCGTTCCTGTTCTGCTGCATAGGACGTCAATGCATCGTCAACTTCCTGCCAAGCCCTCAATACCGTCCGTTGAAATTCGATAGCAGCTTCCTGCTGGCGCAGTTCTCGAAGCGTCACGGTGGCACGACGGCGGCCACCATCGAAAATCGGCAAATCCAAACTCGGACCGATAGACCAGAAGCGGCTACCCCAATCACCAAACTTGCCAGCTTCGTAGGAATCCAAACCGAAGCGAAGACCAAGGCGAACACTAGGATAAAGCTGGGCCTGGGCTTCGCCTATCGCCGCAGTTGCCTGATGTAAGCGCGCTTCGGCCGCACGAATGTCAGGGCGTCGACCGGCCAACTCAGATGGCACGCCGAGCTTGTATTGAGGCAACACCATTGCCGCGGCAGGAGCACTCTCGGCGGCCAGCTCTTTGGCCAAATCACCGGGGCGCAGCCCGAGAAGCAGGCAAATACGGTTCTTGGACTGTGCCTCCTGTTCAAGTAGCGGGGGCATCTGTGCCTCAAGGTCAGCCAGTTGCAGCCGCTGGCGCTCAAGGTCCAAATCGTTGGCGAGTCCATGCTTGCTCCTGGACTCCATCATAGATGTCCGCTCGCGCAGGGCCGTGATGTCGTCCCGCGTCAATTTCAACAGGCGTTGCGTTGTGCGCAGGTCGATATAGGCCATCGCCAAGTCGCTGGAGATGACGAGTCTGGTCTGGTCAAGTAATGCCAACGAATTGGCGATGTCTGCATCAGCAGCCTCAACCGCTCGGCGCACACGTCCCCACAGGTCAATTTCCCAAGACGCATCGAATCCGCCTTGGTAGGAGGTGTAAGGCTCGGATAGTGATTTGGCAACCGCATCCCGATTATTCGGCGCCATTACGTCCAGCACCCGGTCCCCCGCCGCGTATTCGCTCTGCCGCTGGCGAATTGCGCCACCCTGGAGTTTGACTTCGGGGACTTGCTGGCTAGCAGTGACACTCCTCTGAGAGCGTGCCTGTTCATAGTGAAGCATTGCAGTCTTCAAGTCTGGGCTGGACTCAAGCACGCGGGTTTCCAACTGGTCCAGCACGGAATCCTGAAATGCAGCCCACCACTTATGCTCGGGGGCTCCCTGCATCCCCTCGTTCCTGGGCAATTCTTTGCTCGAGCTCGACCATAAAGACCAAGTGGCCGGAGACAAAAGCTCAGGTGCCTTATAGTCAGGGCCAACGGCTGCACATGCCGACAATAGAATGCTCGTGCTCAGGAGCCACAGCGACCGATGCACACGCAAGGTTAAGGTGTTCTTCATTGCATTCCCCTTAGGTCAGCCGATTTCGGAAAAGCCATGCGGCAACGGGAAGCGTTATCGCGGCTATCACCAGCATCGGGACAAAATCCATTCCTACGTCCTGCCAACCAGCACCCTCCAGATAGACCCGGCGAACCAGGTCGATGGCGAATCGCAACGGGTCGGCGTAAGTCAGAATCTGTAGTGCGGTAGGCATGTTGCCAACGGGCGTGACGAGCCCGGACAACAGGATGAGCGGCATGATGAGTACGAAGGCGTAAACCATTGCCTGGTGCATATTCAGGGACAGCGCCGAGATGGAGAGACCAATACCAACGCAGGCCGTTGTAAAGGCGACAAGCCCCACATAGAGCACAACCAAGGACCCCTGGAACGGAATCCGGAACCAGAACAGCGCCACGCAGAAAACCAGGCTTGCCTGCACCAGTCCGATAGTGATGGCCGGCGACGCCTTGCCAATCAAAATCTCCATGGGTCGCAGTGGCGTCACGAGCAGTTGGTCGAACGTGCCCTGTTCACGCTCACGGGCCACCGACAATGCGGCCAACAGCAAAGTTTGAATCATGCTCAGGGAAGCAATCAGGGCGGGAACGATGTTCCACCGAGATTCCAGGTTGGGATTGAACCAGGCTCGGATTTCAATGTTGACGGGTGGACGTACCGCGTTGGGTAGTGAAGCGTTGAATTGGCCAATCAGGGTGCTCAGGTGGCCAGCCGCCATATTGGCAGTGGTCGAGTTACGCCCATCGAGAATGAGCTGAACAGGTGCGCTACCCGTTGATGCTAGTTTCGCGTCGAAGTCGGGCGCGAAGTGGAGAACCAGCAGCGCCTCGCCATTGTCGATAGCACGAGCAATATCGCTTGAATTGCGCAGCGTCGCCGCCCGTACAAAGACCTTTGAGCCCTCCAGACGAGCCAGCAGATTTGTCGAGGCTGCGCCATGACTCTCATTTAGAACGGCGTATCGCACATGATTGAGGTCGTAGGTGGCCGCGTAACCGAAGACCAGCGACTGGATAACAATCGGGACGATGAGAATTACCCGGATGGCGGGGTCCTTCAAAATCGCCAAGACTTCCTTGCGGAACAGGAAGGAGATTCGGCGAAGAGAACCAGTAATGGATTCGAGCAGAGTCATCATCGGTCCAATGTCTTCTTGGTTCGTAGACGCGCGCCCGTGATGAGCACGGCAAACTGCACGACAAGGATTGTCCAGTCGCGCACGATTAGGTTGAGGTTGTCGCCGGCCAGGAAGCTCATGCGCGCCAGTTCAACGTAGTAGGTTGCAGGCAGGATGGACGCGACCTTCTGGATGCCGGTCGGTACGTTGTGCAGGTCAAACAGGAAGCCGGAGAGCATCAGGGCCGGCAGGAAGGTAATGATGACGGCGACCTGGCTTGCAAGAAACTGATTGCGGGCGGCCGCTGAAATCAACAACCCCAGACTCAGTGCGACCATCAGATAAAGCATTGAACTGACCATCAGCACCCAGAGCGAACCGTGAAGCGGCACATGGAACAACCCCCGGGCGGCGACCAGGCAGAGCGTCAGCCCTCCCATACCCACCGCGAAGTACGGGATGATTTTGGCGAGCAGTATTTCGAGGGAACGCACCGGGGTGACGAAAAGGGCCTCCATCGTTCCGCGCTCCCATTCCCGGGCGATGACCATCGAGGTTAGGAATCCGCCAACCAGGGTCATGATGAGGACTATCAGCCCAGGAACCAGATACCAGGTGCTCGAATTGGCCGAGTTGAACCAGAGACGGTCAACAAGCTCCACGCCTGGAGCAGCACTGACCCTGCCGGCGCTATCGGCGCGGCGCTTGTTCCATCCATCAATGGCTGCGGACACATAACCACGAAGACTGGCGGCCGTCGCTGCATCCGTTCCATGGACGACAAGCTGTACCGTTCCTCGGCCCTGAGCCAGTTGCCGAGAAAAGTCGGAGGGGATGCGGACAATGCCGTCGACCTGGCGGCCACGCATCAGGGCTTCCGCCTCGGCCATCGTCGTGACGTAACGAGGGGCGATGTAGTCCGAGCCACGCAATCCCGCCACAACATCGCGCGCCATGGGCGCGCCATCTTCTAGGACGATGGCGACTGGCGCATTCCGAATATCGAGCGAGAGACCGTACCCGAAGAGCAGTATCAGTGCGATGGGCAGGAAGATACCTATCGCCAGGTTGCTCTTGTCGCGTATCAGCTGGCGAAACTCCTTGATGGTGAGCGCCCTGAGCCGTCGCCAAAAATGACTCAAGTTTCGTGGGAGCCAAGTCGATTGGGTTTGCATCATCAGGCCTCCACCGCATTGAAGCCGGTCTGCCTGCTTTCGCGCGCCTTCTTGATAATCTCCAGGAACGCCTCATTCATGTTCGCCGCACCAGAAGCCTGGCTGCGAACTTCGTGAGGTGTTCCAATCGCCAGCAAGCGCCCGGCATCCTGGATGACGATGCGGTCGCAATACTCAGCTTCCTCCATGAAGTGCGTCGTCACGATGATGGTGGTGCCTTCGGCAGCAAGCGTCGTGATGCGCCGCCAGAAAGCGCGACGAGCGAGTGGGTCGATGCCACTTGTAGGCTCGTCGAGAAAGAGAATCTCGGGGCGATGTATCAGGGCCGTGGCCATGGCCAGCCGCTGTTTGAAACCGCCGGGAAGCTCACCGCTTCGTTCGTCTTTCTTTTCCCGCAGCTGAAATTCGTCTAGCGCTCGCTCTACCTGGGCATACAGCTCCTGTCTGCCCAAGCCATAGGCGCCTCCGAAGAACGTGAGGTTTTCGGTGACGGACAGATTTCCATACAGGGCAAACTTCTGGGAGACATAGCCGATGCGAGCGCGAGCAGGTGCTCGGGCGGTTCTCAGGTTGAAACCCGCCACCTCGAGGAAGCCACTGGTCGCCGGGAGCAGGCCGCAAAGCATGCGGAATGTGGTCGTCTTCCCCGCGCCATTGGGCCCGAGTAGACCGAAGATTTCGCCTCGGCGAACGCTGAACGAGGTACTGGCAACCGCTGTAAAGCTGCCAAATTGGCGAACCAGGTCGCGGACCTTGATTAACTCGATTGGGTCCTTCGTGTCGAGCTGTACAGACGAATTCTTGGTCTCAACCGCATCCTCGTGGCCGTCCTGGGTCGCACGCTCGCGCAGGAGGGTCATCACTCCATCTTCGAGGCGGGAGGGAGTGGCCTCGCATCGAGCTCCCAGAAGTATTCCTTCAAGGTCACGAGGCTCCGTGCCCCCAGCCTGGATAAAGCGCACCGCGCCGCTTTCCGGCACAGCATCGAGAACATGCCTCTTATCGTCGATAAGTCTCGCCTGTAGCGTCCTGGCCAACTCACCTTCCCGCGGATAGGCAACAAAGCAACGGCCCTTGGCCGGCCGGCACAGTTCATCCGGTGTGCCCTGGGCTAGCACTTGCCCTTCAGTCATTACGATGACGTGCTTACAACGCTCTGCTTCGTCCATGTAAGCCGTGCTCACAATCACCGGAAGACCTTCTTCCTCGACTAGCTGCTGCACGATGCGCCACAACTCACGGCGGGAGAGCGGGTCAACGCCGACGGTCGGTTCGTCGAGAAGAAGTAGCCGGGGGGAACGTACCAGCGTGCAGGCCAACCCAAGCTTTTGCTTCATGCCGCCCGATAGATTTCCTGCCAGGCGATTGGTGAATGCGGCCATGTCTGTCATGGACAGCATGCGGTCAAAGCGTTCTCGACGCTCATCCATTGGTACGCCGTGCAGGTCGGCATAGAGATTAAGGTTCTCCATGACGCTCAGGTCTTCATAGAGGCCAAAGCGTTGAGGCATGTAGCTGATGAGGTCTTGTACCTCCTGGGGCTTGGCGGCCACATCAATGCCCAGTGTGTAGAGGCTCCCTGAATCCGGCTTCATCAGACCAGCGATTAACCGTATGAGTGTGGTCTTGCCCGCGCCATCAGGCCCCACGAGGGCGGTGAGCTGCCCTTTGGGAATCGAGAGGGTGATGCCGTTCAATGCCGGCCCGCCAACCGCTCCTTTGAAGCGTTTGACGACATCCTTTGCATCAACGGTGAGAGCAGTTGTGGTCATGATTTGCCGAGTGCCTCGGGGTGATTAGGGCACCAAGCGGACAGTGGCTGGCATGCCCAGCCGTAGCTGGTCGTCAGGGTCCTTGACCAGTACGCGGACCTCATAGACAAGGCTCGTTCGTAGCTCTTCCGTTTGGACGGGTTTGGGCGTGAATTCCGCTACCGAGGAGATATATCCAACCTCCCCGGCGATGGATGCGTCAGGAAGTCCGTCTATTTTGACCTCAGCCGACATCCCTGGCCGGACACGGGCAAGCTGCGCCCCATTCACGTAAGCGCGTATCCATTTGGGTTGCACGATGGCCAAGGCGTAGACCGGTTTTTGTGGCGACGCCATGTCGCCCGGCTCGGCTAATCTGGAACGCACGACGGCATTGGTCGGAGCTTTCAATTCAGCCAGTGAAATGCGATGCCGGAGTAAAGCCAACGACTCTTCCGATGCCTTGAGCTGGGCTGCCGCCTGCTCGATGTCTTCAGAGCGCGGACCTAATTTGGCGAGGCGTAGGGCCATTGATTGGTCTTCAACTTTTGCACGAGCCGCCTTTAATGTCGCTGCGGCCCGGTCCAATTCCTGGCGGCTAACGCCTCGACCATGAGTTTCCTCTGCGATGGATTGCATCCGCTGGAAATCCAGCTCGGCCAACTTTGCATCGGTAGTAGCAGCATCCACCCGGGCCTGCGCCTGACCTATTTCTTCCGGGCGCGAACCGTTGCGTAAGCGCAGCAAAGCCTTCTTGTTTACCTCGATTTGAGCCTCGGTCTGAGCCGCCTGAAGCTCGAGCGTGCGAGTGTCGAGCACCGCCAGAACTTGGCCAGCTGTGACCTTCGCCCCTTCCTCAACCCGCATTTCAACAATGCGCTCGCTGTCCTGGAAGGCCAGTGAAACCTGACGGATGTCGACGTTGCCAAGCAGCGTGATGTCGTTCTTCTGCGAGGAGTTTCCGCTCCACAGCCAAGCGCTGACACCAACGACTCCAACAACTGCTATCGCAACTCCGGCGAGAATTTTCCGGTTCATATTCGATGCTCCTGCGCTTGACGTTCTCGATAGACGCACTATATTCAAATTCAATTTGAATTGCAACTATGGTAGCATTCGGGCATCAAGATTGGGTTGAAAACTATGGCTGGACGTAAGAGAGCAGCGCGTGCCGATGGAGATGCAACTCGAGCCCGCCTCCTGGAAGTTGCCGGGCAGCTATTTGCACGACTTGGCTATGCAGGGGCCGCAAACAAAGCGATTTGCGAAGCGGCCGGAACAGACCTTGCCGCCATCAATTACCACTTTGGCGGCCGCGACGGGTTGTATCAAGCAGTGCTCTTCGAAGGATATGAGCAGCTGATTAACCTTCAGAAGCTCAAGGAAATTCACGCTCGGCAGGATTCTGCGGAGAACAAACTATCCGCAGCCATCGACATGATTGTCGACCGGCTTTACGACGAAGGGGGCTGGCATGGACGTGTATTCGCCCGGGAGTTGGTTGCACCTTCTACCCACCTAGCAGCCCTCGTTCGAGAAGGGGTGATGCCGCGCTTCAAGCTCATGAGCGACATCCTTTCGGAAGTTACTGGATTCAGCGCACAGGACCCGGCGTTGTTGCGGTGCGTTCTGAGCGTCATCGCACCGATGCTGATGATGCTGGTAGTGGACCGCGATACGCCTACTCCATTTCGCGCATTGATGACGCGGCCCGCAGATGAACTCAAAAGCCATCTCAAGCATTTTGCTTTGGCAGGATTACTGGCCACCAAGGAGCAAGCCAGCCGCCGAGGTAGCTAACGCTACACCGCGACGCTACTCCAGACCGGTCGTTGCGTCACCAAAGCATAGACTGACCGCTCAGGGTCGGGAGCACGTATTCGCCGGAGTAGAAAGCTGCCGGTCGCCGGAAAATCTCCCCCAACGGCAGCTTACCGCCAGACTGCTGACCGACAGTGAGCCATCAGCCAACGGCGGCAAAGGCCGAGGAGCTCGCGTTCAATCAGCGCGCTGAACGGCCGCAGCAATCAGAAAGCCGCCCTTGCCCCGCCCGAGATGCGAAAGTCCGTTGAGGGTCGGGAGCACGTATTCACCAGATAAAGAAGCGGCCGTTCAAGGCAACCAGAGTCTGAAGGGCAGCTTTCCGTCACATTACTGCCCGACACCGGGTGATAGACCAAGGACCGCAAAGGCCGAGGAGTTCGCGTTCAGCAAACGCTCTGGATGTACGCAACACTCAGTAAGCTGCCTTTGCCTGAACGTCCCCTGATTGCGGAACGACTGTCTCTCATCTTGCACGGACTGGTTTGCGCATCGACGGAAGAAATCTGAGCCCATGAATTTGCGCGACGCAAGAAAGCTCGGCCGTTGGCGGCGTTAAGTTGTGTTCCCCCACTCCTCCCAACCATTTCCCCATTCGTGAGCACGATATAGAAGGGCTAATTTAGGGCCAAAGTGGGAGATTCGATCCCTTGCCCACTCCTGACCATGCCAGAACACGTGCACGTTCATACGCTTTCCCGGCGAAACCATCACCCAATACTGGCACACCTTATCGATGTAGGTGAAAAGCTCGGGGTAGTGCACAGAAGTTTCTGGTGCATCCGCCAGGATGGGCTGCAGCCTAGCGTAGCAGTCGAGCGCCATATCGCGTAGCTCGTGAGACGCGGTCTCCTCTGAAAGTTTGGTCAGGATGGCAACCGCTGCCAGCGCATCAAAAGTCCCCAGCGCCACAAGGCAATCAAAGTGTTCATGGGTCAATTGGACGAGCTCCGCTTGCCCCTTGATAGCCCCTTCTGTTGTGATCAAAACGTCGATGACAGCGGGGGAAAGTGTCTGCAGCAGGCGCTGCAATGCCCAACGATCCGGCTTGGCCCCTTTCAAAATCTCCCAAAGGGGGTTGTCAAACCAACTCGCCGTTCCTGGGAAGTGCCGCTCGGCTAGCTCAACTGCATCGCTCCGATCATGGCTGCGCTTGGGAACTCGGGTGCCATGTTCATAACTGTCCCACTTCCTAGGACGATTCACCCCATCTGCAGTAATGCGGACAAGGTGGGGCTCCAAGGCTTTCTCGATGGCATAGGCGCTGGGTAAACCGGAATGCAGCTTGAGTACATGGAACCAAAGCTGAGTCCTCAAGACATCGATCAGGTTTCGTGGTGGCCGGCCCGGCTTTTTGGAGGTAAGGAATTTCGGCATTTACATAGAGTACAGAAATTCCGGATTTCTGTTCGGGTGGATTGAACGTGTGATCTGGCGAACACTGCGTGACCAATGATGACACTGACTGCCATGACACTTTCGCCATCGCCCAAAACCCAAAGCCCCTTAAGGGCGCTCGATACACAGCAAATGCTGCAGTCGAGGCTGCTTATCGAGCAGTTGTATGAAGATCTTCTGGCGCGCTATGGCCCGATCCTCGGTGGAGCCGATTTGGCTCAAGCGATGGGATATCGCTCCTTGGCTGCATTCCGTCAGGCTCGCAGGCGCGGTCAGGTTGAAGTTGCCCTATTCACCTTGCCTAACCGTCGGGGGGTCTTTGCACTGGGCTTGGATGTGGCTCGATGGTTAGCTGACGCATATCAAACCAATTTCGTGTCTTCACATGCGTTACGCCAACCGCTTTGAATAACACAAATAGATCAGCGATATCAGTTGCCTGCCATGAGTTCATTGGCATGGAATTGAGAACGACCAACGTGCGAATACATTGGCGGTTCCAGATGTGATCGAGAACAGCTGTCTATCGATGAAGCGCATTCACGAAAACAACCTAGGCAGCTGGCGTTGCCTAGCTTAGTGACAAGGAGCAAGCATGAAATAAGAACCGAACAAAAATTCCGGCCCATAAAGCGCAAAACCCGAGGCGGTGACCTCGGGTTGCGTACTGCAGATTCAAGTTTGCGACTTGGAGTATGCAGTATCAGCAACGTCTCAGGATAAGTCAAGTCCGGAGACGGTGGGCTTTCTCATCCGTTCGTTTCGCGAGAACGAACATTCAACCCTTCGGCGCGAGTCGCCGGATACGGAGAGATCCATGCGGATACCTGTAGCACAGCAGCGAGATATTGCACGCCTGCATTTTCATCAACCTCAATCAGCCCGTTCGATCAGTCGGATCACAGGCATCTGTGCAAACTCGGTTGGCGAGTTGCGCAAACGAATCCAAGCAAGTGGCAAGAACTGGCAGGATATAGTAGACCTCGACGACGACCAGTGGGAACTGGCTCTAGGCACCAAGAATCGCTCAGTTGCCAAGCGCAAGGTATCGCCGGATTGGACATGGGTCCATGAGCAAATGCAGTTGGAGGATGCCACTCGGGAACAGATTTGGCAGGAGTGGCGGGAAGAGCATCCTGATGGTATTGGTCAGTCTCAGTTCAACGAAGGCTACCGAAAGTGGCTGGGACAGCAGCGGGTGGTGATGCGCCAGATTTACCGTCCGGGAGATCGGATGTTTACCGATTTCGCTGGGCGTAGGGTAATCATCCAGAGCAGTACCGGCGAGTCACCGCGTGAGGCCAATCTTTTCGTCGCCGTCATGGGCTGTTCAAGCCGCACCTATCTGGAACTGGTATGGCAACAGACGACGGCCTGCTGGCTGGAAGCACAGGCAAATGCCTTCGAGTATTTTGGCGGCGTGCCAAACTGGGTTGTCAGCGACAACCTGAAGGCGGCTGTGCTGCGCCGTGAAAAAGATCGTATTGTCCTAAATCCACAATATCTGGAATGTCTGAAGCACTACGGTACGGCCCCCATGCCGACCAAGCAACGCTCGCCTCGGCAAAACGCCAAGGCGGAGGCCGGAGTGAAACTGGCCCAGCGCTGGGTTCTCTTCCGCTTGCGTGACCGGGTGTTTTTCAGCCTGGATGAGGCGAACGTCGAGATTCGCCGGCTCAACGAATTGTTGAATGACCGGAAGTTGACTAAAAGCGAAGATACTCGGCGCAGCAGGTTTCTTGCACTGGATGCGCCGGCCTTGCGTCCGCTGCCCTCTACTCGGTACGAATTGTCGGAGTGGCGTCACAGCGTCCGGGTCGGAGACGACTATTTGATCGAGCATGGCAAATGCTATTACTCGGTTCCCTGGCAACATCGGGGGGATGTGGTTGATTTGCGCATCACCGGCACTTCGCTGGAAATCTTTCGGCGCAACAAGCGGCTGGCGACCCATGCGCTTCTCACGGAACCTGGAGAGATGTCCCGGCACGAAGAGCACATGCCGGTTGCGCATCGCCGCGTCCAGGAAGGCGAACCTCATGCATTGCTGAATTGGGCCAAAGTGCAAGATCCAGTCATCGAGCAGCTTTTCACGCACCATCTCATGGAACGCCATGATCTGACCAACGGCCTCAAAGCGGCACGGAAGTTGCGGACGTGGGCGCTTGAGTACGGTGATGTGCGTTTCCTGGCCGCCTGCCGTTATGCACAGGCCTGTAATATCACTGCGATCCGGAGCATCGAGTCTATCCTGAAGAAAAAAGCAGATCTGATGGCACAGCAGGCGGATGCCTCCCCTCACTCTGGCGTACGCGAAGCCCACGAAAACAATCGGGGCGCCGCTTATTTCGGAGGGGAAGCATGAGCACAGTGCAACAGACCCTGAGCGGGCTACGCCAACTAAAATTGGGAGGCATGGCCGATGCCTACCAGCTGCAACTGGATCAGCCGAAGCTCAATGCGTCGTCCTTTGACGAACGGTTGGCCATGCTGGTGGATCGGGAAATCTCGAATCGCGATACACGTCGCATTCAACGGCTGTTGAAAGGAACCGGGTTTCCGGAGTCGGCGGTATTGGAAGACTTGGATGATCGGGCCGGTCGAGGACTGGATAAAGCTCTATTGGCAACTTTGGCCGGGTGTCAGTGGATTCTGCGCCACCAAAATCTGAACATCCTGGGGCCGACGGGGGTCGGAAAAACCTGGCTGGCTTGCGCATTGGGTACCCAGGCCTGCCGGCAGGGAATCTCCGTTGTTTACTATCGGTGTTCGCAACTATTCTCAGATATCGCGATGGCGTTGGCCGATGGCTCGGTCTCGACCTTGAAATCCCGGCTGGTCAAACCGGCGTTGCTGCTGATCGACGATTTTGGCAACGGGGAGATGAATCTGGCCGTTGGGCACGTGCTGCTCGATATCGTCGACCGGCGCATGCGCTGCGGTTCGCTGTTGATCACCAGCCAGTATCCGCGGGCGCAATGGCACGGACTGTTCCCTGATCCGACGCTTGCCGATGCGGTATTGGATCGTATCGTCCATCAATCGCATCAGCTTCAACTCAAGGGGGAGTCGATGCGGAAAATTCGGGCGCAGGAGAAGATGGCAGGGGAGTAATTCTCTTGGCGGGATGCTCACGTGCGGAAGCGCTCGTGAGCATCATTTCTTTGTTGAGTGTGCGCAGTGCCGGATCATGAATGCTGCTCATGACATTCGGGCTAGCTGCTCACGGCAAACTGGGCCACCTGCTCATGTCGAATCGGTCGGGGTGATTGCGAAGGTCCGCTGTCAACAGCAGGCGCTGCTGGCGCAGGGCCACGACGCCATCGGCAACCTGCTCATCGGCGAAGCGGCGCGCGAGCGCTTTCTGGCCATGCCGGCGCCGCAGTCGGTCGACCGGGCGACGAGCTATCCGGCGCTGGCGCGCGCTGCCAGTGCCGGCGAACTGGCCGGCTCGTCGGCCGGCGGCGAGCAGCCGAAGTTCTGCACCTATAGCGAGCGCGGCCATGTGCTGGTGAAGTTTTCGGCGGCGGACGACAACCCGGTCAGCGAACGCTGGCGCGACCTGCTGCTGGCCGAGCATCTGGCGCTGGCGGTACTCGGTGTCGCCAGCGAAGTGTTCGATTTCGCCGGCCAGCGCTTCCTGGAAGTGCCGCGCTTCGACCGCGTCGGGCAATTGGGGCGCGTCGGCGTCTTTTCGCTGCGCGCGCTCGACGCCGAATTCGTCGGCGACGCCGCCGCGCCTTGGCCGTCGCTGGTCGCCCGCCTGGCCGCCGGCGGTCAGGTCGAGGCTGGGGCCGTCGCCGGTGCCGCCTTGCTCTGGGCCTTCGGCACGCTGATCGGCAATACCGACATGCACGCCGGCAACCTGTCCTTCGTCAGCCGCCACGGCCGCCCGTACCGGCTGGCGCCGGCCTACGACGTGCTGCCCATGGGCTTTGCCCCGCGCGCTGGCGGCGCGCTCGTCGATACACTGGCACCGGCTGCCCTGATCGCCACCGTCGATGCCGATACCTGGCGGCAGGCGCTGCAACTGGCCGAGAATTTCTTCGCCCGGCTCAGCGACACCGCCGCCTTCTCGCCGCGCTTCCTGCCCTGCATCGCCGCGCTGGACCGGCACATCGACGAAGCGGCACGGCGCATCGCCCGGCTGGGGTAAGCCGTGCCGCTGCCCCCCCCGGTGGCTAGCGGGCAGTGCAATCGGCTACTTCAACGGCAGATAGATGTCGGTCAGGAGATCGGCTTCCGCCGTTTCCGGCAGCAGATTCAGATATTGAAAATACAGCGGAAAGTCGCGCAGTTCCTCGCCGCTTGCCGGTAGCCACTCGCGATACAGCGGGTAGATGCTTTCGCCGATGCGGGTATGCGGACCGACATGGCGCACCCGTGCGCAGCGGCCGCCGGGAATCTGCCTGGTGACGACGCCCTGCGCATTGGGCGGCACCTCGGCCTGCACTTCGCCGGCAATGTCGAAGCGGAATTGTTCCGGCGGCGTCGTGTCGGGGTTGTCGTAGGCGATGCCGAAGGTGCGGCTGCGCTCCTTGGGCGACAACCCGCTTTGCTGCCGCCAGGCGATGAACTGGCCGACCGACTCATTGACGCGTTCGGCCGGGCCGCGGTGCTCATACACGGCAACCGACGTGGGGATGAAATTGACGATTTCGACCTGCATGTTTCTGGTCCTTTCCGGGATACGGAATCGATAACGCTCGTGCCACGAGACCCAGTCCGGCGCTTTTCGGAATGCGGAAGGCGATTTGCCGAAGACATTCCGAAAGGCGCGGGAAAACGATTCCGGGTTTTCAAAACCGGCCTCCAGCGCGATGTCGATCACCTTCACCTTGCGATTGAAGGCCAGTTGGTAGCTGGCCCGCCGCAAACGCAGCAGGAGAACGTAACGACCGACGCTGGCGCCGACAAAGTCGGCGAATTGCCGGTGGAAATGGAATTTGGAAAAGTTGGCGACCTGGCTCAGTTGCTCCAGGCTCAGGTTTTCATCGAGGTGTCCCTCGATGTAATCGAGCACTTTGCCCAATCGGGCCGCATAGGCCTTCGCCCTGAGTTCACTCATCGTTCTTCCTCTATCCACGGCGCCACTATGCGTGAAGTCGAGGCGGAAATCCTGACGCCGATTGCTCTAAACCCGCACCGCCCTCCCCCTTGCCGCGTGCGCCTTGCGGTAGCTGTCGAGCGGGGGCTGGTGGCGCTTCAGACCTTCCACTGGCTGATCCGGATCAGGCCTCGCGGAAGGCCAACGCCTTGTTGGTGTTGCCCCAAACCCCTGGCCGGGCGGATTGCGACCAAATCGAACTAGAATCACGTCCTTCGAAAAGAAAAAAGCACTCGTCCATGCGCTCAATAGATTGGCGCGGCCTCGCCCGCGCCTTTGTCTTTTTCTGGTATTTCTCGGCCGTCACCCACGCGCTGCTCTTCTTCAGCGGCGCCACCGGCTTCCTTCCGCTGCGCCAGGGCTTCGTCTTCAGCCTGCTCTGGCTGGTCCCGCTGCTCCTCTTTCCCCACCGCGCGCGGCCGGTCAGCGCCGCCATCGGCGTCGTCCTGGGGCTGGGCGCGCTGATCAACCTCGGCTATTTCTCGATCTACGGCCAGGAGTTCTCGCAGAGCGTCCTCTTCATCGTCTTCGAATCCAATCCGGCGGAAGCCAGCGAGTACATCGACCAGTACCTGAAGTGGTGGATGTTCCCCGGGTTGATCGCCTTCTGTGCCGGCGCCTATGGCCTCTGGCGCGGCATCCGGCCGCTGGCGATGGCGCCGGCCGGACGCTACCTGACGATCGCCGTGATTCTCGCCGGCCTGTTTCTACAGCCGACGTACAAGGTTTTGCGCAAACGTGGCCTGGACCCGGCGAAATATGTGGAAGCGATCGGCAACCGCATGGAACCGGCGGTGCCCTGGCAGTTCGTCATCGGCTACGCGCGTTACCGCGAGCAACTGGCCGGCATGGAGGCACTGCGCAAAAACACGGAACGCATCCCGCCGATCGAAAATCTCGTCGATCAGCGCGCCGGCCAGCCGGGAACCATCGTGCTGCTGATCGGCGAATCGACCACCCGCCAGCACATGAGTCTCTACGGCTACGGCCGGCCGACGACGCCGAAACTGGAAGCGCTGCGCGACCAGCTAACGATCTTCGATCAGGTCTACGCCGCCCGCCCCTACACCATCGAGGCGCTGCAGCAGATCCTGACCTTCGCCGACCAGCAGAACCCGGACCTCTACCTGACCCGGCCGTCGCTGATGAGCATCATGAAGCAGGCCGGCTACCGCACCTACTGGATCACCAACCAGCAGACGCTGACCAAGCGCAACACGATGCTGACCAATTTCTCCGAGCAGATGGACGAACAGGTCTACCTCAACCACCAGCGCTCGCAGAATTCCTACAGCTTCGACAGCAACGTCCTCGAACCGCTGCAGAACATCCTCAAGGACGGCGCCGAGCGACGCTTCATTGTCGTCCACCTGCTCGGCACGCACATGCGCTACAAGTACCGCTTCCCGCCCGAGTTCGCCGTCTTCCGCGACGGTAGCGGCCTGCCCGAGTGGGCAAGCGGCGAGCGCGCAGAAATGATCGACGAGTACGACAACGCGGTCCGCTACAACGACCACGTCGTCTCGTCGGTGATCGGCAGCCTCGCCGCCGCCGACAAGGCGTCGCTGCTGGTCTATTTTTCCGACCACGGCGAGGACGTCTACGACACGCCGCCGCACGACTTCATCGGCCGCAACGAGGCAAAACCGACGCCACCGATGTACACCGTTCCCTTCTTCCTGTGGACTTCGCCGCAGTGGCGCGCCGCGACGCCGGTCGACCTGGCGGCCGCCCGCAGTCGCCCCTACCAGCTCTCGCATTTCATCCACACCTGGGCCGACCTCACCGGGCTGCGCTTTGCCGGCTACGAGCCGGACAAGAGCCTGATCAACCCGGCCTTCCGCGAGCGGGAAATCCTGGTCGGCAACCCGGCCGACCAGAAATCGCTGCTCGACCTGCGCCAGCTATTGAAACCGCCCGCCGCAACACGCCCTTGAGCCCCAAATGCCCCGCTACCCGCACATCCTCTTCGACCTCGACGGCACCCTGATCGATTCGGCGCCAGCGATCCTCGCCAGCTTCCGCGACGCTTTCGCGCAGACCGGCATCGCGCCAGCACGAACGATTGACGACAGCGTGATCGGGCCGCCGCTCAACGAGACCCTGCAACTGCTCGCCGGCAGCGACGATCCGGCGCTGATCGCCCGCTTGGCCGAGGCTTTCAAGGCCAGCTACGACAGCGAGGGTTACAAGGCGACCGCCGCCTATCCCGGCGTCGGCGAACTCCTCGCCACACTGGCCGGTGCCGGGCTGACGCTGTCGATCGCCACCAACAAGCGCCTCCACCCGACCCGGCTGATCCTCGATCACCTCGGCTGGGGCGGCTATTTCGCGCAGGTCTACGCGCTCGACCTGTTCACCCCTCGCCTGCCCAACAAGGCGGCGATGATCGCCCGCCTGCTCGCCGACCAGGACATCGCCAGGGAAGACGCCGTCTATATCGGCGACCGCAGCGAGGACGGCGAATCGGCCGACGCCAACGGCCTGCCCTTCGTTGCCGTGACCTGGGGCTACGGCAGCCTGAACGCCGACGAGATGCGACCGGGCTGGCAGGCGGCAGCGCAACCGGCCGCCCTGGCGGCACTGCTGCTCGCCGACTGAAAGCGCAGCGCCGACGGTGCGGAATTCCGCATCGGGCGCGGCGGCGATTCCGGAAATCCGCACTGGCGGCCGTCACCGGCCACCCGGCGGCCAGCGCTTAACCCCGTTAAATCAGTCGCTTGGCTGCGCAAGCCGGCAACTGGCACAGCTTCTGCAAACGTTTCTCCGCAGCCGCTCAGCGGCGCATTCCAATTTACGGAGGAGAAACCATGAAACTGCGCAAGCAACTGCGTTCCCTGATCGTCGCCAGCACGCTGGCCATCGGCGCCAGCGCCGGCCAGGCGGCCGAATTCATCAACGTCCTGACCGGCGGCACGAGCGGCGTCTATTACCCGCTCGGCGTCTCGCTGACCCAGATCTACGGCAAGGTGCTGCCCGATGCCAAGATGTCGGTGCAGGCGACCAAGGCCTCGGCCGAAAACCTCAACCTGCTGCAGGCCGGCAAGGGCGAAATCGCCTTCACCCTGGGTGACACGCTGTCCGAAGCCTGGAAGGGCAATCCGGAAGTCGGCTTCAAGGCGCCGCTCAACAAGCTGCGCACGGTCGCCGCGATCTACCCGAACTACATCCACTTCCTCGCCTCCGCCGATTCCGGCATCAAGTCGCTGGCCGACCTCAAGGGCAAGCGGGTTTCGGTCGGCGCCCCGAAGAGCGGCACCGAACTGAACAGCCGCGACATCCTCAAGGCCGTCGGCATGGGCTACCAGGATTTCGCCAAGGTCGAGTACCTTGGTTACTCGGAGTCGGTCGAGCTGATGAAGAATCGCCAGCTCGACGCCACCCTGCTCTCCTCCGGCCTCGGCGTGGCCGCCGTGCGCGACCTGGCGACGGCGCTGAAGATCGTCGTCATCCCGATCCCGGCCGAGGTCGTGGCGAAGATCGGCGACGCCGCCTACCAGTCCGGCACCATCCCGGCCAACACCTACAACGGCCAGACCACCGACGTGAATACCGTGCTCGTCCCGAACTACCTGGTCACCCACGCCGGCGTTTCCGAAGACATGGTCTACAAGATGACCAAGTCGATGGCCGAAAACCTCGACACCATGGCCACCGCGCACGCCGCCGCCAAGGCGATCAAGAAGGAAAGGATGGCCAACGGTTCGCCGGTGCCGCTGCACCCGGGCGCCGAGAAGTACTACCGCGAAGCCGGCCTGCTCAAGTAATTCATCATGTCGGCCCACGTCTCCCCGCCGAACATCGAGCAGGAGACGTTCTCCGAGCACGGCGCCCAGCGCCGGCTCGGGGGCGTCGCGCTCCTTGTCCTGACCGGCACCGCGCTGGCGTTCTCGCTCTACCAGCTCGGCATCGCCGCCTTCCATCCGCTGTCCAGCCTGGTCATGCGGGCGCTGCACGTCGGCTTCCTGCTCACCCTGACCTTCCTGCTCTTCCCGATCCGCAAGAGCGGCCGCCTCGACCGCGTCGCCCCGCTCGACTGGCTGCTCGCCAGCGGCGCCTTCGCGCTTGCCTGCTACCAATGGATCTTCGAGGTCGACCTGATCCAGCGCGCCGGCGACCCGAACACGCTCGACCTCGTCGTCGGCACGGCGATGATCGCCCTCGTCTTCGAGGCTGCCCGCCGCATCCTCGGCCTGGCGCTGCCGACCATCTGCGCGCTGTTCCTGCTCTACGGCCTGTTCGGCCAGCACCTGCCGGGCGACCTCGCCCACCGCGGCTATGATTTCGCGCAGATCGTCGACCAGCTCGGCTTCGGTACCGAAGGCATCTTCGGCATCCCGACCCTGGTGTCGACCAATTACATCTTCCTCTTCGTGCTGTTCGGCGCCTTTCTCGAACACGCCGGCATGATCAACCTGTTCAACTCGGTGGCGCTCGGCTTCGTCGGCCACGCCAAGGGCGGTGCCGCCAAGGTGGCGGTGGTTTCGTCCGGGCTGATGGGGTCGATTTCCGGTTCCGGCGTCGCCAACGTGCTGACCACCGGCCAGTTCACCATCCCGCTGATGAAACGCTTCGGCTACTCCGGCGTCTTTGCCGGCGCGGTCGAAGCCACTGCCTCGATGGGCGGCCAGATCATGCCGCCGGTGATGGGCGCCGTCGCCTTCATCATGGCCGAAAACCTCAACGTGCCTTACGTCGAGATCGTCAAGGCGGCGCTGATTCCGGCCATCCTCTACTACCTCACCGTGTTCTGGATGGTTCACCTGGAAGCCGGCCGACGCAAGCTCGGCGGGTTGGCCAAGGAAGACTGCCCGAACCCCTGGCAGGCGATCCGCAGCCAGTGGTACCTGGTGCTGCCGCTGGTCGGCCTGGTCGGCATGCTGTTCAACGGTTTCACGCCGATGTACTCGGGCATGGTCGGTCTCGCCCTGTGCGCCATCCTGATCCTTGGTGCCGCCGTCGCCGCGCGCCTCTCCAGCACCGCCTTCCGCTTCGTCTTCTGGCTCGCCGTTGGGCTGGGCGCTTCGCTGCTGGTGAAATTCGGCGTTTATCCGGTGTTGACCGTGATCGCCGTGCTGATCGTCCTCTGCCTGTTCGTCCAGGGCGGCCGCGAGACGCTGCGCGTGATGCGCAACAGCCTGGTCGACGGCGCCCGCCAGGCGCTGCCGGTCGGCGTCGCCTGCGCCATCGTCGGCGTCATCATCGGCGTCCTGACGCTGACCGGCGCGGCGACCAACTTCGCCGGTTTCATCCTCAAGGTCGGCGCCGACCACCTGTTCCTGTCGCTGCTCCTGACCATGCTGATCTGCCTGGTGCTCGGCATGGGCATCCCGACCATCCCCAACTACATCATCACCAGCTCGATCGCCGCCCCGGCGCTACTCGACCTCGGCGTGCCGCTGATCGTCAGCCACATGTTCGTCTTCTACTTCGGCATCATGGCCGACCTGACGCCGCCGGTGGCGCTCGCCGCCTTCGCCGCCAGTTCGGTGGCCAAGGAGCCGGCGATGAAGATCGGCGTCAAGGCGGTGCAGATTGCCATCGCCGGCTTCGTCGTGCCGTTCATGGCGGTCTACGACAATGCGCTGATGCTGCAGGGCGACCCGTCGGTGATCGCCGTCGTCTATATCGTCGGCAAGGCCTTGCTGGCGATCACGCTGTGGGGCGCTGCCAGCATCGGCTACCTGCGCGCCCCGCTGGCCGCCTGGGAACGGATCTGGGCGGCGGCTGCCGCCTTCCTGCTGGTGGCGGCGCTGCCGCTCACCGACGAGATCGGCTTTGCCGCCTGCGCCGCCTTCATCGGCTGGCACCTGCTGCACAGCCGTCGCCTGCAGGCGGCATGAACGCGATCTGCCTCGTCGCCGGCCTCCTCGTGGCGCCGCTCGGCGAGGCGGTGACGCTGCAATGGACGCATTCGATCCAGAAAACCCTGTGGGCGGAAGACTACCGCCTGCAGGGCGACGCGCTCCGCCTGACCTCTGCCCGCGTCCTCGGCACCGGCGCCGGCATGGAACCGCCGCCCGACGCCGTCTACCGTGACGGCGCCTGGCACTACACCCCGGCGCTGCCGGCGCTGCCCAAGGTCACGCTGCGCCATTCGCCCTACGTTGCCCCGTATACGGTCTGCGTCGGCGCCGACTGCCGGCCGCTGCCGGCCTGGCTGCCCGGCCTGCCCGGCGACACGACGGTCGACCTGCAGCCATGCCCGCCTCAGCCCTGAGCCTGCCGGCCGGCGATAAAACTGGTTACGATGCGGCCATGCCCGGATCGTCGCCGTCCCTCTCCCGCGTCTGGCTGCTCACCGCGGCGGCGGCGGCAAGCTGCCTGCTGGTCGGCCTGATCGCCTATCGCCTGCTGCTCGGCAGTTATCTGGCGCACGAACAGCAGGTGGCCAGCCAGCGCCTCGACGCTTTCGCGTTGTCGCTGGAAGCCACGCTCAACCGCCATGAATCGCTGCCCGGCCTGCTCGCCCTCGAACCGTCGCTCGCCGCGCTGCTGCGCGAGCCGGACAACGCGCAACGGATCGCCGCCGCCAACGCCTATCTGGAAGCCGCCCAGCAGGGCGCGGCGGTTGCCGCCACCTACCTGATCGACGCCAACGGCCTGACGCTGGCCGCCAGCAACTGGCGCCAGCCGCGCAGTTTCGTCGGCCACAACTACGCCTTCCGGCCCTATTTCAGCGACGCGCTTGCCCACGGCCTCGGCCGTTTCTACGGCGTCGGCGTGACCACCGGCGAACCGGGCTATTTCCTCGCCGCACCGGTGCGCAGTGGCGGCCGCGTGCTCGGCGTCGTCGTCCTCAAGGTCGGCCTGGAGGCGATGGAGCAGGCCATGGCCGAGTCCGGCGACACGCTGCTGCTGGCCGACGCCGACGGCATCGTCTTTCTCTCCTCGCAACGGCGCCTGCGCTATCGCACGCTGGCCCCGCTGCCGGCCGCGGTCAGCGCCCGCCTGGCGGAAACCCGGCAATACGGCAACCAGACGATCCAGCCGCTGGCCGACCGCCCGCTGACGCTCGACAGTTCGGCACCGCAGCGTCTGGCCCTGGCCGGCGAAGCCAGCCGCGACCTGCTGACGCTGAGTCGCCCGGTCGGCAATCTCGGCTGGCGCGTCGTCCAGCTCGGCCGCCCCGACGAGGCCCGCGGCGCCGCCTTTTCCGGGGCGATGGCGGCGGCGCTGGCTGCCGCTTTCGGCCTCGGCGTCGCCGCCCACCTGCGCCACCGGCGGCGGCGGCGCGAGGAACTGCGCCGCATCCACGGCGAACTGGAACAGCGTATCGCCGAACGCACCGCCGACCTGACCGGGAAAGTCGCCGAGCTGCAACGCACCGAGGCGATCCTGCACGAAACGCGCGACGCCGCGGTGCAGGCCGGCAAGCTCGCCGTCCTCGGCCAGTTGTCGGCTGGCATCAGCCACGAACTGAACCAGCCGCTGGCGGCGCTACGCACCTTCGCCGACAACGCCAGCGCCCTGCTCGCCCGCGGCCGCTACGACGAGGTAGCCGAAAACCTGCAGATGATCGGCGAGCTGGTCGGCCGCACCGGGCGCATCGTCCGCCAGTTGAAAAGCTTCGCGCGCAAGGAGGCGGCGACGGCACAGGCGGTCACCGTGACCAGTGCGATCGAACACGCGCTGCTGCTGGTCGAACCGCGCCGCCGCGACAGCGCCGCCACCATCGCCGTCAGCCAGGACGATCCGGCGCTGTGCGTGGTGGCCGAAGCCGGGCGCTTCGAGCAGGTGCTGGTCAACCTGATGCTCAACGGCCTCGACGCCATGCACGGACAACCGGCACCGCGGCTCGAAATCGACGTCTCCCGGCGCGGCGCCAACGTCCGCCTGGCGGTACGCGACCATGGACCGGGCATCGCCGACGACGTGCGCAACCACCTGTTCGAGCCCTTCTACACCACCAAGCCGGCCGGCGAAGGCCTCGGCCTCGGGCTGGCCATCTCGCTCGCCATCGTCGAGAGCTACGGTGGCACACTACGCACCGAGAACGCGGCCGACGGCGGCGCCGTGTTCGTGCTGACGCTGCCCGCCGCCGGAGACGACCATGCCGCACCTGACGCTTGAATATACCGCCAACCTCGCCCTCGCCCCGGCTGCCGCGCTGGGCGCGATCAACGCGGCAGCCTTCGACACGGGGCTGTTCGGCGAGGCCGACATCAAGAGCCGGGCGTACTGCGTCGACGATTTCCGCATCGGCATCCAGCCGCTCGCCCGCGCCTTCGCGCATGTCCGCATCGCCTTGCTTGGCGGGCGCTCGCCGGAAGAACGCAAGGCCCTGGCCGACGCCGTGCTCACCGCCCTGAGCGCAACGCTGCAGGCGCCGCCCGGCCACGAACTGCAACTGAGCGTCGAGACCGTGGACCTCGACCGCGCCAGCTACGCCAAGGCGGTCGTCCGTGGCTGAGGCGCCGGTCTTCCTGATCGAAGACGACGCCGCCGTGCGCAAGGGCTGCGAGCAGGCGCTGGCAATTGCCGACATCCCGGTGCGCGGCTTCGCCGACGCCGAAAGCATGCTCGCCGCGCTGGCCACGACGCGCCCGGCGGCCGTCGTCAGCGACATCCGCCTGCCCGGCCGCGACGGCCTGACGCTGCTGCGCGAACTGCGGCAGTTCGACCGCGAGCTGCCGGTTCTGCTCGTCACCGGCCACGGCGACGTCGCCATGGCAGTCGAAGCGATGCGCGACGGCGCGCACGACTTCATCGAGAAACCCTTCCCGTCCGAGCGGCTGATCGCGGCGGTCCGGAGCGCTCTTGAGAAACGCGCCCTGCTGCTCGAAAACCGCCAGCTCAAGGCACAACTGCACGCCGCCGGCCTCAGCGCGCTGATCGGCGAGACGCCGGCCATCCAGGCCATCCGCCAGTTGATCGCGACCTTGGCGCCGACCGGCGTCGACATCCTGATCAACGGCGAAACGGGCAGCGGCAAGGAAGTCGTCGCCCGCGCCATCCACGACGCCAGCGGCCGGCGCGGGCCCTTCGTCGCGGTCAATTGCTCGGCGCTGCCGGAAAGCGTCTTCGAGAGCGAACTCTTCGGCCACGAAGCCGGTGCCTTTACCGGCGCCGGCAAGCGGCGCGTCGGCCGCATCGAACACGCCGACGGCGGCACGCTCTTTCTCGACGAGATCGAGTCGATGCCGCTCGCCCTCCAGGTCAAGCTGCTGCGCGTGCTGCAGGAACGCAGCGTCGAACGCCTGGGCAGCAACCAGAGCATCGCCGTCGATTGCCGCGTCGTCGCCGCCAGCAAGGCCGACCTCAAGGCGCTGGCCGACGCCGGCCAGTTCCGCGCCGACATCTACTACCGCCTCAACGTCGTCAGCATCGACCTGCCGCCGCTGCGCGAACGGCGCGACGACATTCCGCTGCTCATTGCCGCCTTCCTGCAGGAAGCCGCCCAGCGCTACCAGCGCCCGCCAGCGAGCTGGACGCCGGCCGACCTGGCGCGCTGGCAGGCGCACGACTGGCCGGGCAACGTGCGCGAACTGAAGAACGTCGCCAACCGCTGGGCGCTCGGCCTGCCCGACGGCCTCGCCAGTCCCGTTAGCGTTCCGGCGGCCAGTTCGCTGAGCGCCCAGGTCGACGCCGCCGAGCGACGCGCCATCGAAGCCGCGCTGCAGGCCAACGCCGGCAACGTCGCCCAGGCAGCCGAAGCCCTGCAGGTGCCGAAGAAAACGCTCTACGACAAACTCACCCGCCACGGCATCAGCGCGGAAAACTTTCGGGCGCACTGACTAGGGCGTGTTCACAGTAAGCAGCGGGCAGCGCAAGGGGTTGGCGGGGAGGCAGTGCAAGGCACCGGTCGCGCCGTGCCGTGATCTGCACAAGCGAGCGGCAGATTGCTGGAACACGTCCTAACAGATGTCATCTGCTCTGCTACCATCATCGCTTCCTGGATGAGATGGCACGATGAGCACCAACCGTTCAACAGATTATTTGACCGGCCTGATAAGGGAGTTGTGCAAACTGCCACGTGAAACCGAATGGGCCGAGTTCAAGGAAAATGATGCAGAACCGGAAACCATCGGTGAGTATTTGTCTGCCCTTGCCAATTCGGCCGCACTGGCGGGCAAGGCCTTTGCCTACCTGATCTGGGGCGTTCGCGACAGTGACCATGCCATCGTGGGAACCCGTTTCTCCCCCCTGGCGAGAAAAGTGGGCAACGAGGAACTCGAAAACTGGCTGCTGCGCGTCCTTCTCCCGAAAATCCATTTCCGCTTTTTCAGCGTCGAAATTGATGGCTTCTCCTTGGTGATCCTGGAGGTCGAACGAGCGTTTCGCCAACCCGTGCAATTCCAGGGACGAGAATTTGTCCGCGTTGGCACGTACAAGAAGCCGCTCAAGGATTTTCCGGAAAAAGAACGCGCCCTGTGGCGGCTGTTCGACAAGACACCATTTGAAAGTGGCCTGGCTGGTGAGAAGCAAAGCGACGATGCCGTATTGAAGCTGCTCGACTATCCCGCCTACTTTGACTTGCTTGAACGACCGCTGCCGGAAAACAGGGACGGAATCATAGCGGCGCTCCAGGAGGACAAGCTGATCAGCCCGTGCCCAGCCGGTGGCTGGAACATTACCAATCTCGGCGCGATCCTGTTTGCCAAACGTTTCGAGGATTTTCCCCTGCTGAAACGTAAAGCCATGCGTGTCATCCAGTACCGTGGATCGACACGCACCGAAGGCGGCAAGGAACAGGTCGGAAACAAGGGCTATGCCTGCGGTTTTGAGGGCTTGATCGGCTACGTAAACGGCTTGTTGCTAAGCAACGAAATCATGGGCCAGGCCTTGCGCAAGGATGTACGGATGTATCCCGAACTGGCAGTCCGCGAATTGGTTGCCAACGCACTGATCCATCAAGACTTTTTCATAAGCGGCGCGGGGCCTATGGTGGAGATTTTTGCTGATCGGATCGAAATTTCCAACCCGGGCAGCCCTCTGATGGCTACCGACCGCTTTGTCGATACACCTCCGAAATCACGCAATGAAGCACTAGCCTCCCTGATGCGTCGCATCGGCATTTGCGAAGAGCGCGGCAGCGGCTGGGACAAGGTTGTGTCGCAGAGTGAAGCCTATCAACTCCCTGCCCCCCTGGCAGAAGCCACTGATGACCACACCCGGGTCATCCTCTTCGCCCATCGCCCGCTGACCCGGATGGACAAGGAAGACCGCGTCCGTGCTGTCTATCTGCACGCCTGTCTTCGCTACGTGAATCGGCAGGAGATGAACAACACCTCGATAAGAGAACGTTTTGGCATAGAAGCCAGGAATAGCGCGACAGCTTCACGTCTGATAAAGGAAGCAGTCGCGGTTGGCGTAATCCTTCCCTACGACGCGGAGGCAGCCCCCAAGCTGATGCGCTACCTGCCGTTCTGGGCTACTCAAGCACGACAGGCTGATGTTACTTGACGGGTATTTGACAGATGCGCCCCTCTGCCCGGAGATCGTCATTTTAATACTTTAAAAACATATAGATAGAAAACGCACACTATTTGATGAGGTGACTCATCGATGCGAATAGTCGTTTCCATAGTTAGTGAAATCCCCCCTAAATCCGAATTCATTCAATGTCGCCGCATACCCAGATCGACCTCACCCCCTTCAACACCCTTGCCCTGCCCGGCCGCGCGGCGCATTACCTGAAGGTGACCGATCCGGCCCGACTGGCGGCGGTGCCGCCGGGCGAGCGTCGTTTCGTCCTCGGCGGCGGCAGCAACCTGGTGCTCACCGGCGATTTTCCGGGGCTCTTGCTGCACATGGCGATCGCCGGCAAACGTCTGCTGCGCGAGGATGACGAGGCCTTCTACATCGAGGCCGGCGCCGGCGAGAACTGGCACGACTTCGTGCAATGGACGCTGGCGCAGGGCTGGCCGGGGCTGGAAAACCTGTCGCTGATCCCGGGCACGGTCGGCGCCGCGCCGGTGCAGAACATTGGCGCCTACGGGCTGGAAGTCGGCGAGCACCTGGATTCGGTGACGGCCTGGGATTTCGAGAAACAGGCGATGTTCACGCTCGACCGCGAGGCCTGCCGCTTTGCCTACCGCGACAGCCTGTTCAAGCAACGAGGCTGGCACCTCGACGGCCGGATCGCCATCGTTGCGGCCGTCTTCCGCCTGCCCAAGGCCTGGCAACCGAATATCGGCTACGCCGACCTGCGCCAGGAACTGGCCGCCCGCGGCATCGCCGAACCGGACGCCAGCGACATCGCCGACGCGGTGATCGCCGTGCGCCAGCGCAAGCTGCCCGACCCGGCGCTGACGCCGAACGCCGGCAGCTTCTTTCACAATCCGGTGGTCGACCGGCAGACCGCCGACGCGCTGAAAGCACAGCATCCGGCGCTGCCCTGTTACGCGCAGCCGGACGGCCGGGTCAAGCTGGCCGCCGGTTGGCTGATCGAGCAGGCTGGCTGGAAGGGCAAAGCGCTCGGTCCGGTCGGCATGTACGAGAAACAGGCGCTGGTCCTGGTCAATCGCGGCGGCGCGACCGGCGCCGACGTGCAGCGGACGATGGCCGCGGTGCAGGCTGCGGTGCGCGAGAAATTCGCTATCGAACTCAGTCCGGAGCCGGTATTTCTTTGACTTGCAGGCAGGCGGCCAACCCGGTCGCCAAGGCGTCGGCCATGCGCGCCTGACGCGCCGGATCGAGCAGTTCCAGCTCCTCGTCCTTGTGCTTGATGACGCCGGCCTCGAACAGCACGGCCGGCAGCGTCGTGCGGTAGAGGACGACCAGGTTGTCGTAGAACCAGACGCCGTTCCGCGCGTCGGCCGCGACGTGCCGGCGGCCGTGCCAGTCGCTCGGCACGAAGCCGGCGCGGCGCAGCATCGCCCCCATCGTCGAGGCGCAGAGCAGGCTGGTCGGCAGATCCGGATTGGCCGCCGAGATGAACAGGCCGTAGCCGCGCTTGGCCTCGGTGTGGGTGCGCTCGACGCCTTCCCAGGTCCACGGCAGCAGCCAGGCCTCGCCGATCGAATCGTGGTGGATGGAGATGAAGAAGTCGCTGCCGGCGGCCGCCTCGGGACGCGCCGCCAGGCTGCCGATGGCGCCGTCGAAATTGACCCGGCGTACCTGCTGGCCGCCGGCTTCGAGGCGTTCGGCGAGGACGCCGGCGAAATCGCGGTTGAAGTCGAATTCGGCGCGGCCGCGCGCCGAGATGGCGCCGGTATCGCGCACGCCGTGGCCGACATCGACGGCGATCGCAGCGGCAAAGACGTTTGCGGTGGACAACAGGAACAAGCAGAGAATCGGCAGGCGCATGCGCCGATTATCGCGGCAAATCGCCCGCCGGCCCAGCCCGCGACGACACCCTAGGCTTAAAATGCCCACCCCGCCCCCAACCCGCATCGCCATGCCCCAACTGACCGTCTTCTCCCGCCAGTCGCCCGCCCCGGAATACGACCGGCCACGCCCCGAGCGCTTGCTCGAAGGCAACCCGCTGCGCACCACGCACGAGCATTTCGCGGCGCCGCGGGGCGACCTGACCGCCGGCGTCTGGGCCTGCGAACCGGGCGCCTGGCGCATCGCCTTCGGCGAGAACAAGGACGAGTTCTTCTGCATCATCGAAGGGCGTATCCGGATCGCCGACAACGACGGCAACAGCGCCGAATTCGGTCCCGGCGAGGCGGGCGTCATTCCGGCCGGATTCACCGGCAGCTTCACCGTCCTCGAAGCCGTGCGCAAGCACTACGTGGTGCTGGAACGGGCTGACTGAATTGCGCTATAGTCGGCGCCAGGCCGACAGGAAAGAACAATGACCGAGAAGACCCTCCCGCCGCGCGGTACCTCCGCCCACAATCCCGACCTGAACTGGAGCCAGGTCCGCGAAACCGTCCTCATGCTCGAACTTGCCGCGGTGCAGATCGAGCACGCGATGAAGGACAGCAATGCCTCGGTCGACGTGCTGACCCGCTCATTCACGGCGATGGCCGGCTGCATGCAGGAAATTGCCGGCAAGGTCGAAGGCCTGCCGGAAACCGGGCAGCCCGGTGAAACTCGCAACGAGCTGCTGGCTGCCGCCAGCAACGTGTCCGGCATGATGCATCAGGCGATCATCGCCTTCCAGTTCTACGACAAGCTGGTCCAGCGCCTCGCCCACGTCGGCCTCAGCCTGGGCGAACTGAGCGACCTGGTCGGCGAACCGGCCCGTCTCTACAACCCGGGCGAATGGGTGGCGCTGCAGAACCGGATCAAGGGCAAGTACTCGACGCGCGAGGAAGTCGCCATGTTCGACGCGGTGATGAACGGCGTCCCGGTCCAGGAAGCGATCGAACGCTTCATGGCCGAGATGAAGGACAAGAACGACGATATCGAGCTGTTCTGAGGCTCAGAAATCGGCCGCCGCCGTCCACATGATGTGGGCCTGCGGCCCGGCCTTGGCGGTGCGCTCAAGCATGTCGATCAGCGGCCAGGCGCGTTGCGGCAGGCTGACCGGCAAAGGCTTGCTCTTGTCTTCCTCGTCTTCCTCTTCCGGCAAAGCGGCGGCCTGACGCCGCGCCTCGGCCACCGCCGCCTGCAGCTTCGCCGCCGCCGGCAGCATTTCCGGCGGCGTGAACACGCCGCGCGCGGTGGTCGCCTTGCCGACGATGTCCAGCAGGGTCTTCGCCGTTTCTGCGTACATCAGCACTTCGCCGGTTTCGCTCGATTCGAAGGTCACGATCATCGCATTCGTCCGTGTCGTCTGGAGGGAGAAGCACTATAGCAGACCGTACTTCTTCAGCTTGTCGTGCAATGTGGTGCGCGCCGTCTTCAGCGCGTCGGCGGTGCGCTGGATGTTGCCGCCCTGGCGCGTGAATTCGTCGGCGATGAGCAGGCGCTCGTAGTTCTCCACCGCCTCGGTCAACGACGGTGCGGCGGCCGGTGCGCCACTGCCCGCGGCGGCACCGATGCCGAGGACGTGGCATTCGGCGGCGTTCTTCAGTTCGCGGATGTTGCCCGGCCAGTCCTGCGCCATCAGCCGGTGCAGGGTGTCGGTGGTGAGCGGCGGCGGTGGCCGGTTGTAGCGTTTGGCGGCCTGCAGCAGGAAGGCGTCGTAGAGCGCCGGGATGTCCTCGCGCCGCTCGCGCAGCGGCGGCAGTTCGATGCGCACGACGTTGAGCCGGTAGTAGAGGTCGGCGCGGAACTTTCCCTGCTCCGACCAGACTTTGAGGTCTTCCTTGCTCGCCGCGACGACGCGGCAATTGACCGGCAGTTGCTGGTTCGAACCGAGACGCTCGATGACGCGCTCCTGCAGCACGCGCAGCAGCTTGATCTGCATGCTCATCGGCATGCTCTCGACCTCGTCGAGGAAGAGCGTGCCGCCGCTGGCGTATTCGATCTTGCCGATGCGCCGCTTCTGGGCGCCGGTGAAGGCGCCCGGCTCGTGGCCGAAGAGCTCGCTGTCGAGCAGGTTGTCGGCCATGCCGCCGCAGTTGAGCGCGACGTAGTTCTCCTGGCCGGCACGCGACAGGTCGTGCAGGCAGCGGGCGACCATTTCCTTGCCGGTGCCGGTTTCGCCGTAGATCAGCACGTCGACGCCGGCGTCGGCAACGTCGAGGATCAGCCGGCGCACCTTCTGCATCTGCGGCGAGCGGCCGATCAGCCGGGCTTCAAGGTCGTCGCGCTGGTCGAGGCGGCGGCGCAGCGCTTCGACTTCCAGCACCAGCGCCCGCTTTTCCAGCGCGCGGCGCACGACATCGACCAGATCGTCGGTCGAGAACGGCTTCTGCATGAAATCGTAGGCGCCGTTGCGCATCGCCTCAACCGCCAGCGTGACGTCGCCGTGGCCGGTGATGATGATCACCGGCAGGTCGGGGTCGAGGCCGCGCACCTTGCGCAGCAGGTCCATGCCGCTGGCGCCGGGCAGCCGCATGTCGGTGACGATGATGCCGGGGAACTCGGCGCTCAGGTACATTTCCGCCGCTTCGGCGGAGGCGGCGGCAAGCACCGGGATGCCGGCCAGTTGCATGGCCTGTTCGCAGCCCAGGCGGACATGCGGATCGTCTTCGACGAGCAGGACGGACAAGGTCGTCTTCATGGCGTTCCCCGGTTGAGCGACGGCAGCGGCGGCAGCATGACGACGAAGCGGGCGCCACCGCCCGGCGCCGGGCCGGCCATCAGGTCGCCGCCGAAGTCGCGCAGTATATCGCGCGAAATGGTCAGCCCCAGGCCAAGGCCTTCGCCCGGTTGCTTGGTCGTGAAGAAGGGTTCGAACAGGTGGGCCAGCGCCTCTTCCGAAAAACCGTAGCCGCTGTCGCTGACGGCCAGCGCCAGCATGCCCGAGCTGGCGACATCGACGCTGAAGCTCAAGCGGCGCACCGGCTCTTCGCGCATCGCGTCGAGGGCGTTGCCGATCAGGTTGACCAGCACCTGCTGCAGGCGGTTGCGGTCGCACCAGGCGATGCTGCGACCGGCTTCGATGCCGCGCGTGACGCTGACGTTCTCCTTCTTCAGCCGCGACTCGAAGAGGAACAACGCGCTGTCCACCGCCTGCGCCACGTCGACCGCGCTCGACACCGCCGGCGACTTGCGGGCAAAGGTTTTGAGCGGCCCGATGATGTTGCCCATCTGCTCGGTCAACTGCTCGACGATGGCGAGGTTGCGCTCGGCCGTCGCCTGGTCGCCGCGGCGCATGAATTCGGCGGCGTTGGCCGACAGGGTGCGGATGGCGCCAAGCGGCTGGCTCAGTTCATGGGTGACGCCGGTCGCCATCTGGCCGAGGACGGCCAGCTTGGCCGCCTGCACCAGTTCATCCTGAGCGGCGCGCAGCGTCTGCTCGGCGCGCTGGCGCTCCTGCACTTCGCGCTGCAACCCGGCGACCGCCTCCGACAGGTCGGCGGTGCGCTCCTCGACCTTGCGTTCGAGTTCCTGGTTGGCGCGTTCGAGCATCGCCCGCGCCTCCTCGCGGCCGCGCGCCAGGCGGCGGCGCTGGCGGGTGTACAGGACGCCGAGCAGCAGGCAGCCGAGGGCAGCGACGCTGAGCGCGGCATGCGTCGCCGCCTGGACGCCGACCGGCCGCAGGTCGGAAAAGACGACGATGCGCCAGGCGGTGCCGGAGAGGTGGCGCGACATCGCCAGGTAGGGGCGCGCGCCCTGCGCCGGCGCGACGTCGTCGCGCAGGTGCTTGGGCAGGTGCTTGGGCAGGCGGACGATGCGCCCTTCGTCGGCGCCGTCAAGATCAATGTCGAGGCTGATTTCTCCCAGCGGCTGGCCGGCGAACTGCTGCCGGCCGAGACGATCAAGGGCGTCGCGCGCCTGCGGGCGCAAGGTCGCGTAGCGCCATTCCGGCGGCGAAGCGAGCAGCACGACGTCGTTGCGGTCGACGATCAGCGCCGGCGCCTCCTGCGCCAGCCAGCGCCGCTCGACCTCGCGGATGCCGGATTTGACGACAGCGACGCCGATCACCTTCCATTCCTGCGCTTCGTCGCGGATCGGCAGCGCGAAGTAGTAGCCCGGCTCGTGCCGGATGTGGTCAACCGCGTAGTGGCGAGCCGGCGTACCGCGCACCGCATCGCGGAAGAAGGGCATGTAGGAGAGGTCCGAGCCGAGCAGGTTGTCGGAGAAGATCCAGTCGCTGGAGGCGACGACGGTACCGCTGGTGTCGAGGACGAAGATCGCCGGCCCGCCGAGATGATCGTTGAGCTTCTGCAGGAAGCTGTTGGCCTCGGCCTGCAGGATATCCTGCCCCTCGCTCGGGCCGCGCAGCAGGGCGACGATGTCGGCGTTGAGTTCGACGGCGCTGGGAATCGAGGCGTGGCGGGTGACCTCGCTGTCGATCGCGGCGCCGAGGATGTCGAGCTGGTGCGAGGCCGCCTCGCGCATTTCGGCAATCCCGTAATGCTCGGAAAGCCGGTAGGAAAACAGGGCCAGCGCCAGGAAGGCGACCAGCAGCGCCGCCAGTCCGAGCAGACGGTGCGGGCGGGGCAAGGGCGTGGGCAGTTGGGCGGCGGAATCCGGCATGACGGGACGGGCTCAGGGAATGGGCATTGTACGGCTGAACACCCGCCCGCCGCGGCGGGCGGCGTGACGGGCAGTAGCACATCCGGTTGCCGGCATCGACCTCAGCCCGGCCGGCGCGGCGCGGTCAGCACTTCGGGCGCCAGGACGGCGGCCAGTTGTGCGCGGTCCATCAGACCCATCTCCTCGACCAGCTCGGCGACGCCGCGGCCGCTGCGCAGCGCCTCCTGGGCGACCCGGGTGGCGTTCTCGTAGCCGATGTGCGGGTTCAGCGCGGTGGCCAGACCGGCCGAAGTGCGTACTCGCTCGGCCAGCAGCTCGCGGTTGGCGGTGATGCCGCGCACGCAATGGGCGGTCAGCGTGCGGCAGCCGGCGGCCAGGTGTTCGATGCTCTTGAACAGGCTGTGGGCGATGATCGGTTCGAAAGCGTTCAACTGCAGTTGGCCGCCCTCCGCCGCCATGGTGATGGTGACGTCGTTGCCGATCACTTCGAAGGCAATCTGGTTGACCACTTCCGGGATCACCGGATTGACCTTGCCCGGCATGATCGACGAACCGGCGGCGCGCGGCGGCAGGCGGATCTCGTTGAGCCCGGCCTGCGGCCCGGAAGAGAGCAGGCGCAGGTCGTTGCAGGTCTTCGAGAGCTTGGCGGCGACGCGCTTGAGAACGCCGGATAGCTGGACGAAGGCGCCGCAGTCCTGGGTCGCCTCGATCAGATTGGGCGCCGCTTCCAGCGCGAAACCGGAGAGCTGCGACAGGTGGTCGATGGCCAGCCTGGAATAGCGCATGTCGGTGTTGATGCCGGTACCGATCGCCGTCGCGCCGAGGTTGATCTCGCGGATCAGGGCGATCGCCTCGCCCAGGCGCAACTCGTCTTCCTGCAACATCACCGCGTAGGTCGAGAACTCCTGGCCGAGCGTCATCGGCACCGCATCCTGCAACTGGGTGCGGCCGATCTTCAGCACGTCCTTGAACTCCTCGGCCTTGGCGGCGAAAGCCTCGCGCAGGCCGGCCATCGCCGACAGCAAGCCGCGGATGGCGAAGCAGGCGGCGACGCGCAGCGCCGTCGGATAGACGTCGTTGGTGCTCTGCGACATGTTGACGTGGTTGAGCGGGTGCAGGTGGGCGTAGTCGCCCTTCCGGTGGCCGAGGATTTCCAGCGCCCGGTTGGCGATCACCTCGTTGGCGTTCATGTTGGTCGAGGTGCCGGCGCCGCCCTGGATGACGTCGACGACGAACTCGCCGTGCAGTTTGCCGCCGGCGATTTCCTGGCAGGCGGCGATGATCGCGTCGGCGCGCGTGCGGTCGAGCTGGCCGAGTTCGGCATTGGCCATCGCCGCCGCCTGCTTGGTCAGCGCCAGGGCGCGCACCAGCTCGCCGTAGCTGCCGATGGTCTTGCCGGTGATCGGGTAGTTCTCGATCGCCCGCAGGGTATGCACGCCCCAGTAGGCGCCGGCCGGCACCTCGGCGTCGCCGAGAAGGTCGTGTTCGAGTCGTGTGCTCATGTGGTCTCCATTTATGCTTGTGGGTGATGCATCGCCGGCTCAGGTGCCGGCGACAAAACTACGGATGCCGGAACCGACGAACTGGACGCCGATGCAGACGAGCAGAAAGCCGTTCAGGCGGGCGACGACGTTGATGCCCTCGCTGCCCAGGCGCCGGGAAACCCAGCGTGCCGAGCGCAGGACCAGCCAGATCAGCAGGCAGGTGGCGGCGATGCTCGCCACCGTCGCCGAATAGGCCAGCAAACGGCTGATGCCGCCATCCAGTTCGGCGATCTCCGAGGAAATGCCGATCACCGTCGCCAGTGCCCCCGGCCCGGCGATACCCGGCATCGCCAGCGGGAAAAAGGCAAAGCTGCCGCCGCTACCGGTCAGCGTCGTATCGCTGGTGCCGAACAGCATGCGGTAGCCGATGATGGACACGGTCAGGCCACCGGCGATGCGCAGGGCACCGAAGGAAATGCCGAAGGCTTCGAGGATCATCACGCCGGCGAACAATCCACCGGCCAGCAGCAGGAAGCCGTAGAAGCACGCGCGCCGGGCTTCCAGCGTAGCCTCCGGCGCCGCTCGGCCGGCCGCCAGGGAAAGAAAGAGCGGAATCTTCGACAAGGGATTGGTGATCGTTGCCAGACTGATCAAACCGCCCAGAAAGAAACTGACCAGCAGTCTGAGCAGGTGCTCGTCGATGCTCATTTTCAGGCCGTCCGGAAACGGGCGATGCCGGATTCGAGACTGCCCGCCAGATTGTCCAGTTGTCGCGCCGTAGTCGCCATGCTGGCGGTGGCCCGATTGTTTTCATGGATCATCTGGACGATGTGCTCGACTCGGGCAGCAATCTCCTCGCCGCCGGACGATTGCTGGCGCAGGCTGGCCGAGACGTCGTCGATGACCCGGGCGACGTGGCGGTTGCTGCTTTCGATGGCGCTCATCGATTCGCCGGCCGCGCAGGCCATGCGCAGACCTTCGTCGACGCGGCTGACCGAGCGCTGCATGTGCTCGGCCATCGAGCGGGCGCCGTTCTGGATGGCGCTGACCATGGCGGCGATCTGGCTGGCCGAAGCGGTCGTCTTTTCGGCCAGCTTGCGCACCTCGTCGGCGACCACGGCAAAGCCCCGACCGCTGTCGCCGGCCCGCGCCGCCTCGATCGCGGCATTCAGCGCCAGCAGGTTGGTCTGGTCAGCCAGATCGTGAATCACCGAGGTGATCGCCGAGATGCGCTCCGACTCCTGCCCCAGCGTCGTTGCCGTCGCTGCCGAATCGGTGACCAGCCCGGCAATCTGACGAATCTCGTCGACCATGGTCTGGATCGTCTGGCAACCACCGGCTGCCTGCTGCCCGGCCTTGCCGGACAGATCCTGGGCCTCCTGACCGAGGTTGGCGATGTGCGTGATGCAGACCGACATGGTCTGCAGCGTTTCGGCCATGGCGGCGCTGGCCGCTGCCTGCGCTTCCGAACCGCCGCGCATTTCGTCGGCCGAACCGGAAAGCGCAGTGACGGCATGCTTGAGTTGCCCGGCTTCCAGGCGGATGGCGCCAAGTATCCCCGCCAGCGACTGGGTGGTCTTCATCGCCGCCGCCTGGACACGGCGGATTTCGGCAAAGCCGTTCGGCTCGATGCGCTGCGTCAGGTCGCCGGCAGCAATGCTTTCCATCAGGCGAGCCGTCGTTTCCAGCGGACGACGCACGCCCCCGGTCAGCAGATAACCGAGAACGGCGGCGATCAGGACGGCAACGACCACCAGAATCAGCGTCAGCCGACGGGTGTTTGCCGACTCGGCCACGATGTCGCCGGCCCGTTCGCGGCTTTGCGCCTGCACCAGCTGGCGCGCTTCGGCGATGCTGGCTTCGAGCACCTGCATGCGCGGCTCGGCTTCCTGCTGCAGGATGCCCATGGCCACCGTCGACAGGAACTGCATGGCCTCGGCCATCGCCTTGTCCTGGATATCGATGGCCGCCGTCGCCTGTTGCCTGACCCGTTGCAGCAACGCAGCTTCACCGACGACGGCATGGTCGACCGCAATCTTCTCCAGCGCCCCGAGGGCGGCGAAGAAGCGCGCCTTCTCGCGCTCGTAGCGTGCGGCTTCCGCCTTCATCACCTCGGCATCGGTGAAAATGATGTTGTTGCGCACGCTTTCACGCATACCGGCATAGGCATAGCCCAACTCGGCAATCTGGCTGTCCTTGGTCAGCGACACGGAGGCGATGCGCTCGGCCGCCGCATCGACACGCCCCAGACTGAAGGTCGTCCAGCTGGCAACAATGACGAACAGCCCGACGATGACGGTAAACGCCATCGCCAGTTGCGGGCCGATCCCCAGACGGAACAAGGCTTTCATGGCAAACTCCCCTGCGCTCAGGGGTAAAGGCCGCGTTGCTCGCGCGCCGCCAGGACCCGCTGGCAGGCGATGATGAAGGTAGCCGTGCGCAGCGAGACCTTGCGCTCGGCAGCCAGCGTCCAGATCGCCTCGAAGGCGCCGATCATGATGCGTTCCAGGCGCTGGTTGATTTCATCCTCGCTCCAGAAGAAGCTGGAGAAATCCTGCACCCATTCGAAGTACGAGACGGTGACGCCGCCGGCATTGGCCAGCACGTCGGGCACGACCAGAATGCCGCGCTCACGCAGGATGTCGTCGGCGGCCGGGGTGGTCGGACCGTTGGCGCCTTCGACGACGATGCGGGTTTTGATCGTCTGTGCCCGTTCGGGCAGGATCTGCCCTTCGAGCGCCGCCGGCACCAGGTAGTCGGAGGGAATCAGCCAGAAATCGTCGCCAGAAACCGGCGCGGCGCCAGCAAAGCCCTGCAATCCGCCGTTGGCCGCCGCATGCGCCAGCGCGGCGGGGATGTCGATGCCGGCTTCGTTGGCAACGGTCGCCGAGTGATCCTGCAGGGCGACGACCCTGGCGCCGGCCTCATGGAACATGCGGGCGGCAATGCCGCCGACGTTGCCGAAGCCCTGAACGACGACGCGCGCGCCCGCGATCGGGACATTGCTGCGCCGGCCGGCTTCGCGGGCAGCGATGAAGACACCGCGCCCGGTCGCCTCGTGACGGCCGAGCGAGCCACCGAGCGAAATCGGCTTGCCGGTGACCACGCCAGTGGACGTCGAACCGACGTTCATCGAGTAGGTGTCCATCATCCAGGCCATGGTCTGCTCGTTAGTGCCGACATCGGGCGCCGGAATGTCCTTGCCCGGGCCGATGACGACACCGATTTCCGAGGTGTAACGGCGGGTGATGCGCTCCAGCTCGTCACGCGAATGCGCCCGCGGATCGAGCCGGATGCCGCCCTTGGCGCCGCCGTAGGGCAGGTTGAGGGCGGCGTTCTTGATCGTCATCCAGCCCGACAGCGCCATCACTTCGTTGAGCGTCACCGCCGGGTGGAAGCGCACGCCGCCTTTGCCCGGCCCCCGCGACAGGTTGTGCTGGACACGATAGCCCTCGTAGTGGGCCACGGTGCCGTCGTCGCGGTGGATCGGCACATCGACGATCATGATGCGCTTCGGGTGCTTCAGGGTTTCCACCCACTTGGCCAGGCCGCCCATGTGCGGGGCGACACGGTCGATCTGCTCGAGGAAGCTGGCCCAGGGCTCGGGCGCCGCCGGATTGAGGAAGGAAAGTCCGCTCGCGCGCTCGCCGAGATGTGCTGTGCTGCTCATGTCTGTCTCCGTTTTTGGTGTGTCAGGCAGGTAATCAGTGGTGCAGGATCTTGGCCAGGAACTGTTGCGCCCGTTCCGAACGCGGATTGGCGAAGAAGGCTTCCTTCTCGTCGTCTTCGACGATCTGGCCGTGGTCCATGAAGATGACGCGGTTGGCGACGCGGCGGGCGAAGCCCATTTCGTGCGTCACGCACATCATGGTCATGCCTTCCCTGGCCAGCTCGGTCATCACGTCGAGCACTTCATTGACCATTTCCGGGTCGAGCGCCGAGGTCGGCTCGTCGAACAGCATGCAGATCGGGTCCATCGCCAGCGCCCGGGCGATCGCCACCCGCTGCTGCTGGCCACCGGACAACTGGCCGGGGAACTTGTGGGCGTGTGCCTTCAGGCCGACCCGGTCGAGCAGCTTGAGACCCTTGTCGATGGCCTCGTCCTGCGCGCGGCCGAGCACCTTGACCTGGGCGATCGCCAGGTTCTGGGTGATGCTCATGTGCGGGAACAGCTCGAAGTTCTGGAACACCATCCCGACGTGGGCGCGCAGCTTCGACAGGTTGGTCTTCGGGTCGCCGACCGAGGTGCCGTTGACGATGATCTCGCCCGACTGGAAGGGTTCGAGGCCATTGACACACTTGATCAGCGTCGATTTGCCGGAACCCGACGGGCCGCAGACGACGATCACCTCGCCCTTGTTCACGGTGGTGCTGCAGTCCTTGAGCACGTCGAACGAACCGTAGCTCTTGCTGACATGGGAAATCTGGATCATGACTATCTCCTTGGAGCACGGCCTCAGGCCGGGTGGTATTTTTTCTGCAGGTGCTTGACCAGCATCGACGCGGCAAAGCAGAGGACGAAATAGACGAGACCGGCGAACAGCAGCAGTTCGACCAGGCGGCCGTCGCGGTCACCGACCTTGTAGGCGGCGCCGAAGAAGTCGGCCAGCGCGGACACGTAAACCAGCGAGGTGTCCTGGAACAGGATGATGGCCTGGGTCAGCAGCAGCGGAATCATGTTGCGGAAGGCCTGCGGCAGGATCACCAGGCGCATCGCCTGGCCGTAGGTCATGCCCAGCGCCTGACAGGCCGCCATCTGGCCCTTCGGCACCGACTGGATGCCGGCGCGGATGATCTCCGAGTAGTAGGCCGACTCGAACAGCGCGAAGCCGATCATCGCCGAGGTCAGGCGCAGGTCGGCGCCCGGCGGCAGGTTGAACAGCTGCTCGATGAACTTGGGGACGATCAGGAAGAACCAGAGCAGGACCATGACCAGCGGCACGGCGCGGAACAGGTTCACGTAGCCGGCGGCGAACAGCGACAAGGGCTTCACCGACGACAGCCGCATCATCGCCAGCAGCGTGCCCCAGACGATGCCGACGACGATCGCCGTCAGCGTGATTTCCAGCGAGATCTTCATGCCGTCCCAGAGGAAGGGCAGCGCCCCGGGGATCGACGACCAGTCGAATTCGTAGACCATGTTACTTGCCTCCCATGTAGCCCGGCACGCGGACCTTGTCTTCGAGCTTCTTCATCAGCGTCATGACGATGATGTTGATCGCGACATAAGCGACGGTGACGGCAATGAAGGATTCGTAGGGCTGCGCCGTGTAATCGACCAATTGACGGCCTTGCGCGGCGAGTTCGAGGAGACCGATGGTCGAGCAGACGGCGGAGTTCTTGAAGATGTTGAGGAATTCCGAGGTCAGCGGCGGCACGATCAGCCGGAAGGCCATCGGCAACATGACGAAGCGGTAGGTCTGGCCGAGGGTGAGTCCGAGCGCCAGGCCCGCGTTCCTCTGGCCGCGCGGCAGCGCGTTGATGCCGGAACGCACTTGCTCGGCCACCCGCGCGCTGGTGAACAGCCCGAGGCAGACCATCGCCGCCAGGAATTGCTGGAACACCGGGTGCGACTGCTTGTAGGCGTCACCGATGCTGGTCGGCAACAGTTCCGGCAGCACGAAGTACCAGATGAACAGTTGCACGAGCAGCGGGATGTTGCGGAACAGCTCGACGTAGGCGGTGGCCAGGCCGCTCAGCGCCTTGTTCGGCACCGTGCGCAGGACACCCATGACGGCGCCGAGCAGGAGGGCGATGAGCCAGGCGCTCAGCGAGAGCATCAGGGTCATCTGCAGGCCGGACAGCATCCAGCCCAGGTAAATGTCGTCGCCCGCCGCCGTCGGCTGCAGGAAGACGTGCCAGTTCCATTGGTAGTTCATGACTTTTCCTCGTCGAAACAGGGAAACCGGGCGCACCCCGCGCGCCCGGCGGACGGGATCAGTATTCCCAGAAGATGCGCTGCAGTTCCTTGCTGTCGCTGGTCTTGGTCAGAGCGACGCTGGCCAGGATGCGGGCCTTCTGCGGGTTGAGGTCGTGAGCGACGACCCAGTCGTACTGGTCGTCCGGCTGTTCGGCGTTGCGCAGCACGAAGCCGCCGGCATTGACATGCGACGAACGGATGACCTGGACGCCCTGGCCGCGCAGTTCGCGCAGCGCCGGAACGACGTTCTTGGCCACCGAGCCGTTGCCGGTACCGGCATGGATGATCGCCTTGGCACCGCTGGCGGCGAGCGCCTTGTAGGCGGTATCGGCGACGTTGCCGTGACCGTAGGCGATGCCGACCAGCGGCAGACTGTCGATCTTGTCGATGTCGAACTCGGAGTTCACGGTATGGCGCTTCGCCGGCAGGCGGAACCAGTAGTTCCTGCCTTCGACGATCATGCCGAGCGGACCCCAGGGGCTCTTGAAGGCGCTGGTCTGGATGTTGATCATCTTGGACACGTCGCGGCCGCTGTTCAGTTCGTCGTTCATCGCCACGAGCACGCCCTTGCCGCGAGCATCCTTGGCGGCAGCGGCGGCAACGGCGTTGTACAGGTTGAGCATGCCGTCGGCCGACATTGCGGTACCCGGGCGCATCGAACCGACGATGACGATCGGCTTGTCGGTATGGACGACGAGGTTGAGGAAGTAGGCGGTCTCTTCCAGCGTGTCGGTGCCGTGGGTGATGACGATGCCGTCGACGTCGGCCTGCTTGGCCAGCGCCGAGACGCGCTTGCCGAGGGTCAGCAGGTGGTCGTTGGTGAAGCTTTCGGAAGCGATCTGGAACACCTGCTCGCCGCGCACGGCGGCAACCTTGGCGAGTTCCGGGACGCCTGCGATCAGCTTGTCGACCGGCACTTTCGCCGCCTGGTAGGTGGCACTGTTGGTGGCTTCGGCGCCGGCACCGGCGATGGTGCCGCCGGTGGCGAGGATGACGACGTTGGGCTGGGCGGCCATGACCGCCAGCGAGGCGGCACAGCCGATCGCGAAGACGGCGCAACGGGTGAAAATACGCTTGAACATGATGAACTCCTCTTTTTTTGGGGATGAGCCGGGCCTGGCACCCCGTTCCGGGAGTGCCTCGATCACGGCGGATTTCTCGGGAAATTATTCGAAGGCTTTGTCGTTCGGCGCCTTGTACAAGGCCTTCATTTCAGCCGACAGCGGCATGTTGAGGTTCAGCCCCTTGGGCGGGATCGGGTTCATGAACCACTTGTTGTAGATCTTCTCGGCGTCGCCGGAAGTCATCGCCTTGGTCAGCGCCGCATCGACCACCTTCTTGAACTCGGCGTCATCCTTGCGCAGCATGCAGCCGTAGGCTTCCTTCGACTGCGCCGTGCCGACCACGACCCAGTCACCCGGCCGCTTGGCCTTGGCCATTTCGCCGTAGAGCAGCGCGTCGTCCATCATGAAGGCGACGGCACGGCCGGTTTCCAGGGTCAGGAAGCTTTCGCCGTGATCCTTGGCCGAAATCACGTTCATGCCCAACTTCTTCTCTTCGTTCATCTTGCGGATCAAGCGCTCGGACGTCGTGCCGGCGGTGGTGACGACGTTCTTGCCGGCGAGGTCGGCGAAGTCGTTGATGCCCGAGGTCTTCTTGGTCAGCAGCTTGGTGCCGATGACGAAGATAGTGGTCGAGAAACCGACCTGCTTCTGGCGCTCCAGGTTGTTGGTGGTCGAGCCGCATTCGATATCGACGGTGCCGTTCTGGAGCAGCGTGATGCGGTTGGCGGAAGTGACCGGCATCAGCTTGGTGTCGAGCTTGGCCAGCTTCAAATCGGCTTTCACCGCGTCGACCACCTTGAGCATCAGTTCATGTGAGTAGCCGATGACTTGCTGCTTGTCGTCGTAGTAAGAAAACGGGATCGAGGATTCGCGATGACCGAGCGTGATGCTGCCCGTGTCCTTGATCTTCTTCAGCGTCGAGGCTTCCTGGGCAAGCGCCGGCGTCACGGCGGCAGCGGAAAACACGGTGGCCAGGGCGGCGGCGAGGGCGATACGTTTCATGTCTTCTCCTGAAAGTGAGGAAGCCGCGAACGGGCTTCGGCGGAGAATACATCGCAAGCCACGTGCCAGCCGCCGTCGCTACGCCGACAATCGGCAAACCATTGATTTCTATGAAAACGGATCGAAGACCGGGGTTCAGCGCCAACGGAAACCCGATATTTCGGGAAAGTACGCCATCGGATTTCCGATACCGGGATCGCCACGCCGCCCACGAAGCGTCGCCAACCCCGGCTCGCCTCTGGAGAGTCGCGAGTTGTCAGGGATCGGGCGCCTCATGCACAATGCCCGGAAAGGGGGAGAGAGATCATGCAGAAGAATATCCAACCCAGTCCCTGGGCGGAGGAGAACGACCCGATCCAGCAGTTGGCGCTGGAAGAGTGTGTCAAGCGTCAGCGCTTCGACAACGCGGTCTCGGTACTCGTCCTGCCGGCCGGTGGCGCCAAACTGGCAAGCCGCTTCGCCGCGCTCGGCGCGCGGGTCACCCTGGCCGACCGGGCCGAGCGCAAGCAGGAAATCGAAGGCCGCGTCCTTGCCGCCGGCTATCCGGACCACATCCGCTTCGCCGCCACCGAGCTGCCCTCGCCGCCAGCGCAAGACCCGGCCGCGCCCTACGACATCATCGTTTTCCGCCACGGCCTGTGCAAACTGCCCTACGCCCGCGGCAAGCAGTTGATCCAGCAACTGATGCAGCAACTGAAGATCGGCGGCAAGCTCTACCTTTCCATTATCGGCCTGCATTCCGAACTGGGCGAAGGCTACGCCGGCCACGAACAGTCGATCTACGAACGCTGGGGCAAGCTTTCGCCGGCGATGGCGCGCAAGTACGACGTCCGCGACGAAGTCTGCCTCTATTCCGAGCGCGACCTCTTCCTGCTGCTGCTCGAATCCGGCGCCAGCGTGCTGCGCACGCTGACCACCACCTGGGGCAACGTCAAGGGCGTCGCCGTGCGCGTCTGATGCGGCTGGGGATCGACCTCGGCGGCAGCAAGATCGAAATCGTCGCCCTCGCCAGCGATGGCAGCGAGCGCCTGCGTCGCCGCATCGCGACGCCGCAGGGCGACTACCGGGCAACCCTGCAGGCGATCGCCGGCCTGGTCGCCAGCGCCGAGAACGAAACCGGCGAACTCGGCAGCGTCGGCATCGGCATTCCCGGCGCCGAATCGCTGCTCGACGGGCGGATCAAGAACGCCAATTCGACCTGCCTCAACGGCCAGCCGCTGCGCGCCGACCTGCGGACGCTGCTGCAGCGGGAAGTCCGCCTGGCCAACGACGCCAACTGCTTCGCCCTCTCGGAAGCGGTCGACGGCGCCGGTCGCGGCGCCCGTTGCGTCTTTGGCGTCATCCTCGGCACCGGCGTCGGCGGCGGCATCGTCATCGACGGCAAGGTGCTGGTCGGCGCCAATGCGATCGCCGGCGAGTGGGAGCACAACCCGCTGCCGCCAGCGGCGGCCGACCCCCTGCCCGCCCAGCCCTGCTATTGCGGCCGTCAGGGCTGCGTCGAAACCTGGCTGTCCGGCCCCGGCATGGCCGCCGACCACCGGCGAGCCACCGGCAACGACCTGAGCGCGCTGGAGATCGCCGAGCGTGCCGCCGCTGGCGACACCGCCTGCGCGGCGACGCTGGCGCGCCACCTCGCCCGCCTTGGTCGCGCCCTGGCCGGCGTCATCAACCTGCTCGACCCGGACGTCGTCGTCCTCGGCGGCGGCCTCTCCAACATCCGGCAACTCCCCCAACACCTGCCCGAAGCCTGCCTGCCACACGTCTTTTCCGACGCTTGCCGGACCCGCTTCCTGCCGGCCGTCCATGGCGACTCGTCCGGCGTGCGCGGTGCGGCCTGGCTGTGGGACTGACAGCGCAATCCATGGCACAGATCTCCCTCTTCGTCGGCGGCATCCGGCCGCTGCCCGAATCCGGCCGCCCGACCGGCATCTACAAGCAGCCGGCCAGCGCCCCGCTCGAACTCGGCATCAATGGCTTCACCACTGACCAGCAGGCCGACCTGCGCGTACACGGCGGCCCGGAGAAGGCCGTCCATCTCTACCCGGCGGCGCACTACGCGCGACTCGCCGCGCGTTTTCCCGAGATCGCCGATCAACTGGTCCCCGGCAGCCTCGGCGAGAACCTGTCGACAGCGGACCTCGATGAAAGCGGCGTACGCGTCGGCGACATCTGGCGCCTGGGCAGCGCCCGCCTGCAGGTCTGCCAGCCGCGCAGTCCCTGCTGGAAGATCGATGAACGCTTCGCCTGCGACGGCATGGCGCAATTCATTGCCGAACAGCGGCTGACCGGTTGGTACTGGCGGGTCCTGACGCCGGGAACGGTCGCCCCCGGCGAGCCGCTGTTGCTCGAAGAGGCCGCCGCGGCGATGACGCTGGCCGAAGCGATGCTGCTCTGGCAGAGCCATCGCCCGCCACTCGCCGAACTCGACCGCCTGGCGGCGACGCCGGGCATCGCCAACCACTGGCGGCAGAAAATCGTGCAACGCGCCGACTGGCTGCGGCGCAATCCCGATCGGCCGGCCCCAGCCCCCACCGGGTTTCATGTGAAACCGCAACAGCCATGAATCAAGCCTCCCCGCAAAACCTGATGCGGCGCCTCTTCCTGCCCTTTGCCGCCGGCTACTTCCTGTCCTACCTCTACCGCACGGTGAACGCCGTGCTCGGCCCGGTGATCGCCGGCGAACTGGCCTTGCCCGACAACGCGCTCGGCCTGCTCACCAGCACCTACTTCTTCGCCTTCGGCGCCGCCCAGTTGCCGCTCGGCATGCTCCTCGACCGTTTCGGGCCGCGCCGTGTCGAAGCCGTGCTGCTCGTCGCCGCCGCCGCTGGCGCCGCGCTGTTCGCCAGCGCCGACGGCCTGGGCGGGCTGACCCTCGGCCGGGCGCTGATCGGCCTCGGTGTCTCGGCCTGCCTGATGGCTTCGTTCAAGGCCTTCACGCAATGGTTCCCGCCCGAGCGCCAGGCTTCGCTGACCGGCTGGATCATGGCGTCCGGCGGCATGGGCGCGCTGGCGGCGAGCAAACCGCTCGAACTGGCGCTCGGTTTCACCGGCTGGCGCGAAATCGTTCTCGCCCTCGCCGCGCTGACGCTGGCGGTCGCCGCCCTGATCTGGCGCAGCGTTCCGGATCGCCCGGCGGAAGGCGGCGGCAGCGGCTTCGCCGAGCAACTGGCCGGAGTCCGGGAAATCTTCGCCAGCCGGCATTTCTGGCGCTACGCACCAATGGGCTTCTTTTTCACCGGCGGCTTCATGGCGGTGCAAGGTCTGTGGGCGTCGCGCTGGATGAACGTCACCGAAGGACTCGCCGCCGGCGCCGTCGCCGACCGGCTGACCTGGATGAGCCTGGCGATGCTCGGCGGCTTCCTGTTCATGGGTTTCTTCGCCAGCACCCTGGTGCGCCGCGGCTTGCCGCTGGCCAGCCTGTTCCGCGCCGCGATGCTCGCCGCCTTCGCCGCCTTCGCGCTGATCTGCAGTTTTCCGCAAGCGGGCGGCGGCTTGCTCTGGCCGCTGCTCGGGGCCTGCTTCTCGCTCTCCAATATCGCCTACTCGCTGGTCGCCCAGGCCTTCCCGACCCGGCTTTCGGGACGCGCCAACACGGCGCTGAACCTGCTCGTCTTCGCCGGCGCCTTCGGCCTGCAGTGGGGCATCGGCGGCCTGGTCGACGCGCTGCAGGCGGGCGGCATGCCTGCCCTCAGCGCCTACCGCGCCGCCTTCTTCGGCCTGCTAGGCCTGCAGGCCCTGTCGCTGGGGAGTTTCCTCTGGCTCGGCCGGCGGCGCTGAGGTCGCCAGATCGACCTGCTGCATGATCCCCGCCCGGCCGCTTTCCATCAGGTAAACGCCGGCCGCGCGGATCTGCCCGAGCAGGGCGTTGTCCGGCGACTTGAGCGAGAACGGCGCCTCTACCGCCCCGCTATACAAGGCGCCGACACCAGCCGTGGTGAGCGATTCGAAACGCTCACCCGACCACAGGGCGAGCTTGTCGAACGCGGCATCGCCCTCGTCGATCCAGCCGTTGCCGTCGAGGTCGTAGGCCGCCAGGTCGGCGAAGCCGTCGCCGCTGCTGGCGCCGAACAGCTCGCTGCCGTCGTCGGCTCGGCCGTTGCCGTTGCGGTCGAAGACCAGGAAGCAGCTACCGCCACCCAGTTCGGGCAGGCATTCGACCTTGCCGTCGCAGTCGATGTCGAAACTGAAACGTTTTTCCGACAACTCGCAGGCCTGGCCGGGAAAGCTCAACACCAGCGGGTCGCGCAGGCGGACGCTGCCGCTTTCCGAGAGCACGCTGGTTTTCTCGTAATGACGCGACATGTCGAGCGAGAGGTCGAAGGCCAGCTCGCGGCCGTCGCAGGTATTGACCTTGCCGCTGGCGCAGACGCGGGTGCTCTCGCTTTCCTCGATGCGCTCGCTGATCGTGCTCTGCCAGGCGAATTCGCGGCCGTTCCGGTTTTCTTCCGCCTGGGCCGGCAAGGGCTCCCAGGCGGCATCGTCCTGCCGGCATTGCCGGCCATCCATTGCCGCAATGATCGCCCCGACCAGCGCGTCGAGCATGCGCTGGACCCGCTCCCTGAGTTCCGCGGCGCTTTCGTCGCCAGTCCCCGCCATGCTTTCGAATATCTGCCGGAAGCCGCTCTGGGAGGCGACTTCGAGCCGACGATCGTAACTGGCTTCATGGCTTGCCGTCAGGTTGACGGCGGATGTTTCGATTTTCATGATCACCCTCCGGGCTGTGTTCGGGTCACCACACCTGCAAGGGACGTGCCGGGCAGCGCCCAAAGTCCGATGGACAGCCCTCGCCGAGAGACGGAGAATCGGCAGTAAACCGGTAACACCACAAGGCAGCAGCCATGAAGTCCCTCAGCCGCCGGATCGTCCGGCAATTTTTCCTGGCAGCCTGCGTGCTGCTCGGCACCACCCTTCCCGCCTCCGCCAAGGAAAGCTATAGCTTCTCGGTCGTGCCGCAGTTCGAGCGGCGCATGTTGTTCAGCATCTGGCAACCCATCGTCGACCAGTTGGAAAGACGCACCGGCCTGCACCTGCATCTGGTCACCTCGCTGTCGGTCAGCGATTACGAAAGCGACGTGCAGAAAGGTCAGTACGACTTCATCTACCTCAACCCCTACATGATGCCGGTGGTCGCCGAGACGCCCGGCTACATTCCGCTGGTGCGCGATGCCAGGCCGATCCACGGCATCCTGGTCGTACGCAAGGACAGCCCGCTGCAGAAGGTCAGCGAATTGCAGGGCAAGACGCTGGCCGTGCCGTCGATGACCGCGCTTGGCGCCAGCCTCCTGCTGCGCGCCGAACTCGACCGGCAATTCGGCGTCAGGACCAAGGTCATCGTCGCCAAGACGCACAGTTCGGTCTTCCTGCATGTGATCAACGGCTTCGCCGACGCCGGCGGCTCGGTGCAGAAGACGCTGGGCGAACAGGACCCGCGGATTCAGGGCGCCCTGCGCGTACTGCACCGGACCGCGGCCGTCCCCTCGCATCCGCTTGCCGCGCACCGGCGGGTGCCGGTCGAGGTCAGGGAAAAGCTGCGCCAGGCCTTCATCGAACTGGCCAGCACCGCGGAAGGGCGTGCCCTGCTTGAAAAGGTACCGATGCTGTCGCCGGTGGCGGCACAGATCGGCGACTACGACGTACTGAAGTCGCTGAAGCTGGAAAACTACCTGGAACAACCGTGATCGGCAGGCTCTCGCTGCGCTGGAAGCTGCTCCTGCCGCTGCTGCTGGCGGCGCTGCTGGTTGCCCTGCTGATGGACCGCTTCTGGCTGCAGCGCAGCCTGGCCAACATCGAGCAGGCGCAACTGCAATCGGCGCAGCGCCATCTCGACAGCGTCGGCGAAAGCCTGTTGCCGCTGATCATGGGACAGCAGCTCGACATCATCAACGAGAATCTCGACCGCTTGCTCGAGAAAAACCCGGAATGGGTGGCGATCACCCTGATCGATGCCGACGGACGACAACTCTACCCGCTGCTGATCGAGTCCGAGGAAACCCGGCTCGGCAACAGCCCCGACCTGCGCCGCATCTCGCTGCCGCTGGACTTCGCCGGTCGCAATCTGGCCCGCATCGAGGCCCTTTACGATCTGGCGCCGCAGATGAACCTGCAGCGTCGCGAACACCGGTCGATGAGCCTGATCCTGCTCGGTGTCCTGGCCGGCAACGTGCTGCTCCTGTGGATCCTGGTCGAACGGGTCGTGCACCGGCCACTGCGCCACCTGTCGCAGGCCGCCTCGGAACTTGCCCGGCGCAATTACGACACGGCGCTGCCGCCGGGCGGCGACGACGACCTCGGCCGGCTGATCGAAAGTTTCGAGCGGATGCGCCGCGAACTGCAGAACCACCACGCCATGCTCGACCAGGAAATCGCCGAGCGCCGCCAGGCCGAGGAAGGCCTGCGCATGTTCTCGCTGGCGGTCGAGCAGAGTCCGGCCAGCATCCTGATCACCGACACCAACTCGCGCATCGAGTACGTGAACGCGGCTTTTGTCCGCACCACCGGCTTCCGCCGCGACGAAGTCTTGGGCGAAAACCCGCGCCTGCTGCACTCCGGCAAGACCGCCCTGGAAACCTACGCCAGCCTGCGGCGGGCGCTGGCCTACGGCGAAACCTGGGCGGGCGAGTTCCACAACCGGCGCCGGGACGGCAGCGAATTCATCCAGGCGGCGATCATCACCCCGCTACGCGAACCCGACGGAAAGGTCAGCCATTACGTAGCGGTGCAGGAAGACATCACCGAAAAGAAGCGCCTGGCCGCCGAACTGGACAAGCATCGTCATCACCTCGAAGAGCTGGTTGCCCGGCGCACCCGCGAGCTGGGCGAGGCCAAGGCCGCCGCCGAACAGGCCAACCAGGCGAAAAGCGCCTTCCTCGCCAACATGAGCCACGAAATCCGTACCCCGCTCAACGCCATCGGCGGCATGGCCCACCTGATGCGCCGTGGCGGCCTGCCGCCGGAACAGCTCGAACGGCTCGACAAGCTTGACGCCGCGAGCCGGCATCTGCTGGAAACCATCAACACGGTGCTCGACCTGTCGAAGATCGAGGCCGGCAAGTTGATGCTCGAGGAAATCGCTTTCAATCCGGTCAGCCTGCTCGAAAACGTCCGCTCGATGCTGCTGGAAAAGGCAGAGAGCAAAAATCTGGCCTTCACCATCGAACGCACCCCGCTGCCGGAACGCCTGCTTGGCGACCCGACCCGGCTGCAGCAGTGCCTGCTCAATTACGCCAGCAACGCGATCAAATTCACTGAACGGGGCAGCATCGCTCTGCGCGCCGACGTCATCGACCAGACCGAGAGCCGCGTGTTGCTGCGCTTCGCGGTCAGCGACACCGGCATCGGCATTCCGGTCGAAGCCCAGAGCCGGCTGTTCTCCGCCTTCGAGCAGGCCGACACATCGACCACTCGGCGCTTCGGCGGCACCGGCCTGGGCCTGGCGATCACCGCCAAGATCGCCGAAGCGATGGGCGGCGCGGTGGGCCTGGACAGCGCCCCCGCCAGGGGCAGCAGCTTCTGGTTCACCGCCCGCCTGCGCAAGGCGCCCGATCTCGGCGCAGCGCCCCACGAAGCGCCTGCCGAGCCAGAAGAAGACATCCGGCAGCATTGCCTGAACTGCCGCGTCCTGCTCGTTGAGGACGAGCCGGTCAACCGCGAGATCGCCCTCGAACTGCTGGCCGAAACCGGCCTCAGCGCCGACTCCGCCGAAGACGGCGAAGAGGCCGTCGCCATGGTTGCCGCCAACGAATACCAGCTAGTCCTGATGGACATGCAGATGCCGCGCATGGACGGCCTCGAGGCAACCCGCCGCATCCGCCGCCTGCCCGGCCGGGAAAAACTGCCGATCGTGGCGATGACGGCGAACGCCTTCGCCGAGGACAAGGCACATTGTTTCGAGGCCGGCATGAACGATTTCGCGAGCAAGCCGATCGACCCCGAACTGCTCTACCGCCTGTTGCGCAAGTGGCTGCCGCGGCGCTGCGGCTGAACGACCCTCAGAGTTCCAGCGGATCGACTTCGAGATGCCAGCGCAGGCGCGCCGGCTGTTTCAGCTGCTCGATCGCCGCCCGCCAGCGCGGCAGGAAGGCCTGCAGCGCCGGACGCGAACCGGCTTCGACCAGCAACTGGGCGCGCTCCAGGTTAGCCAGGCGGGCCATGCGCATCGGCACCGGATCGTAAAGCATGACCTGCTCGTGCTCGGCGACCGGCGGCAGCACCACCGCCTGCGCCAGGAAAGCCATCGCGTCGGCCATTGCCGGCGCCTCGGCACGCAGCACCGCCTGGAAGGCGTAGGGCGGGAAACCCGCCTGTTCCCTTTCCTTGAGCTGGCCAGCGGCGAAACCCGGGTAGTCCTGGGCGACCAGCGCGGCAAACAAGGGATGTTCGGGATACTGGGTCTGGATCAGCACCTCGCCTTCCAGTTCAGCGCGCCCGGCCCGCCCGGCAACCTGCATCAACTGCGCGAACAGGCGCTCCGGCGCGCGCCAGTCGGCGGCGTAGAGCGCCGAGTCGGCGCCGAGCACGCCGACCAGCGTCAGCTTCGGAAAATCGTGCCCTTTGGCCAGCATCTGCGTGCCGACCAGGATGTCGGCCTCGCCGCCATGGATGCGGTCGAGCATCGCTTCCCACTGCTTGCGGCTCTTCACCGAATCGCGGTCGACGCGCAGGATGCGGGCGTCCGGAAACTCGCCCTGCAGCCATTCCTCGACCCGCTGCGTGCCGCGACCGAAGGGGTGAATGTCCTGGTTGCCGCAGGTTGGGCAGGCGCGTGGAACGCGCTCTTCCAGGCCGCAGTGGTGACAGCGCAGGCGGCGGTCGGCCAGATGCAGGACCAGGTTGGCGGCGCAGCGGTGGCAGCGCGACACCCAACCGCAGGCCGGGCACGCCAGCACCGGCGCGTAGCCGCGCCGGTTGAGGAAGACCAGGCTCTGTTCGCCGCGCTCCAGACGCTGCCGGATGGCGCTGACCAGCGCCTCACTGACGCCTTCGCGCAGCACCATGCGGCGCGTATCGACCAGCCGCACCGCCGGCAGCCGGGCCTGCGGATTGGCGCGCTCGCGCAGGGTCAGCAGCGCATAACGGCTGCCTTGCGCGTTGGCCCAGGTTTCCAGCGACGGCGTCGCCGAACCGAGGAGGATCGGCACCGCCTGCTGGCGGGCGCGCACCACCGCCAGGTCGCGCGCCGAATAGCGCATGCCGTCCTGCTGCTTGAACGAGGGATCGTGCTCCTCGTCGATCAGGATCAGGCCGAGGCGCGGCAGCGGCGTGAATACCGCGAGGCGGGTGCCGAGAACGATCGCCGCGGCGCCGCTGAAGGCAGCGCGCCAGTTGCGCTCGCGCGCCGCTTCGGCCAGCTCGCTGTGCAGCGCGACCACGTTGTGCTCGGGAAAACGACTGCGCACCCGCGCCTCGAGCTGCGGTGTCAGGTTGATTTCCGGCACCAGCAGCAGCACCTGCTCGCCGAGCGCCAGCGTACGTTCGATCAGGCGCAGATAGACCTCGGTCTTGCCGCTGCCAGTGACGCCGAACAGCAGGTGGGCGGAAAAGCCGCCAGCGATCGCCACTGCGTTGATCGCCGTCGCCTGCTCGGCAGTCAATGCCGGCGGTGCCAGCGGCGCCACCGCCTTGACCGCCCTCCCGGCCCGCCGCTGCGGCGCCGCCAGGCGCTTGAGGCCGACCGGCAGCGCTTGCATCAGCACTTCGCCGAAGGGCGCCTGGTAATAATTGCTGGCGAACTCGCAGAGGGCGAAGAAATCGTCCGGCAAGGGCGGCAGGTCGTCGAGGATCGCCGTCGCCGCCTTTAGCTGCTCTAGCGGCCACTCCCCCTGCTCGACGACGGCGACGACGATGCCGATCTTCTCGCCACGCCCGAAGGGCACCCGCACCCGGCGACCGATATCGGCCACCGACGCCTGCTCGGCCCGGTATTCGAACAGGCGGTGCAGCGGCAGATCGAGGGCAACGCGCAGAACGGGCATGCAGCAGACTCGGTGGAGAACCCTGGCGGAAGCTTGTCCACAAAAGCTGTGGATAACTTTGTGGATGGCTGGCGTAAATAAATGCTAAGTCAGCGATTTGTAAGGCTTTTGTTATCTTGCCGAAATATTGTGCAAAATAGCAAATCCTTATTTTTCAATAACTTGCGTTATTTCCGGGATGTCAAGCCAATTTCCCGGGCAACCGCTCCCCGGGGAGCGGAATTCTGTGCATAAGTCAAGCCGCCCCGGGGAGATGAGTCCTCACTTACGCAGCGTACGGCTGTGCGCATGGACCGTCTCGACCAGCACCGAGACGTTCTCGGGCGGCGTGTACTGCGAGATGCCGTGGCCGAGGTTGAAAACGTGACCGGTATTGCCCGGACCGAAGCTGTCGAGCACCTTCTTCGTCTCGGCGGCGATCGTTTCCGGCGTGCCGAACAACACGTTGGGGTCGATGTTGCCTTGCAGCGTCACCTGGTCGCCGACGCGGCGACGGGCTTCGCCGATATCGATCGTCCAGTCGAGACCGACCGCATCGCAGCCGATGGCAGCGATCTTCTCCAGCCACAGGCCGCCGTTCTTGGTGAACACGATGCTCGGAATGCGCTGGCCGTCCTTTTCCTTCTTCAGGCCGGCAACGATGCGCTGCATGTAGGCCAGCGAAAACTCCTGGTAAGCCGCCGCCGACAGCGAACCGCCCCAGGTGTCGAAGATCATCACCGCCTGAGCGCCGCAATCGATCTGTGCGTTCAGGTACTGGGTCACCGCGTCGGCAGTCACCGCCAGGATCTTGTGCAGCAGGTCCGGCCGGCTGTACATCATCCCCTTGATGTGACGGAAGTCCGACGAGCCCTGCCCTTCGACCATGTAGCAGGCGAGCGTGTACGGACTGCCGGAGAAGCCGATCAGCGGCACCGAGTTGTCGAGCGCGCGACGGATTTCCGCTACCGCGTCCATCACGTAGCCGAGGTGATCGTAGGGATCGGGCGCGCTCAGATCGTTGATCGCCCATTCTTCGCGCAACGGCCGCTCGAACTTCGGCCCCTCGCCCTCGGCGAAATAAAGGCCGAGACCCATCGCATCGGGCACGGTGAGGATGTCGGAAAACAGGATGGCCGCATCGAGGTCGTAGCGGGCGAGCGGCTGCAACGTCACCTCGCAGGCCAGCGACGGCGTCTTGCACAGATTCAGGAAATTACCGGCGCGCTTGCGCGTCTCGCAGTACTCGGGGAGATAACGACCGGCCTGACGCATCAGCCAGAGCGGCGTGTATTCGGTGGGCTCCTTCAGCAGGGCGCGCAGGAAGGTGTCGTTCTTGGGTCGGCTCACGGTGTACTCCGCCTGAAATCTGGAAAGGGGGAATTATCCCGGTTTCCGGGGGGAAGGTCACGGCACGGGAGGGATTTGATGCTTTTGATTCCGGCTGTGCGGGGTGCCGCGACTGACTGGCAGGCGTGGTTGGGTATTGTTACCCGCTGGGTTCCGCCGTTGACCGGCCAGCCAAAGAAAAGGCGACCCCAGGTTACGCGGTCGGCTACGCCGACTCCCCTGCGCTACTCGAAGGGCCGGGCGGCTGCGCAACTCGGCCCTGCGGGCCTCAGACAGTGCTCGCCGACTTCCCCCGGCCCTTCTCCGTTGCTCGGCGCTCCACATGGGGACCCCAAAAAACGTCTCTGCTGTACGGCCAAGGTTTAAAACACAGCTATTTCAGCAGCGATCGGTTTGCCGGGCCCCTTGGGAGGCGCCGAGCAACGCAGGGCCTGGCGGATAAAGGGCGAGCACTGTCTGAGCCGCGTAGCGGCGAGTTGCGCAGCCCCCGCCAGGGCCGAGTAGCGCAGGGTACCCCGCGCAGCGAGGCGCCGACCTAGGGTCGCCTTCTTCTTTGGCTACTTTCTGCTTGGCGAAACAAGAAGAAAGTACGCCCGCCGGTCAACGGCGGAACCCAGTGGTTAAACGACCTAACACGCCCGCAAGCCAGGCGCTGAAACCCAGCCTCTCTACTTCCTCCAGAACGCCGGCGTCAAAACCACCAGTAAGGTAAAGATCTCCAGCCGTCCCAACAGCATCGCAAACGTACACACCCAGGTCTGGAAATCGCCAAGGACTGAAAAGTTCGAATGCGGTCCGACGAGGCCCAGCCCGGGGCCGGTGTTGTTGATGCTGGCGACGACGGCGCTGAACGCGGTGACGATGTCGAGGCCGGTGAAAGCCAGGATCAGCGTCATCGAGACGATGCTGACCATGTAGACGAAAGCAAACGCCAGTACTGCGAACAGCACCGATTGTGGCGCGGTGGCGCCGCCGAGGCGGACGTTGTAGACCGCCGCCGGGTGCATGGCGCGGACCAGTTCGCGATAGACCTGCTTGTAGAGCAGCAGGGCGCGCATCATCTTGATGCCGCCGCCGGTCGATCCGGCGCTGGTCGAGAAACTGCACAGGAACAGCATCCAGAGGCCGGCGAACATCGGCCACTGGCCGTAATCGATGGTCGAATAGCCGGTGGTGGTCGCCACCGAAACGACGTTGAACAGGGCGAGCCGGAAGGCTTCGTCCATGTCGGCGATGCTGCCCTCCTTCCACAGGTAATTGGCGAGGACGAAACCGCTGGCGAACAGGATGCCGACAAACCAGCCGGCCTCCGGATCGCGACCGTAAACGAACAGCGAGCGCCCGGTCAGCGCCAGGAAATGCGTGGCGTAATTGACCCCGGAGAAAAACATGAAAGCGAGGCAGATCCATTCGATGGTCGGCGACGCGAAATAGCCCAGACTGGCATCATGGGTGGAGAAACCACCGAGCGAGACGGTCGAGAAGGCGTGGCAGAAGGCATCGAACCAGCTCATGCCGGCCCAGGCATAGGCGAGGATGCAGGCGATCGTCATCGCCACATAGATCAGCCACAGGCCTTTCGCCGTCTGGGTGACGCGCGGCGTCAGGCGGTTGTCCTTCATCGGCCCCGGGATCTCGGCGGCGAGCATCTGCCGGCCGCCGATGCCGAGCATCGGCAGGATGGCGACGACCAGGACGATCAGCCCCATGCCGCCCAGCCACTGCATCAGGTGACGCCAGAGGTTGATCGAATGCGGCAGGCTGTCGAGCCCGGACATCACGGTGCCGCCGCTCGCGGTCAGCGCCGAAACCGCTTCGAAGTAGGCGTCGGTGTGGCTCATGCCGAGCTGGATCATGAACGGCAGCGCGGAAAACGCCGGCAACACCGTCCACACCAGGACCACCAGCAGGAAGCCGTCGCGCACGCTGAGATCGCGGGAGCTGTGGCGGTAGCGGTACCAGAGGAAGGTGCCGCACAACTCGGTGAGCAGGAAGACCAGATCGTAGGCGCGCTGCGCGCCATCGTCGGCGCTGTGCGAAACGACCAGCGGCGCCAGCAGGGCCAGACCGAACAGCATCAGGATCATGCCGAGGGCGCGATGAACGGAAGCGAAACGGGTCATGACCTGCGGGCTCACAGGAAATGGAAACCGACCTGGAACAGCTTCTCGACCTTCTTCACCAGCTTCTTGCGCGTGCAGAATATGATCACATGGTCGTCCGGCTCGATCACCGTGTCGTGGTGGGCGATCACCACCTCGCCGTAGCGGGTGATCGCCGTCCAGTCGTCGGTCTGGCCGACAACCATCGGTTCTTCGAAATTGCGCACCATGGCGGCAACGGTGACGCCGCGTGGCCACTCGACTTCATCGATGCGGCGGCCGACCACCTTGGAGGTATTGCGGTCGCCGTGGGCAACGATCTCCAGCGCTTCGGCGGCGCCACGACGCAGCGAATGAACTTCGGCGACGTCGCCCTGGCGGACGTAAGCGAGCAGCGTGCCGATCGAGACCTGGGCCGGCGAGATGCCGATGTCGATCGGTCCGCCCTCGATCATCTCGGCGTAGGCACGGCGGTTGATCAGGGCGACGACGCGCTTGCAGCCAAGGCGCTTGGCCAGGCTGCCGGCCATGATGTTGTCTTCGTCGTCGTTGGTCATGGCGAGGAAGAGGTCCATCTCGCCGATGTTTTCCTGCTCCAGCAATTCCTCGTCGGTGGCGTCGCCGCACAGCACCAGCGTGTCGTTGAGTTCGTTGGCGAGCAGTTCGGCGCGCGGCCGCCGGCCTTCGATCAGCTTGACCTCGTAATGCCCTTCCAGCGACTTGGCCAGGCGCAGGCCGATGTTGCCGCCACCGGCGATCATGATCCGCTCGACCCGGCTGACTTCGCGCCGCAGCTGGTTGAGGACCGGATGGATGTTCTCGGTGGCAGCGAGCAGGAAGACCTCGTCGCCACTCTTGACGATGGTGTCGCCCTCAGGGAAAACCGGCTGGTTGTCGCGGAAGATGGCGGCGATGCGGGCATCGATTTCCGGCGGCAGCAGGTCGCGCATGGCCTTGATCGGCTTGCCGACGATCAGCCCGCCGTCGTAGGCGCGGACGCCGACCAGACAGACCCGGCCGCGGGCAAAGTTGAGCACCTGCAGGGCGCGCGGAAATTCGATCAGGCGACGAATGTAGTCGGTGATCACCTGTTCCGGGCAGAGCGCGAAATCGACTGCGAAGTTGTCGTCCGAGAGCAGCACCTCGTCTTCGAGAAAGTCGCGCGAACGCAGGCGGGCGATACGGGTCGGGATGTTGAAGACGGAATGCGCCAGCTTGCAGGCGACCAGGTTGGACTGGTCGCTCTGGGTCACGGCGATCACCATGTCGGCGTCCTCGGCCCCGGCACTGCGCAGCACCGACGGTGTCGCTGCGTCACCGACGACGGTGCGCAGGTCGAGGCGGTCCTGCAACTGGGCGAGACGCTGCGGGTCCTGGTCGACGATGGTGATATCGTTCTCTTCCGAGACCAGGCCTTCGGCAACGCTGGCGCCGACCTGGCCGGCGCCGAGAATGACGATCTTCATGCCCCCTCCCCCATCCTCATTCGTCGTTGCGTTTGCCGAGCCGGATGTCGAGCTGCTTCAGCTTGCGGTAGAGGTGGGTGCGTTCGAGCCCGGAACGCTCCGCCAGCCGGGTCATGTTGCCGCCTTCCTGGCGCAGGTGATGTTCGAAGTAGAGTTTCTCGAAGGCATCGCGCGCCTCGCGCAGCGGCTGCTCGAAGAGCGGCAGGAAGGAAAGCGCGGCGCCGCTCTCCTCCTCCTGCTCGGGCATCACCCGGGCCACGTCGTCAGCGTCGATCTCGTCGTCGAGCGCGGTCAGCGCCAGATTGCGCACCAACCCGTAGAGAACGTTCCAGCTGGCATCGGCATGGCGTTTCCAGGGCAACGTGCGCAAGGCGTTGAGCGCCGCCGTCGAGAAACGCCGATGCGGTACTTCACCACGCTCGACGAAATTGCCGAGCAGCAGGCTGGCGATTTCCGGCAGATCGTCGACATGACCAGCGAGCGCCGGCAAGGCCACCCAGATCTCGCCGAGGCGGGCGATCAGCTTGCTGTCCCAGCCATGCTCGGCAAGCACGGAAAGCGGCGTGGTACTGGCGGCGATCAGTTGCAGGTTGAGCTTGTCGGCGCGGTCGACGGCAAAGGCCAGGTTCATCTGCTGCATCTTGCCCAACGCGGCAAGATCGGGAACGAAAAGGATGCCGCCGCTGGTCTTTTCCAGCACTTCCTGGCTCAGCGCACTGCTCGTCGTCGACAGGTCGAGCCAGGGCGCGCGTGGCGCCAGCAGCGTACGCGCGGCGATCTCCGCCATGCCGGCGGTGGCGCCCTTGATCAGCACCACCGAGGCCTTGGCCGCCGCCTGCTCCAGCCGGCGGCGGAATTCCTTGACGAAGGGCAGGCGGGAAAAAGCTTCCAGCGTCAGCGGCGGGCGCGTCGGCGGCGCGTCGTGCTTGAGCGCCTTCTGCACGCTGCCGAGCAGTTTCTGCAGGGCAATCGGCTTTTCCAGGAAGTCGAAGGCACCGAAGCGCGTCGCCTCGACCGCGGTATCGATCGTCCCGTGACCGGACATCATCACCACCGGCATGTTGAGGTGCCCGCCGGCATGCCACTCCTTGAGCAGCGAAATGCCGTCGGTATCCGGCATCCAGATGTCGAGCAGCACCAGGTCCGGGCGTAGCTCGCTACGCACGCGGCGCGCCGCCGTGGCGTTCTCGGCAAGGCGCACGTCGTAGCCCTCGTCGATCAGGATTTCTGAAAGCAGTTCGCGGATGCCGACTTCGTCATCAACGACCAGAATGATTGCCATGCTTGGCCTCCTTGTCCCGCACCAGCGGCAGGCGGATGTCGATCCGCGCACCGCCGGCCGGCGCATTGCTGATTTCTATACTACCCTGATGCTCATCGACGATCTTCCTGACGATGGGCAGACCGAGCCCGGTACCCCGGGCCTTGGTCGTCACATACGGTTCAAAGATGCGCGGCAGCAACTCGACCGGGAAACCCGGACCGTTATCGGTGATGCGCAGGCGGACGCAACGCCCGGCCACTTCGGTGACGATCTCGACCCGCCCGTCGGCGCGTCCTTCGAGGGCATCCTCGGCGTTGCGCAACAGATTGTGGATGATCTGCCGTAGCTGGGTCGCGTCGCCGCATACCTGCGGCAAACCCTCACCCAGGCGGCTGTCGAAATGCACCGACGAGCTTTCATACAGCCCGAGCACTTCGCGCAGCAGGCCGTTGAGGTCGAGTGGCGCGACTTCCAGCACCGGCTTGCGGGCGTAATCGCGGAAATCGTCGACCATCCGCTTCATCGCCTGCACCTGGGCGATGATCGTCTGCGTACCGCGCGAAAGCATCTCGGCATCGCCGTTGCTCAGGCGCTCGGCCAGCTTGAACTGCAGGCGCTCGGCGGAAAGCTGGATCGGCGTCAGCGGGTTCTTGATCTCGTGCGCCAGACGCCGCGCCACTTCGCCCCAGGCGGCGGTGCGCTGGGCGGCGATCAGGTTGGTGACGTCGTCGAAGACGACGACGTCACCGCCACCACTGCTTTCCGGCAGGCGCGAGGCGCGCAGCAAAAGCACCTGCGGCGCACTGTTCGGCCGCTCGATTTCCAGTTGCGCCCGCCACTCCGGTTCGTCGGTGCCGGCAAAATGCTGGTCGATGAAGGCGGCGAGAACCTGCTGGCGCGGCCAGTCCGCCGGTGCCAGGCCGATCAGGCCGGCAAAATCGTCATCAAGGATGCTGCTCGCGCCGCCATTGACCGTACGCAACAGGAAGTCACGGTCGAAAACAAGCACCCCGGCCGAGAGGTTGGCCAGGATCGATTCCAGGTAGGCCCGGTGGCGGTCGTTCTCGCGCCGGACGTCGGCCAGTTGGCGGGTCATCCGGTTGAAGGACTGGGTCAGCACGCCGAGTTCGTCGCCGCTGTAGATCGCCTGGCGCTGCGAGAAATCTCCTTGCGCCACGGCCTGTGTACCCTCGGCCAGGATGTACATCGGCGCCACCAACCGGCGAGCCATCCAGAAGGCCAGCGCGAAAGCGCTGAACAGTGCGACGAGCACGGTCAACGTCAGCGTCAGCGCATAAATCCCGGTCAGGCCCTGACGCGCCAGTTGCAGTTCCTGATAGTCACGGTAGACATCCTGGACCGCTTCCGCATCGAGCGCCAGCGTGGCCGGCACCCGTTGGGTCACTTGCAGGATGCGCGGTTCGGCGAAAAGCTCGAGCGAAGTCACCGGCACCAGCACGCGCATGAACATCCGTTCGTTCTCGCCTTCGACCCCGCTCAGGCCCTGCGCCGCACGAGCCTGGCGCAACTGGGCCTGGCTCGGCGCATTGGGTAGCTGGTTGCCGAGGTCGCCGGTGGCGCTGGACAACAACTGGCCGCTGAGGGAAAAAAGCGCCGCCGTATGGACGCCGCGCTCCTCGCGCAGACGGAACAGTGCCGAACGCTGGGCGGTTTCCGGCACTACCGACAATTCGTCGGCCATGTCGCGCGCCCGCTGGGAGAGGTTCTCGAGCAGCGAATCGAGCGAGGAGCGCCCCAGTTGCAGGCCGGACTCCAGCGCCTTTTCGACCCGCACGTCGAACCAGCTTTCGATCGAGCGCGTCACGAACTGCACCGAAACGCCATACACCAGCGCCCCCGGCAACACCGCGATGACGCCGAACATCAGCATCAGACGCAGCTTGAGACGGGCACCGAAGACCTGCGCCCGATAATCGCGCCACAAGGTGCTCAGCTGCCAGCCGACCAGTGCCAGCATGGCCAGCGCCAGGACGACGTTGAGCCCGACCAGCAGCGGGTAGTTGCGCGAGAAGACGACGGTGTCGGCTTCCGTCGCCATCAGCAGCAGGAACCAGAGAATGCCGCCGATGGCGGCAGCCAGCGCCCCGGCGGCAGCGAGGAGTCGCTTCACTTATCCTCCGGCACGGGAGCAGGGGTAGGCGGGGGCGGCAGGGTCGCCGACCAGATTTTCCAGTCCGACTCGAGATTCCAGTCCTTGCTGCCGAGCGCGCTGATCTGGAAGGGACGCGGTAACTGGGCAATGTCCAGCCGCAGGCGCAAGGCCGCCTGGTAGGTGCTGCCGGGAACTGCCACCGGGTCGTTGCGCTCGATCACCTGCCAGTTGCGCAAACGACGCAGCATGACCAGGGCCTCGCCCAGGGTTGCGAAGGACTGGTGCAAGCCACCGGTGCTCAAGCGATATTGCCGGGTCAGCGCGTGATAGGAGAGACGGTAGGTCAGTTGCTTGCTGACCAGCTTCTGGTCGAACCAGTACCAGCGCTCGCGGGCAAGTTCGAACTCGGCGACGAAATAAAGCACGACGCCACGATTGACCGCTTCTTCCAGGCGAGGGCTGAGCTCGAAACGGAAATCGGCCGCCAGCACGTAGGCGTCGTCGCCCGCAGTCAGGCGCTGGTCGCGCACCTCGATATCCGCCGCCCAGCCGAACACCGGCAGGAAAATCAGCAGTAGCAGCCAGGCACGGCAACGTTCAAGAACGCTTTTCGAGCAGGCAGTAGAAAAAGCCATCGCGCTCCGCATCGGGAAGTATCTGTTCTTCGTGAATGATCCCCGCTGCCGGCTGGCGAGCGAGGAAACCCCTGATCTGCCGCTGGTTTTCCCGGGGGAAGACCGAGCAGGTCGCATAGAGCAGTTTACCGCCCGGCCTGAGCACCTGCCACAGGGCATCGAGGATGCGCGACTGGGTCAGGGCAAAGCTGGCGATGTCCTCCGGACGCCGCAGCCATTTGGCGTCCGGATTACGCCGCACGACGCCGCTGGCGGTACAGGGCACGTCGGCCAGCACGGCATCGAAGGGAAGGCCGTCCCACCATTGATCTAGCTGCGTGCAATCGGCCGCGACCACCTTCGCCGCCAGGTACAGACGACCGAGACCATCCTCGATGCGGCGACAGCGGGCGGGTTTGAGATCAAGCGCCAGCAGGTCGAGATCGGCCCGCTCCAGCAGGTGCGCCGTCTTGCCGCCGGGTGCGGCACAGGCATCGAGCACCCGGCTGCCCGGCGCCGGCGCCAGCAGTTCGGCGGCACGCTGCGCACCAGGATCCTGGACCGACACCAGGCCATCAAAGAAGCCGGGTAGGCGATCAACCGGCACGGGCTGTGCCAGCGTCAGTCCATCGTCGCCGAGCGGACTGGCGGCAATTCCCGCCGCCGCCAGTTGCGCTTGGTAGTCGGCACGGCTGCAACGCCGGCGATTGACCCGCAGCGCCATCGGCGGCGCCTGGTTGCCGGCCGCGACAATGGCCGACCATTGTTCCGGCCAGGCCGCCTGCAGTTCCTGCAACCACCACGCCGGGTGCTGGTTCGGGGCCACCGGATCGGCTTGCAAGGCCGCTTCCAGCGCCGTCCGCTGACGCAGAAAGCTGCGCAACACGCCATTGACCAGGGCGCGGAACTTGCCATGGGCGATTTCGCCGGCAGCCGAAACCGCCTGATCGACGACGGTATGCACCGCCTCCGGCCGGGTTTCGAGCCGGTACAGGGCAACCAGCAGCAAGGCCCGCACTTCGTCCACCGCCAGCGGACGCTCAAGCAGGCGGGCGAGGAAGAAGTCGCCCCGACCGTAAGCGCGCAGGCTGCCATAAACCAGGTCCTGCACCGCCGGGCGCGCCACCGCCTCGACCCGCGCGAGCAGATTGTCGGCCAGGCTCTGGCCGGCAAAAACCGCCGCATCGATGCGAGCCGCCTGGCGCAAGGCGTAGGCCAGTGAATTGGAAGGCAAACGTGACATGGCCCGGATTATCGCACGGGGCATAATTCCGGCATGCGTCCTTTGTTAATCTTCCTGCTCACCGTCCTCGCCAGCACCGATGTGCTCGCCTGGAACGCCGCCGGCCACCGTCTGAGCGCCATCATCGCCTGGCAAGGGATGGCGCCGGAAACCCGCGCCTGCGTCGACGCAGCGCTGCGTCACCACCCCGACCACGGCCGCTGGCGGGAAAAGGCCGGCGCCGACGACAGCGCGCTGATCTTTGCCGAGGCCAGCACCTGGCCCGACAGCATCCGCCACGATCCACGCTTTGCCGAGGAGGCGGCCACCTCCCCGCTACCGGGCTTTCCCGACATACAGCGGCACAGCGACTGGCATTACGTCGATTTCGATCACCTGGGCAAACGTGGCCGCGGACAACTCGATCGCCAGATCGTCGCCCTGACCGAAACCGTGAGAACGACGCCTGACATTGCAAGAATCGCCTGGGCCCTGCCCTGGCTGGCGCATCTGGTGGCCGACCTGCACCAACCCTTCCATGCCGGCTACCCCGTAGACCACGGCGGCAACAGCTTGCTGGTGGAAGACCCTGCTGACGTGCGCCGGCCCTTCGTCAGCCTGCACACCTGGTGGGATGACCTGCCGGGCAAGTCGGGACTGCGCGGCAAACGCCTGCGGCAAAAAGCCGGTGCCCTGCTCGCCGGGCAGTCGCCGCCGCGACAGGGCAACGAGGCGCTTTGGTTACGCGAAAGCCGCGCCCTGCTACCTTCGCTCTACCCGGAAAACGCTGGCAGCGTGGCACAGCTGATCGATGCCACCTATCAGGCGCGGGCCCGAGAGATTGCCGACCGACGGATCAGCGAAGCCGGCTGGCGACTTGGCGGCCTGCTCGACACCATCTGCCGCCAGCGGGTTTCACATGAAACGCCGCGGGAATTCAGGCGGCAGCAGTGAACAAGTCGCCCACGCGCAGCGCATTGCCGGCCAGGAATTGCTGTACCGGCAGACGCTTGCCGCCGGCCTTCTGCAGCTCCCGGATCGCCAATGCGCCCTCGCCACAGGCGACGACCAGGGTCTGGCGATCGATCGCCAGGATTTCGCCGGGACGGCCGCTGCCGGCGCAAGGGCTGGCCGCCCACAGCTTGACGGTCTGCCCGGCGAGCTGGGCCTGGGCCCCGGGGAAGGGATTGAAGGCGCGCAGGTGGCGATCCAGTTCGACCGCCGGCTTCGTCCAGTCGATCGCGGCCTCCGCCTTTTCGATCTTGTGCGCGTAGGTGACGCCTTCTGCCGGCTGCGGCATCGCCGGCAGGGGCAGCCGGGCCAGCGCCTCGACGATCAGCCGGGCGCCACAGTCGGCCAGCTTGTCGTGCAGGCTTGCCGTCGTGTCATCGCCGGCGATCGGCAAGGCTTCACGCAGCAGGACCGGGCCGGTATCCAGGCCGGCCTCCATCTGCATGATGCAGACGCCGGTCTGCGCATCGCCCGCCAGCAAGGCGCGCTGGATCGGCGCCGCGCCGCGCCAGCGTGGCAGCAGCGAGGCATGGATGTTGAGGCAGCCGCGGCGCGGCAGGTCGAGCACCGCCTGCGGCAGAATCAGCCCGTAGGCCGCGACGACCATCGCCTCCGCTCCGCACGCCGCCAGCCGTGCCTGAGCGTCAGCATCCTTCAGCGTCGCAGGCTGGAAAACCTCGATGCCATGCGCCAGCGCCACCCGCTTCACCGCCGACGGCTGCAAGGCCATGCCGCGTCCGGCAGGCCGGTCGGGCTGGGTCAGGACCAGCACCACCTCGTGCCCGGCGCCAACGATTGCCTGCAGCGCCTGTGCCGCGAACTCCGGCGTTCCCGCGAAAATCAGCTTCATGCGGTGACACGCGCCTGTTTGGCAAGCTTGCTCTTGATCCGCGTCTGCTTGAGTTGGGAAAGATGATCGACAAAAACCTTGCCGTCGAGATGATCGATCTCGTGCTGGATGCACACCGCGAGCAGTCCTTCCGCGGTCAGCACCTGGGCGTTGCCGTCAAGGTCCAGGTAGCGGACACGCACCCGCTCGGCCCGTTCGACCTTGTCGTAAATTCCGGGAACCGAAAGACAGCCCTCCTCGCCCAGCGCAAGACCTTCCGCGCTCTCGACCTCGGGATTGACGAATACGCGTAGCTGGCTCTTGTCTTCGGAAACGTCGATCACCACCAGCCGCTTGTGCACATCGACCTGCGTCGCAGCAAGGCCGATGCCCGGTGCCTCATACATGGTCTCCGCCATGTCGGCAGCAAGTCGGCGAATGCGATCGTCAATTTTCGTGACCGGTGCCGCGACTTTACGCAAGCGGGAATCGGGAAAACGCAAAATGGGTAATAGTGCCATGGAAAACAGGGTGAAAATGCTTGCTTGCTTAGAGGATTACATGCAGAATCTAAAGCAATTCTCGAGATATGAACGTGACTTGCAGAGGCTATTTGGACCAACGAATCTGCAGTGCGTTCCACCGGTACGTGAGGGATTACCCATGCTTCGCATTATATCCGCGCTGATCCTGGCTGTGACAGCTATCTGTGCAACGGCCGCCGAGCCGCTGGAACTGGTTGCCAACCCGCCGGACCGCCATGTCGTAGTCAAAGGCGACACATTGTGGGCCATTTCCGGGAAATTCCTGAAAAAACCCTGGCGCTGGCCGGAAATCTGGCGTCTCAACAAGGACCAGATCAAGAATCCGCACCTGATTTATCCCGGCGACGTTGTCTGGCTCGACCTCTCCGATGGCAATCCCCGTCTGCGCCTGGGCAAACCGCTTTCCGGCCGGCTTCAGCCCAAGGTTTATGAAAGCGCAGCCAGCGGCAACATTTCCAGCATCCCGGCAAACGCCATCGAGCCCTTCATCTCGCAACCGCTGATCATCTCGGAAGAGGACGAAAAGGCCGCTGCCCGCATCGTCGCCACCGAAGAAGACCGCGTCGTCCTCGGCAATGGCGACACCGCCTACGTCAGTGGCATCCCGGATGCCAGCATCGAAAAATGGCATGTCTTCCGCCCGGGCAAGCCGCTGACCGATCCGGAAACCGGCAAGGTCGTCGCCCACGAAGCCTTCTTCCTCGGCAACGCCCGCCTGACTCGTCCGGGTGAGCCGGCAACGGTGCGCATCACCATGGCCAAGGAAGAGGTCACCCGCGGCGACTGGCTGAAGCCGGCCCCCGAGCAGAATATCGTCGCCTACGTGCCACATCCGCCGGAAGTCGAAGTGCGCGCCCAGATCATGTCGATCTATGGTGCCATCAACGAAGGCGGTGCCGGCTCGGTGGTCACGATCAACCGCGGTGAAGCCGACGGTATCGAGCACGGTCATGTCGTGGCTCTGTATCGCAAACGCACTGCCTTGCACCTGGACGCCGATATCAAGCGGGAGGAAACCACGATTCCGGAAGAACGTTACGGTCTGGCCTTCGTTTTCCGCACCTTCGATCATGTCGCCTACGCACTGGTCATCGAATCCTCGAAGTCGGTAATCGTCGGCGACGCAGCCCGCAATCCGTGATCGACACTCAGGGACTGACCGCCTGGTTGCGGCTAGCCCTGATTCCTGGCATCGGCAGCGAGACGCAACGCAAGCTTCTCGCTGCTTTCGGTTTACCCGAGGCCGTTTTCGCCGCCAGCCCGAGCAAGCTGCGCAGCGTCATCGGCAGCAAGCTCGAACTGCTTCTGGATTTCCCGCTTGGCGACGCCATCGAACGCCACCTCGACTGGGCCGGACAGCCGAATCAACACATCCTGACTCTGGCCGACCCTGCCTATCCCGGCCAGCTACTCAACATTGCCGACCCGCCAACGCTGCTCTTCGTGCGCGGCGATCCCTCGCTACTCCAGCGCCCGGCCCTGGGCATCGTCGGCAGCCGTAACGCAACGCCCCAGGGACTGCGCAACGCAAGGCAGTTTTCCGCCGCGCTGGCCGAAAGAGGACTGAGCATCGTCAGCGGCCTGGCGCTGGGCATCGACACCGCCGCGCACCACGGCGCACTGACCGCCGGAGGCGCCACCATCGCCGTCATCGGCACCGGTGCCGACCGGGTCTACCCGGCACGCAACCGTGACCTGGCGCTGAGCATCGTCGAACGCGGCGCAATCGTTTCCGAGTTCCCGCTCGGAACCCCACCAATCGCTGCCAACTTCCCGCGCCGCAACCGCATCATCGCCGGCCTCTCGCTCGGCGTCCTGGTCGTCGAAGCCGCCGTCGAGAGCGGTTCCCTGATCACCGCCCGCCAGGCCGGCGAACAGGGACGTGAAGTCTTCGCCATCCCCGGCTCCATCCATGCGCCGCAGTCACGCGGCTGCCATCGCCTGATCCGCGAAGGCGCCAAACTGGTCGAGACGGCAAATGACATTCTCGAGGAACTTGGTAACCCGCCAGGCCAAAGCGCAACGCCACCCACCGACGAACGCGAACCGGCATTGCTGGCCGTGATCGGCCACGACCCCTGCAACTTCGATGAACTGGTCGAGCGCAGCGGCATGCCTGCCGACGTTCTGCACGGCGAACTGCTGACGCTGGAGCTGGCGGGGCGCATCGGCATCCTGCCGGGTAACCGTTACCAGCGTATTGACTGATCCGGCGCTGAATCGTAACCGCCCTTGCCAATCCGTCCGGCGCCCACTTATCATGCCCGGCACCTGACAGGCAGACCCCATGAGCAAAAAACTGATCATCGCCGAGAAACCCTCCGTCGCCAGCGACATCGCCAAGGCGCTCGGTGGTTTCACCAAGCACGACGAATACTTCGAAAACGACGAATACGTCGTCTCGTCGGCCGTCGGCCATTTGCTCGAACTGGCCTGTCCGGAAGAATTCGAGGTCAAGCGCGGCAAGTGGTCCTTCGCCCACCTGCCGGTGATCCCGCCGCATTTCGCGCTGAACCCGATCGAGAAGAGCGCACCGCGCCTGCGCGTGCTCAACAAGCTGATCAAGCGCAAGGATGTGACCGGTCTGATCAACGCCTGTGACGCGGGGCGCGAAGGCGAGCTGATCTTCAATTACATCGTCCAGCACGCCAAGGCCGGCAAGCCGGTGCAGCGGCTGTGGCTGCAGTCGATGACGCCGCAGGCGATCCGCGATGGCTTTGCCCGGCTCCGCCCGGGCAGCGAAATGCAGGGCCTGGCCGACGCCGCCGTCTGCCGTTCCGAATCCGACTGGCTGGTCGGCATCAACGGCACCCGGGCGATGACCGCCTTCAACTCGAAGACCGGCGGCTTCCACCTGACCACGGTCGGCCGCGTGCAGACGCCGACGCTGGCGATCGTCGTCGAGCGCGAGCGCAAGATCCGCGACTTCGTGCCGCGCGATTACTGGGAAGTCGAGGCCGAATTCGCCGCCAAGGCTGGCGGCTACACCGGCAAGTGGTTCGACGAGGGTTTCAAGGGCAAGCAGGACGACGAGCACGCCCGTGCCGACCGACTCTGGGAAGTCGCCCGCGCCGAAGCGATCAAGGCGGCGACCTCGGGCAAGCCCGGCGTCGTCAGCGAGGAAGCCAAGCCGGAAACCCGCCTGTCGCCGCTGCTGTTCGACCTGACCAGCCTGCAGCGCGAGGCCAACAGCCGTTTCGGCTTCTCGGCCAAGACCACGCTCGGCCTGGCCCAGGCGCTCTACGAAAAGCACAAGGTCCTGACCTACCCGCGGACCGACTCGCGCTGCCTGCCCGAGGACTACCTGGCCACGGTCAAGGAAACGATGCGCGTGCTCACCGGCGAAGGCGCCGGCAAGGGTCACGATGAAGTGCTGCTCGCCCGTTACGCGCCGTTCGCGCACCAGATCCTTGCACGCAACTGGGTGCTGCCGAACAAGCGCATCTTCAACAACGCGAAGGTGAGCGATCACTTCGCCATCATCCCCACGCCGCAGGCGCCGAAAAACCTCAACGAAGCCGAGCAGAAGCTCTACGACTTCGTCGTCCGCCGCTTCCTGTCAGTGTTCTTCCCGGCCGCCGAATACCTGGTCACCACCCGCATCACCCGGGTCGAAGGCCACCCGTTCAAGACCGAGGGCAAGGTCCTGGTCAACCCGGGCTGGCTCGCCGTCCATGGCAAGGAAGGCCAGACTGGTGACGAAGGCAACCTGGTCGCGGTCGACAAGGACGAAAAGGTCAAGACCGAGGAAGTCACGGTCAAGGCCAGCGCCACCAAGCCGCCGCCGCGCTATTCGGAAGCCACCCTGCTGTCGGCCATGGAAGGTGCCGGCAAGATGGTCGACGACGAGGAACTGAAGGCGGCAATGGCCGGCCGCGGCCTCGGCACGCCGGCGACGCGCGCCCAGATCATCGAGAACCTGATCGGCGAACAGTACATGCTGCGCGAAGGCCGCGAACTGATCCCGACCGCCAAGGCCTTCAACCTGATGACGCTGTTGAACGGTCTCGGTGTCGAGGAACTGACCCAGCCGGAACTCACCGGCGACTGGGAATGGAAGCTCGGCCGCATCGAAAAGGGTGAATTCACGCGCGACGAGTTCATGCGCGAGATCGCCGAAATGACCCGTCACATCGTCGAGCGTGCCAAGTCTTACGACAGCGACACCATCCCCGGCGACTTTGGCGTTCTGAAGGCGCCCTGCCCGAAATGCGGCGGCGTCATCCGCGAGACTTACAAGAAATTCCAGTGCAGCGGCTGCGACTATTCGCTGTGGAAGATCGTCGCCGGCCGTCAGTACGAACTGGCCGAAGTCGAAACCCTGCTCACCGAAGGCCAGGTCGGCCCGCTGACCGGTTTCCGCAACAAGATGGGCCGCAGCTTCGCGGCAGCGATCAAGCTCAACGCCGAACACCTGCCGGAGTTCGATTTCGGCCAGGACAAGGCCGACGAAGCCAGCGCCGAGCCAGTCGATTTTTCGGGCCAGGAAAGCCTGGGGAAATGCCCGAAGTGCGCCGCCAACGTGTTCGATCACGGCAGCAGCTATGTCTGCGAGAAATCGGTCGGCCCTGACAAGACCTGCGATTTCCGATCCGGCAAGATCATCCTGCAGCAACCGGTCGAACCGGTGCAGATGAAGAAGATGCTGGAAACCGGCAAGACCGACCTGTTGAAGGAATTCGTCTCCAACCGGACGAAGCGCAAGTTCTCGGCCTATCTGGCGGTCAACGAAGGCAAGGTCGGTTTCGAGTTCGAGAAGAAGGCTCCGTCGGCCAAGGCACCTGCGAAGAAGAAGGCCGCCGGCTGATCAGCCGGCCTGGCGCCCGCGGCGCAGCCATTCGAGCAGGGTTTCGTAGAGCAGAATGGGATCGACCGGCTTGGCGATGAAATCGACCATGCCGGCAGCGCGACAGCGCGCCTGATCCTCGGCGAAGGCGTTCGCCGTCATGGCGATCACCGGCGTCGCAAAGCCCGGCAACTCGCGCAGTTTCGCCATCGCCTCCAGCCCGCCCAGCCTGGGCATCTGCAGGTCCATCAGGATCAAGGCGAACGGATGCGCCGCCTGGCTGACCTTGTCCACGGCCACCTGCCCATCGGCCGCCAGTTCGACGATCAGCCCGACGTTTTCGAGCAACTCCGCCGCCACCTCCTGGTTGATCGGGTCATCCTCGACCAGCAGGATACGCGAAGCGGCGAAAGCCTCCTGCAACAGCCGCTCGGGGTGCTCGCCAGGCACCCTTTCCGGCAGGTAATGGCCCCCGTTCTGCCCTTCCCGTTGCAGATGGGCGGTGAACCAGAAGCGACTCCCCGCCCCCGGTACACTGTCGACGCCGGCGTCGCCCCCCATCAGCCGGGCCAGCCGCCGGGTGATCGCCAGCCCGAGGCCGGTGCCACCGTAACGCCGGGCCGTGGAATCGTCGGCCTGCTGGAAAGGCGAGAACAGCTTTTCGATCACTTCCGGCGGAATGCCGATCCCGGTATCGCGGACCGAAAACCGAACCAGGACGCCATCGACGTCTTCCGCCACGCGCTCGACCAGCAATTCGACCTCGCCCTCGCGGGTGAACTTGACAGCGTTGCCAGCCAGGTTGAGTAGCGCCTGGATCAGACGCCCGGCATCGCCACGCAGGGTTTCCGGGAAGTCGGCGCAACGGTAGTTCACTTCCAGCCCCTTGACCTGCGCCTGCTCGGTGATCATCGACACGACGCTGTCGAGCACCTGCAGGGGATGCAAGGGCTTGGCCTCAAGCTGCAGGCGACCGGCCTCGATCTTCGAGAAATCGAGCAGGTCGTTGATGATGCCGAGCAAGTGATCGGCCGAAGAGGTAATGCGGGAAAGCTTGTCGAGCAGTTCCGGGGAATCGAGCCTCTGGCGAAGCACATGCGACATGCCGATGATGGCATTCATCGGCGTCCGGATTTCGTGACTCATGTTGGCCAGGAAAGCGCTTTTCGCGCGATTTGCCGCCTCGGCCGCGTCACGGGCCTGCGCCAGCTGGCGGGTCCGCTCGTCGACCAGTTCCTCGAGCTGGTCCCGATAGTGTTGCAGTTCCTCTTCGGTCCGTTTCTTCTCGGTGATGTCGAAATTGACGCCGATGATGCGCTCCGCCGCCCCCTGCGCGGAACGATGCACCTGCCCACGCGAGGCGATCCAGCGCACCTCGCCATCCGGCCGGACGATGCGGAAGGCAAGATCGAATGCCTCGTTGCGCTGCATGTACTCCCCCACCGCCTGCAGCACCGCGGAACGATCGTCGGGGTGCACGCGCGCCAGCCAGCTTGCCTGACGGCCATCGAAACTGCCGATGGCGATGCCGTACATCGCTTCGACCTCCGGCGACCAGTAGGTCACGCCAACCGCCAGATTGACCTCCCAGATGCCGAGCGCAGCGCTCGACTGGGCAATGCGCAGCTTTTCCTCGCTCGCCCGCAACGCGTCCTCCGCCCGCCGGCGAGCGGTGATCTCGCGGGCAACGCCGAGCACCCCAATAAGCTGGCCGTCGCTGTCGAGCATCGGCGTCTTGATGGTTTCGAACAGCAGGCGCTCGCCGCCATCGGCGAAAGTGAGCCATTCCTCGTTGCTCACCGGGCCACCGGCGGCAATCGCCGCCTCATCCCGGGCCCGGAAAAAGTCGGCAGTCTCGCGATCGACGAAGTCGTAGTCGGTACGATCGACGATCGCCGATTCGAGATGTCCGTACAGCTTTTCGAAGCGCCGGTTGCACGCGAGATAGACGCCTTTGGCGTCCTTCAACCAGACCAGATCGGGAATCGTATCGACCAGCGTTGCCAGTTGGGCGCGCCGCAGGTCCAGTTCGGTAGTGCGTTGCCGCACCTGCCGGCGCAGGGTGCGGACCCAGAGCAACAGCAAACCGCCGAGCAGCAGCAGACCAACGATCGCCAGGGTGAAATAACGCGCGTAGGGCGCCAAGCGCAGCGGCTGGCCCATCCATTTCTCGCGCAGAGCCTCGACATCGGCCGGATTGATTGCCGCCATGCCGGCCTCGACCACCGCCAGCAGTTCGCCCTCGCCCTTGCGCACTGCGCGGTGCATCTGCCCGCTATACAACTGGAAAGTCTTCTGGAAACGCTCCTGCGCGTGCATCCGGTAGAGATAGAAATTAGCTGGAATCTCGTCGAGGCAGAACAGCTTGACCTCCTGATCGATCGCCGCCTGGATCATCTGCGAATAGTCGCGATAGCGCTGCAGGCTGGTGATTCCCTGGCGTTCCAGCATCTCGATGCAAGCGTCGCCTTGCTCGACACCGATCTGGAAGCCCTTCAGCGTGTTCGGTCCGCTGATGCCGCTGATCGAACGATCGGCGAAGATGTAGATGTGCTGGGTCGAATAAGGCTGGGAAAATTCATAGCTGCCCTCGCGCCCCGGCGTCCGGTAGATCGCCTCGATGACATCGGCCTCGCCACGGCTGATCATCGCTTGCGCCTCGGCCCAGGCTGTCGCCGTCAACTCGACGCGGATGCCGGTCTGCTTCTCCCAGAGTTTCCAGAGATCGACCAGGTAACCTTCAGGCGTGCCATCGGCACCGAGGAAGATGTAAGGCGGAAAATTCTCGTCGCTGACCACCCTGACCCGCTCCGGGGCGGCACTTGCCGACTGACTCCCGGCAAGACAAAAAAGGAAGGCCAGGAGAAGTCGGCGCGGTTTCATGTGAAACCTCAGCGTCTGGCGGTGGCGCCGGGCAACTGGCAGGAAAGGACCGCCGCCCGCATCGCGTCGATCGCCTGCGAGCGCGGGTAGGTCACCCGCCAGACCAGACCGACGGTGCGCGACGGCGGCGTGCCGACGAAGGGCAGGACGCGTACCAACGGCTCCTTGTCGAGCAGCGGATCGGCGGCCGAACTTGGCATCACGGCGACACCGGCGCCGCTCGCCACCATGTAGCGGATGGTCTCCAGCGAACTGCCTTCGAGCGAATGGGCAAGCGCATCCTGGCCATTGAGGCGCGGGCAGGATTCCAGGACCTGATCGCGGAAACAGTTGCCCTGGCCGAGGAGCAGCAGATTCTGACCGTCGAGTTCATCGGCGTCGATGGCTTCGTACCCGGCCCAGGGATGGTTGGCCGGGACGACGACGCGGAACGGCTCCTCGTATACCGCCTGCGCCACCAGCCCCGGCTCGGCGAACGGCAGAGCAATGATGATGACGTCGAGCTCGCCGGATTTCAGCGCCGGAATCAGGTTGGCGGTGAAGTCCTCCTTGAGGAACAGCGGCATGTTCGGCGCCTGCCGGCTGAGTGCCGGGATCAGTTGCGGCAGCAGATAGGGGGCGATGGTGTAGATGATGCCGACGCGCAACTGGCCACTCATCGGGTCGCCGGTAGCCTCGGCGATTTCTTCCAGCTTGACCGCCTCGGCGAGCACGCGCGTCGCCTGCTCGACGATGCGCTCGCCCAGCGTGGTGATGCGGACATCGGTCGCGGTACGCTCGAACAGCGCGGCGCCGATCTGCCCCTCGACCTTCTTCAGCGCCACCGACAGCGTCGGCTGACTGACATGACAGGCCTCGGCGGCCCGGCCGAAATGGCGTTCGCGAGCCAAGGCAACGATGTAGCGCATCTCGGTCAGGGTCATCGTGCGACTCCCAGGTTTTGGTAATCCTCTGCCGTCAGCCAGCGCCACTGTCCGGGTGCCAGGTCTGGCGGCAGGATCAGCTCGGCCAGCGCCTCGCGGTGCAAGGCCTCGACCCGGTTGCCGACGGCGGCGACCATGCGCTTGACCTGGTGATACTTGCCTTCGGTCACCGTCAGGCGCAAGTGCAGTTCATCAACGATTTCGGCGGCGGCCGCGGCCACCGGTTGCGGCTCGTCATGGAGCAGCACACCGGCAAGCAGTTGCCCGATCTGCCCGGCATCGAGAGGATGTTTCACCGTCGCCAGATAAACCTTGGGCACCTTGCGTTTGCCCGACGATAGCTGATGGTTCAACTGGCCGTCGTCGGTGAGCAACAGCAGGCCGGTGGTGTCCTCGTCGAGGCGGCCGATCGGCTGGACGCCGCGCTCGCGCAGCGGCAAGGGCAGCAGTTCAAGGACCGAAGGATGGTGCTGCGGCTTGCGCGAGCACTCGTAGCCGGCCGGCTTGTGCAGCAGGACGCTGGCGAACTCGCAGAACGGCCAGTCGACATCGTCGACCGTGAACACCAGTCCGGCGGTGGGGATATCGGCGAAGGGATCGGCCAGGAGATTGCCGGCAATTGCCACCCGCTCGTCGCGGATCATTGCCCGGCAGGCCTTGCGCGTTCCAAAGCCGTGCTTTTGCAGGATACGTTCAAGTTGCATGTGACGATGCTACCATCTGGGCATGAACTTCGAACACCTGATCGTCATCAACGATCCCGGCAATCCGCTGATCGTTCCGCTGAACCGCCGCCAGGTCTGGGAAGGGCTATTGCAGCGGGTTTACCATCCGCTGCCCTTCCTGCCCGGCCTCGAGTCCTGCACCCTGCTCCAGCGCGACGACGCCTTCCTGCGCCGCGAACTCGATTTCGGCGCCGCCCGCATCTGCGACCGCGTCACCATGGCGGTCGAAGAATGGGTGCATTTCGAGATCGAGCCCGGCGAACAACACCCCGGCGGCAGCCTGACCATCCGCATCGAGGAACCGGCGCCGGAGCAACTCTGCCTGCGTTTCATCTACGCCACCGCGCTCGCCGCCGAAGACCAGGCCTACATCGATTACATCAAATCGGCTTACCAGCAGTCCGACATCGACTGCGTACAGATCATCCGCACCCTGGCCGCCGACGGCCCCCGCCAGTAGGCCGGCGCCACAGGAAGGCCAGTGCCGCCGCCCGCCCCCACCGACTTCCATGCCCTGAGCGCCGCCCAGGTACTGAGCGGTTTGCGGGCCACGCGCGCCGGCCTGGACGACGACGAGGCAGCCCGCCGGCTCGCCACGCATGGCCCCAACCGCCTGCCCGCACCACCCCGCGACAGCCTCCTCAGGCGCTTTGCCAAGCACTTCCAGGACATCCTGATCCTCATCCTGATCGGCGCCGCGGTAATCACCGCCATGCTCCACCACTGGATCGACACCGGGGTCATTCTCGGCGTCGTCGTCATCAACGCGATCATCGGCTTCCTCCAGGAAGGCAAGGCCGAGGCGGCGCTGGCCGGCATCCGCAAGATGTTGTCGGCGAGCGCCCAGGTCCGGCGCCAGGGGAAATGGCGGCAGATCGACGCCGCCGAACTGGTACCCGGCGACATCGTCCGCCTGCGCTCCGGCGACCGCGTCCCGACCGACCTCCGCCTGCTGGAAGCGACCAACCTGCGCATCGAGGAATCGGCACTGACCGGCGAATCGGTGCCCAGTGACAAGCGCATTGACCCGGTCGCCGCCGACGCCGGCATCGGCGACCGCGCCTGCATGGCCTATTCCGGTACCCTGGTCGCCGCCGGCCGGGCACTCGGTATCGTCATCGCCACCGGCGCCAGCACTGAAATCGGTCGCATCAACCGCCTGATCGCCGAAGTGGAAACCCTGCAGACACCGCTGACCCGGCAGATGGCGCAGTTCGGCAGGCAGCTGTCGGTGCTCATCGTCGGCCTTGCCGCGTTGATGCTGGTGGTCGGCATCGGTCTCCACGGCCTCCCGCTCGGCGAAGTCCTGCTCGCCGCCATCGGCTTCGCCGTCGCCGCCATTCCCGAAGGGCTACCGGCCATCCTCACCATCACGCTGGCGCTCGGCGTGCAGCGCATGGCGCAACGCCAGGCGATCACCCGCCGGCTGACCGCCGTCGAAACGCTGGGTTCGGTCACCGTCATCTGCTCGGACAAGACCGGCACCCTGACCAAGAACGAGATGACCGCCCGCCATGTCATCACCCGCGCCGGCAACTACCTGGTCAGCGGCAGCGGCTATGCGCCGCAGGGCGACATCACGCTCGACGGGCAGTTTGTCGAACTGGCCGAACACGCCCATCTGCACGCGTTGATCGAGGTCATCGCCGTCGCCAACGATACCCATGTCGCGGAAAACGCCGGTCAATGGTGCGTCACCGGCGAACCGACCGAAGGCGCACTACGCACCCTGGCGCACAAGGCGGGATTCTCGTCGGGCCAACATACCCGGCACGCGACAATCCCCTTCGAGTCGGCCAACAAGTTCATGGCCACGCTCGCCAGCACGCCGACCGGCCTGCGCCGCATCCTGCTCAAGGGCGCCCCCGACCGCCTGCTCGACCGCTGCCGCGAAGAGCTCGGCGCCGACGGCCAGCCGGTGCCGCTCGACCGGGCCTGGTGGGAACGCGAGATCGACCGCCTCAGCCAGGAAGGCCTGCGCGTGCTCGCCGCCGCCGCCCGCCGCGTCGATGACGCGCACGTCCGCCTGAGCGAAAACGACCTCGATCACGGAATGGTCTTCCTCGGCCTGATCGGCATCATCGACCCGCCGCGCCCGGAAGCCGTGCAGGCGATCGCCTCCTGTCACGCCGCCGGCATCCGGGTCAAGATGATCACCGGCGACCACGCCGGCACCGCCCGCGCCATCGGCATCGAAATGGGCATCGGCAGCGCGCAATCGCTCAAGGTGGTCAGCGGCACCGAGCTGGAAGCCGCCGATGACGAACAACTGCGGCGCATCGTCGGCGACTGCGACATCTTTGCCCGCACCAGCCCCGAACACAAGCTGCGCATCGTCACCGCGCTACAGGCCAACGGCGAGGTCGTCGCGATGACCGGCGACGGCGTCAACGACGCGCCGGCGCTGAAGCGCGCCGACGTCGGCGTGGCGATGGGCATCAAGGGCACCGAAGCAACCAAGGAAGCCGCCGACATCGTCCTCGCCGACGACAACTTCTCGTCGATCGAGCGCGCCGTCGAGGAAGGCCGCACCATCTACGACAATCTCAAAAAGGCCATCCTGTTCATCCTGCCGACCAACGGCGGCCAGGGTTTCGTGATGCTGGCGACGGTAGTCTTCGGCCTCACCCTGCCGCTGACCCCGGTGCAGATCCTGTGGGTAAACATGATCATCGCCATCACACTGGCGCTGGCGCTCGCCTTCGAACCGGCCGAACCGGGCATCATGCGGCGCCCGCCGCGGCGCCCGGGAACGCCGATCCTCAATGCCGCCTTTCTGTGGCGACTGGTCCTGGTCTCGCTGCTGATCGGCGGCGCCACCATCGCCATGTTCGAGAGCGAACTGGCGCTTGGCATGCCGCTCGATCTGGCGCGCACGGTAGCGGTCAATACGCTGGTCGTCGCCCAGGCCTTCTACCTGTTCAACGCCCGCTTCCTGACCACCTGCAGCCTGCGCCGCGACCTGCTGTTCACCAATCGCGCTGCCTGGCTGGCGGTTGGCGTGCTGTTGCTGCTGCAACTGGCTTTCGTCTACCTGCCGTTCATGAACGCCGCCTTCGCCACCACACCGCTCGCCTTGCGCCACTGGCTCGCCCCGCTGGCGATCGGCCTCTTCATCTTCCTCGGCATGGAACTGGAAAAGCGCTGGCAGTCATCACGACAGCGCACCTGAACATTCTGCCGCCGCTTCCAGTTGCTTGCCGGGGACGAATCCCGGAACATGGCCGCATGAAATCATCCCTGTGCGGCAAGCAAGCATGCCCTCCCTGCGTTCCCTGAACAGCGCCACCTGGCTACGGGTACTGCCCATCCTCCTCGGCGGCTGGCTGCTGGCTGGCGCCATCGAGCACCTCAACCAGCGCCAGGGCGAACGGACGGCCATGCGCGCCACCGAACTGCGCCTGCAGGGCGCCGCGTCGCGCCTGGAAAAAACGCTCAAGCAGATGCTGCAGGTCAATTACGACTTCGCCGCCGCGCTGCCCGCCGACTACAGCATCGACGAAGCCCGCCTGCGGCCGCTCGCCGAAAGGCTGGTTGCCAGCCACCCACGCTTGATCAACATCACGCTGTCGCGCCAGATGGAAGTCGTCTTCGTCCATCCCTTTGCCGGCAACGAAGCCGTTTTCGGCATGAACTACGCCAACCGGCCGTACGTCATGACCGGCGTCGAGCGGGCGATGGCGACCCGCGATACGGTTCTCACCGGGCCGGTCAAACTGGTCCAGAACCAGCGCCTCGGGCTGGTCGGCCGCACCCCCGTCTATTTCGCTGCGGGCGACGGCAAGGCGCAGGTATTCCAGGGCATCGTCTCCTGCGCCATCGATTTCGAGGGCGTCCTTGCCGATGCCGGCCTGCTCGGCGCCACGCCGAGCTTCTCCCTCGCCATCCGCGGCCGCGACGGCAGCGGCGCCCAAGGCGCCCCCTTCTTTGGCGATCCGGCACTGTTCAAGCAGCCACATGTGGCGATCGACCTCGACCTGCCAGGCGGCCAGTGGCGACTCGCCGCGGTGCCGACAAACGAGGCCAGCCCGCTGCGCAACTGGACGATACGCGGCATCATTGCCCTGCTCACGCTGCTCCTTGCCGTCCGCGCCGGTGCCGGCGCCGGCAATCTGACCGGAATCGCCATCCGGCTGCCGGGAAAGCGCCAGATCGGCCTGCGCGGCTTCCTGCTCGGCGCCCTCTTCCTGGTCCTCCTGCCGATCATCGGCATCAGCGGCTGGATCGCCTACCGCAATGCCGGCGACGCCGCCGACCAGTTCACCCGGACCGCTGCGGGAAGTCTGAGTCAGCGCGCCCACAACCGCGTCAGCAACTTCTTCGATGTCCCCCGACGGGTCGTCGCCTTCAACGTCGAGCGAGCCCGCGCCGGGCTCCTCGACACCAACGACAGGCCACGGATGATGCAGGACTTCCTCCTGCAGATCCGGCAACAACCCCTGCTCACCTTCATCTCCGCCGGCATGCCGGATGGCGAATACTACGCCGGCAGCCGGCCACCGCTCGGCAACGACAAGGGCCTGCGCCTGCTTTATGCGCGTCTTGCCGAACAACGCGTCATGCAGATTTATCGCGTAGACGACGCCGCCCGCCGCACCTCGCTGGTCGGCTACGGCAACGACGAATTCGACGCCCGCACCCGTCCCTGGTACATCGCCGCCCGCGATTCGGGGCGCATGGCCTGGTACCCACCCTACCGCTACACCATCAACGACCAGCAGGGTGCCTACGACACCATGGGCATCGGCATGTCGGCACCGCTCTACGATCCAGCCGGCCGCTTCATCGGCGTCACCAGCGCCGATGTCGCACTCTCCCAGCTCTCCACCCTGCTTCGTGAATTGACCGACGAAAGCGGTGGCATTGCCTTCCTCGCCGATAGCGAAAACCGCTTGCTCGCCAGCTCGACGCCGGCTGCCATCCTCGACTCGGGCCAGCGCTTCCGCCTCGCCGAAAGTGGCGACCCCCTGTTGCAGGCAGCCGGTGCGCTGATGCAGCCCGACGGTGGCGCCGAGGGTTCGCGCTTCTTCGCCGACGAAGGCGCCCGCCATCTGCTCGAATGGCACACCATCGCCCTGGAAAACGGCCCCGCCCTGAGCATCGGCGTGATCCTGCCGCAATCGCGTTTCGACGTGCTGACCGCCGGCATGCTGCGCAACCTCGCCTACCTCGCCCTGGTCATCGGCGTCTTCGGCATCGTCGTCGGGCTGCTCGCCACCGACTGGGTTTCCCGCCCGCTCGCCCGCCTCGCCCGCAAGGCCTCGCGCATGGCCGCCGGCGACTGGCAGACGGTAATAGCGCCGGAAACGCCGATCCGCGAAGTCCGCACGCTGTCCTCGGCGCTCGCCGACATGGCCCGTCAGTTGCAGCGCCACACCGAACACCTCGAACGCCAGGCCGCCGAACTGCGCAGCGGCAACGAACGCCTGCAGGCCGAGGTTGCCGAGCGGATGAAATCGGAAGCGCGCATCCAGGCGCTCAACGTCGACCTCGAGATCGCCAACCAGACCCTGCTCCTCGCCAAGGAAGCCGCCGACTCGGCAAACAAGGCCAAATCGGCCTTCCTCGCCAACATGAGCCACGAACTGCGCACCCCGATGCACGGCATCATGGGCATGGTTTCGTTGGTCCGCGCCCGGGTCAGCGAGCCCAAGCTGCAACACCAGCTCGACCGCGCCATGGAAGCCGCCAGCCGGCTGCTGCTGATCCTCAACGAAATCCTCGACCTGTCCAAGATCGAAGCCGACCGGCTGACCCTCGACCGGGTCGAATTCAAGCTGGCGCCGGTACTCGACAACGTCGCCGCACTGCTCGCCAACAAGGCCGCGGACAAGGGCCTCCGTCTCGAAATCCGGCCGCTGCCCGCCAACGGCGGGCAGACCTTCGTCGGCGACGCGCTGCGCCTCGGCCAGGTCCTCATCAACCTGGTCGGCAACGCGGTCAAATTCACTGAACGCGGCTCCATTGACCTTGCCGTCGACATCGTCGCCGAAAGCGCCGACGACGCCCTGCTCCGCTTTACCATCCGCGACTCCGGCATCGGCATCGCCCCCGAAGACCAGCGGCGCCTGTTCAACGCCTTCGAACAGGCCGACAGTTCGACTACCCGCAAATACGGCGGCACCGGTCTCGGCCTCGCCATCTGCAAGCGGCTGGTCGCCATGATGGGCGGCGACATCGGCGTCGACAGCCAGCCCGGCGTCGGCAGCACCTTCTGGTTCACCCTCCGCCTCGGGCGGACGGCGCATGAACCGCCAGCACTGCCAGCCACGGCCGACGACCACGAAATCCGCCTGCGCCAGCAGCATGCCGGTGCCCGCATCCTGCTCGCCGAGGACGAACCGATCAATCAGGAAGTCACCCGGGAACTGCTCGAACAGGTCGCCCTCGTCGTCGACCTCGCGGAAAACGGCGAAATGGCGGTCAGCATGGCCGGCGAACAACAATACGACCTGATCCTGATGGACATGCAGATGCCGCTACTGAACGGCCTCGACGCCACCCGGGCGATCCGCGCCGGCGGCCCCAACCGGAACACACCGATCCTCGCGATGACCGCCAACGCCTTCAGCGAAGACCGCCAGCGCTGCCTGGACGCCGGCATGAACGAGCACCTCGGCAAACCAGTCGACCCCGAGCAGCTCTACCTGCTCCTGCTGCGCTGCCTGGAGGCCGGCAAGCAGGCTGCGAACTGAATCATCAAGGCATCCCCAACAACGTCCCGATGGCGAAACACGGGGCGAGCGGGTATCGTTGATGAAAAGTCTGCAGCCGCCATATCGCGCTAGCCGGAGATGCGATCACAAGCAGGGGCCTGGCCCACTTGGGGCGTCAGACACAAAGGAGACCGGGAGCGAGAGATGACGGGAAAAGAAAAATCCGCTGCCTGGCGGCGCTGGCTGAAGGCCTGCCTGTTGCAGTTCGCGCTGCTTGCCGGGCTGGTTGCGGCCCAGGAATCGCCCCGGGTTCTCGTCCTCCTCTCCTACCACCATGGCTACACCTGGGAAGACCGCATCCTCGACGGTTTCGAGGAGTGGGGTGGCGTCGCGGCCGGTCGCCCGGTGCTGTACATCGAATGGATGGATACCAAGCGCCATCCGGACCCGGCAGCACGCCAACGATTTGCCGCTTACCTGAAGGAAAAATATGCCGGGCGGCGCTTCGATCTGCTGGTCGCCGTCGATGACAACGCGCTGGAATTCGCCGTCGGGCACGCGATGTTTGCCGGCGTACCTATCGTCTTTGCCGGCATCAACAACGACCCGCGCCAACTCATCGGCGAACGCGCCGGCGTCACCGGCGTCGCCGAACGTTTCGATCTCACACGCACCCTGCAACTGGCCCAGCGCCTGCACCCCGAAGTCAAACGGCTGGTATTCCTGACTGCCGCCGACGAATCCGGTGCTGGCATGCGAAAACATATCGCCGAGGCACTGGCGAATCTGGGCACGGAAATCAACGTCGAGCACTGGATAACACAGAATCTGGCCGTAGCCGACGGACGCCTGCCGCTGCTCGGTGCTGATAGCTTGTTGTTCGCCCTTGGGCCCCAACCCCAGATTGCCGGCGGACGCCCCTTGGGCCCCGAGGACCTGGTCGCCCATGTCCATTCGCGGACCAGCCGCCCGGTCTATTCCGACCTCGACGCCACCGTCGGGCGCGGCGCCCTGGGCGGCTACATGAACAGCGGCCTGGAGAACGGTCGCCTGCTGGCACGGATGGCGCAGCGCGTGCTCGCCGGCGAACGCCCGGAAGACATCCCGATCGTCTATGAAACGCCGCAAGCCCTGATTTTCGACTACCGCGAACTGCAGCGTTTCGGTATTACCGAAAGCGAGCTGCCACCGGGCAGCCAACTGCGCCACCGGCCACCATCGATCTTCGACCCGGAATACCGCAGCGCCCTGCTCGGCTTCACCGCCATCGTCGGCGCGCTGCTCCTGGTGCTCGCCGGCGTGCTGATCCGTGGCCGCATTCTCGCCTCGCGCCATGCCGCCCTGCACTACCAGGCCACCCACGACGACCTGACCGGTCTGCCCAACCGTGCCTGGCTCAACGAACAGCTCCTGCACGGGAAATGGGGGGCCGGGCGCAGCGTCGCCCTGGTCATGGCGGACATCAACCGCTTCCAGTTGATCAACGACACTTACGGGCACTCCTTCGGCGACGAGGTCGTCTCCTGCGTCGCCGAGCGCCTGGCCGGCATCCAGGATGGTCAGACCCAGCTCATCCGCTTCAGCGGCGACGCTTTCGTCATCCTGCGCCGACTCACCGATGCGCAGCAACTGGAAACCCTGTGCGCCCAATGCCAGCGTATCCTGAGCGAGCCGTTTCACGTTGCCGGGCACCGCCTTTCGGTATCGGCGGCCTTCGGCGTGACCCTGGGCGCCCCCGGCGAAATCGACCGCGACCGCCTGTTGCGCGAGGCGGACACGGCGATGCACGAAGCCAAGCGCGAGCGCGGCAACCAAGTGGTACGCTTCGACCGCGACATCCACGAACGTGCGCTGCGCCAGTTCCGCCTTGAGGCCTGGCTGCCGAATGCGGTCGCCAACGGCGAGATCCAGGTCTTCTTCCAGCCCATCGTCGAAAACGGTAATGGCAGCATCGCCGGCTTCGAGGCCCTGGCGCGCTGGCAGCACCCCGAGCTGGGCTGGGTGCCGCCGCCCGAATTCATTCGCGCCGCCATCGAAACCGGCTGCATCCGCGACCTGACGCTGGGCATGCTGCGTGCCGCCAGCCGGGCCTTCATGCCCTATCTGGAAGCGGCTTCCCGTCCCTACCTAGGGGTTAACGTCTCGGTCAGCGACATCAATGCCGAGGACTTTCCCGAACGCGTTGCCGCCATCCTGGCCGAGGAAGGCATGCCGGCCGAACGGCTGATCCTGGAAGTCACCGAAGACATGCTACTCGGCGACAGCGGCAACGTCGCCCAGGTGCTGGGACGCCTGCGGGCGCTCGGACTGCGTATCGCCATCGACGATTTCGGCACCGGCTATTCGTCGATGAGCTACCTCTCCAGCTTCATGGTGAACATCATCAAGATCGACCAGTCCTTCATCCGCAACCTGATCGACAGCTCGTCGGACCAGAAGATCGTTCGCGCGATCGTGTCGATGGCAGCCGATCTGGAACTGAGCGTCGTCACCGAAGGCGTTGAAACCCCCGAGCAGAAAGAACTGCTACGCCAGATGGGCTGCCGCCTGCTGCAGGGTTACCTGTTCGGCCGACCGCAACCGGCACATAGCTGGCTGGGCGAAAAGGGATTGGACCTGGAAGCTTTCCAGCCCTTCCCCGCCACCTAGCCGGCCAGCTTATTCAAGGCCGAGCGAAGCTAGGTAATCCTCGTAGCCGCCGAGGTAATCGACGATCCGGCCGTCGCCCTTGACTTCCAGCACGCGGGTGGCGAGCGAGGAGACGAATTCACGGTCGTGCGAGACGAAGACCAGGGTGCCGTTGAACTTTTCCAGGCCGCTGTTGAGCGCCTCGATCGACTCCATGTCGAGGTGGTTGGTCGGTTCGTCGAGCACCAGCACGTTCGGCTTCTGCAGCATCAAGCGGCCGAACAGCATGCGGCCCTGTTCACCGCCGGAGATGACGTTGACGGCTTTCTTCTGTTCGTCGCCGGAGAAGAGCAGGCGGCCGAGGGTGCCGCGGACCAGGGTTTCCAGGTCGCCGCCTTCGTCGATCGAGGCGCGGGCATAGCCGACGATCCAGTCGGTCAGGCTCTGGCCGCCGGCGAATTCGGCGCTGTGGTCCTGCGCGTAGTAGCCGAGTTTGGCCTTTTCCGCCCATTTCAGCGTGCCGTACTGCGGCTGCAGTTCGCCCATCAGCAGCTTGAGGAAGGTTGTCTTGCCGACGCCGTTCTCGCCGATCACGGCAATCTTCTCGCCACCGTTGATGGTCAGCGTCAGGTTGTCGACGATCTTGCGCGCGCTGCCTTCATAGGCAAACGTCAGGTTCTCGATTTCGACCGCCTGGCGGTGCAGCTTCTGCTTCTCGTCGTAGTCGAAGCGAATCCACGGGTACTGGCGCGACGACGGCTTGACGTCTTCCGGCTTCAGCTTGTCGATCAGTTTCAGACGGCTGGTCGCCTGCTTGGCCTTGGAGGCGTTGGCCGAGAAACGGCGGACGAAGGTCTGCAGTTCGGCGATCCGTTCCTTGGCCTTGGCATTGGCGCTCGACTGGCGCTCGCGCGCCTGCTGCGCGGCTTCCATGAAGTCGTCGTAGTTGCCGGCGTAGGTGGTGATCTTGCCGTAATCGAGGTCGGCCATGTGGGTGCAAACTTGGTTCAGGAAGTGGCGATCGTGCGAGATGATGATCATCGTCGAATCGCGGTTGTTGAGCACGTCCTCCAGCCAGCGGATGGTGTTGATGTCGAGGTTGTTGGTCGGCTCGTCGAGCAGCAGGATGTCCGGGTTGGCAAACAGCGCCTGGCAGAGCAGCACGCGCAGCTTCCAGCCGGGGGCAACTTCGCTCATCGGGCCGTTGTGCTGGCTGGTCGGAATGCCGACGCCGAGCAACAGCTCGCCGGCGCGCGATTCGGCGGTGTAGCCGTCGTATTCGCCGACCTTGCCTTCCAGCTCGGCGGCGCGCATGTAGTCGTCCTCGGTCGCCTCCGGGTTGGCGTAGATCGCGTCGCGTTCCTGGATCGCGCTCCACAACTCCTCGTGGCCCATCATGACCACGTCGAGGACGCGCATCTCTTCGTAGGCGAACTGGTCCTGACGCAGGTAGGCCATGCGCTCGTTGACGTCCTTGGAGACGTTGCCGGCCGACGGTTCCAGCGCCCCGCACAGGATCTTCATGAAGGTCGACTTGCCGGCGCCGTTGGCGCCGATCAGGCCGTAGCGATAGCCTTCGCCGAACTTGACGTTGACGTTTTCAAAGAGGGGCTTGGCCCCGAATTGCATGGTGATGTTGGCAGCGACGAGCACGACGGTTCCGATCCGGCAAGTATTTCAATAAAGGCGGGATTTTACCCTTTTTGCGCGGCTGGCCGCGGCCGCCGGCCCCATTTTGTGCACCGCGGTGTAACATCGCGGCCGACAATAATGCGCCAGAACCCAGGAGACAGCCCATGGTCCCCCATCTCACCACGGCCCTGAGCGGCCCGCTGCTAGAACTGGAACACCGCTTCCTCGAAGCCAGTCCGCAGATCGAACAGTGGCTGCGCGCCCAGTGGCAGGAATCGACGCCGCCCTTCTATTCGTCGGTCGACCTGCGCAACTCCGGCTTCAAGCTGGCGCCGGTCGATACCAACCTGTTCCCGGGCGGCTTCAACAACCTCAACCCGGCCTTCCTGCCGCTCTGCGTGCAGGCGGCGATGAGCGCGATCGAGAAGTTCTGTCCGGAAGCCAAGCGCCTGCTGCTGATCCCGGAAAACCACACGCGCAACCAGTTCTACCTGCAGAACGTCGCCCAGATCGCCGCCGTCCTCAAGCAGACCGGGCTGGAAGTACGGATCGGCTCGCTGATCCCCGACCTCGCCGGACCGACCCCGGTCGACTTGACCAACGGTCAGCAACTGCTGCTCGAACCGCTGCGCCGCGACGGCAACCGGATCGGCGTCGCCGGCTTCGAGCCCTGCGCGATCCTGCTCAACAACGACCTCTCGGCCGGCATTCCCGAGATCCTCAGCGACCTCGACGAGCAGTACGTGCTGCCGCCGCTGCACGCCGGCTGGGCGGTGCGCCGCAAGTCCAACCATTTCGCCGCCTACGACCAGGTCGCCAACGATTTCGCCAGCGCCATCGGCATCGACCCCTGGCGCATCAACCCGGCCTTCTCGGTCTGCCGCTCGATCAACTTCCACGAGCGTCAGGGCGAGGAATGCCTGGTCGCCAACGTCAGCGCAGTGCTCGACCTGGTGCGCGAGAAGTACCGCGAATACGGCATCGCCGAGACCCCCTACGTGGTCGTCAAGGCCGACGCCGGTACCTACGGCATGGGCGTCATGACGGTGCGCGACGCCGACGAGCTGATCGCCCTCAACCGCAAGCAGCGCAACAAGATGAGCGTGGTCAAGGAAGGCCTGGAAGTGTCCGAGGTGCTGATCCAGGAAGGCGTGCATTCCTTCGAGACGGTCAAGGACGCGGTCGCCGAGCCGGTCGTCTACATGATCGACCGCTATGTCGTCGGCGGCTTCTACCGCGTGCACACCGGTCGCGGCAAGGACGAGAACCTCAACGCGCCGGGCATGCATTTCGAGCCGCTGGCCTTCGAAACCGGCTGCAACCTGCCCGACTACCGCTGCGGCAACCCCGACTCGCCGCCCAACCGCTTCTACGCCTACGGCGTCGTCGCCCGCCTGGCCTGTCTCGCCGCTGCCGTCGAACTCGAACGGACGGCACCGCCGGTCGACCTCCCGGCCTGACGCCGATGACCCAGCAGCTGCACTTCGAACGGCATCTGCTTGGCGGCAGCGAAAGGCCGCTGCGACTGGCCTTCATCATCGATCCGCTGGATCGCCTGAAGGCCTGGAAGGACTCCTCGGTGGCGCTGATGCGGGCGGCGCAGAGCCATGGTCACGACGTCTTCGCCATCGAGGCGCCGACGCTCGGCTGGCGCAAGCCGGAGGCCGACCATCCGGGCGGCAGCTTCGGCGAGGCGATCCACCTCCATCTGCGTCCCGACGACCATGACTGGTACCGCGAGACGCAGCGCGAATGGCTGCCGCTGAAGGCCTTCGACGCCGTGCTGATGCGCAAGGACCCACCGGTCGATGGCGAATACCTCGCCGCCTGCAGCCTGCTCGAACGCGCCGAAGCCGACGGCGTGCGCGTCTTCAACCGGCCGCGGGCACTGCGCGAGCATCTTGCCAAGCTGGCGATCCTCGAATTCCCGCAGTTCATCCCGTCCACCAAGGTCAGCCGCGACCTCGGCCGCCTGCAGCAATTCATCGACGAACAGCGCGACGTGATCGTCAAGCCGCTCGACAGCAACAGCGGCAGCCGCATCTTCCGCCTGCACCGCAACGACCCCAACCGCAACGTCATCCTCGAGACGCTGACCGGCAACGGCCGCCATACCGTGATGGCGCAGCAGTACCTGCAAGCCATCGCCCAGGGCGACAAGCGCATCCTGCTCATCGCCGGCAAGGCGGTGCCCTGGTGCCTGGCGCGCATTCCCAAAGCCGGCGAGACGCGCGGCAACCTGAGCGCCGGCGGCACCGGCGTCGTCCAGGAACTCACCCCCGGCGAACGCCACATCGCCGAAGCCCTCGGCCCGCTGCTGCTCAAGCGCGGCCTGCTGCTGGTCGGTCTCGACCTGATCGGCGAGCGGCTCACCGGGATCAACGTCACCAGCCCCACCGGCATGGTCGAAATCCGCCAGCAGAGCGGCTTCGACGCCGCCGGTGCGACCATCACCGCAATCGAACACGCATGCGCCGTCTCCTGATCCTCCTTGTCGCCACCCTCGTCGCCGCCTGCGGCAAGGCCCCGCTGCAGGAGCAGCAGGCCTACGTCTTCGGGACCCGGGTCGAGGTCGTCGTCGTCGGCGAAAACCCGGATCTCGGCCGCCAGGCGATCGCCGCCGTGCTGCGCGAATTCGACCGCATGCACCGGACCTACCACGCCTGGCAGCCGTCGGAACTGACCGCCGTGAACGAAGCCATCGCCGCCGGCCGGAAGGCCACGGTGACGCCGGAAATGGCCGCTTTCATGGGCGAGGCGCAGGCGCTCTCGGCGCAGGGCGACCACCTGTTCGACCCCGGCATCGGCGCCTTGATCAAGCTCTGGGGCTTCCACGCCGACGAATTCGTCGCCCGCCTGCCCGAGCCGCAGGCGCTCGCCGACTGGCTCAAGGAAAAGCCATCGATCGCCGACCTGGTCATCGACGGGACCACGGTTTCCAGCCGCAAGCGCGCCCTGGCACTGGATTTCGGCGGCTACCTGAAGGGCGTCGCGCTCGACCGCGCCGCCGCCATCCTGCGCAGCCAGGGGATCAACAACGCGCTGATCAACATCGGCGGCAACGTCATGGCGCTCGGCAGCAAGGAAGGCCGCAAGTGGCGGGTCGGCATCCAGCACCCGCGCCAGCCCGGCCCGCTGGCCACCGTGCAGCTCGACGACGGCGAGGCGATCGGCACTTCCGGCGACTACCAGCGCTATTTCGAACTCGACGGCCGCCGCTACTCGCACCTGATCGACCCGCGCACCGCCACCCCGGTCGACCACACGCAGGCGGTCACCGTCCTCATCCCGGCCGGGCCGAAAGCCGGCACGCTGTCGGATGCCGCATCGAAGCCGATCTTCATCGCCGGCCCGGAGCACTGGCGGGCGATGGCCGACCAGATGGGCACGCCGCTCGTCCTGCGCGTCGCCGCCGATGGCCGCATCTCCGTCACCGCCGCCCTCGACCGTCGCCTCGAATATCTCGGCGACCGCGCAAATATCCGCGTTGTGCCTTGATCGCCCCGACCCGCTTGGCTATGCTGGCGGGGAGCTGCCGCAAGCAGAACGGCCGGGCACCAGCCATCGAACAAAAGCAGGTCGGGGGAAAACGCCGTGGGCGAGATTTCTTTACGAAAATCGGGCTTCGCCCACAGCCTGGTGCTACGCACCGGGCTGCTCATCCTGCTTGCCCTGGCCGCCTTCACCGTCGGCATCGTCCGCCTGATCGGCGAACCGACCATCGACCGGCTGGCCAACTCACAACTGCACCTCGCCGCCGAGCAGCTGGAAGCGCGCTACACCCGCCTCCTTGATTCAGTCGAGATTGCCCTGCGCAACAGCCATGCCTGGGGCGCCAACGGTAGTTTCGACCACGGCGACCTGCTGCGCTTCAACGAATTCTTCTTCCCGGTGCTGGCCAACAACACCGAAATCAACTCGGTGATCTACGCCCACGAATCGGGACGCGAGTTCTTCCTGCTGCTCGACAAGGATGGCGGCTGGACCAACCGCATCAGCTTCCCGGCCGAATGGGGCCGGGTCAGCTACTGGATCACCTGGGACGCCGAGCGCCGCATCACCGGCGTCAGCGTCCGCGAAAGCGACTACGACCCGCGCCAGCGCCCCTGGTTCAAGGGCGCCATGGCGCTCACCGACAACCGGCAGATCCACTGGACGCAGCCCTACATCTTCTTCACCAACAAGGCGCCCGGGCTGACCGCGGCGATGCGCTGGCGCGGACGCGACGGCAGCTACCACGTGATCGCCCACGACGTCCGCCTGCGCGACATCGCCCAGGCGACCACCGGCAAGACCATCGGTCGCGACGGCCAGGCCAGCCTGCTGCTCGACGACGGCCGCCTGCTGGCGCCGCCCGGCCTGCCGCGTTTCGCCAGCCCGGAAGCGGGCCAGCAGGCGATGCTGAAGAGTGCCGAGGAACTCGAACTCGGCGAACTTGCCCAGGCTCGCCGCCAGTGGCTGGACAACCCCATGCCGGCGACCGGCATCGACCGCGTCGACCGTCCCGACGGCCGCTGGTACAGCCTGTTCCGCCAACTTGACGCCGGTCGCACCGGGATCTGGCTGGCGCTGCTCGCGCCGCACCGCGATTTCGTGCCGGTTTCCGGCAACGACCTGCTGGTGCTTGCCGCCATCCTGCTCGCCGCGCTCGGCCTGGGCGTCGCCGTCGCCGTCCGCATGGCCCGCCAGTTCGGCGAACCGCTCGCCGAACTGACCGAGGAAAGCCACCGCATTGGCCGCCTCGACCTCGACACGCCGGTGATCGCCACCGCGCCCTGGCAGGAGGTGCAGGAACTCGCCGGCGCCCTGGAAAACATGCGCCAGCAACTGCAGGGCGGCCGCCAGGCCATGCAGGACATCAACGCCGACCTCGAGCATACGGTGGCCATGCGTACCGGCGCCCTGCGCCAGAGCCAGGAAGCCCTGCGCCAGCGCGAAGCCTTCTTCCGCGCCGTCTTCGACAACGCAGCGGTCGGCATCGTCAACCTGGAACCCGACGGCCAGCCGAAAGAGATCAACCGCGCCTTCGCCAGCTTTATCGCCCGCAGCGAAGACAGCCTGCGCCAGGAACACGGCCTCTGCCTGGCAGAAGCCGACAACGAACGCATGCAGCAGATGCTCAGGCGGGTCGCCGATGGCGAGGCGAACCTGCGCAACGAACTGGAGTTCATCGACGCCGACGGCAACCGTCGCTGGGGCGACGTCCAGGTCAGCGCCATGCGCGACGATCAGGGCAAGCTCACCTCGCTGCTGCTCACCGTTCTCGACATTTCCGACCGCCGCGAGATCGAGCGCGAGCTGATCCGCCAGTTCGCCTTCCTGCGCGCCCTCCTTGACACCATTCCCAATCCGATCTTCTACAAGGGTGAACACACCCGCTTCCTCGGCTGCAACCGCGCCTACGAGGAGTTCTTCGGCATCGACCGCGGCCATTTCATCGGCAAGCGCGTCCTTGACCTCGACTACCTGCCGGAAGACGAGCGCCGCGCCTACCAGGAAGAGGATGAACGGGTGATCGCCGAATGCAGCCGCCACAGCCGCGTCGTCACCATGCGCCGCGCCGACGGCAGCCTGCGCGACACGCTCTACGCGGTGAGCGGCTTCCGCTCGCCGGACGGAGCACCGGGCGGGCTGATCGGCGTCATCGTCGACATCACCGCCCAGAAGGATGCCGAGCGCGAGGCGGAGAAAGCGCGCGCCGCCGCCGAATCCGCAGCCGCCGCCAAGGCCGATTTCCTGGCCAACATGAGCCACGAAATCCGCACCCCGATGAACGCCATCATCGGCATGACCCACCTGGCGCTGCAGACGCCTCTCGACGTCCGCCAGCGCAACTACCTGAACAAGGTCGACGCCGCCGCCAAGGGCCTGCTCGGCATCATCAATGACATCCTCGACCTGTCGAAGATCGAGGCCGGCATGATGCGCTTCGAGCGCACGCCGTTCAGCCTCGACGCGACGCTGCAGCACCTCGGCGACCTGAGCGCGCTGCGCGCCCGCGAGCGCGGGCTGGAACTGCTCTTCGACCTCGCTCCCGACGTTCCCGACCGTCTGCTCGGCGACCCGCTGCGCCTCGGCCAGGTGCTGCTCAACCTGGTCGGCAACGCCATCAAGTTCACCGAAAAAGGCGAGGTCCGGGTCGAGGTCCGCCTGCTCGAAGCCGACGCCGACAAGGCGCGCATCCGCTTCGAAGTGCGCGACACCGGCATCGGCATGACGCCGGAACAACTGGCCAGCCTGTTCACCGCCTTCACCCAGGCCGACAGCTCGACCACTCGCAAGTACGGCGGCACCGGCCTCGGCCTGTCGATCTGCAAACGCATCGTCGACCAGCTCGGCGGCCGCATCGGCGCCAGCAGCGAGCCCGGCGTCGGCAGCAGCTTCGTCTTCGAACTACCCTTCGAGCTCGCCAGCCGCGAAGCGGAAACGCCGCGCCGCCTGGGGCTGCCCGAACACCTGCGGACCCTGGTCGTCGACGACAGCCCCGGCGCCCGCGAGATCTTCGCCCACATGCTGGCCGGGCTCGGCATCGAAAGCCGCGCCGTCGGCAGCGGCAACGACGCCCTGGTCGAACTGCAGAGCGCAAACAATGCCGGCCAGCCCTACCAGTTGCTGCTGCTCGACTGGAAGATGCCGGGCATGGACGGCGCCGAACTGCTCGCCGCCGTGCGCCGCGACTTCCCAGGTGCACAGGCGCCGGCGGTGGTGATGATCACCGCCTTCGACCAGGACGAATTGCACGAACTGCTCGAACCGTACAGTGTCAGCGCCATCCTCGGCAAACCGGTGACGCCGTCGTCGCTGTTCGACAGCATCATGCTCGCCCTGCACCGCGCGCCCAGCGTCCCCGAAGCGCCGACCAACGTCGCAGCCAGCACCATTCCGAGCGGGCGTCATGTGCTGCTGGTCGAGGACAACGAAGTCAATCGGGAACTGGCCGAGGAGATGCTGCGCAACTTCGGACTGGTCGTCAGTACCGCCGAAAACGGCGCGATCGCCGTCGAGCGCGTGCGCGACGGCGCTTTCGACCTGGTCCTGATGGACTGCCAGATGCCGGTCATGGACGGCTACGAGGCCACCCGGCGCATCCGCGAGGATCTCGGGCGCGAGGACCTGCCGGTGATCGCCATGACCGCCAACGCGCTCGCCCCCGACCGCGAGCGCTGTCTGGCCGCCGGCATGGACGACCACGTCGCCAAGCCGATCGACGTCGCCCATCTCCAGGCCACCCTCGCCCACTGGCTGAACGGCCTGCCGGCGCAGCCGATCGTCTCCGCCGGCGCCGCCGCAGCGAGCGCTGCCGGCGAACTTGACGAGGAAACGGCCATCGCCCGCCTGGGCGGCAACCGCCAACTCTACCAGCGCCTGCTCAAGCGCTTCGGCGAAGACCAGGCCGATTTCCCGGAACGCCTGCACACTGCCCGCGCCGAGCACGACGATGCCCAGGCGATCCTCCACGTCCATACCCTGCGCGGCCTTGCCGGCAACATCGGCGCCAGCCACCTGGTCAGCCTCGCCGCCGAACTCGAACATTGCCTGCGCCAGACGCCGGAAGACGGCAACCGCATCGACAGCCTGGTCGTCCGCCTGCTCGACGCGCTGGCCGCGGTCCTTGCCGCGACCGGCGGCGCTGCCGAAGCCGCCGCCCCGGTCAGCCGGCAGATGCCGCTGCCAGTGGAAAGCCTGAGCCAGCTACGGCAATTGCTGGCCGACGACGATGCCGCCGCCGTGCGCGTCTTCGAGGACATCGAAGACGCCTTGCGGCAGCGCCTCGACGCCAGTGCTTTCGATCCGCTGGCCCGCGCCATCGCCACCTACGATTTCGAAACCGCCATCGACATCCTCGACCGGATCGCCGATACCCTTCGCCAGTGAGTCCAGCCACCATGGTTCCCCTGCTGCCCAAGCAAAGCATCCTCGTCGTCGATGACACGCCGGAAAACATTGACGTGCTGCGCAACGTCCTGGCCGCGGACTATCGGCTGCGGGTCGCCACCAGTGGCGAGAAGGCGCTGAAGATCATCTACTCCGACGAACCGCCCGATCTGATCCTGCTCGACATCATGATGCCCGGCCTCTCCGGCCTGGAAATCTGCCGCCGCCTCAAGGCCAACCCGGACCGCCGGCGCATCCCGGTGATCTTCGTCACCGCGATGAGCAGCATCGAGGACGAGGAGCGCGGCCTGGCACTCGGCGCCGTCGACTACATCACCAAGCCGATCAGCCCGCCGATCGTCAAGGCGCGCGTCCGTACCCACCTCGCCCTCTACGACCAGGCGCGCGAACTCGAACGGATGGTCCGCCAGCGCACCCAGGAACTGCTCACCACGCGCCAGCAGATCATCCGCCGCCTCGGCCGCGCCGCCGAATTCAAGGACAACGAGACCGGCAACCACGTCCTGCGCATGAGCCACTACGCCCGCCTGATCGGCGAAGCCCACGGCCTCGGCGCGGAAGCCGCCGGCATCATCTTCCAGACGGCGCCGATGCACGACATCGGCAAGATCGGCATCCCCGACGCCATCCTGTTGAAGCCCGGCAAGCTCGACGCCGAGGAATGGAAGATCATGCACCAGCATCCGGTGATGGGCGCCGAGATCATCGGCAAGCACGACAACGAACTGCTCGAAACCGCCCGCGTCATCGCCCTCAGCCATCACGAGAAGTGGGACGGCAGCGGCTACCCGCTCGGTTTGCGTGGCACCGACATCCCGCTCGCAGGGCGTATCGTCGCCATCGCCGACGTCTTCGACGCGCTGGTCTCGGTCCGTCCCTACAAACCCGCCTTCCCGCTCGACGAGGCGCTGCGCCTGATGGAACAGCAGACCGGCAACCACTTCGACCCGCAGTTGATGCAGGCCTTCCGCCAGGCCCTGCCCGACATCCTGCGCATCCGCGAAATCTACGCCGACGAGAACGGCGCCCTGACCGACCTCGAATTCCATATCCAGGAAATCTACGACCAGCGCAACGATCCCTGAGACGACGACGCCAGCCCGTCGATTCCGCGAGCATATCCGGGGCAAGCTCGGGTACAGTAACGACCTTGGCAAAACCCTCGGGAGAACAAGGTGAGTGGCACACTGGAATTCGAATTCCGTTTCGGCAAAACGAAGCCGGGGGCACGTCCCCGACCGTCGTTCCGCATCCTGGTGCTGGCCGACCTGGCCGGTGCAGCGGCCCGGCGTCAGCCGCTGGCGCAGCGCTTGCCGCAGATGGTGGACATCGACAACCTGGCGGCGACGCTGGCCGCCTTCGCCCCGACCCTGACGCTGACTGCCAGCGACGACCGCGCCGCGCCGGCCGGCACCCTGCGCTTTGGCCGCCTCGACGACTTCCATCCCGACGCCATCTACGGCACACCGGCCTTTGCCGCGCTGCGCGCCAGCCGCGACGCCCTCGCCGACCCGCAACGCAGCGCGATGACCGCCGCCGACCTCGGTCTCTCGATCGAAGCACCGGCGCGCCCGGAAAGCGACACCGACACCCTGAACCGCCTGCTCGGCGGCAGCGCCGCGCACGCCCGGCCGGTCACCGCCGACATCGTCAATCGCCTGGTGCGCGACGTCGTCGCCAAGCACGTCAGCAGCGACGACCGGGCGCTAAGCCAGCGCGCGCTGGCCGAATTCGACCAGCGCATCGCCCGGCACATGCGCGCTATCCTGCGTCACCCGGATTTCCGCCGCCTCGAATCGGCGTGGCGCGGCATCTCGCATCTGGTCAGCGAACTGTCCGGCGACGACGGGATTCAGGTCGATCTGCTCGATCTTTCGCGCGACGAACTGCAGGCCGACCTGCTCGCCGGCGGCAACGGCCTGCGCGCCGCGCTCGCCGATAGCGTCGGCGAGGACGGCCCGCTGTCGCTGCTCGTCGCCGATTTTTCCTTCACCGCCGAAGCGGCCGATCTCGACACGCTCGACGCGCTGGCCCGCCTGGCGATGGCCGCCGACGCTCCCTGCCTGGCCGCAGCGAGCCCCGCGCTGCTCGGCTGCGCCTCGGTCGAAGAACTCGCCGACCCCGCGCAATGGCAGCCGCTACCGGCGCCACTCGCCGAACGCTGGCAGGCGCTGCGCCGCAGCCAGGCCGCCGCCTGGCTGGGCCTGACGCTGCCGCGCCTGCTCGGCCGCCTGCCCTACGGCCGCAACACCGACCCGGTCAGCGCCTTTGCCTTCGAGGAACTGGCCGATGGCGCGGCGCACGAGGATTTCGCCTGGGAAAACCCGGTCTACGCGCAAGCCCGCCTGCTCGGCGAGGCCTACGCCGAGGACGGCGAGGCGATGGATATCTCGGCTTACGTGGAAATCGATGCGCTGCCCAGCTACATCGTCCGCGACGCGCGCGGCGACGCCCGCCAGCAACCCGGCGCCGAAGTCCTGCTCGGTGAAACGGCGGCGATCGCCATGCTGGCGCGCGGCCTGATGCCGCTGCTCAGCTACCGCAACCGCGACGCGGCGCGCCTCCTGCGCTGGCAATCGGTGGCCTCGCCGGCGCGGCCGCTGGCCGGCGTCTTCGCCAGCTGAGCCCGGCTATTCAGGCAGCCGCGAATCGATGGCCAGCGTCACCGGCCCGTCGTTGACCAGCGCCACTTCCATGTCGGCGCCGAAAACGCCGGTCGGCACCGGCTTGCCCAGCGCCGCCGCCAGTTGATCGACGAAGGCGGCGAACAGCGGCCCGGACACGTCGCCGCGCGCCGCCCGCCCCCAGGACGGCCGGTTGCCCTTTTTCACCGACGCGTAGAGCGTGAATTGCGACACCGCCAGAATCTCGCCGCCAGCCTCGACGACGCTGCGGTTCATCACTCCCTCAGCATCCGCAAACAAGCGCAGGCGGACCAGCTTGCCCGCCATCCAGGCGAGGTCGGCCGGCGTGTCGCCTTCCTCAAAACCAGCCAGGACCAGCAGGCCGCCGCCGATCTCCCCGGTCACCGCACCGTCGACGCTCACCGCCGCCGACTTCACCCGTTGCACGACGACCCGCATGCTCAGGCCGCCAGCGCCTGGCGCAACTGCGCCGCGTAGGCTTCGAGCACTTCGCGCGGCGGGTCCTTGCGCGGCCAGAGCAGACCGACGCCGTCGTCGGCGTGGCGCGGCACGACGTGGATGTGGAAATGGCCGACGGTCTGTCCGCCCGCCTCGCCGTTGCATTGCAGCAGCGTCAGCCCGGCCGGCGCGAAGGCGGTCTGCGCTGCTTGCGCCACCCGATGCGCGGTACGCATCGCCGCCGCCGCCTCGTCCGGCGTCAGGTCAAGCAGGGTCGCCGCGTGGCGCTTCACCGCCACCAGCGTATGCCCCGGATTGAGCTGTCCGAGGTCGAGGAAAGCGATCGTCTGCGCATCCTCGAACACCACGGACGCCGGAATCTCGCCGGCGATCAGGCGGCAGAAGATGCACTGACCGGCGGGTGAAGTATCGACGAACATCGGCACGGCAAACTCCTCGCGGCAAAAGCCGGCATTGTATGCGAGAGGCTGGCGCGCGCCGGCGATAGCGGCTAACTTAACAGCAACGCCCCGCCCGGAAATCCCATGCCATCCCCCACCCGCATCCTGATCCTGCACACCGGCGGCACCATCGGCATGGCCGCCGCCGCCGACGGCTACCGGCCACTCGCCGGCTTCCCGGAGCGCCTGCGGCAACGCCTGACCGACGCCGCGGCCGACTACGACATCGTCGAACTGCCGCCGATCGACAGCGCCGACCTGCGCCCCGGCCACTGGCCGTCCATCGCCGACGCCCTGCTCGCGCACTGGGACAGCCACGCCGGCTTCGTCGTCCTGCACGGGACCGACACCATGGCCTGGAGCGCCTCGGCGCTCTCCTTCATGCTGCGCGGCTGCGCCAAGCCGGTGGTCCTCACCGGCGCCCAGATCCCGCTCGACGCAGCGGGCAGCGACGCCCTCGCCAACGTCCGCGGCGCACTGCATTTCGCCGCCAGCCCGGCGCTGCGCGAAGTGAGCATCTACTTCGGCGGGCGCCTGCTGCGCGGCAACCGCAGCCGCAAGCTTGACGCCACCCGCCTCGCCGCCTTCGACTCGCCCAATTACCCGCCGCTCGGCGCGGGCGGCGCCGGCTTCGTCCTCCATCACGACCGTCTGCTCGCCGCCGGCGAGCGCCGCTACAACGTTCCCAGCTACGACGACCAGGCGGTCGCCGTCCTCACCCTGCATCCGGGCTTTCCCGCCGCACTGGTCGATGCGCTGAGCGCCAACCCGCGACTGCGCGGCATCGTCCTCCAGACCTACGGTGTCGGCAACGCGCCGCAGGGCGACCGGGCCTTGATGGCCGCGCTCGAACACGCCGCCGCCCGCGGCATCGTCCTGCTCAACGTCACGCAGTGCCTGCACGGCGGCGTCAGCCAGGAAACCTACGCCACCGGCAGCGCCCTCGCCCGCCTCGGCGTCGTTGCCGGCGGCGACCTGACGCTGGAGGCCGCCTTCGCCAAGCTGCATCTGCTGCTCGCCGCGACCAACGACGCGGCAGCGGTGCGGCGCGAAATGGGCGAAACCTGGTGCGGCGAGATGTCCTGACAAGCGCCCCGTTTCACATGAAACCGGAAAGCTGACACGCCAAAGCAAACGACTTCATGGACTTCCGCGATCTCGGCCAAAGCTCAAACACGATGGCACGACCAAGACAAGACGCGCTTAACCATTTGCTTGCCGACTCCGGGTCTACCAACAACTACTAATAAGCCAACAAATTAGTAGACCTTGCGAGGCGCCAGTCCCATACTAATCTCTACTAATTGACGAATAATTTAGTAGACAAATGGGAAAACCCGCCACCGCCCCCGACTTCGCCCAGCTAATACAAGGCCTCAGCCCAGACGCCTATCCCTGGGTCACGGCCAACATCAATCCGCTGATCGGCGGTCGCTACCTGCACTGGGACGAGTTACGTTACCGGCCAGCGCCGGACAACGCCAGCAAGGAAGCCTGGTGGGCCTCCATCCAGCTCGGCCGGGCCGCCCTGCTGCAGGAGTTGCCGCTGTTCGACAAGGCCGGCAGAGCTTTCCGCTTCGCCACCCCGGCGCCGGTCCTCATCGCCCTGCATCACATCGACCGCGACGCCGCCGGCCTGATCCACTCGCCGGCCGGCGCGCCGATCCGCGAAGAACCCCAGCGCTACCTGATCAACTCGCTGATCGAGGAAGCCATCACCTCCAGCCAGCTCGAAGGCGCCTCGACCACCCGCCAAGTCGCCGCCGCCATGCTCAAGAGCGGCCGCAGGCCGCGCGACCACAGCGAGAAGATGATCTTCAACAACTACCGCGCCATGGAACACCTGCGCGAGATCAAGAACGATGCGCTGACCCCCGCCCTCATCCTGGAACTGCATCGCATCCTCAGCGAAGACACCCTGGACGACCCCGCCGACGCCGGACGCCTGCGTCAGACCGACGACATCCGCGTGGTCGACCCGCGCGACGGCACCATCCTCCACGAACCGCCCGCCCACGCAGAACTGCCGCAACGCCTGCAGCGGCTGTGCGACTTCGCCAACGCCGACGAAAACGCCTCGCCCTTCGTCCATCCCGTGCTGCGCGCCATCCTGCTCCACTTCATGATCGGCTACGACCACCCCTTCGTCGACGGCAACGGCCGCACCGCCCGCGCCCTCTTCTACTGGTCGATCGCCCGCAGCGGCTACTGGCTGATGGAATACACCTCGATCAGCCACATCATCCGCCGCGCTCCGGCCAAGTACATGCGCGCCTACCTGCACAGCGAATCGGACAACAACGACAGCACCTATTTCCTGCTCCACCAGCTCACCACCATCCGCCAGGCCATCGCCGCGCTGCACGAATACCTGGATCGCAAGAGCCGCGAACAGAAGGAAACCGAAAAACTGCTCGCCGCCTCGGTCAGCCTGCGCAGCCGCTTCAACCACCGGCAGACCGCCCTGCTCAACCACGCCCTGCGCAACAGCGGCACCGAATACCGCGTCGACGCCCACCAGCGCTCGCACAACGTCGTCTACCAGACCGCCCGCAGCGACCTGCTGAGCCTCCACGAACTGGGGCTGCTGATCAAGACGAAACAGGGGAATGCCTACGTTTTCTATGCGCCGGAGAATCTGCGCGAGCTGCTGGCGGAGCTGGCGAAGGAATAGGCACTACCAATATCCAGCCGTTAACACGGCTTGGGTTTTCCGCAGTTCAAGCCCGCCGCCCACGCCGCAACATCTTGCCGCCAATTTCGGCAAACTCAGGCCACTCTGAGTGCCACCGAAGGCCAAAGCTCAAATCCGAGGCCGGTCCGGCCCCCCGCTGCCCTGCAATGCGCCATACACCTTGTGCAACAGGTGCTCCATCGCCAACCGGCGAAACTCGCCATCGCTCATCAGCTTGCCGAAGATATCCTCGTTGCCGTCCATCCGGTCAATCACCAGCCCTTCAAAGGCCTTCTCGAAGACATAGCGGAAATCCTCCTTCGAATTTGAAGCCGCCGCCTTGCGCAAGACCTCGCACTCGATAGCTTCTTCCTGGATCTGGTCGAAGAACAACTGGTCGGCCTGCGTGAAATCGGTCCCGAAACGCTCGTTGAGAATATCGATCAGCTCGGATAAACGGATCGTCTCGTCCTGCTGCCCGGTGCCAACATCGCCGGGGCCTTTCAGCGGTCGGCCGTCGCCCACGTTCAGGTCGATCTGGCCCTCGCTGATCTTCTGCAAGCGGTAGTACTGCAGTTCGACCTCGTCCTCCAGATGCGCCGGGCCAGAACCCTCGCGCTTGGGCAACTTGGTCAGCAAGAAACGCAGATAGGTATAGAGCAATTCCAGATCGCTGTCCTGGTAGGGAATCACCTGCGAGAGAAAGCCATAGAGATTGCGGAAACTCACCAGCAGCGCCTTGATCTTGTCACGCGCTTCCTCGTCCCTCTCCTTGAACCGATCCACCGCCTGATCGAGGATGCCGTTCATGGCCGCATGGTCATGAACCGTCTCCTTGCGTCGCGGCTTGAAATACACCGCGCCAAAGGCTTTGACCTCCTCTTCGAAGATCAGGCCAAGCTCCTCGATCTGGTGATAAAGCCGATACAGGTGCTGGGCATCGGTCAGCGGCTCGGTCGGCGTGTCCTCGTAATACGGCTTGAACGCCTTGAAGATTTCTTCCGGCTTGTTCCGGAAATCGAGGATGAAGGTATCTTCCTTGCCGGCACAGGTCCGGTTCAGGCGCGACAAGGTCTGCACCGCCTGCAAGCCGGTCAGCTTGCGGTCCACGTACATCGTGTGCAGCAAAGGCTGGTCGAAGCCCGTCTGGTACTTCTCCGCCACCAGCAACACCTGGTATTCGTTGCTGTCGAAGCGCCCCGGCAACTCGGTTTCCTTGATGCCGCCGTTCATGCCGACTTCCGTCCACGTCTTGCCCGGTGCCTCCGGGTCTTCCACCACGCCGGAAAACGCCACCAGGGTTTTCACGTCGGTATAGCCCTTCTCGGCGATGTAGCGGTCAAAGGTCTGCTTGTAGCGCACCGCATGCAGGCGGCCATCCGTCACCACCATCGCCTTGGCCCGCCCGCCGATCTTGTGGCGCACATGGGTACGGAAATGCTCGACCATCACCTCGGTCTTGGTGCGCAGATTCACCTCATGAAAAGTCAGCGTCCGCGCCAGCGCCCTCGCCGCCTTCTTGCGCTCGACATGCGGATCATCGTCACCCACCTGCACCAGTCGGAAATAGGCTTCGTAGGTCACGTAATGCTTCAGCACATCGAGGATGAAACGTTCCTCGATGGCCTGCCGCATCGTGTACAGGTGAAACGGCGCCTCGCCGTTCGGCCCCGGTTCGTCGAAAACCTTCTTCGTCTTGTATTTCGGGGTTGCCGTGAAAGCGAAAAAGCTCAGGTTGGGCTGCTTGCCGCGTTTCATCATCTCGCGCACCACGCCGGCCATCTGGTCCGCTTCATCGTCCTCGTCGGCGCCTTGCTCAAGCACGTAGCGGGCCGCTTCTTCCCGCACGCCATGCGCGTTGAGCACGCCTTTCAACTCCATCGCGCTTTCGCCCGACTGCGAGCTGTGCGCCTCATCGACTATTACCGCAAAGCGCTTGCCCTGGGTCGAAATCGCCAGCCCCTCCTGTAACTCGGGCGGCAGTTCATCGCGCAGCTTGTCCAGCGCTTCGGCAATGAAGGGGAACTTCTGCAGGGTCGTGATGATGATCGGCGTCCCCGAAGCCAGCGCCTGCACCAGCTGCCGCGTGTCCTCGTCGATCTTCTGCACCACGCCCTGTTTGTGCTCGAACTGGTAAATCGTGTTCTGCAACTGCTGATCCAGCACGCGCCGATCCGTCACCACGATCGCAGAATCGAAGACCTTTCTATCCTCTGCGTCATGCAGGCTCGACAAGCGATGCGCCAGCCAGGCAATCGAATTCGACTTGCCCGACCCCGCCGAGTGCTGCACCAGATAGTTCCGCCCCGGCCCGTAAGTTTGCGCATGCGCGACCAGCCGCCGCACAGCATCCAGCTGGTGATAGCGCGGGAAGATCATCGTTTCCTTGCTGATCTTCTTGATCCCTTCATCGCTGAGGATGCGCTTTTCCTCCACCTGCAAATGCATGAAGCGGCCAAAAATGTCGAGCAGGCTGTCACGCTGCCACACCTCGCGCCACAGATACGCCGTGCGGTAACCGCCATCGGCGGCCGGCGGATTGCCGGCATGGCCGTGGTTGCCCAGGTTGAAGGGCAGAAAATACGTCTTGTCGCCGGAAAGCCGCGTCGCCATGAAGACCTGGTCCTGATCCACAGCAAAATGCACCAATGCCCGCTTCTTGAACTCGAAGATCAGTTCGCGCGCATCGCGATCCTTCTTGTACTGCTTCTTGGCATCCTCCACCGTCTGGCCGGAAAGCGGATTTTTCAACTCCGCCGTCACCAACGGCAAACCGTTCAGGAACAAGACCAGATCGAGGCTCCTGGCATGCGTTTCGCCATAGAAAAGCTGCCGGGTTACGGTCAACCGGTTCTTTTCGACCAAATCCAGCGTCTCCGGATTCATCCGGTTGTTCGGCGCAAACACCGCCACGCGCAGCTTCTTGCCGTAACACTTGAAGCCCTGACGCAAGACCTTGAGCATGCCCTTGGTGTCCAGCTCCTTGACCAGATGATCGAGCACCACCTTGCCCGTCTCGGCGCCATGAATCGCGTTCAGGCTCTGCCACGGCTTGGGTTGCGTCACCGTGATGAACTCCAGCACCAGCACCGGGTCCAGCGCCCGCAGCCGGTCGTAACGATCTCTGGCCGGGCCTTCGCGGTAATCGACGAAGCTATAACCGCCCACTGAACACAACTGATCGACGATGGCATCTTCCAGGCGGGCTTCGGTGTGCTTTTTCATGGCGGACTCAGGCTTGGGCGGGAATCTCAACGTTGCGGACGTCGATCTGGCCGGTCGTGGCAGCGGTGATCAGGGCGGTGCGGTATTCGGTGAGGCGGGCAATAGCAGACTCACTTTGTTGCAATAGCAAATCAAGTTTTTCGGTTTCAAACTTGATACGCCGACAGATCTGCCTCTGCTCATCAATTGGCGGCAACGGCACAACAAGGTTCTTAAGCGTACCTTGTCCTATGTTTTGCATCGAACCACTCGCCCCGGTTGCTTCTCTCTCGTACTGATAACGCGCAGTAGGCGTTCGAAGATAGAAAGTCAGAAACTCCCCATCAACATCGGAAACAGTGCGAAGCCGAAATAGCTTGTCGCATAGCAGCAGCTTGGCACGCACATCTTCAGGAACAATTGCCGCACTGCCAAGCAACTCCTTCGTATTTGCGCGGCTCACGAGAATGTCCTTTGGCTGAAGTTCGTACTCAGCTAAGGGCACCAAATCTAAAGGGAGCGCCTTGTTTTCCAGTGGATCAAATCGATCCCCATTGACGCACCCAACCTTCATGACACCCCAGGCTTCGTCTTCTGCTGGTTGGTTATCACATTGCGGCGACCAACCCTGTTCAATCTTCTCTGTGGCAAATCTGAGGCGCTTTATATCCCAATGCTTCGGCACTTCACCCAGCCAAGGAATATGGGTGTCTTTAAGCAGTGCAGAGGGATCAAGCCCCTTGGTCACGGCTTGGGTAATCACCGCCAGCCGCTTTTCCTTCAGCTTCTCGATCAAGGCCTGTTTCTTGGCAATCAGCGCGTCGATCTGGCCTGTTTTCCAGTCGAGAAAGGCGGCGATTTGTTCCTGTTCGTCAAGCGGTGGAATTGGAACGCGAATTCGCTTCAACTCTTCCTGATTCAAATTTGGTTGCCCACCGCCAGAAGATAATGAGATCAGGATTGGACGCCGCATCCAGAGCCAGAAATAAAAGAATCTCGGATGAAATTTTTCAGGCTGCGCGTAAACACAGCATGCTTGGTTAACTGAAGCCGATTTGCCAAGCATCCCAAGGCGTCCAATCGTCGCTCCGTACATCGCAATGACCACTGAATCGATTGGATATTGTTTCAGCGCAGAATGGTCAGCCAAGGCCTCATTTGTCACTTTGATTGCGGTATCGAAAACATAGGTTTCGCGCAATTCAGACGTAGTCACCCAAAGCGTTTCGCCACCGTAATAGGGGCTGTTCACATTTGCGGAATTGTGTTTACATCCTGTCTTTTGGATACAAGACATGGATCGCCGAATGCTCACCGATGACCAGTGGTCACGCATAGCGGATTTTCTGCCTGGGAAGTCCACAGACAGAGGACGCACGGCAGCGGATAACCGTTTGTTCGTGGAGTCGGTACTCTACATCGCTCGAACAGGCTGCCCTTGGCGGGACATGCCAAAGGAGTTTGGCAACTGGCACACGGCCTATGTTCGATTCGCCCGCTGGGAGACCAAGGGCGTTTGGGATCAAATAGCTGCTGCGCTTCAAAGAGATGCCGATCTTGAAGAGTTGTTTATCGATGCGACGATTGTTCGTGCCCATCAGCACGCGGCCGGGGCGCGAAAAAAAACGGTGCGCATCAGGACCAAGCCATTGGGCGAAGCCGCGGCGGGCTGACGACCAAGATTCACGCTTGCGTGGATGCACTGGGTAATCCGATCCGTCTGATCCTGACCGCAGGACAAGTGGCTGATATCACGCAAGGCGCGGCATTAATTGAGCGGATCGACGCCGGTGCGGTGATAGCGGACAAGGGCTACGACAGCGACGCCTTGGTTCAGATCATTGAAGAAACAGGCGCCCAAGCCATCATTCCGCCACGGAGCAACCGCAAAACGCCTCGCACCGTCGATTGGCATCGCTATAAAGCACGAAATCTGGTTGAGCGTTTTTTCTGCCGCCTCAAGCAATTCCGCCGACTGGCAACTCGCTATGAAAAACTGGCTACGCGCTTCAACGCATTCTTGCAACTTGCCTGCGCTTACATCTGGCTAATGTGAACACGCCCAGGAGCTATTGTCGCTTTTAGGCGTGGTCCCGCTTCCGATTTGTCCAAAGCCATGACTGGCTTTCCACTCTTCCCAATGAGCCGGGATATCGTCAATCAAGTCCGTCTTTGCGGTTTTGTATTTCTCGTATGGCAAATACCTCACTTGCCCTTCCCCTTCGCCTGCTTCTCCAACGACTCCAGCATCCGCAAATCCTCGGCATCCGCCGCCAGCGCCTCGGCACTACGCCGCCGCGTATCGAAGACCTCGTAGCGTTCGTGGGCGATGCCCTTCATCTGTTCGGCACTGATTCGGCCGGCGCCTTGCAGCACCGGGCGTTCGTTGAACTCAAGCAGGCGATCGACGTTCTGACGCCAGTAATCGAGGGTCAGTTGCTTGCGTTCCTTGACGCGCAGTTCGGCCTGTTCGAGAAAGATGACGACCAGGCGATTGAGCGTGTCCACTTCGTCAGCCGTCAGGTAGTTCTTGGCGACGATGACATCCTGCTTGCGCACCCGGCTGCCGCTCCAGGTGGTCAGCGCCATGTTCGGGGCGTCCGGATTGCTGCGGTCGACGACGATCTGGGCGGCAGTTTTGCGGGTGACGGCGTAGAGCAGCTTGTTCTGTACTTCGGCAAAGAACTGCTGGGCGGCGCTTTCGTTGGCCTGGTAGTCGTCGCTCAGGGCGAAGAGATCGCGCACCTTCTGGTAGAAACGCTTTTCGGAAGCGCGTATGTCGCGGATGCGCGCCAGCAGTTCGTCAAAGTAGTCCCAGCCACCAGGATTCTTGAGGCGTTCGTCGTCCATGACGAAACCCTTGACGATGAATTCCTTGAGCTGGGTATTGGCCCAGCGCCGGAACTGGGTGCCGCGCACGGATTTGACCCGCATGCCGACGGCGATGATGGCTTCCAGCGCGTAGTGCGTGACATCGTAGGCTTTGCCATCGGCGGCAGTTGTCCGGAAATTCCGGACAACTGAATTCTCTGGCAATTCGCCTTCTTCAAAGATGTTTTGCAAGTGCTCGCTGATGGTTTGCTTGGAGCGCTGAAACAGCTCGCCCATCTGCATTTGCGATAGCCAGATGGTGCCGTCGACCAGCTGGCACTGGATGCGGCTCTGGCCGTCCTCGGTCTGATAGAGAACGAATTCGCCGCCGGGCTTGGCGTCGATGCCGCTACTCATGCGGTCACCGCCTTGAGCATGGCCATGATTTCTCCTTCGAGTTGCTCGATATCCGCCTCGATGGCTTCCAGCGGGCGCGGTGGCTCGTATTCGTAGAAATGGCGGTTGAAGGGAATTTCGTAGCCGACCTTGATCTTGCTGTGCTCGATCCAGGCGTCGGGACGGTAGGGCAGGACTTCGGCTTCGAGATAGGCCTGGCAGTGCGCCTTTACCCGCTTCAGCAAGGGTTCGACATCGACCTTGCCTTTGTTCTTCTTGCTTTCGTAATCGAGCGGCAGCGGCAGTTCGATGTCTTCCGGCAAGGGCACGTTTTCGGTGTCGCGCAAGTCGGCATCGGGTTCGGGATTGCCCTTTTTATCGCGGCAGATTTCGGCAGTAGGGTCTTTTTCGCCCAGTGCTCCCGGCGCGAGCAAGGCGGCTTTCAGGGGCAGGTCGAGGGTCAGATCGGCAGCCTGGAAGGCTTCACTCAGTTGCGCCTCGAATACCTTGCGGTCCTTGATCGGTTCGCCACTGGCAAAGGCGGCCTTCATGGCATGCAGCACGGCCAGGATGGCGGCCTGGGCGGCTTTGCCTTCAAGAATTTCTGCTTCGATTCTGGCCTTGTTCTTGCGCTTGAGCGAAATGGCTAGCGATTCGAAAAAACTGCCTTGCTGAAAGCGCGTGATGCGTTCGTCGGTCACTGCAAAATTGAGGCGCAGCGGGCGTTCGACGGTGATTTTCAGATAGCCGAACTCGCGGTTGTCGAAGATTTTGCTGACGAACAGTGACTTTGTCTGGTCACGCTTGGGGTCGATGTTGGTCTGAATCTCGGCCAGCGTCATCCGGACATCGTGCTGGAATTCGCCATAGAGCCGCGTGATCTGGGCAATGTGGTCGGGCGAGCCATCGGGTTGGCTGTTGGTGCCGTCGGTGCCGTCACCCAGCCGTTTGCGCTTGTCGCCCAGGCTTTTCTTCATCTTGCGGGCGAATTCGGTGGCGTTGATGAGTTGAACCTTGCCTGCCCGTTGCGGGCGCTTGCGGTTGGTGACGATCCACACGTAGGTGGAGATACCGGTGTTGTAGAAGAGCTGGTCGGGCAGGCCGATGACCGCTTCGAGCATGTCGTTTTCGATGATCCAGCGACGGATGTTGCTCTCGCCGCTGCCGGCGTCGCCGGTAAACAAGGGCGAACCGTTGAAGACAACGGCGATGCGCGAGCCATCCCCGCCTTTTTCAGGCGCCGGCCGCATCTTGGAAATCATGTGCAGTAGAAAGAGCAGCGCGCCATCGTTGATGCGCGGCAGACCGGGACCGAATCGACCCTTGAAGCCGAATTCGTTGTGCTCGCGCGTCACGTTGTCCTTTTCCGGCTTCCATTCCACACCAAAGGGCGGATTGGCCAGCATGTAATGGAAACGCTCGTCCGGATGGCCGTCGCCATCGACGAATCCTTCCTTGCTCTTGCCGGTGCCCAGGGTATTGCCGAAGACGATGTTCTTGACCTCTTCGCCCTTGATCATCAGGTCGGAGCCGCAAATGGCGTAGGACTCGGGGTTGTATTCCTGGCCGAAGAGTTGCAGGTTGGCGCCCGGATTGAGGCCGGTTTCGGGGTGGAGAATCAGTTTGTCGGATTCGGACAGCATGCCGCCGGTGCCGCAGGTTGGGTCGTAAATCTTGATGACCTTGCCTTCCCGGTACACCAGATCGTCATGGGTGAACAGGATGCTGACCATCAGCTTGATGACTTCGCGCGGCGTGAAATGGTCGCCAGCCTCTTCATTGGCTTGTTCGTTGAAACGCCGGACCAGATCTTCGAACAGGTAGCCCATTTCGATGTTCGTGATGCGATCCGGGTGCAGGTCGATGGCTGCAATCTGCTTGACCACCTCAAACAAGCGATTGGCTTCGTCCAGCTTCTCGATTTCTTCATCGAATTTGAACTTCTCGATGATTTTCCGCGCCCGCGCCGAAAAACCGGCGATGTAGTTGTTCAGGTTGGCCGCCAATTTATCGGCATCACCCAGCAGGTTCTGGAAGGTAAATTCACTGGTGTTGTGGAAACTGAGCTTGAAGCGATGATTGATCATCGTCTCGATGGTTTCGGCGTCGTACTTGCCATCGGCCTTAAGCTTGCGGTGATAGTCGATCACCTGCTCCTTGCTGCTCTCCAGCACGCAATCGAGACGGCGAAGCACGGTCAGCGGAATCATTACCCGGCGATACTGGGGCGGACGGTAGGGACCACGCAAAAGATTGGCGATGTTCCAGATCACATCGCCTTGTTGTTTGAGCGCTTCGTAGTTTTTCATCGAATGTTTTTTTCCCGAAACATCAGGTCGCACAAGCAGGCGTGCGTAAAAATGAAAATGGTATTCCAAAAAACAGAAAGAGGCTTGGTTAGCCTCTTTCTTGGGTTTGTCGCGCTTTTTGCGTGATCAGGAAAAACCGATCAGATATCAATCCTCGCATTCAGCGCATTGGTTTCAATGAATTCACGCCGCGGTTCGACGTTTTCCCCCATCAGCGTGGTGAAGATCTCGTCGGCGGCAATTGCGTCGTCGATCTGCACACGCAGCAGGCGGCGGACCTTGGGGTCCATCGTGGTTTCCCAGAGTTGTTCCGGGTTCATTTCGCCAAGACCTTTGTAGCGCTGCTTGGCGATGCCGCGTTCGACTTCGTTGAGCAGCCACTTCATGGCGTCGCCGAAGTTGGCGGCGACGTGTTTCTTCTCGCCGCGGGCCATGAAGCCGCCGTTACCGAAGAGGTCGGCGAGGGTTTCGGCGGTGCGCTTGAGTTGCATGAAGTCGCCGGAAAGCAGCAGGTCTTCGTCGATCAGGCCGACCTTGAGGTTGCCGTGGTGCATGCGCTCGACGCGCAGGATCCAGCGTTCCTGGATGTCGTCGAACTTGGGCACCATGCGGGTGCCGGCGGGGATGCGGGCGGCGATCAGTTCGGCGCTGGCGCGGGCCTTTTCCTCGCTGGAGAGATCGACGGCAATGTTGTGGCGGACGATGGCCTGCAGGACTTCCGGATTCACCAGGTGGGCGAGGCGTTCGATGATGGCTTCGGTGGCCAGCCAGGAACGGGCCAGGCCTTCCAGGGCCGGGCCGCTGATCGGCGTGCCGGCGGTCGGCTGAAGCACCGCTTCATCCAGCGCCATGTTGAGCAGGAACTGGTTGTATTCGAGGTCGTCCTTCAGGTAGCGCTCGGTCTTGCCGTGCTTGACCTTGTACAGCGGCGGCTGGGCGATGTAGACGTAGCCGCGCTCGATCAGCTCAGGCATCTGGCGGTAGAGCAGCGTCAGCAGCAGGGTGCGGATGTGGGCGCCGTCGACGTCCGCGTCGGTCATGATGATGACGCGGTGGTATCTGAGCTTCTCGACGTTGAAGTCGTCCTTGCCGATGCCGGTGCCGAGCGCGGTGATCAGGGTGACGATCTGCTCGGACGAAATCAGCTTGTCGAAGCGCGCCTTCTCGACGTTGAGCACCTTGCCGCGCAGCGGCAGGATCGCCTGGAACTTGCGGTCGCGGCCCTGCTTGGCGGAGCCGCCGGCGGAGTCGCCCTCGACGATGTAGATTTCGCACTGCGCCGGGTCTTTTTCCTGGCAGTCGGCGAGCTTGCCGGGCAGGCCGACGCCGTCGAGCACACCTTTACGACGGGTCATTTCGCGGGCGCGGCGGGCGGCTTCACGGGCGCGCGAGGCTTCGACGATCTTGCCGCAGATGGTCTTGGCGTCGATCGGGTTTTCCAGCAGGAAGTCGGCCAGCTTCTGGGCAACGACTTCCTCGACCGCCGGTCGCGCCTCGCTGGAGACCAGCTTCATCTTGGTCTGCGAGGCGAACTTGGGATCGGGCATCTTCACCGAGAGTACGCAGGCCAGACCTTCGCGCATGTCGTCGCCGGCAATCTCGACCTTGGCCTTCTTGGCGATCTCGTTTTCGTCGATGTACTTGTTGATGACCCGGGTCATCGCCGCGCGCAGGCCGGTCAGGTGGGTGCCGCCGTCGGACTGCGGAATATTGTTGGTGAAGCAGAGCACCTGTTCCTGGTAGGAATCGTTCCACTGCATCGCCACTTCGACGCCGATCGTGACGCCGTCGCCGCCGACCTTGGCTTCGCCGGTCGAGTAGAAGATTTTCGGATGCAGGACGCTCTTGCTGCGGTTGATGTATTCGACGAAGCTCTGTACGCCGCCGGCAAAGGCGAACAGTTCGTCCTTGCCGGAACGCTGGTCGACCAGGCGGATGCTGACACCGTTGTTGAGGAAGGACAGCTCGCGCAGACGCTTGGCGAGGATTTCGTAGTGGAATTCGACGTGGCCGAAGATTTCCTCGTCGGCCAGGAAGTGCACTTCGGTGCCCCGCTTTTCGGTATCGCCGAGGATTTTCAGCGGCGAAACCTCGAAGCCGTCGCGCTGTTCGAGGACGCGGTCGATCGGCACACCGCGGTTGAATTCGATGAAATGTTTCTTGCCGTCGCGCCGGATGGTCAGGCGCAGCCACTTGGACAGCGCATTGACGCAGGAGACGCCGACGCCGTGCAGGCCGCCCGAGACCTTGTACGAGTTCTGGTTGAACTTGCCGCCGGCGTGCAGCTCGGTCAGCGCGATTTCGGCGGCCGAACGCTTGGGCTCGTGCTTGTCGTCCATCTTGACGCCGGTCGGGATGCCGCGGCCGTTGTCGATGACCGAAATCGAGTTGTCGGTGTGGATGGTGACGATGATGTCGTCGCAATGCCCGGCCAGGGCTTCGTCGATCGAGTTGTCGACGACTTCGAAGACCAGGTGGTGCAGGCCGGTGCCATCGGAGGTATCGCCGATGTACATGCCCGGGCGCTTGCGCACGGCCTCCAGGCCTTCGAGGATCTGGATGCTGGATTCGCCGTAAGCCGGCGAGGCGCTTTGCGGGACGTTCTCTTCACTCATTGTTCTGGGTTCCACATGAAACGATGCCGGCCTGCCGGAGGGGCAGGCCGGTTGATGCAAAAAGTTCTGGCGCGTCAGATACGCATCGGCATGACCACGTACTTGAAGCGGTCGTTACCGGGGACGCTGATCAGGGCGCTGGAGTTGGCGTCGTTGAAGCTCCACTGGATTTCTTCGGCATGCACGTTGTTCAGCACGTCGAGCAGGTAACCCACGTTGAAGCCGACATCGATGGCGTCACCGGCGTACTGTACCTCGATTTCTTCCTGGGCTTCTTCCTGTTCGGCATTGGCGGCGATCAGACGCAGGCTGTTTTCGCCGAGAACGACGCGCACGCCGCGGAATTTCTCGTTGGTCAGGATGGCGGCACGCTGCATCGCCTGGACCAGCAACTGCCGCGACACGCTCATGTGATTGCGCAGGCTGGGCGGGATCACCCGTTCGTAGTCCGGGAACTTGCCGTCGATCAGCTTGGAGACGAGGACGATGTTGCCGAAGGAGAAACGGACCTGGCTGGGCGCCAGCGAGATGTTCAGCGCGTCGTCGGTATCGACCAGCAAGCGGTTCAGTTCGAGCACCGTCTTGCGCGGCAGGATCATTTCCTGACGCGGTAGTTCGGTTTCCAGCTCGACGCTGGCGAAGGCCAGGCGGTGGCCGTCGGTGGCGACGGCGCGCAGCTCGCGGCCATCGACCTGAAGCAGCAGGCCGTTCAGGTAGTAGCGCACATCCTGCGCTGCCATCGCGTACTGGGTCTTCGCCAGCAACTGGCGGAAGGCCTTCTGCGACAGCGAGAAATGCCGGGTTTCGCCTTCGCTCAGCGTCATCCGCGGGAAATCGTCGGCCGGCAGGGTCTGCAGGTTGAAGCGGCTCTTGCCGCCCTTGACCTGCAGGCGCTTGTCTTCGAGATTGACGGTGATCTCGGTGCTGTCCGGCAGTGAGCGCAGGATGTCCTGCAGCTTGCGGGCGCCGACGGTAACCGCGCCATCGCCGTCGCCGCCTTCGCAAATGGCGGTGGTGGTGATCTGGATTTCGATATCCGTAGCCAGCAGGGTCAGCTGATTACCCTTCTTTTCCAGCAGAACATTGGAAAGGATGGGCAGCGTGTGACGACGTTCGACAATACCCGAGACCGACTGCAACGGAGCCAGAAGCGTGTCTCTTTGGCTTTTTATAAGAACCATAAATTAAATTCCTTTGTTTACGATATCAGGAACAGTTCTGTGGATAACTTAAAAACATCGTTTTTATTCAGCAACCTGCAGAAAAAATTCAGGTCTTGGAAAGCCTCTGGATTGGCTGTGGATGAAATCCGGATAATTTTCCCACAAAGCGCAAAAGTCGGCTTCATCCCCAGTTCGCCTACAGTTTACCCACAGGGTTGTCGACAGCCTCATCCCTTGAGTACCTGCAGCAGTACGTGGAGGTCGTGGTTCAGTTCGTTGTCCTTGGCGCGCAGGCTGTCGATCGTCTTTACCGCGTGAATGACCGTGGTGTGATCGCGCCCACCGAAAGCATCGCCGATTTCCGGGAAGCTGTGGCTGGTGACTTCGCGGCATAGCCACATCGCCACCTGGCGCGGCCGGGCAATCGCCCGCGTACGCTTCTTGGAGAAGAATTCGGCGACCTTGATCTTGTAATAGTCGGAGACGGTCTTCTGGATGTAGTCGATGCCGACGTTGCGCACCGAACCGATGACGTCCTTGAGCGCTTCCTTGGCCAGGTCGAGGGCGATGGCACGACCGTGGAAGGAGGAATAGGCGAGCACCTTCTTCAGTGCCCCTTCCAGCTCGCGCACATTGGAACGCAGATGCTTGGCGATGAAGAAGGGAACCTCGTCGTCGAGCTGGATGCCTTCCGCCTCCGCCTTCTTCTTCAGGATGGCGACGCGCATTTCCAGTTCCGGCGGCTCGATCTGCACCGTCAGCCCCCAGTCGAAGCGGGTCACCAACCGGTCGTCGAGACCGTTGATGTCCTTCGGATAGGTATCGCAGGTGATGATGATCTGCTTCCTGGCTTCGATCAGCGCGTTGAACAGGAAGAAGAACTCCTCCTGCGAACGGTTCTTGCCGTTGAAGAACTGCACGTCGTCGAGCAGCAGCACATCGAGCGAACGGTAGGTGCGCTTGAAGGTGTCGAAGGACTTCTGCTGGTAGGCGCGGACGACGTCGGAGTAATAATCCTCGGCATGCACGTAGCGGACGATCTTCTCCGGATTGTCGCGGACGATGTGGTTGCCGATGGCATGAATCAGGTGGGTCTTGCCGAGACCGGCGCCGCCGTAGATGAACAACGGGTTGTAGGCGCCACCCGGGTTGTTGGCAACCTGCACGGCGGCGGCCCGGGCCAGATCGTTGGCGCGGCCGACCACCAGGTTGTCGAAGGTGAAATTGGAGAACAGCCGCGATTTCTCGTAAACCGAAGCCACCTTGCTGCGTGCTGCGGGTGGCGCTGCTTCGGGCACGGCAACTGCCGGTACCGCTGGCGCGCCGCCGGCAGAAGGGCTGGCGCTCGGGGCGCGGCTGGCCGCCGGTTTGCCACTGCCGATCACCAGCGAGATGTTGACCGGCGCCGAAAAGAAGGTTGCGCCGTAGTCCTCGATGCGTGACAGATAGCGGTCACGTACCCATTTCAGGATGAAGCCGTTCGGCGCGATCAGGCGCAATCCGTCTTCCAGTGCCGTGCTCTCACCTTCCAGGCGCAATGGCTTGATCCAGGTATTGAACTGCTGCGCTGGCAGTTCCTGTTCGAAGCGCTGCAAACAGGATTCCCAGAAACCAGTCATTGAAGGAAAAACTCCATGCCCCACTGCCACCGTTATGGTGATCAGTTTTATTAATTCTATGATTGGAAATCGGATTTCCAATGAAATCGGCGGCTGGTCGGCCGCCGAACGAGGGCTAATTCTACTCCCCCGGCCACAGGTTATCCACAGCGTCAGCAAATAATTCAAGTTGACAGCAATGGTCCAAACAAGGTGTAATCACGCGTTTTTCTCCGCTCACTCAAGGAATTACGACATGAAACGCACGTATCAACCTTCGGTCGTGCGCCGCAAGCGCACCCATGGCTTCCTGGTCCGTTCGCGCACCAAGGGCGGCCGTGCAGTCCTCGCTGCCCGCCGTGCCAAGGGCCGCAAGCGTCTGGCCGTTTAATACCGGACTATCGGCGAGGTGGCTGCAAGCTTCGCCAGACGCTATCGCCTGACCAAAACGGATGAGTATTCATCCGTTTTTGGTTTCCGGAAGGCCATTCGCGGCAACTGGCTGATGCTGCATTACCTGCCGCGGCCGGAAGGCGATATCGATGCCCGGCTCGGTCTGGTCATCGGCAAGAAACTGCTCAAGCGGGCGGTCGATCGCAACCGGGTGAAACGCATCGTGCGCGAACAGTTTCGTCTGCGTCGATCCGCCCTGCCGGTCTGCGACCTGATCGTCAGGCTGGCGACCAAGCCATTACCACTTGACGGCAAGGCCATCGCTGCCGACATCAATGCGCTTTTCGACCGTCTGTGCCGGCCGCGCGCAAAAAGGGAAAGTGCATGAAGCTGCTCCTCATCGCACTGGTTCGTTTCTATCAGTACGCCATCAGTCCGCTTTTCGGACGACGTTGCCGCTATTTTCCCACCTGTTCCGAATATACGGTCGATGCGATCCGCAAGTACGGCGCCATCAAGGGCGGCTGGCTCGGCATCAAACGTATTTTCCGTTGTCACCCCTGGCATCCGGGCGGGTATGATCCCGTACCCTGAACCCCCAACAAATCACGTAGGCAGCCCATGGATACTCGACGCCTGATACTGGTCATGATCTTCGCCTTCTCCAGCTTCATGCTGTGGGAAAACTGGCAGCAGTACAAGCAGCCGAAACCGGCAACCAGCGCGCCGGTAGCAAGCGCCCCAGCGACCGGCGGCAGCGCTGCGCCGACGCCTTCAGTCAACCTGCAGGCGGGTGCCGTCGCGGTTGCGACTGCGCCGGCAGCGGCAGCACAAAACAATGCCGCCAGCTTCGTCGTCGAAACCGATCTGATCAAAGCCAGCATTTCCACTCAGGGTGGCGACCTGCTTGGTCTGGAACTGAAGAAGTACAAGGAAAGCGATAACAAGGAAAGCAATTTCCACCTGTTCGACGCCAAGCATCAATATGCCGCCCAGAGTGGCCTGATCGGCGATGGCCTGCCCAATCACCGCAGCCTGTTCCACCGTGTGGACGGCCCGCTGCAACTCGCCGATGGCAACAACGAACTGAAGATTCGCCTCGAAGCCGACGGTCCGCAAGGTGTCCGCGTCGCGAAGATTCTTACCTTCAAGCGTGGGTCCTACCTGATTGATGTTGCTTGGGAGATCACCAACGGTTCCGACAAGCCGCTGGCCCCGCACGCCTATTTCCAGATCCAGCGCGACAGCGCCGAACCTGGCGGCAGCAACATGATGATGCAGACCTTCACCGGTCCCGCCGTCTATACCGAAGCCGACAAGTACCAGAAGGTGAAGTTCGGCGATATAACGGACAACAAGGCCAAGTTTGCCAAGACTGCCGACAACGGCTGGCTGGCGATGGTCCAGCATTACTTCGTTGCTGCCTGGGTACCGGCCCAGGGCGTACAGCGCGAGTACTACATGCGCAAAATCGACGGCAGCCAGCTGTTCCAGACCGGCATCATCCTGCCGGTCAGCGCAATCGGCCCGGGCACCAGCACCGTGGTCAGTACGGCCTTGTTCGCCGGCCCGCAGGAACAAGCGGCGCTCAAGGCCGTCGCCCCGGGGCTCGATCTGGTCGTCGATTACGGCTGGCTGACGGTGATTGCCGCGCCGATCTTCTGGGCACTGCAGTTCATCCATGGCCTGGTCGGCAACTGGGGCTGGGCCATCGTCCTCCTGACGGTGGCGATCAAGGCCGCCTTCTTCCCGCTGTCGGCCGCCTCGTACAAGTCGATGGCCAAGATGCGCGTGGTCTCGCCGCGCCTGATGCAGTTGAAGGAGCGCTACGGCGACGACAAGGCCCGTCTGAACCAGGAAATGATGAAGCTGTATCAGACCGAGAAGATCAATCCGCTCGGCGGCTGCCTGCCGATTCTGGTGCAGATTCCGGTCTTCATCGCCCTCTACTGGGTACTACTCGGCGCCGTCGAGATGCGCGACGCGCCGTGGATCGGCTGGATCACCGACCTCGCGTCGGCCGACCCCTATTACATCCTGCCGGTGATCATGATCGTCTCGATGATCATCCAGATGAAGCTCAACCCGACGCCGCCGGACCCGATCCAGGCCAAGGTGATGATGGCCATGCCCTTCATCTTCGGCATCATGTTCCTCTGGTTCCCGGCCGGTCTGGTCCTCTACTGGGTGGTCAACAACATCCTGTCGATCGCCCAGCAATGGCAGATCACGCGCATGATGGAAGCCGGTGGCAAGGCGGCCAACGACGCGAAAGCCTGAGGTGTGAAACAGGACACCATCGCCGCCATCGCCACGGCCCCCGGCCGTGGCGGAGTGGGCGTCATCCGCATTTCGGGCAGCAACTTGCTGCCCTTTGCTTTTGCACTGACCGGCAAGACGCCGAAGGCGCGCTACGCGACGCTGGCCGATTTTCGGGCCGGCGATGGCGCGACCATCGACAGCGGCCTGCTGCTTTACTTTCCTGCCCCGCATTCCTTCACCGGCGAGGATGTTCTCGAACTACAGGGCCACGGCGGCCCGGTCGTCATGCAGATGCTGCTCGGCCGTTGCCTCGACCTCGGCGCCCGGCTCGCCGAACCGGGCGAATTCAGCCGGCGCGCCTTCCTCAACGGCAAGATGGACCTTGCCCAGGCCGAAGCCGTCGCCGACCTGATCGACGCCGCCACGGCCAGCGCCGCGCGTTCCGCGGTACGTTCGCTACAGGGCGAATTCTCGCGGGCGATCGGCGAACTGAATGCGGAACTGATCAACCTGCGCATGCTGGTCGAAGCGACCCTCGATTTTCCGGAAGAGGAGATCGACTTCCTCAAGGCCGCCGATGCCTTCGGCCGCCTCGAACGCCTGCAGCGCAAGCTGGCGGAAATCTTTGACCGCGCCGGCCAGGGCAAGCTGCTGCAGAGCGGCCTGCACGTCGTCCTGGTCGGTCAGCCGAACGTCGGCAAGTCCTCGCTGCTCAACCGCCTGGCCGGCGACGAGCTGGCCATCGTCACACCGATTGCCGGTACCACGCGCGACGCGCTGCGCTCGACCATCCAGATCGCAGGCATCCCGCTGCACATCATCGATACCGCCGGCCTGCGCGAAACCGACGACGAAGTCGAGAGAATCGGCATTGCCCGCACCTGGCAGGAGATTGAACGCGCCGACGTGGTGCTGCTGCTGGTCGACGCCCGCGCCGGCATCGCCGATGCCGACCGCGCCATCCTGGCCCGGATGCCGGAACGCCTGCAGCGGATCACCGTGCACAACAAGATCGACCTGCTCGCGCAGGCGCCGGAACGCCACCCTGAAAGCGACGGCATTGCCATCTCGCTATCCGCCAAGGCCAATCTCGGCATCGACCTGTTGCGCCAGGAGCTGCTGCGCATCGCCGGCTGGCACCAGACGGAGGATGTCTTCATCGCCCGCGAACGCCATCTGCGGGCGCTCGCCAGCGCCCAAGGTCACGTCGCCGCGGCGCGCGCCATCGTCGAAAGCGGTTTTCCGGCGCTCGAACTGTTTGCCGAAGAGTTGCGCCTGGCGCAGCAGGCACTCGGCGAAATCACCGGTGAATTCACCGCCGACGACCTGCTCGGCGTGATTTTCAGCCGTTTCTGCATCGGCAAGTAGGGCTGTCGATAAGACTGTGCACAACCCCTGTGCGGGATGTGCACGATTGGCGGAATTTTCCCTGGCGCCAATTCTGTCCCCATTTCATCCACAAGCTGCGCAGGTACTTGCCCGCAACCGAAAACTTGTCTCAATAGACTGATTTATTTCGGTAAACACAAGTTATCCACAGAGTTGTCAACGCTGTAGTTAACATAGTCTTTTTATTTAAGGTATTTATTGGTAAACCGAAAGCCACTGTCAGCGCCGCTCGCCGACGATGCGTGCGAGGCGTCTTTCGATCGCGGCGGTTCCCTCGGCATCGCCGTTCCGTTGACGCCGTTCACGTTCCAGCGTCAGCCAGGCCAGCAAGGGACGACGCCAGCCCTGAGCGCTGGCCGTATCAATGGCCAGTGCAATGCCATCCGGTGGCAGACGATTGCTCCTGAACAGCACGGCGGCGGCCAGCAGCCGTGACAAGGGGTCGGCAAGCTCCTTCAGGGCGGCAGGATTGCGCCAGGCGAGCGCCTGCGCTTCCGGTAGCAAGCCGATATCGGCGTTGTCCAGATGGCCGGCAAGGTAAGCGCCATAGACTTGTTCGCGGCGACCGGCATCGTCGGCCAGTTCGGCAAAAGCCGGACAATCGGCAGCGGCCAGCGCCGCCATGCGGACGGCACAGGCGTGCAGTTCGATGCGCGCCATCGCGCTGGCGTCACCGGTCTGGCGCACGGCAGCGCGGGCCAGGGCGAGTTGGCCGTCAGCCAGCTTGTCACGGCCTTCCATCCAGAAGCGGGCGTGCGCGTCGCGCGCCGCGTCGGCCCGGAGCAGCCAGTCCGGCGGCGGGGTATGGCTGGCGCAGGCGGCGAGCAGGGAAACGGCGAGGATCAGGGCAGCGCGTTTCATGGCAGCTCCAGCTTGCGTTCGCGGGCAAACGGCCACTTGCGGTTGAGATCGTCGATCAGTCCGGAAACCTTGCGCAGGTTGAGATCGACCTCGTTGCGCAGGGCGTCGAGGTCCTCGGTGGCGGCGCGGGTATTGCCGGTGATCGCCTTGACGTCGACCAGTGCCGCATCGACCTTCTGCTGACTGGCGCGGGCGTCGGTCAGCAGTTGCCGGCTCTGCTCCAGTGCGGCGATGACGCGACCGACATCCTTTTCGTTGCCGAGCAGCGCACCGAGCGCGCCATGCCGGCCGTTGAGGGCGGCGGTGAACTGACGCAGGTTGTCGAGGGTCACGGACAGCGCGGCATCTTCCGCAGTCAGCCGTTCGACGTTGGCGACCAGACGATGCATGGTGCTGACCAGTTCGGGAACGCCGGAAGAGGCGTCGCCGATCAGGACTTCGCGTTTCGCCCCGTCTTCCAGCGCCGGATCGTCAAGAAGGCCGCTGTAGGCGCGCAGGCGGGCGCCGCCGACTACCCCCCGTTCCAGGGTGAAGACGGAGCTGCTGCGCAGCCAGCGTGCGTCGCGGCGGGGGATATCGAGGTGGATGTGCGCCTTGCCGTCGTCGCCGAGCTCGATGCGGGTCACCCGACCGATCGGGAAGCCGGAGAAAGTCAGGTCCATGCCGACCGCGACGCCTTCCGAATTTTCGGCGACCAGCAGCAGATGCTGGTTGTCTTCGAAGACGCCGCGCGCGTTCATGACATAGACGACGAATGCCGCCACCAGGACGAGAGTGAGCAGGAGCAGGCCGATGGCCTTGGCTTCGGGATGGGCGATCGGGGAAACGGGTGGCGGTGTCGACATGAGTTCAAAATCCTCTCAACATCAGGAAGCTGGCTTCGATCAGGACCAGGACCAGCAGCAGGCGGACCATGACGCGCATTTCGCGCAGTCCGGGGTCGCGCTGGCGCGGGTCGAGCGCGACCGTCGTCGGGGCAATGCCGACGGCGATGCCGAAGAGTGCGATCTTGGCGGCAAAGCCGATGGCCAGGACGGGATCGAAGACCTGGCCGATCAGCCGGCCATAGGCCGGCAAGGCCCAGGGACTGAAGCCATGGACGACCGGGTAGGCGACCAGCAGCGTGACGAAACCGCCGATCACGGCAAGGATGACGACGGCGGCAGCATTGCCGATGGCGTACGGCAAGGCGGCGCGCAACACCGCATCGTGGTGACCGGCGTGAGCACACAGGCATTGCATCGCCATCGGCACGGCGCGCATGGCGACAAACAAGGTGGAGGCCAGCGGCAGGACTTCGACGACGAAGACGCGCAGGATGGCTTCCAGCGCCAGGTGGGTCAGACCGTAGCTGTCGGCGGTGACGGCGACGATGCGGGTCAGTACGGCGCTGATCAGCAGGCTGGCCAGCAGGAAGCCAGCCAGTGGTTGCCAGGCGGCGGCGCAGAGCACGCGGGCGGTGTGGTTGCGGGTGGCGCGGTCATGAATGCGCGGCGAGCAGGCGGCGATGAACAGCAAGGCCGCAAAGCGCAGATACCGGTATTGTCCGTGAATCCAGACGGCAGTCTGGCGCAGGAGTTTCGGCGTTGGCACGGACCCGGCCAGGATCAGGCGCGCTCGGCCTCCAGCCGTTTGCGGCGCAGGATGGCGTCGGCGATTTCACGGCTGATGGTATCGGCTTCCGGCAGCTTGTTGGGACGAAAGACGATCAGCGGAACGCCCAGACTCTGCAGCGCGACACGCTTCACTTCTTCCGAATTGTCGGTTTCCTGGGCGCTGGTCGGCCAGGCCAGCTCGATGGCGGCGACGATCGAGAAATCCTCGTCGCAGATCACGAAATCGACGCCGCGTCCGGCCATCCGGTTCAGGCGCTGCGCTTCCTGGCGACCGCGCGCCAGCGCCAGCTGGGCAACGCCGACCTGGGCGAAGACGCGCAGGTTGGGCACGGCTTCGCACAAGCGGTGGTAGAGTTCCTGCTCGCTGTCGTTGAGCAGGCGGTATTGCTTGCGTTTCGGCGATTCGATGAAGCGGGTTTCCGGATCGGCGTTTCTTGCCGGTCGCGGTTCAAGGCGCGCGGCGGCTTCCTGGCGGGGTGACGGCAAATCGGCCGGGCCGGCGGCCTTGCCGCGACGTGCGACAATCAGCAGAAAGCCGGCAATGATGGCGGCGGCGATCAGGATGCCCAGAGTCAGAGAGTCCATGCAACGTATCCTTGGTTCGATGCCGCATTATAACGACATGGCATCCTGCCTGATCACCCCGGGCGTAGCTCATTCCCCTTTCGCAGAATTCTCATGGAACTGATTTTTTCCCCGCTCGGCTGGCTCATCCTGGCCGCCTTCGTCGCCGGCCTGGTCGATGCCGTGGTCGGCGGCGGCGGCCTGATCCAGATCCCGGCGCTGTTTGCCGCCCAGCCCGGTGTGGCGCCGGCGACGCTGTTCGGTACCAACAAGTTCGCCAGCGTCTTCGGTACCGCCAATGCTGCCTGGCGCTACGCCCGGCGCGTTAACATGCCGTGGCGTACCATCCTGCCGGCGGCGGCCGCCGCCTTCGCCCTTTCCTACGCCGGCGCGGCGGCGGTCGCCTGGTTGCCGAAGGAGGCGGTGCGGCCGCTGATCCTCGTGCTGCTCATCTTCGCCGCCGCCTATACCTTGTGGAAAAAAGACTTCGGCCAGTTGCACCGGCCAGCCCACAGCGGCCACCGCGAACTGCTCTACGCGGTCCTGCTCGGTGGCGTGATCGGTTTCTACGACGGTTTTTTCGGACCGGGAACCGGCAGTTTCCTGATTTTCCTGTTCATCCGCTTCTTCGGCTTCGATTTCCTGCATGCCTCGGCCGGCGCCAAGGTGGTCAATGTGGCGACCAATGTCGCCGCCCTCGCCTTCTTCGTGCCGGCCGGTCACCTCCTGCTCGGGCTGGCGGTCGGCATGGCGCTCGCCAATGTCGCCGGATCGGCGACCGGGACCTGGCTGGCGCTGCGCCATGGCAGCGGCTTCATCCGCATCGTCTTCCTGCTCGTGGTCGGCGTGCTGATCGCCCGCTTCGCGTGGGATACCGTCGTCGCCGTCAGCGGATGACGAGTTGGCCGTCCTCGCGGTGGACCGGTAGCGCAAAGTCGTAGCGGTCGACGCTGGCGCATATTTCGAGGTCGGCCAGCGGCAGGTTCGGCCATCTGGGGTCGCCAAAACGGCGGCCGAAATCCGATTCGCGCACGCGCCGGGCGTAGCTCGCCGGGTCCGGCTGCGCGCCGTCGAGCAGGGTTTCGATGTAGTCGGCGCAGGCGATGTCCTCGTCGCCGTCGCGGTCTACCCATTCGCCGGTGATGACGAAGCAGACTTCCTGCGCGGCGCTGGCCCGGATTGCCGCCACGGTGGCGGCGGCGCACACCAGGCTGGCGGCGAACAGCCGGCTGGCGCCGTGAAAGCGCTGCAAGCCACGCACGCCGGCGGCGGTGCTCATCACCACCGGACGGCCGGCGAAGCGAGCGGCGGCGAGGCATGAAGGCGAATTGCCGAAATCGAAACCGGGAATCGGATCGCCGCCGCCGACGGCACCGATCGACAGCGCGCCGGGCAGGCGCGCGGTCAAGGCGGCAGCGGCTGCGGCGCCATCTACCGGGTGAATCGCCGCCGCGCCGTTGGCCAGGGCGACGGCGGCCGAAGTGAAGGAGCGCAGCACGTCGATGACGACGACGGTGTCGGCGTGCGCCGGCGGCGTCTGCAGGCGGTTCAGGTAGAGCCGGGAAAAGCGCATGGCGGTGAGCGTCGCGGGTAACCGGATGCGGCCGATTCTAGCAGCCTGTCGGACTTGATGGGTCGCAGCGAAAAATGTGGGAGACGAGGGCAGTTTTAGGCTGCTAGCAAGCCTTGCCGGCCGCGTAGCCGCCTTGCTCGAGCTCGGCGATCACCTGGGCGCCGAGCAGCAGCAGGATGGCGGCGGCTTCGAGGCTGAAGAGAAGGACGACGGTGCTGGCGAGCGAACCGTAGACGACGCCGATGCGCGATGCCGAGGCGAAGTACCAGGCCAGCCCGTGGCGGACGATTTCCCACAGCAGGGCACCGGCGAAGCCGCCGATGAAGGCGTGCGCCAGGCGGGTGCGACCGACCGGCACGATCAGGTAGAGCAGGCCGAGCACGCAGCCGACGAGGACGATGCCGGGCAGCGGCAACAGGATGTCGGCGACGCTGGCGAGCGAGCGGCTGTCGCCGAACAGCAAAAGCTCGCGATCCCCCAGCGCCTGCAGCGCGCTGACGCCGAGGGTGAGCGGCAGCACGGTCAGCACCAGCATCGGGACCAGCAGATAGGGCAGCACCGCCGAGACCAGGAAATGGCGCGGCCGGCGCTCGCCGCGATGGGTGAAGATCACCGCCAGCGCCTTCTCCAGCACCGAGAAGGCGGAAGCGCTGAAGAACAGGAGAGTGCCGAACATGGTCACGCCGATCGAGCCGCGATGATCGAGGAAGGCGCTGACGTCGGCGAGCAGCAGTCCGGCCTGGTTGGGCAGCAGCCAGTCGAGGTTGCGGCCGATGGCGTCGAGCAGGAGGGCGGGTTCGACCAGTTGCGAGAGGCCGATGATGCTGAGGATCAGTAGCGGCAGCAGCGAGAGCAGCGCGTAGTAAGCGAGCGCGCCGGCCATCAGGAAGCCTTGGTTGCGGTAGAAGGCGACGGCGACCCGGCGCAGGAAGGCGAACAGGGTGGCGCCGGGCATCGCCGGGTCAGCGCTGGAAACGCCGGCCGCGGCCGAGGCAGCCGAGGTAGCGGTCTTCGACCCGTTTGGCGAACCAGCCGGTGGTCAGCTTGCGGGTGATCTTCGGACTCTTTAGCTGGATTTCCGGCAGTATCTGGCGCGGCAGCGTCTTGCCGGCATCGGCTTCGGCCAGTTCGAAGACCTTGAGGAAAAGCGGGCTGCGCGAGAAGGCTTCGTTCTTTTCCAGCAGCAGATCGCGGCGGATTTGCGGCCGGCTCATGTCGAGTCGGTCGGCGAGTTCGAGGGTCAGCGTTTCCACCTCGCTCGGCGTGGCGGAGGGCTTGCCTTCATCGTAGCGCAGCAGGTCGCCGTCGAGCCCGAGTTTGCGGCCGGTCAGCCCGCCCAGCGCCGCCTGGAAGGCGGCGTTGCGGCTGCTGTAGCGGCCGGCGTTGAAGTCGGCGAAGCGATAGACGATGCGATCGTAGGGCACCGCGTAATCGAGCAGGATGGCGGCGCCGAAATAGACGCCACCGCGCCGGGTGAACACCTCGTTGCGCAGCTTGCCCTCGTAGGCATACGGGTACTTGCGCTGGCGCACGTGCTGTTCGGCGAACTCGATCGATACCTGCATCGGTCCGCCGGTGCGTACCGGGTTGAAGCCGCCGAGCAGTTTCCGGCCGAACGGCAGTTCGCCGATCATGTCCTCGAACAGCGCGTTGAGCTGGGTCTCGGTCTTCAGGGCGGCGATCCGCGCTTCGTAGGTCCGGCCGTCGGGCGAGGTCTTGCGCAAGGCCGTATCGACCACCAGCTTCGGGATGCGGTAGCGCTCCTCGCGTTCGGCCAGCTCGCGGCGGACGATGCGGGGCAGGCCGGGGACCGGCGGATCGGCCTGGAAACTCGACTCCTGGTCGATGATGGCGATCGCCGCGCAATAGGTCTGGGTGGCGTGCGGCACGCCGAGGTGCTCGTAGGCGGTGTGCAGGTCTTCCGCCCAGCCCTGGCGATCCCTGGCGCGGGCGGGAATCAGGCGGACGATGCGGCGTAGCCGCTCGTCGCGCTCCAGGGTTTCCGGCCAGGCCGAGGCGGTCTTGCCCTTGGCCTGGTACGCCATGTCCGGCGGCAGCGCCGGTCCTTCCTTCTCGCTGTCGAACAGCGAGCAGCCGCCGAGCGCGGCAAGCAGGGCGAACGGCAGCCAGCGATGCACGATGCGCCTTAGCCGCTTACGCGGTTCAGGCTGGCGAGGAAGCGTTCGGCGTCCTGGAAGCCGACGACCCTTACGCCCTTGATTTCCTGACCCGCCGGATCGAAGAAGATGATCCCGGGCGGTCCGAACAGGCCGAAGCGGGCGAGCAGCGCCTTGTCGTCGGGGCTGTTGGCGGTGACGTCGGCCTTCAGCAGCAGGAAACCGGCGAGCTTCTGGCGCACCGCCGGGTCGCTGAAGGTGAATTTCTCCATTTCCTTGCACGAGACACACCAGTCGGCGTAGAAATCGAGCATCACCGGTTGCCCGGCGCTCGCCAGGCGGGCGTCGAGTTCGGCCAGCGAAGCGACTTTCTGGAACGGCAGGGTCGGCGTTTCGGCGGCGATCGCGCTGCCGCGCAGGCCGGCCAGCGGTTGCAGCGGGTCGCGGCCGCCGGCCAGGGCGCCGACCAGCAGAGCGGCGCCGGTGAGCAGCATGAGGATGCCGATGCCTTTCCAGAAGCGCTGCCAGCCACGGGCGTGCGGCGGCAGCGGATCGAGCGCGTGCAGGTAGATGGCGGGGACGATGAGCAGCACCGCCCAGCCGAACATGCTGGCCAGCGCCGGGATCACCGGCGACAGCAGCCACAGCGCGGTGGCCAGCAGCAGCACGCCGAAGGCCCGACGGACGCCTTCCATCCACGGCCCGGCCTTGGGCAGCAGCGAACCGCCGGCGACGCCAACGGCGATCAGCGGCGCGCCCATGCCGAGCGCCATGACGAAGAGGGCGACGCCGCCGAACAGCGCGTCGCCGGTCTGGCCGATGTAGAGCAGCGCGCCGGCGAGCGGCGCGGCGACGCAGGGGCCGACGATCAGCGCCGACAGCGCGCCCATCAGGAAGACGCCGATGCCGCGTCCGCCCTGCAGGTGGCCGGTTTCTTCCGAAAGTTTGCTCTGCAGCGAGGTCGGTAGCTGCAGTTCGTAGAAGCCGAACATCGAGAACGAGAGGATCACGAAGACCAGCGCGAAACCGCCCAGCACCCAGACATTCTGCAGCGCTGCCGAGAGCAGCGTGCCGGTCAGACCGGCGGCGATGCCGGCGGCGGCGTAGGTGACCGCCATGCCCAGCACGTAGGCGAGCGACAGCGCCAATCCCCTGCCCTTCGACGCCCGGTGGCCCTGGCCGGCGATGATGCCGGAGAGGATGGGGATCATCGGGAAGACGCAGGGGGTCAGCGAGAGACCGAGGCCGGCGACGAAGAAAAGCGCCAGGCTGGTCCAGAAACCGGCGTTTTTCAGCGTCTCGGCGATCATCCCGCTTTCGTCACCGGCGGCGGTCGACGGCGTTTCGCCCAGCGCCGGCGCGGCCGGCGTGCTGTCCGGGTCGGGCAGGTTGAGCAGTACCGTCTGCGTCTGCGGCGGATAGCAGACGCCGGCATCGGCGCAGCCCTGCGAGACGAGGTCGAGGGTCAGCGGCAAGGCCCCGGAACTGTTGCGCTCGACGGCGACGCGGAAGTGCACCGTCTTGTAATAGACCTCGACCCGGCCGAAGTTCTCGTCCTGCTTTTCCTTGCCTGGCGGCAGTTGCAGCGGGCCGAGGACGATCGTTTCATCGGCGGCGCGGACGCGGAACTTGTCCTTGTACAGGTAGTAGTCGGCGGCAATTTCGTAACTGACCTCGACCGTCCGGCCGTCGAGCGCCCGCGCCGTGGCCTTGAAGGCGACGGCCGGATCGAGGAATTCCTGGGCGTGGACGCAGGAAGCCAGGAAGGCGAAGAGAAGGAACAGGAGGCGCATGGTCATTGGACGGGTTTTTCCGCCAGCCAGTTCAGATAGGCCGGCAAGCCCCGCGTGATGGGCAGGGCGATGATCTCGGGAAGCTCGTAGGGATGCAGTTCGGCGATCCGTTGTTCGAGCGCCGGGTAGTTTGCCGCGCTCGCCTTGATCAGCAACGGAACCTCCGATGCCGATTCGACGACGCCCTGCCAGCGGTAGATCGACTGCACACGCGGCAGGAGGTTGACGCAGGCGGCGAGACCTTCTTCGACGACGGCCAGGGCGATGGCGTTGGCGACGGCTTCGTCGGGACAGTTGGTCAGGATGAGCAGGTTTTCCATCGGCGAATTCTACTTGAGCAGGCGGCGCCGGGTCAGGCGCAGGGCGATGGCGAAGGCGACGGCGCTGGTCGCCAGCAGCACGCCGACGTGCAGCGCCGGGTCGGCCGGCCATTGCCCGGCGAGCAGCGGACGGATCAGCGCGACACCCTGGGCCAGCGGCAGCCAGCCGCCGACGGCGGCGAGCCACGGCGGTAGCTGGTCGGTCGGGAAGAAGACGCCGGAAATCAGCGTCATCGGCGTGATGAACAGCGTGAAGTAGTACATGAAGAAATCGTAGGACGGTGCCAGCGCGTTCCAGATCAGGCCGAGCGCGGCGAAAGCCAGCCCGGTGAGGACGATGGCCGGCAGGATGAGAAGCGCCAGCGGCCCGTGGGTGAGGCCCATGACGGTGACGACGACGAGGATGGCGCAGCCGGAGAAGAAGGATTTGGTCGCCGCCCAGAACAGTTCGCCGGCGACGACGTCGGTCAGGCCGAGCGGCGTGTTGAGGATGGCGTCCCAGGTCTTCTGCACGTGCATGCGTGAGAACGACGAATAGAGCGCTTCGAAGGTGGCGGCGTTCATCGTCGAGGCGCCGATCGTGCCGGCGGCGAGGAAGGCGATGTAGGGCTGGCCGCCGATTTCCGGCAGCATGGCGCCCAGGCCGTAGCCGAGGCCGAGCATGTAGATCAGCGGATCGGCCAGGTTGCCGAGGATGGAAGGCAGCGCGAGCTTGCGCCAGACCAGGAAGTTGCGCTGCCAGACGGGGAACCAGCCGGTGACGGCGAGGGAGGATGCAGACATGGTGCGGGCCGGGAGGGCGGAATGCGCATTCTACCGCGCCGCGCGGCAAACTTTTCGCGCTTGCCGCGGTCATCGCCTATGATGCATTTTCACGCCGCGCGGGAGAAGACGATGCCATTGCCAACTCATCCGAAAGCTGTCCTGATCGACCTGGCCGGCGTCATGCATACCGGCGACGCTGCCCTGCCTGGCGCTGTGGCGGCACTGGCCAGGCTGCGCGGCAGCGGTCTGGCGCTGCGTTTCCTGACCAATACCACGCGCACGCCGGGCAGCGTGCTGTTCACCAAGCTGTGCCGGATGGGTTTCACGCTCGCCGCCGGCGAGATTCAGACCGCCGCGCTGGCCGCCCGCACCCTGGTTCGCGAGCGTGGCCTGCGCCCGCACTGGATGGTGCATCCGAACATCGCCGAGGAGATGGGCGCCAGTCACCCCGAGCCGGACGTTGTCGTTCTCGGCGACATGGGAGAACACTTCAGCTATGCCGGTCTCAACCATGCCTTCCGCCTGCTGATGCAGGGCGTGCCGCTGCTGGCGATGGCGCGCAACCGCTATTTCATGGAGCCGGACGGGCTGGCACTGGACATGGGCGCCTTCGTCGCCGGGCTGGAATATTCGGCCGGCGTCCGCGCCGAGGTTGTCGGCAAGCCGGCGCCGGCCTTCTTTGCCGCGGCGCTCGCCGAGCTTGGCGTCAGCGCCGGCTACGCGGTGCTGATCGGCGACGATCTCGCCGACGACATCGGCGGCGCGCAGGACTCGGGTATTGCCGCCATCCTGGTGCGCAGCGGCAAATTTCGTCCGGGCGACGAGACGCATCCGGAAATCCGCCCGGCGCTGATCGTTGACGATTTTGCGGCGGCGGTCGAGGTGCTGATCGGCTAATCGCGCAGTTCGCGGCCGGTCAGCTTGATGAAGACGTCTTCCAGATTGGCGGCGCGGTGCAGATAGCGCAGGCCGTCGGCGGTGGCCAGTGCGGCGAGCAGCGGCTGGGCGTCGCGGCAGTAGAAGAAGGCGGTCTCGCCGCTGGCCTCGACGCGTTCGGCGTGCTGGCGGTGGGCGTCTACGAAGGCCGGCAGTTTGCCGGCGGCCTCGTCGAAGACCTCGATCACCTGTGGTTCGATGTGCGTGGCGATCAGTTCGCGCGGGCTGCCTTCGGCGATCTTGCGCCCGTGGTCGATGACGATCAGGCGGTCGCACAGGCGCTCCGCCTCGTCCATGAAATGGGTGGTCAGGATCAGCGTCTTGCCGGCCGATTTCAGTTGCTTGAGGCGTTCCCAGATCAGGTGACGGGCCTGCGGGTCGAGACCGGTGGTCGGCTCGTCGAGGAAGACGATGTCGGGGTCGGCGACCAGCGCCCGGGCCAGGGTCAGGCGCCGTTTCATGCCGCCGGACAAGGTGGCGATTTTCGCGTCGGCCTTGTTCGCCAGGCTGGCGAAATCGAGCAGCGTCGGGATGCGGGCACGTACCTCGGCATCCTTGAGCCCGAAATAGCGGCCGAAGACGCGCAGGTTTTCGGCGCAGGTGAAGTCCGGGTCGAGGTTGTCGAACTGCGGCACGACGCCGACTTTGGCCCTTGCCTGCTGCGCTTCGGCTGGAATCGGCCGGCCGGCCAGGGTGATCGTGCCGCCGTCCGGCGCGGTCAGGCCGAGGCAGAGGCGCAGCGTCGTCGTCTTGCCGGCACCGTTGGGGCCGAGCAGGCCGAAGCAGGTGCCGGGTTCGACGGCGAACGACAGCCCGGCGACGACCTCGTTGTCGCCGTAGCGTTTGCGCAGTCCGGAAACGTTTAGTGCCGCCATGCGCGGGTGACGATGTCGCGGATCTGGTGCAGCCGCCGGTGGAAGAAATGGTCGGCGCCGGGGACGACGACCACCGGCAGGTCGAGCGGCTGCGCCCAGGCGAAGACGTTGGCCAGCGGCACCGTCTCGTCGTTTGATCCGTGGATGACGATGCTGTCGTGCGGTACCGCTTCGGTGTCGTACTGGCGCGTGCCTTCGACGTAGCCGGCAGCGGTGCCGACCAGGACCAGGCGCTGCGCCGGGTGACCGCTTTCCTCCAGGCGCCTGGCGACGCGCGTCTGGCAGTAGGCACCGAACGAGAAGCCGGCCAGGGCGACCGGGATGTCGCCGCAACGCAGCTTGGCGTCGTGCAGTACGGCGAGCAGGTCGTCGGTCTCTCCCCTGCCCTCGTCGTGCACGCCTTGCGTGCCGCCGACGCCACGGAAGTTCGGACGGAAGGCGGCGTAACCCAGGCTGACGAAAGTCTTGGCCAGCGTGTAGGCGACCTTGTTGGTGTTGGCGCCGCCGCCGATCGGGTGTGGATGCGCGATCAACGCGATGCCGCGCGGCGCGTCCGGGCGTTCCATGATGATTTCGATGTTGCCGGCCGGGCCGGCAACGTTGATCTTTTCTTCGGGGGCTCTCATAGCTTCAGGCGTTCGACGACGCGTCCGTTGATCAGGTGTTCCTGGATGATTTCCTCGACGTCCTCGTTATCGACGAAGCCGTACCAGGTCTCTTCGGGATAGACGACCATCACCGGTCCCTGGTCGCAACGGCCGAGACAGCCGGCCTTGTTGATGCGCACGGCGCCGGGGCCGTTCTTCTTCAGTGCGCCGATGCGGTCCTTGGCGTAGGCGAAAGCCGCGCTGCCGCCGACGTTGTTGCAGCAGGCCTCGCCGTTTTCGCGCTGGTTGGTGCAGATGAATACGTGGTGCTGGAAATAGCTCATTGGGGGAAACCTCCTTGTTGTTGGATTATAAAGAGCGGCGCCGGTTTCACATGGAACGACCCGTTCCGTTGCGCATGGCCAGCAACAGGAAGGGAAGCGTCAGGATGGGCCAGGAGCTTGCCACCAACCGGGTCAGTCCGTTGAAATTCAGGAAGTGGCCCTGGCGCCAGGCGGCGAGAGCGGCTTCGGAATACGGGTTGGCCGGCGCCGTGTTGACCAGCAGCGTGCCCGCCAGCAAGGCGACGACGGCCAGCGGCAGGCTGAACCTGGGCGGCAGCCACAAGCTCACGGCCAGGCTGGCGGCGGCGATCAGCAGGCCCTGGCGGGCGCCCGGGGTGAGCCAGGCCATGGCTTCTTCCGGGCCGATCAGAATGGCTGCGCCGAGCATGCGGACGACCAGGCCGCAGAGCAGGAACAACGGTACCAGCAGGTAGGCGGTCGATGCCCGGGCCAGCAAGCGGCGCAGGATCAGGCCGACGGCCAGCGCGTTGCAGGCGACGACACCGGTTTCGACGATGGTGTGGTGATCCGCTGAAAACGGCAGCAGCGGCTCGAAAGCGAACCACTGGCGTAGATCGCCGGCGCCGAACAGCAGGGTTTCCGGCGACAGCGGCACCATCAGCCAGAGACCGAGCAGGGTCAGTCCGAGTTCGCCGTGTGCCGCCGGCGCCAGCAGGCGGTGGGCGGCAGCATCGAGGCGGGCGAAAACCTTCGGACCGACATGATGCGCCCAGATCGCGCCGCACAGGCTACCCAGCGTGTTGCAGGCGAGGTCGAGGTTCGACGGAATGCGGCTGGGCAGCCAGTTCTGCAGCGTTTCGAGGCCAAGGCTGAGCATGCCGCCCAAGAGCACGGCGCAGCAGACCGCGGTAAAGCGGCCGGGCAGACGGTACAGCGCCAGGGCGACGAAGAAACCGAGCGGCAGGTATACCGCGACGTTGGCGGCGAGATCGAAGACCGTCCAGTAACGCGGCCAGTCGCCTTCGAGGAAGATCCACGGCGAAACGCCGTTGTCCCGCCAGCCGGCAAAGGGATGCAGGCTGCCATAAACAATCAGCCCGCACCAGGCGAGTGCCAGGTAGCGGGCGAGGATGAGCGGTCGTCGGCCATGTTGGAACATGGCTGAATTCTAGGCGCAGTCGGGGATTACGTCAGCCTTGCGTGGTTTTCTCGAGGCCTGGACGGGAACCGAGCCAGGCGCCGAGCAACATGCCGATGGTACTGGCGATCAGTCCGTACAGTTGCGGCTCGATGTCGCCTTCCGGAACGAAGATTTCCAGGAACAGCCAGGTACCGATGCCGAGAACGATCGCCAGGCCGGCGCCGAGGTTGTTGGCCCGCTTCCAGAAGAGGCCGGCGAACAGCGGGACGAAGGCGCCGGACAGGGTGATCCGGTAAGCGCTTTCGACCATGTGGTGGATGGTGGCGTTGGACGAAATGGCGTAGGTGGCGACCATGCCGGTGAACACGATGACGGCGGCACGCGTGGCGAGCAGCAGTTGGCGGTCGGTCATCTGCGGGTAGTGGCCGCGCAGGATGTTTTCGGAGAAGGTGACGGCCGGTGCCAGCAGCGTGCCGGAAGCAGTACTCATGATCACCGAGAGCAAGGCGCCGAAGAAGATGATCTGGGCGCCGATCGGCATGTACTGGATGATCAGTTGCGGCAGAATCAGTTGCGAATCCTCGGCCATCAGCCGCGTCACCAGTGCCGGATCGATCAGCGTCGCCGAATAGGCAAGGAAGAGCGGGACAGCGGCGAACAGGAAATAGGACGCACCGCCCAGCGTGGTGCCCCAGACCGCGACCCATTCGTTCTTCGACGCGTTGACCCGCTGGAAGACGTCCTGCTGCGGGATCGAGCCGAGCGCCATGGTGAGCAGCGCGGCGATCCAGGAGACGATGTCGAGCAGGTCGGCGCTGGGCAGGAAATTCAACTTGCCGTCGGCCGCCGCCTTGCCGACGACGGCCGAAAAACCGCCGGCCATGTCGCCGGCCAGCCAGGTGACGTAAAGCAGGCCGAGGACGATGACGATCATCTGCACGAAGGTGGTCATCGCCACCGACCACATGCCGCCGAACAGCGTGTACAGCAGGACGACGCCGGCGCCGATCAGGGTGCCCTGGGTGAGCGAGATGCCACCGTCGCTGAGGACGTTGAAGACCAGGCCGAGGGCAGCCATCTGGGCGCCAACCCAGCCGAGGTAGGAAATGATGATGGCCGTCGATAGCGCGACTTCGACCTTGCGGTTGAAGCGGACCCGGAAGAAGTCGCCGAGGGTCAGCAGGTTCAGGCGGTAAAGCCGTTTGGCGAAGATCAGGCCGAACAGCATCAGGCAGATCGAGGCGCCGAGCGGGTCGGAAATCAGGCCGCGGAATCCTTCGTCGATGAAGGTCGCGGAAATGCCGAGTACGGTTTCGGCACCAAACCAGGTGGCGAAGACCATCGCCAGCACGATGGGAAACGGCAGGTTGCGGCCGGCGACGATGTAGTCGCGGGCATTGTGTACCCGGGTTGCGGCGTAGAGGCCGATGCCGATGGAAACGGCGAGATAGATGACGACGAACCAGATCAGCATGATGGCGGGTCGACTACGGCAAGGGGTTGAAAATGCGCGGAATTATAAGGTTATTGCGGCTTTTTCCAGCGCGATAAATGGCGCCGGGCAGCGAAAATTTGCCGGTCGCCCATCCGCCGGGTGCGGGAAGGCAATTTCTGCCGCGTGCAGCAGCAGTCGTGCCGCCCGGTTGGCGGCTGCGCCGGCGTACAGATCGTCGCCGAGGATGGGGTGGCCGAGCGCCGCCAGATGGACGCGCAACTGGTGCGAGCGGCCGGTCACCGGCTCCAGTTCGACGACCGTTGCGTCCAGCGCCGGGTTGCGGGCAATGACCCGGAAACGCGTCAGCGACGGCTTGCCCATTTCGTGGCTGACCATTTGCCGGGGTCGGTTCGGCCAGTCGCAGATCAGCGGCAGGTCGATTTCGCCCGCATCGTCGGCGATCAGGCCGGCGACGGCGGCGACGTAGCGCTTGTCCACCGCCCGCTCGCGGAACAGGCGGTACATCTCGCGCTGCACCGCTTCACCGCGGGCGACGACGAGGAGGCCGGAAGTGGACATGTCGAGGCGGTGGGCGATCATCGCCTCAGGCCAGTTGCGTTGCAGGCGGCTGATCACGCAGTCCTGCTTGTCGGCGCCGCGACCGGGCACGGAAAGCAGTCCGCTCGGCTTGTCGACGACCAGCAACTGGTCGTCGACATGGAGGACGACGGGATCTTCGGTGGGTGGGCAGTAAGCCTGCATGTTCAGGAACGGCGGTCCGGGATGCTGCAGCGGGCGTCGCGGAACGGCCCACCGCCATAAGTCCAGCCGCTACCAGGCGAGGTCTGCAGGCAGACTGTCGTCCCGTCGATCTTGCTGAACCAGCGGTGCCAGCTTGCCGGACGAGCCTGGGCGGCGAGAATGGAAAGACCGAGCAAGGTCGGGATCAGGTAGCGGAGAAGACGATATTTCATGATCGATATACTGTATAGTTGTACAGTAAATACTGTCCGTCAGGCAGGGGCGCAAAGCATACACCCCTGAGTGTGGCATTCGGCAGCGAATCGATTTGCCATTGGCATGTTCGCTGCCGATGGCGCATCATGATGCAGCCAGCAATTTTTGTTCCATCCCTGGCCCCTGTGCCATAATCCGCTCAACGTTTCGAGGTAAGAACATGGACGACAACAAGGCAAAGGCGCTCGCCGCAGCGCTGCAACAAATCGAAAAGCAGTTCGGCAAGGGCTCCATCATGAAGATGGGCGATGCCGAGATCGACGAAGGCATTCAGGTCGTGTCGACCGGCTCGCTCGGGCTCGATCTGGCGCTCGGCGTCGGTGGTCTGCCGCGCGGTCGTGTCGTCGAGATCTACGGTCCGGAGTCGTCGGGCAAAACCACGCTCTGTCTGCAGGTCGTCGCCGAGATGCAGAAGCTGGGCGGCGTTGCTGCCTTCATCGATGCCGAACATGCCCTCGATCCGCAATACGCGCAGAAGCTCGGCGTCAATGTCGGCGACCTGTTGATTTCGCAGCCGGACACCGGTGAGCAGGCGCTGGAGATCGCCGACATGCTGGTACGCTCCGGTTCGGTTGACATCATCGTCATCGACTCGGTCGCCGCCCTCACCCCGCGCGCCGAAATCGAAGGCGAGATGGGCGACCAGATGGTCGGCCTGCATGCCCGACTGATGTCGCAGGCGCTGCGCAAGCTGACCGCCAACATCAAGAAAACCAATACCCTGGTCATCTTCATCAACCAGATCCGGATGAAGATCGGCGTCATGTTCGGCTCGCCGGAAACCACCACCGGCGGCAACGCGCTCAAGTTCTACGCCTCGGTGCGCATGGACATCCGTCGCATCGGCGGGATCAAGAAGGGCGACGAGGTGATCGGCAACGAGACCAAGGTCAAGGTGGTCAAGAACAAGGTGTCGCCCCCGTTCCGCGAAGCCATCTTCGACATCCTCTACGGCGAGGGCATTTCCCGCGAGGGCGAGATCGTCGAGATGGGCGTCGCCCACAAGCTGATCGACAAGTCCGGCGCCTGGTATGCCTATCAGGGCGAGAAGATCGGTCAGGGCAAGGACAATGCGCGCGAGTTCCTGCGCAGCCATCCGGAAACCGCCCGCGAAATCGAGGCCAAGATCCGCGAGGCCGCCGCCGCCAAGGTGCTCAAGCCGACCCGTTCCGCCGCTGGAGATGACTGAACTGCGCAATCGCGCCCTGCAACTTCTGGCCCGGCGGGAGCACAGCCGGGCCGAACTGCATGCCCGACTGGCCACCCAGGCCGAGTCCGGCGAGGCGCTGCTGGCGGTGCTCGATGCCCTGGAGCAGCAGGGGCTGCTGTCCGACGATCGCTATGCCAGGCAACGCGTGGTCGCCCATGCCGGGCGCTACGGCAATGCCCGTCTGCGGCAGGAACTGAAGCAGCGCGGTATCGGCGAGAGCGAGATCGAAGCGGCGCTGCCGGAAGCGGGCGATGAAGTAGAGCGCTGCCGGGCAATCTGGGCCAGGAAGTTCGGTCAGCCGCCGGAAACACCGGAAGCGCGTGCAAAACAGACGCGTTTCCTGCAGTATCGCGGCTTTTCCCATGAAGCGATCCGCCATGTCCTGCGTGGAGTCGAAGACGAATGAGCCTGCCGTCAGCCACCCTGTCCGCCCATAACCTCAAGAAGCGCTACAAGGCGCGGACCGTCGTCGAGGATGTTTCCTTCGAAGTCAGGTCAGGTGAGGTGGTCGGTCTGCTTGGCCCGAACGGCGCCGGCAAGACTACCTGCTTCTACATGGTCGTCGGGCTGGTGGTCGCCGACGGCGGCGAGGTCTATATCGACGAGGAGCGCCTGACGCATCAGGCGATGCATGCCCGCGCTAGGCTCGGGCTCTCCTATCTGCCACAGGAAGCGTCGGTGTTCCGCAAGTTGAACGTCGAGGAAAACATCCAGGCGGTGCTCGAACTGCAGAAGCTGTCGCCCACCGAGATCGCTGCCCGTCTTGAGGAGTTGTTGAGCGAACTGCACATCGGCCATGTCCGCCACGTCAATGCGGCGGCGCTTTCCGGCGGCGAGCGGCGGCGCGTCGAGATTGCCCGGGCGCTGGCGACCAACCCGCGCTTCATTCTGCTCGACGAACCCTTTGCCGGTGTCGACCCGATCGCCGTGCTGGAAATCCAGAAAATCATCCGTTTCCTCAAGGAACGCGGCATCGGCGTCCTGATTACCGACCATAATGTTCGCGAGACCCTCGGCATCTGCGATCACGCGGTGATCATCAATGCCGGCCATGTCCTGGCTTCTGGACGGCCGGAAGAAATTGTCGACAACGAAAGCGTGCGCAAGGTATATCTGGGTGAACATTTCCGGCTTTGACCTCTTCGTGACCAGACCATTTCCGCAATGAAACCGGCTCTCCAGCTCAAACTCTCGCAACATCTCGCCCTGACGCCGCAACTGCAGCAGTCGATCAAGCTGCTGCAACTGTCGACGGTCGAGATGCAGCAGGAGATCGAACGCTACCTGCTGGAAAATCCGATGCTGGAGCGTGACGACGACGGCCCGACGGAATCGTACGCGGCCGCCCAGCAATTCGATTCACCGGACAAGACGAGCCAGACGGATAACACTGCTGCGCCGGAAAGCCGCGAGGACGTCCAGGGCGAGCCGCCGATGACGCCTGACGACGTCGACGACGACCGCTGGTCGAGCGATGCCGGCACCTTTACCGGCGCCGGGCGCGACGAGGACGACGATACCGACCCGCAGGACAGTCACGCGGCCAATGTCAGCTTGCGCGAGCATCTCGGCTGGCAACTGGGGATGACCCAGATGTCGGAACGCGATCGCAGTCTGGTCCGTTTCCTGATTGAGGCGCTCGACGACGACGGTTACCTGGCGACGCCGCTCGAGGAACTCTGGGAAACGCTGCCCGCCGAGTACGAAGTCGAACTCGAAGAACTCGACATCGCCCTGCGCCACATCCAGAACTTCGATCCGACCGGTGTTGGCGCCCGCGATCTGCGCGAGTGTCTGCTGCTGCAGCTCAAGGTCGAGGAAGATTGCGCCGAGCGGACGCTGGCCATGGCCATCGCCGACAAGCACCTGGAACTCCTGGCTGCCCGTGACTTTGCGCGGATCCGCCGGCTCACCGGTTGCGACGACGAAATCCTCAAGGGCGCCCACGAGCTGATCACCAGCCTCAATCCGCGGCCGGCTGCCGGCTATTCGCAGATTGAAGCCCGTTACATCACGCCCGATGTCATCGTCAAGAAACTCAAGGGCAAGTGGACGGCCTACATCAACCCCGATGCCTACCCTCGCCTGCGTATCAACCGTTTGTACGCGGAAATCCTCGCCAAGCAGCGGCGCGGCAACGGCAACCTGAGCGGCCAGCTGCAGGAAGCGCGCTGGCTGATCAAGAACGTCCAGCAGCGTTTCGAGACCATCCACCGCGTCACCCAGGCCATCGTCGACCGCCAGCGCCAGTTCTTCGAGCACGGCGAAGTCGCGATGCGGCCGCTGGTCCTGCGCGAGATCGCCGACCTGCTCGGTCTCCACGAATCGACCATTTCACGCGTCACGAGCCAGAAGTACATGGCGACGCCGCGGGGAATTTTCGAGCTCAAATACTTCTTTGGCAGCCACGTATCCACCGATACTGGCGGTGCCTGTTCTGCCACCGCCATCCGTGCCCTGATCAAGCAATTGATTTCGGCCGAGGATGGCAAGAAGCCCTTGTCGGATAGTCAATTATCCGAAATACTAGGCCAGCAGGGAATCGTCGTTGCCCGACGCACGGTCGCCAAATACCGCGAATCGTTGAACATCCCGCCGGTCAATTTACGAAAGACCCTGTAGAGAGAGGAGAAAAAATGAATCTGCAAATCAGCGGTCATCACATTGAAGTCACCCCGGCGCTGCGCGAATACGTCGAGAACAAGCTGGAACCCGTCCTGCGTCACTTCGACAAGGTTACCGGCGTCAGCGTCGTGCTCTCGGTTGAAAAGCTCAAGCAGCAGGCGGAAGTCACCCTGCACGTGCCGGGCAAGGATATCCATGTCGAGGAAGCCGGCGACGATCTCTACGCGGCGATCGATGCGATGTTCGACAAGCTCGACCGTCAGGTCCAGAAATACAAGCAGAAGGTGCAGGATCACCACCGTGGTGAAAAGCCGTCGCAGCACCTAGAAGGCGAATAAGCCGGCCCTGACCGCAGTCGTTTCCGGCTGCGGTCTCTTTGCTTCAACACTCTCCCATGAACCCCTTAGACAACATTCTGACTGCCGACCAGGTCCTGCTTGATTTGGATGCGAGCAGCAAGAAACGTGTTTTCGAACAGGCCGGGATGCTTTTCGAAAGTCGTCTCGGCATGGCCCGTACGCAGATTTTCGACAGCCTGTTTGCCCGTGAGAAGCTGGGCTCCACCGGCCTCGGCCAGGGTATCGCGATCCCGCACGGCCGCATCAAGGGCCTGAAACAGGCGGCTGGTGCGCTGATCCGGCTGGCCACGCCGATTCCCTTCGACTCGCCGGACGGCCGACCGGTAACCCTGCTTTTCGTCCTGCTGGTACCGGAACAGGCGACCGAGGAACATCTGCAGATCCTGTCCGAGCTGGCGCAACGCTTCTCCGATCGCGCTTTCCGCGAAGCCCTGCTGGCAGCTCCCGACGTAGCGACCGTTCTCTCCCTGTTCAAGAAATCCTGATTCCGCGCCGTGCGCCACATCAGCCTTGAGCAGCTATATCAGGACAACCGCGAGCAGTTGCTGTTCAACTGGGTGGTCGGTCAGCGCGCCGACCGCCGGGTCGAACTGAAGGCGGCCAGCAATTACGGCGCCGACGTCGTCGGGCACATCAACATCATCCACCCGGAACGCCTGCAGGTCATGGGGCAGGCCGAGTACGACTGGGCGATGCGCATCGGCGAACGCCGTTTCGGCCAGTTGTTCAGTGACCTGCTGTCGGCCAGGACGCCGGCGATGATCGTCGCCGACGGACTCAAGCCGCCTGATTTCGTGCTCGAAGCCTGTCGCCTGGCCGATGTGCCGTTGATCCTCTCGCCCAAGCACTGTTCGGCTGTCATCGATCACCTGCGCATCTATCTTTCCGCCCGCCTCGCCGACACGGTCAGCCTGCACGGTGTGTTCATGGACGTGCTCGGCATGGGCGTGCTGATCACCGGCGATTCCGGGGTCGGCAAGTCGGAACTGGCGCTCGAACTGATTTCCCGCGGCCATGGCCTGGTGGCCGACGATGTCGTGGAAATGGCGCGCATTGCACCGACCACGATCGAGGGCCGCTGCCCGGGCATGTTGCGCGATTTTCTCGAGGTACGTGGGCTTGGGCTGCTCAACATCCGGACCATCTTCGGTGAAACGGCGTCGCGCCGGAAAATGAAGCTGAAGCTGATCGTCCATCTGCAGCGGACGATCGCTGCCGAAGATGCGCCACGCTTGCCGCTCGATGCCCAGACTCAGGAAGTGCTGGGCGTTCCGGTGCGCAAGGTGGTGATTCCCGTCGCCGCCGGGCGCAACCTGGCGGTACTTCTGGAAGCGGCGGTACGCAACACCATCCTGCAGTATCGCGGGATCGATTCGATGCAGGATTTCATTGACCGGCAGAGCCGGGTGATGAACGACGAAACGCTTTGAAAAGCGGCGTTGCCGCGCTGCTTACAGGTGTTCGAATTCGATGCGCTCGGCGGCCGTATCGTTGGCCGAACTGCCGAAGCAGATGATGCCTCTGCCGTCGAGCAGGGCCTCGTGCTTACGCACCATGATTTCCCGCCTGCCCTGCAGGGTCAGGAAGCTGCCGTTGGTGCTGGTGTCGACCAGATAATACCCGTCGTCACGGCGCTCGATTCGGGCATGCAGGCGGGAGACGCGACGGTTCTCCACCAGCAGCTTGCATGAGGGGTCGCGTCCCAGGCTGATCACCGGCGCTTTCGAATCGATCAGGTAAGCCTGTCCCCGGTAACGCAGACAGAGTCGTTCGGCGATCCGCGGTGCATTTTGCGGCCCGAACATCGAATGATGCTGCGGCGTGGCGACGGTTTTTGCCGGCCAGTTGATCTCGAAGACCAGTAACTTGTTGTCCGCTTCGGAGAGGTCGCTGACATCCGGGCGCACTTGCGTGGTGATGACGCTGCTCGGCGGCAGCGCAGCAACAATCGCGCCGCTGCACAGAATTTGATCGCCCCGGGCGTGTCCGCCGATACGCATCAGGTTGGCGAGAGTTTCGGGTTGTGTCGCCTGATTCGCATCGTTGCCCTTGTCGTGCAGGGCAACGCGAATGCTCAGTTTGTGACCGGAAACCGGGGGCAGATCGGCGATCCGCTGATGCATGTCGACCGCCGCGTGGCAGGCGTCTTCCGGAGTTGGAAAGGAAACCAGGATTTCATCGCCCACCTGCTGCAGCAACTGGCCATCGTAAGCTTCGATGGCACGCTGCATGCGCTTGATGCAGCGGTCGATGGCACGTTCCGCTTCCTGTTCGTCCAGTCGCTGATGGAGCGAAGCGCTGCCGGTGATATCGGCGACCATGATGACGGGGATCGGGCGCTGCGCGTTCATAGCTGGACTGGATGGAAAGGACGTCCGATTATATGACGGACTGCATTTCGTGGCATCAGGCGAGCGGGGAAATTGGAATCGCGCCGCTGAATTCCAGCGGTTCGGTGTCGAAGGCGATATCGCCCTCGTCGACCGGCGTATCCAGCGTCAGCCCGCTGAAATCGAACAGCGTGTTGTCGGCAAGATGCGACGGCACGACGTTCTGCATGGCGGTGAACACGGATTCGGTCCGTCCCGGGTAACGGCGGTCCCAATCCTGCATCATTTCCTTGATCTTCTGCCGTTGCAGGTTCTCCTGCGAGCCGCAGAGGTTGCAGGGAATGATGGGAAAAGCCATGCCGCGGGCGAACTTGGCAATATCGCTCTCACTGCAGTAAGCCAGCGGCCGGATCACGACATGGGCCTTGTCGTCGGTGACCAGTTTCGGCGGCATCGCCTTCATCTTGCCGCCAAACAGCATGTTCAGGAACAGGGTGTGGACCATGTCGTCACGGTGGTGACCTAACGCGATCTTGTTGGCGCCGAGTTCCTTGGCGGTGCGGTAGATGATGCCGCGACGCAGTCGCGAGCACAGCGAGCAGGTGGTCTTTCCCTCGGGGATCTTGTCCTTGACGATCGAATAGGTATCGGCCTCGATGATGCGGTGCTCGATACCGATCGAATCGAAGTAAGCCGGCAGGACATCGGCCGGAAATCCGGGCTGCTTCTGGTCGAGGTTCATGGCGATCAGGCGGAATTTAACCGGCGCCCGCTTCTGCAGCGCCATCAGCATGGCGAGCAGGGTGTAGGAATCCTTGCCGCCGGAGCAACAGACCAGGACGGTATCCCCGTCGGCGATCATGTTGTAGTCCATGATCGCCTTGCCAGTGCGACCTTCGAGGAATTTGCGGAGTTTTTGCAGGTTGGCGGAGACGGGAGTATCCATGATCGGCGGTCTTTGCTCGTTGGAGTGGCGGTCGTTGCGGCCGCAAGTTTACACGGATCGCCCGTGAACGCGTCGCCGGCCGTTAGAATGCCGCTATTTGCCCGCCCATGAGCCAGCTTCCCGCGCCCTCTCCGGAGGCGCTCGCACACAGCGCCCGTCTGCAAGCCGAAATCTGCCGCGCCATCGATCAGCAAGGTGGCTGGCTGTCGTTCGCGGATTTCATGGAAATGCTGCTCTATGCGCCGGGGCTCGGCTATTACACGGCGGGCGCGCGCAAGTTTGGCAGTGCCGGCGACTTCGTCACCGCGCCGGAGATGACTTCTTTGTTCGGTGAGGCGCTGGCGCGGCAGCTTGCACAAGTCATGGCGCTTTCCGTGCCGCAGGTGCTTGAAGTCGGCGCCGGTTCCGGGCGGTTGGCGGCCGATCTTCTGTTGGCGCTGGAGGGCCTCGGGCAATTGCCGGAGCGCTACGCGATCCTCGATCTCTCCGCCGATCTGCGCCAGCGGCAGCAGGAGACGCTGGCCCGGGCGGCGCCACATCTGCTGGCCCGGGTCGAATGGCTGGATCGCCTGCCCGACGAATTCAGCGGCGCCGTGCTGGCCAACGAATTGCTCGATGCCTTGCCGGCTCATCTGGTGCGCTGGAATGGCGACGAAATTCGCGAATGCGGCGTGGTCCGTGATGCCGACGGCGGTTTCATGTGGAACGAACGTGCTGCCGGCGGAGCCTTGCTCGCCGCTGCGCGCGAGATTGCCGACAGTTGCGAACTGGAACCCGGCTACCTGAGCGAAATCAGCCTCGCCGCGCGTGCCTGGGCAGCGGAATGGGGACACCGACTGGGTTGCGGCGCCCTGCTCCTGATCGACTATGGATTTCCCCGCCACGAGTACTACCACCCGCAACGCGGTGCCGGCACCCTGATGTGTCACTACCGGCACCACGCCCATGCCGATCCCTTCTACCTGCCTGGTTTGCAGGATGTGACGGTGCATGTCGATTTCACGGCGATCATCGCCGCCGCCCATGCTGCCGGACTCGATCTGCTGGGTTACGCGAGCCAGGGACAATTCCTCCTCAACTGCGGCATGCTCGACCTGCTGGCGGCAATTCCCCGTGATACGCCGGACTACGTCCGGGCCGCCTCCGCCGCCGGCAAATTGCTGATGCCGCACGAAATGGGCGAGTTGTTCAAGGTGATGGCGATTGGTCGCGGTATCGACGGCGGACTGCTGGGGTTTGCCCAGGGCGACCAGGGTCGCCGTTTGTAAGAAAGTGGTCTAAACTGGAAGCGCTTAACAGAAGCTAGCGGGAGCAGAATCATGGACACTTCGGGTATCGGCAGTTTCAATACGGCGATGAGCGCTGAGCAGACCAGCATGGCCGTGTCCACGGCCGTTCTGAAGAAGGCGATCGATATCGAGGAACAGAACTCGATGCAGTTGCTGCAGACTTTGCCGCCGACCTACAACAACCCAGCAAATCTCGGCACTCAGGTCGACGTCAAGGCTTGAGCGTTTCCAGCCAGTTCAGGATAAGCGCCGCACCTTTTGTCCAGTCTTTCTCGTGCGTGATCGCGTGACCCATGCCGCGCAGGATGTGGCATGGTTCGCCGTAGGTCTGGGCGGTGGATTGTGCGAGGAAGGCCGGCACGAGGGCGTCCATTTCGGCGCCAACAACGAGCATCGGCGCTTTCTGCATGCAGTAGAGGTTGGGAAGGTTGAACATCGACATGTCCCAGATTGCCCGCTGTGATTCGTTCTGCATTCGCCCCAGCCAGGTTTCGAGCATCTTTTCGTCGACTTCGCCGGCGAAGAGGGCTTCCTTCAGCGTATCGGTTTCGGTGTAGTTGCCGGCCAGGATGCGGTTGATTTCCAGGTAGAGTTGGGGCTTCTGCAGCAGCAGGTGAAACTGGGCGGCAATCAGGCCTTGCGGTGGGACCGAGCAGAGCAGCGCAACCGCCGGAGCGGCGTGATGTTCGAGATATTTCTGGACGACGAAACCACCCATCGAATGGCCTAGCAGCACCGGATCGATGGCGAGCGCTTCGATCACCATACGGACGTCGTCAACATAATCGGCCACCGACAGCCAGTTGATGCGGTCGTGACCGTCGCTGTCACCATGGCCGCGCAGCGACAGTGCGTGGCAAGGATAGCCGGCGGCCGCGAAATAAGGCATGTAGGTCTCGGTCCACATCCAGGCACCGGCAAACGCGCCGTGGATGAACAGCAGGTTGGGCCGGGAGGTCGGCGTGTCGGGGAGGCAGGAAAAGACTTCGAGTCCTGCGATATTCTGTTTTTTTATCATCGGTTTACCATGGGTTCATGGGGCGGCCAGGTTTGTCGGTCGCGGGGAGGTCGGGTTCATGCTGAAGTGGTTGTTGACGCTGGTGGTCGCGATATTCCTGCTCGGACTGGTGACGCCGCATCTGGCGCGCTTCATCCGTTTCGGGCAACTGCCCGGCGATATCGCGTTGCGCTGGCGGGGCAGGGTTTACCACTTCCCTTTTGTCAGCATCCTGCTCTTCTCATTGCTGCTCTGGCTGATCGGGCGCCTCCTCTAGGGTCTGGCGGACGGCGGCGATTCTGGCCTGGCGGATGCGCTCCGGGATGCTGCCCGGGTTCGGGCTAGCGGCGGCGATTTTTCCGGCGTCGATCGCGCTGACCGCGGCGAGTGCCTTATGCAGTCTGGCTGGCGCGGTGTACGGCCGGTCTTGCCAGCCGCCACGGCCGGTGTAGTCGCACAGGCAGGCATCGAGCAACTGGTCGAAACGGGTTGGGCGACGTAGCGCATCGCATTTTTCGAACAACTCGACGATGGTCGCCGCCCGCAGTTCGTCGGCGCGGTGGATGGCGCCGTGGTGCCGGGCCATCAACAACGCCAGGTCGCGACATTCACCGGGTACCCGCAGGCGTTCACCCAGCACCTGGCAGAGAGCGACGCTGCGGGTTTCGTGACCGATATGTCGAGGCAGGATGTCGGCCGGGGTCAGCGCCTTGCCGAGGTCGTGACAGAGCGCAGCGTAACGGACCGGCAATGGAAAATCGTGGCGGGCCGCCTGGTCTATGACCATCATGGTGTGGATGCCGGCGTCGATCTCCGGATGGTAGTCGGCGCGTTGCGGCACGCCGAACAGGGCTTCGAGCTCGGGCAGCAAGCGGGCGAGCGCGCCGCACTGGCGCAGCACCTCGAACATCCGCGACGGCTTGTCTTCCATCAGCCCCTTGGCCAACTCCTGCCAGACGCGTTCGGCGACCAGGTGATCGACTTCGCCGGCGGCGACCATCTCTCGCATCAGGGCGACGGTCTCGGGGGCCACCGAGAAATCGGTAAAACGCGCGGCAAACCGGGACAGGCGCAGGATGCGCACGGGATCTTCGGCGAAGGCCGGGCCAACGTGGCGCAGCACCCTGGCGGCGAGGTCGCCTTGGCCGTTGAATGGGTCGATCACCCTGCCCTCGGCATCGCGTGCCATCGCGTTGATGGTTAGATCGCGGCGAGCGAGGTCCTCTTCCAGCGTGACGTCGGGGGCAGTGTGGAAAGTGAAGCCGTGGTAGCCCGGGGCCGTCTTGCGCTCGGTCCGCGCCAGTGCGTATTCCTCGTGCGTTTCGGGGTGCAGGAAGACCGGGAAATCCTTGCCCACGGGCTTGAATCCCAGCGCCAACATGGCTGCCGGAGTGCTGCCGACGACCACGTGATCGCGGTCGTCGCTGGGCCGCCCGAGCAATTCGTCACGGACCGCGCCACCGACGACGTATTCCTGCACGGCCTTGTCGCCGACTCAGCGGCCAGCGCGGAAGCGGAAGCTGTCGAGCTTGCCCTTCGGCGTGTTGCGGGCGATGTAGGACGGCGCGATGGCTTCCAGGGCTGTCGGCTGCCAAGCAGCGGGCAGATGGCAATCGCCGGCGCAGACGCTGTCGACCTGCATCGAGCGCAGGTTGTCGGGCGACATCAACGGCTTCGGTGCCAGCCACATCAGGCCAGCTTGCAGGTAGGCCAGACCTTCCGGCAGGGCGATGATACGTGCCCGGCTGCCGGTGAGTCCGGCGGTGTAGTCGACCAGTTCGCGCAAGGTGTAGGCCTTGGGTCCGACCAGATCATAAGCCTGGCCGAAGGTCGAAGTATCTTCCAGGGAGTGGACGAAGGCGTCGGCGACATCGGCGGCCCAGACCGGCTGGAAGCGGGCGTGGCCGAAACCGAGCGGGAAAATGGGGGCGGCTTTCAGAACCTTGGCGAACATGTTCAGGAAACTGTCACCGAGACCGAAAATGACCGACGGGCGGAACACACTGACGTCGAGTTCGCCGGCCGCTGCCAGGACGATCGCTTCGCCGTCGCCCTTCGAGGCCAGGTATTCGGACGGAGCATCAGGGGCTGCCTTGAGCGCGCTCATGTGCACCAGGCGGCGGACGCCGGCCGCCTTGCAGGCGGCGACGATCTTCTTCGGCAATTCAACGTGAGCCCGGGCAAAATCGTCGCTATAGGGGAATTTGACGTCGCGGCTATGCAGGATGCCAACCAGATTGATCACCGCATCCTGACCCTGCGCCAGTGAAGTCAGCGTTTCCTGGCAATGGATGTCGGCTTCCGGCATTTCGACGCCGGGCTGCATGATCAGCGCCTTGGTCCGCTCGCGCCGCCGGGTCGGAACGGTGACCTGGATGCCGCGCTGGGACAGGCGGTTGACGATGTAGGTGCCGACAAAACCGCTGCCCCCCAGCAGCAAGACCTTCTTGATACTCATCTGGAACCCCGCGATATTTTTCTGAGAAGGCCGATTTTAAAGGTAAAGCCGTTCTCGCGGGGTACCGGAAGATGAATTAGGAGGCAGATATCCGGCTCAGCAGCGTGGCAAACAAACCGGGCTGACCGAGGTGTCGGGCGCTGCCCTTCTTCAGTTGTTCGGCAAGCAGTTGGGGATGAATGGCCAGCGCGAGGTCGGTCTCGGGATTGAAGAACAGGCAGCGTCCGGTACTGGCGCTTTGCAGGCACAGGCAGAGTTGTTGATCGACATCGTCGACCTTGATTTCCATCCACTCGCCGGCACTGAACACCGGGTTGCGGCCTTCCGTCGCCGGTGGTAGCTGGTAATCGATAGTGTGCAGGGCGCGGTTGCCAGCTTCGAGCAGGCCAATGCTCAGTTGCCGGATGCCATGCCCCTGATGCACTTCCGCCAGTGCCACGCTGGCCCCGACCGGGGGCGGCGGCTCGCTGCCGTTCGGGCGCAAGGCTCGCGTCTGCAGCTCGAAGCAGGCATCGAGGATGCGCGTCTGCGTTTCAGCTGCGATGCCCAGCGTTTCCATGCCATCCTTGATCGCCTGCAGGACGCCCGGCAGCTTTTGCGCCAGTGCCCGGCGCTGTTCGCCGTCGGCCTTCGGGCGGAAACTCCAGACCAGCGCATTCAGTGTTTCCGTGCGTTCCTGCCAGGCCGGACCGCCCTGCCCCTGCTCGAACCAGGCGCGTTCCAGCAGGCGCTTCCAGTCCTGCACGAGGAAGTTGCGCAGCAATTCGGGCAGCGAATCGAGATGCAGTCTGGCGTAATACTCGCCGATTTCGCGGTCCGCTTGTTCGCGGCGATCGAGTTGGCGCAGGAACGGATGGTAGGGCGCCGCCGCTTCGAAAATTTTCTGATGCCGGGCGCCGATCTGGGCTTCCAGTTCGGCGGCAGCGAGTGCGAACGCCGAGGCGTCGCCGGCGTTGTCCTGGCGCAGGCGGTCGCAGGTTTCGATCAGTTGCCGGCATACCGGGTGGGAGGCGGGAACCGTCGGCGGCAGACCGAAGAGGAGCGTTGCCATGCGGTCGATCAGCTGGCGGCAGGGGTGGTCGGCGCGGGTGTACAGGCTGCGGTCGCGAACTGCAATGCGGGCGACGCGGACTTGCAGCTTGGCCACGGTTTCCTTGAGGACGCCGGGAATTGCCGGGTCGCTGAACAGGTTGTTGAAGAAGCGACCGGTCAGGTCGATGGCCTGCCCCTCAAGACTGTTGGCGGGGATGCCCAAGGCATCCGATTGCAGGACGAGCGGTGCGGTTTCCTCGTTGCTGCCGGTTTCTCCGAACAGTTCAGGGATCAGCGTTTCCAGTTTGGGCGAGGTCGCGGTCAGAAAGTCGAGACTGTTCTGCTGGCCGCGTTCCATCTGGTCCAGCCGGAACATCAGGTTATCGAGTGCGCCCTGGCTGAGCAAGGCATGGGTAGCGCTGGCCGGGTGCTCGCCGGCCCCCGGCATAACCGGACTGGCGCTCAGCCGGGGTTCCGGTTTGGCGGCGGGGGTCCGGGATGGGGGCTGGACGGAGGCGATCGGCGGTTGCGTGACCTCGACGCCGATGCTCTGCAGGAAATCGTCGAGCTGGCCGTAGATGCCAGGAAGGCTGGTGAGCAGCGAAACCTCGATTCTTTCCAGCAGCTCGAACTTCTTTTCGAGCGAGCTGGCGCCGGCGGCACTGAACAGGTCGTGCAGTCCCTGCGTAACGCCGCGCGGACCGACCGGGTTGTCGTTCTTGGGCAGATCGGGGCGGCCGAGGATGGTGGCGAAACGCAGGTGCGTCTTCCAGAGCGGGACACTGGTGCTTTCGATCAGCCGGTTGCACAGGTTGTCGAGGCGGATGTCCAGTTCCAGGTCATCGTCGCCGACCAGCGAGATCCGCGACGAGGTCAAGCCCCGGACTTCCTCTTCAAAACTGCCCTGGCGGCGCTTGTTCATCATTTCGTCGAAATATATGCCGCAGCCGCCGATCATCGCCGAGATGGCGGAGTCGGAGATCAGGCGGCTGTCGCGCAGAAGTTCGGTGAGGTGTTCGAGATAGAACTTGCGGGCGGCTTGCGACGATTGGAAGCGATCGACGTGGCTGGAGTTTTGCGCGGTATTCACGGACGCAGATTTCCAATAAAAGGTTGAGAGATCGTGGTACGGATATCCTGAAGCGCCATTGTGTCAGCAAATTAACAATGTAATGCGGATTTTATGGCAGATCGGCATTTTTCGGGCTTGCTCCGGATGCCGGCGTGATGACGCCCAGGCGTGTTTTTAGCGAATCTGGCTTGCCGTTGAACAGGAAAGAGTAATAGACGGCGTTGCTCATCACTTTCTTGACGTAATCGCGGGTCTCGGAGAAGGGAATGGTTTCCGCGTAAATGGCGCCTTCGAGTGCTTTTTCGCCACGCCAGCGCTGGGCCCGGCCGGGGCCAGCGTTGTAGGCGGCGGAGGCGAGTACCGGGTGATTGTCGAGATTTTCCATGACGATGCGCATGTACGAGGTGCCGAGCAGGATGTTGACGTCGGCATCATGCACCTGGCTCGGGTTGAAATTGTTGAGGCCGATCTTCTTTGCCACCCAGCGGGCGGTAGCGGGCATCAACTGCATCAGGCCGGCGGCGCCGACGTTCGAGCGGGCGCCGGTGATGAAGCGGCTTTCCTGACGCATCAGGCCGTACACCCAGGCATCGTCGAGCGCCTGCTGGCGAGTGACCGGGCGGATGCTGTCGGCGAACGGCGAGAGGAAGCGCAAGCTGTAGTCGTGCTCGTTGCGGGTACGGTCGGCAGTGTTGATCGCCCGGTCCCAGAGTTGGTTGCGGCGGGCGAGTTCGGCGGCGGCCAGCAACTGACGATCGTTCATCTCGCGCAGGGCCCAGTTCCATTCGCGGACGGCTTCGGTGCGCATGTCCAGGCGAAACAGGCTCAAGGCCCGTTGCAGGTTGGGATTGTCGCGAGCAGCGGCAATTTCTTCGGCTGACGGCGGGGTGGCGGATGACTGGGGGCGCACCTGACGGCCCAGTTCCTCGTCGGCCAGATTGCCGTAGAAATGCGCCTGGCCGGCGATTTTCGCGAACAGGGCGTCGGCTTCCGCGGTGCGGCCGCCGGATTTGTAGGCGCGTCCCAGCCAGTAGATCCACTCGGGTCGGTTGGCGAGTTCGGGCGGCATGGCCTGGATGGCGTCGCGGACCTGGCCCCAGTTCAGGGCGCGCAGCGCGGCGCGGACCCGCCACTGGAGATTTTCGTCGGTGAGCGCAGCATCTCCGGCGCGAGCGTACCAGATGCTTGCTTCTGGCAGGTGCCGGCGGGCGCCGAGCAGCGCAATCTGGCTCCAGGCCCAGCCGCCAGCGGAGCGCTCGAGTTGCGCCTCGCGCTTGTCGAGTTGTTCGGCGGCCACCAGCGGGTCGTTGACCGCCACGTAACGGATCGCGATCGCCGCCAGCTCGCGGTTGCTCCGCTGTCGCTGCCAGTTGGCCCCCTGGCGGGCCAGGTAGGACATCGATTTCTTTGTCGCCGCGTCGAAATCGGCGGTGCCGGGTACCTGGCTGTCGGGGAGGTAGGCGAGCGTCTGCTGGGCGGCGCCCGGGCGGTTGATTTCGATCTGCCGACGGGCGCGTTGCCAGGCGGCATCGACGTCGATGCGACCGGCAGCGACCAGGTCATCGAGCAAGGGTTTGCAGGCCTCGCTGGGTTCAAGCATGCTCAGCCAGTAGCCGGCAGCCTCGTCGAGGACGCGGCGATCGCCGCGCTGCAGGCGGGCTTGCTGCTGGAGGCAGGTGCGTTCGGTATCGGGGGCGAGCAGTTTGGCGTATTCGCTCTCGACGCGTGGCCAGTCGCCCTGTTTGGCAAGCCAGGTCAGCCAGTCGCTACGCAGGCGTTCGGCGACATTGCTGCCCTCGTTGCGGGCCAGGAAGGCCGGGATACCGTCGGCGTCATTGCGCGCCAGACGGTTGCGCAGGAGATAGTTTTCGGCGTAAATGGCCAGCGGATGGCCGCGGGTTTCGCCGACGGCGCTGGCCAGCCGGGCGGCATCGCCCTTGCGGAAGGCTTCGCGGGCGGCGATGAAGGCGCTGTCGTCGGCGCTCTGGGCAAAGGCGGAAACGCCCCAGACAAGCAGGGCGATGATGGGGGAAAACTTCATGCTGGATTCGGGTGATGACGGGTCGTTTTGAGGATAGCACGCTATGGCGTCGTGATTTGCGGCGCGACATGGTCGCCCGTCGGGAGATGCTGGGCGAGAAGGAGCGCGCCCGCCTGTCGGCGGCGATCGTCGGCTGGCTGCGGAAGCGTTTCCCGCCGCCGGCCAGTTGTGCCTTTTGCTGGCCGATCAAGCACGAACCGGACGTCCGCGCCATCATTGACGAGTGGACCGGTCGCGGTACGCGGGCGGCCTTGCCGGTGGTGGTGGCCGAGGCGACGCCGCTGCAGTTTCGCGAATGGCGGGCCGGCGAACGCCTGCAGGCCGATCGTTACGGGATTCCGACGCCGGTCGATGGCGACTGGCTGCAGCCCGAACTGATCCTGCTGCCGCTCAACGGCTTCGATGCCGCCGGTTACCGTCTCGGCTATGGCGGGGGCTATTTCGACCGCACGCTGGCGGCGCTGACGCCACGGCCGCTGACGGTCGGCGTCGGTTTCGAGATCAACCGTCTCGATGACATCCGTCCGGAAGTGCACGATCAGCGTCTGGACTGGATTGTCACCGAGGCTGGTGCGTTCAAGGTCGCCGGCTGAGGCCGCTCACCGCGATCGCGTAGAGCAGCCCGCCGCCGCCGGTGAGCAGCGCCTGGCGCAGATCGTGCAGTCCGGTGTGCACCGCCAGCTCCAGGGCCTGGCCTTGTGCCAGGGCAAGCAGCAAGGCGCCGCCAGCCAGTACCAGCCAGAGGAAACGGTCGCTCGTCTGCCCCTGGCCGCGCAGGCAGCGTTCGCAGGCGAGGCCACCGGCGATGGCCTGCCCGGCGAGGCCGGCAATCAGTGCCAGCACGGCAATCTGGTAGCTGCTCATGCGGCGTGGCAGGCTTGCGCCAGACGTTGCAGAGCCTCGTCGAGCAGACTCGCCGGGCAGCCGAAGTTCAGGCGGAGCCAGCCAGGGGATCCGAAATCGCGGCCGTCGGAAAGACCGAGACCATGGGCCTCGAAATGCGCGGCCGGATCGGCGCGGCCGAGTTCGCGGACATCGAGCCAGGCCAGGTAGGTGGCTTCGACATGTGTCATGCGGATACCCGGCAGGTTGGCGACGGCGCATTCCAGTCGGTCGCGGTTGGCGCGTAGTGTATCGAGCAATTGCCGGTGCCAGTCGGCGCAATCACGGTAGGCGGCCTCGCAGGCGGTCAGGCCGAGCACATTGACGTGCGGCACGATGCCCTCCATGGCGCGCAGGAAGCGGCGGCGCAGGCCGGTGTCCGGGATCACCGCGAAAGCACAGCCGAGGCCGGGGATGTTGAAGGTCTTCGACGGCGCCATCAGCGTGATGCTGCGCCGGGCGGCCTCATCCGACAGGCTGGCGAAGGGAATGTGTTTTTTGTCTTCGTCGAGCACCAGGCCGCAGTGGATTTCGTCGGAACAGACGATGAGGTCGCGCCGCCGCGCCTGTTCGGCGAGATCGAGCAATTCCTCGCGCGACCAGCAGCGGCCGACCGGGTTGTGCGGGTGGCAGAGCAGAAACAGCGAATCTCCTGCGGGCGACGCGTTTTCCAGGCCATTTTCCGGCCACTGCCAGCGGCCGTCGCGCAGTTCCAGCTCGATCCGCCGCAGCGTCCGCCCGGCGTGGCGCGGCGCCGACAGGAAAGGCGGATAAACCGGCGTCGCGCTCAACACCTCGCCCTCGACCGTGCGGCAGGCAACATTCAGCCCGGTGACCAGCCCCGGCAGCCAGACGATCCACTCGGCCTCGATGCGCCAGGCGTACTCACCGGCCAGATGATCCTGCACCGCTTCCGTCAGCGACGGCCACGGCCCGCCGTAACCGAAAACGCCATGCTCGATGCGCCGGTGCAAGGCCGCCAGCACCGCTGGCGGCGCGGCAAAATCCATGTCCGCCACCCACAGCGGCAAAATATCCCGCCCGGCGTACTTGCGCCATTTGATCGAATCGGAGGTGGAACGGTCGATGGGGGTGTCGAAGGGGGACATGGTGCGGAGGAAAAGGGAATAACTTGTTCGGACGCAGCATAGCGGAATCCGGGGAAGGTTGCCGTGCAAACCCTGCAAGACAGTGACCCTGTCGGCTATTCCCGGAATCGCAGCGGGTGCGCTATGATCGGCCGCTCAGACCACCTTTCCTTACTGGCTATGTCCTTGCATCGACCCGCAACCTTACTGTCCGGCGCGCCTGCGTCGGCGTCGGTGCGCGCGTCTGGTCTGAAAGCGAAAAAACGACTTCTCCGCTGACGGGGATGTCGTGTCCCGTCGGGCGGATTGCCGGACGGGACTGACCGGGGCTTGCTGCCCTGATCCTGCCTCAGCCGGCCAATTGCCGGCGGAATGATCTTCATCAATCCAATCATGAGGCAAACATGGAAACAAACTACGAAGGCATCTGGGTCCCCATCATCACCCCCTTTTCCAACGGGCAGGTCGATCATCCCGCACTGGCGAAGCTCGCCAGCCACCTGGCGGCCGGGGGCGTAGCCGGTCTGGTGGTCGGCGCCACTACGGGCGAAGGCGCCTTGCTCCTGCCCGGCGAACAGGAGGCGATCTTCGCCACACTCCGGCAGGCGGTGCCGCAACTCCCTCTGCTGCTGGGCGTCTCCCATGCCTCGACCCAGCTTGCGGCCGAGCAGGCTCGGCGCCTCTCGGCGCTGGCGCCGGAAGGTTTCCTGGTGACGCCGCCGGTCTATGTGCGCCCGTCGCAGGAAGGGGTGCGTCGGCATTTCGAGGTGATCGTCGAGGCGGCGGACCGGCCGTTGCTGATCTACAACATTCCCTACCGCTGCGGCGTCACTGTTGAAGTCGAGACCATCGCCGCGCTGGCGCGGGACCCGCGTATCGTCGGCATCAAGGAGTGCGGCGGCAGCATCGAACGGCTTGCCCGCCTGATCCAGGAAACGCCGTTACGCGTGTTCTCCGGCGAGGACCACCTGAATTTCCCGGCGCTTTGCCTGGGCGGGCACGGCACCATCGCCGCATCAGCACACCTGCGCCCGGAGTTGCACGTCCGCATGTTCGAATGCTGCCGCCAGGGCCGCCTCGCCGAGGCGCGGGATCTGGCTGCTGCGCTGCGGGCGCTCGTTCATGACCTGTTCGCCGAACCCAACCCGGCACCGCTCAAGTCAATCCTGGCTAGCCAGGGCTGGTGCGCCAACGAATTGCGCCTGCCTTTCGTACCGGCCAGCGCCGACCTCGCCGAACGACTGCTGCAGCACTGGGCACAACTGCCGCAGGATGATTGACACACCAAGTGCTGCAATCCCGGTGCGCGCTACGGCCGGGGTTGCAGTTGCGTCCGTGGGGAGGAATCCATTTTCTGGTTGGTTACGGGATTCTTTTTCCGGATTACGCAAAAAAACCGCCCCGTCGCGCGCCGGCGAGGGGGCGATCGTTTTGCGGCCGAAACCGCCGGGTTTTCAGGCTCAGGCGCCAACCGACGCCCTCACCCTTGAACCTCAAACCTCCAGATGCTGGTACAGGGGCGTCGACAAATAGCGTTCGCCGAAGGACGGGATGATGACGACGATCAGCTTGCCGGCGTTTTCCGGGCGCTTGGCCAGTTCCAGCGCGGCCCAGGTGGCGGCGCCGGAGGAGATGCCGACGAGCAGGCCTTCTTCGGTGGCCATCTGGCGGGCGGTGGTGAAGGCGTCGTCGTTCTTGACGCGGATCACTTCGTCGTAGACGCCGGTGTTGAGGACGCCCGGCACGAAGCCGGCGCCGATGCCCTGGATCGGGTGCGGGCCTTTCGCGCCGCCGGACAGCACCGGCGAAGCGTCGGGTTCGACGGCGACGATCTTGACACCCGGTTTCCTGGCCTTGAGCACTTCGCCGACGCCGGTGACGGTGCCGCCGGTGCCGACGCCGGAGACGAAGATGTCGACCTGGCCGTCGGTGTCACGCCAGATTTCCTCGGCCGTTGTGTGGCGGTGGATGGCCGGGTTGGCCGGGTTCTCGAACTGCTGCGGGATGAAATATTTCGGGTCGGCTTCGGCCAGCGCCTTGGCCTTGGCGATGGCGCCGCCCATGCCTTCCGGTCCCGGCGTCAGGATCAGTTCGGCGCCGTAAGCCTTGAGCAGCAGCTTGCGTTCGCGGCTCATGGTTTCCGGCATGGTGAAGGCGCATTTGATGCCGCGCGCGGCGCAGACCATGGCCAGGCCGATGCCGGTGTTGCCGGAGGTCGGTTCCAGCACCACGGTGTCCGGGCCGATCTTGCCGGCGGCCTGTGCCGCATCGAGCATGGCGACGGCGATGCGGTCCTTGACGCTGTGGCCGGGGTTGAAGAATTCCAGCTTGGCGACGACGCGGGCGCCGGCGCCTTCGGTGACGCGGTTGAGCTGGACCAGCGGCGTGTTGCCGACCAGTTCGGTGACGTTGTTGGCGATTTTCATGGGGGTTCTCCGGAAGGGTTGATGGCTAGCAGTCTAGAACTTGGGCTACCTTACCGGAAAGAATGAAATCGCAAATTCTTATCACCTTTTTGCATTAGCCGAGGAAGAGCTTGTAGATCGGGTTGTCGCTTTCGTCCCAGTGCGCGTAGCCGAGGTTCTTCAGGAACTCGCGGAACTGCGCCATCTCGGCCGGCGGCACCTGCATGCCGACGAGGACGCGACCGTAATCGGCGCCATGGTTGCGATAGTGGAACAGGCTGATGTTCCAGCCGGCGCTCATCTGGCTCAGGAAGTTCATCAATGCGCCCGGCCGCTCCGGGAATTCGAAGCGGTAGAGCAACTCGCGCATGCCATTTTCGCAAACCTGCGGCGCATGGCCACCGACCATGTGGCGGATGTGGTTCTTCGCCATCTCGTCATCGCTCAGGTCGAGCGTCGGATAGCCGTGCTTCTGCAGGCTGTCGACCAGCTTCAGCGATTCCTTGCGGTCGCTGACCTGGACGCCGACGAAGACGTGCGCTTCGCTGGCCGAGTGATAACGGTAGTTGAACTCGGTGACATTGCGCTTGCCGATCAGCGCCAGGAATTTCTTGTAGGCACCGGGCTTTTCCGGCAGCGTGACGGCGAACACCGCCTCGCGCTGCTCGCCGAATTCGGCACGCTCGGCGACGAAGCGCAGGCGGTCGAAATTCATGTTGGCGCCGGAGGTCACGGCCACCAGGTTCTTGTCCTTCAGCTTGTGCTGGCGCGCGTATTCCTTGGCGCCGGCGACGGCGAGCGCGCCGGACGGTTCGAGAATCGAACGGGTGTCCTCGAAGACATCCTTGATTGCCGCGCAGATGGCGTCGGTATCGACCAGCACGATATCGTCGAGAAACTCCCGGCACAGGCGAAAGGTTTCCTCGCCGACGAACTTCACCGCCGTGCCGTCGGCGAACAGCCCGACCTGCGGCAGGCGCACGCGGTGGCCCTTGGCGATCGACTGCTTCATCGCGTCGGCATCGAAGGTCTCGACGCCGATCACCTTGATTTCCGGGCGCAGGCGCTTGATGTAAGCAGCGACCCCGGCAGCCAGCCCGCCACCGCCGATGGCGCAGAAGACGGCGTGGATCGGCCCGTTGTGGCGCGAATGCTGGCGCAGGATTTCCATCCCGATCGTTCCCTGCCCCGCGATCACCTCCGGGTCGTCGAAGGGGTGTACGAAGGTCAGCTTCTCGGATTTCTCCAGCTCCAGCGCATGGCCGTAGGCTTCGTCGAAGGATTCGCCGTGCAGCACGACCTCGCCGCCACGTTGCCGGACGGCGTCGATCTTGATCCCCGGTGTCGATACCGGCATGACGATCACCGCCCGGCAGCCTAGCTTGGCCGCCGACAGCGCGACGCCCTGAGCGTGGTTGCCGGCCGAGGCGCAGATGACGCCGCGCTTGAGTTTCTCGGCCGAGAGACTGGCGATCTTGTTGTAGGCACCGCGCAGCTTGAACGAGAACACCGGCTGCATGTCCTCGCGCTTGAGCCAAATCCGGTTATTGACCCGGGCGGAAAGGTTGTCGGCCTGCTCCAGCGGAGTTTCGATGGCGACATCGTAAACCTGGGCGTTGAGGACTTTTTCCAGATAGTCGGGGGCTGCGTGCATGTCGTTGGTCGGCCTAGCAAAAGACGAAATCTATCAGCTTCGTACGCGATTTGTCTCGCCGGGGCGTTGCAGTGGCGCCTTGTTGGCCGCAGAATGCGCCGCCAATAACTAACCATAAGCTTTTTCAGGGGAGCAGCATGCAAATTGGCAAACTCGCAACACGGGTTGCGGTCATTGTCGCCATGGCTTGTGCCGTGGCGTTCGCAGCAGTGGCGATTTTTTCCTTGTACACCTTTTCCCGCGCCGAGCGGATGAGCGCCGAGTCGGCGGCCAGCGGCCAGGTTGCCGCCGTCGTCGACCTGCTGGAGCTGACAGCGAAGACCCACCAGGCCGCCGGCATGAAACGCCTTGGCGTGCTCAAGAGCATGCTCGGCGATACCCTGAAATCGGCGGATGCCAGCGCCGACCGCGATGCCTTCGGCTTGCCGGTGTACCGGATCAGCGGCGAAGTGGTGAATGGCAATGAACGGCTGATGCAGCGCTGGAAGGAAATCCTGATTGCCGAGCCCGCCCTGCTGCTGTTCAACGACAAGGGCGAGATGGTGCGCGCGGCGACCCTGCTCAAGGACAAGGACGGCAAGAGCATGCTCGGCAAGGCGATTGCCGCCGATGCCAAGGAAACGCGGACGGTACTAGAAGGCAAGGAGTGGTCGGGGGTGGTGCAGCGCGCCGGCAAGTTCTACGTCAGCGCCTTCATGCCCATCCACAACGGCCAGGGCAAGGTGGTCGGCGCCTGGTCGGTGCGCGCTGACATCAGCGAGGACATGGCGCGACTCAAGGAAACCCTCAAGGAGATGAAATTCGGCGATACCGGCTATCCCTACGCGGTCAAGGTCGAGCCAAAGCTCGAGGACAGCTTCTTCACCTTGCACCCGAAACTCGAGGGGCAGACGGCGAAGGAAGTGAAGGGGCCGCTGCTGATGCTGGCCGGGGAAATGGCCCGTCAGGAGTCCGGCAGCATCGTCTATCCCTATTTCGACGCCGACGGCACCGAAAAGGACAAGATCGTCGTCTATCAGCGGGCGCCTTCCTGGGGCTGGACAGTGGCAGGCGGAACCTGGATCGACGAATACAACAAGCACGCCGACGCGCTACGCTGGCAGCTTGCCGTCGCCTGTCTGATTGGCGCGCTGGCCTGCGCGCTCGCTGCCTGGGTGGCGGCGACGCGGGGTCTGGCCGGGGTCGACGCGGTAGCCGAAGGTGTCCGCCGCATGGGTGCGGGTGATTTCTCCCGGGAAATCCCGTCGGCGAACTGCGAGATCGGTGTCATCGCCCACGAAGCCAACACGGCCCGCCAGGGAATCGGCGGCCTGCTGCGCGAGATCAGCCATTCGTCGAGCCGCGCCTTCGCTTCGGCGGAATCGCTGGAACGGGCGGCGCAGACGGTCGCCAGCGCGGCGCAGGAACAATCATCGTCGGCTAGCGAACTGGCCGCGGCGGTGGAGGAGTTGTCGGTCAGCATCACGCATACCGCGGATCAGACGCAGAGTTCCGAGCAGGCCGCCGGCGAAACCCTGACCCGTGCCCAGCAAGGGATGGCCGCAGCGAGTGCGGTCAGCGCCGAGATGCGCAAGATCGCCAGCGAAACCGCCAGTGCCGAGGCTCTGATGGCGCAACTGGCCGGCAATGCGCAGGAAATCGCCGGCATGGCCGGGGCGATTTCCGAACTTGCCGAGCAGACCAATCTGCTGGCGCTCAACGCCGCCATCGAGGCGGCCCGGGCCGGCGAAGCCGGTCGTGGTTTCGCGGTGGTCGCTGACGAAGTGCGCAAGCTGGCCGAGAAATCGACGCAATTCACCGCCCGCATCGCCCAGACAGTTTCCTCGACGTCGTCGGGGACCGCCAGTGCCGCCGAGAACGCCAAGCAGATTGCCGCCCAGGCGCGCGAAGCGGCGCGTCTGGCCGGCGAGGCGGAGGCCGCGCTGAAGGCGATCGCCGACGCCGGTCAGCTATCGGTGGAGGCCGCTTCGGAAATCAGCAACGCCGCCCGCGAACAGGGCGTGACCAGCCAGGCCATCGCCCAGGCGGTCGAACGCGTCGCCAATCTGGCCGATTCGAACAGCCAGCAGGCGAGCGCCCTGCTCGGTGAAGTGCGCGCCTTGGAGAATGTCGCGCGCAGCCTGGAAGAAGGCGCCGCCCGTTTCCGTACCTGATGTTGACGGGTTTCGATCCCGGGGCCGGGCTGTGGGGGCTTGGCCTCTACAGCCTGCTGGCGGCCACGCTGCTGCCCGGCGGTTCGGAACTGGCCCTCTATGCTTTCCTGAAGTACGCGCCGACTCAGGCCCACCCGGCCCTGCTCGTGGCGACCCTCGGCAATACGCTGGGCGGCCTGATTTCCTGGGCCTGCGGTCGTTTCCTGCCGCGCTGGCAACGCGTCGAGCGGCTGCCGCAGGTCGATCGACTGCGCCGTTGGGGCGCCGCCGCCCTGCTCTTCTCCTGGTTGCCGCTGATCGGCGACGCCCTGTGCATTGCCGCCGGTTGGTTGCGCCTGCACTGGCTCCCTTGCGCTCTGTTCATGGCGCTCGGCAAGTTCGCGCGCTACTGGCTGGTGGTGCAGGCGGCAACAAACTGAATGAACCCGGACGCCCTTCTCCGGTCTACCTGCCCCGCGTGTTGCGCCGCAATACGCTAAAATCCTGTTTTTGACAGATACCGGTTTGATCATGACCGCTCGCCTGCGCGAAATTCCGTACAACTACACCTCGTTTTCCGACCGCGAAATCGTCATCCGTCTGCTCGGTGCAGACAACTGGGCGATCCTCGACGAACTGCGCGGCGAGCGCGTCACCGGCCGCTCGGCGCGCATGCTCTACGAGGTGCTGGGCGACATCTGGGTGGTGCAGCGCAATCCTTATCTGGAAGACGATCTGCTCGACAACCGCGAGCGCCGCGACGCCCTGGTCAGTGCCTTGCGTCATCGCCTGAAGGAAGTCGAGAAGCGCCGCACTGAAAGCGAGAGCGACGATCCGGAGCGCTCGGCCAAGGTCAAGCGTCTGGTCGAGGCGGCGCACGAGGCAGTGAACCGTTTCGAGGCGCGTTTCGGCGAGACCATCGACCTGCGGCGCAAGGTGCTCAAGGTGCTGGGCAAGCACACCCGTCGCGACAACATCGCCTTCGACGGCCTGGCCCGCGTTTCGCACGTCACCGACGCCACCGACTGGCGCGTCGAATACCCCTTCGTCGTCCTCTACCCGGATACCGAGGAGGAGATCGGCCATCTTGTGCGTGGCTGCATCGAAGCCGGCCTGACCATCATCCCGCGCGGCGGCGGTACCGGTTACACCGGTGGTGCCGTGCCGTTGACGCCGCATTCGGCAGTGATCAATACCGAGAAATTGATCGACCTCGGTCCGGTCGAGGAACTGGTGCTGGCCGGCCACGAAACCCCGTACGCGACGATCCGTACCGGCGCCGGTGTGGTCACCGACCGCGTTTCAGAAGCCGCCTCGGCGGCCGGTCGCGTCTTTGCGGTCGACCCGACCTCGGCTTCGGCGTCCTGCATTGGCGGCAACATCGCCATGAACGCTGGCGGCAAGAAGGCCGTGCTGTGGGGTACCGCGCTCGACAACCTGGCCTGGTGGAAGATGGTCGATCCGGACGGCAACTGGCTGGAAGTCGAACGGGTCAATCACAATTACGGCAAGATTCACGAGCAGGAAAACGTCGAATTCCGCGTCAAGCGCTTCGATCCTTCCGGCAAGAAGCCGCTCGGCGAGGAAGTGCTGGTCATGCCCGGCGCCGCCTGCCGCAAGACCGGCCTGGGCAAGGACGTCACCGACAAGTTCCTCGGCGGCATTCCCGGCGTGCAGAAGGAAGGTACCGACGGCATCATCGTCGCCGCGCGCTGGGTGCTGCACAAGATGCCGCCGGTGACGCGCACCGTTTGTCTCGAATTCTTCGGCCAGGTGCGCGAAGCGGTGCCGGCGATCGTCGAGATCACCGATTACTTCAAGCCGGGTGGCGCCGGCAACGCCGCCGGCGTGCAGTTGGCCGGCCTCGAACACCTCGACGAGCGCTATGTGAAGGCGGTCGGTTACGCGACCAAGGCCAAGCGCCACGGCCGGCCGAAGATGGTGCTGATCGGCGACATCGTCGGTCACGACGAAAAGGCGGTGATGGCCGCCGCCTCGGAAGTCGTACGCATGTGCAACCTGCGTGCCGCCGAAGGCTTCATCGCGGTCGACGCCGAAACACGCAAGAAATTCTGGCTCGACCGTTCGCGTACCGCCGCCATATCGCGCCACACCAACGCCTTCAAGGTCAACGAAGATGTCGTCATCCCGTTGCCGCGCATGGGCGAGTACTGCGACGGCATCGAGCGCATCAACATCGAACTGTCGACGCAGAACAAGCTGGCGCTGTGCGACGCCCTGTCCGAGTTCCTCAAGGGCGAACTGCCGTTGCACTCCGGCGACGCCAATCTCGACAAGGATTTGCTGATCGGCGACCGCCGGCAAGCCGCGCTCGATTACGTCGAAGCCGTCCGCCTGCGCTGGGAATGGCTGCTGGAAAACCTCGACCTGCCGCTGGCCGAAGCCGAATCGCGCTTTGCCTCCTACGGCGTGGTGGCCGGTGAACTGACCAACAAGGCCGAGAATCCGAAGCTCTTCCATCGCCTGCAGGATTACTCCGTGCGCACCTCGTGGAAGCAGGAGTTGAAGGCGCGTCTGGCCAAGATTTTCGACGGCACGGTCTATCGGCCGATCCTCGAGCGGATCGAGGCGATCCACAAGGAAGTGCTGCGCGGCCGCGTCTTTGTCGCCCTGCATATGCACGCTGGCGACGGCAACGTGCATACCAACATCCCGGTCAATTCCGACAATTACGCGATGCTGCAGACCGCCAACAAGGCGGTCGAGCGCATCATGCACCTGGCGCGCGGGCTCGACGGTGTGATTTCCGGCGAGCACGGGATTGGCATCACCAAGCTGGAATTTTTGACTGACGACGAAATCGGGCCGTTCCGTGCCTACAAGCAGAAGGTCGACCCGGAAGGCCGCTTCAACAAGGGCAAGCTGATGCCCGGTGGCGATCTGGGCAATGCCTACACGCCGTCGTTCAGCCTGCTCGGTACCGAATCGCTGATCATGGAGCAGTCGGAGATCGGCAAGATTTCCGACATGGTCAAGGACTGCCTGCGCTGCGGCAAGTGCAAGCCGGTCTGCTCGACCCACGTGCCGCGCGCCAACCTCCTCTACAGCCCGCGCAACAAGATCCTCGCCACCTCGCTGCTGGTCGAGGCCTTCCTGTACGAGGAGCAGACCCGGCGCGGCATCTCGCTCAAGCACTTCGACGAGTTCAACGATGTCGCCGACCATTGCACGGTCTGCCACCGTTGTGTCAAACCCTGCCCGGTCGATATCGACTTCGGCGATGTTTCCGTGGCCATGCGCAACTTCCTGCGCAAGCAGGAGAAGAAGCGTTTCTCGCCAGGAACGGCTGCCTCGATGCTCTTCCTCAGCGCCAAGGACCCGGCGACGGTAAAGTTGCTGCGCGGCGTCATGATGAATTTCGGTTTCAAGGCCCAGCGTCTGGCGCACAAGGCGGCCAAGGCGCTGCATCTGGTCCAGGAAACGCGCAAGCATCCGCCGGCCTCACTCGGCGCGCCCAGCGTGAAGACGCAGGTGATCCACTTCATGAACCGGCCGATGCCAGGCAACCTGCCCAAACGCACCTCGCGCGCCTTGCTCGACATCGAGAACGACGAGGTAATTCCGGTGATCCGCAACCCGCAGAAGACGACCGAGGATTCGGACGCCGTCTTCTACTTCCCCGGTTGCGGTTCCGAGCGCTTGTTCTCGCAGGTCGGTCTGGCGACACAGGCGATGCTCTACGACATCGGCGTCACCACCGTGCTGCCGCCGGGCTACCTCTGTTGTGGTTACCCGCAGACCGCTTCGGGCAACGAGGACGAAGGTCAGAAGATCACCACCGAGAACCGTGTGCTTTTCCATCGCGTCGCCAACACGCTGAATTATCTCGATATCAGGACGGTGATCGTTTCATGTGGAACCTGCATGGATCAGTTGCAGAAATACCACTTCGAGAAGATCTTCCCCGGTTGTCGTTTGCTCGACATTCACGAATACCTGATGGAAAAGGGTGTCAAGCTCGAAGGCGTCGAGGGGACGCGCTACATGTACCATGATCCCTGCCATACGCCGATGAAGGCCTACAACCCGCTCGCCGTGACCAAGGCGCTGATGGGCCAGGAGGTGCCGCTGAACGACCGTTGTTGCGGCGACTCGGGTTCCTTCGCCTATTCGCGGCCGGATATCGCGACGCAGGTGAAGTTCCGCAAGCAGCAGGAAATCGAGATGGGGGCGGAGAAGTTGCGGGGTACGGGCTTCCAGGGCGAGGTCAAGATCCTGACCTCGTGTCCGGCCTGTCTGCAGGGGCTTTCCCGCTACGACGACGATGCCGGCACGCAGGCCGATTACATCGTGGTCGAGCTGGCGAAGCACTTGCTCGGCGACAACTGGATGGCGGATTACGTCGGCAAGGCCAACAACGGCGGTATCGAGCGCGTATTGCTCTGATCGCGGCTTTTCCCTTCCGCTGACCGTCTTGAGCAGGCTATTTTTCGCCGCCACTTGCAGGAAGTGACGGCGAATGCAATCCTATGCAAAACGACGGGATTCGATGTGGTGATGGGAAGCGCTTGCGATCTATGTGGCGGACCAGGGGGGCGGCTGCTTTGGCAGTCGGCGGACTGTCGCGTCGTGCGCGTGGACGATCCCGCCCTGCCCGGCTTCTGCCGGGTCATCTGGAACCGTCATGTCGCCGAAATGACCGACCTCGACGCGGCGTCGCAGCAGACGCTGATGCGCGTCGTCTTCGCCGTCGAGACGGCGGTGCGCAAGTGTTTTGCGCCGGACAAGGTGAATCTCGCCAGCTTCGGGAACGTCGTTCCGCATTTGCATTGGCATGTCATCCCCCGCTGGCGCGACGATCGTCATTTCCCGGAACCGATCTGGGGCCGGCAGCAGCGCGAGTCGACGCCGGCTCGCGCGACCGTCGAGGACGCCATGCTGACGGCCATCATCACCGGCGAGTTGGCGCGAGAGGAAAATAGCCATGAGCAATGAGCAGAGCGTGCAGTTGTCGATCGTCGATCTGAACGATGGCATGAACTACCTGGCCAAGCTGATGCTGGCCAATCCGGGAACCGCCGAACGGCAGTTGATGGATTTCCTCGATGCGCTGCTGACGGCGCCGCCCGACCCCGGTATCCTTTTCGCCCTGCTCGAACAGACGCGGGCGCCGCTCTGCTTCGTCGAAGAGGAAATGGCCCGTCTCTATCACAACAAGGCAGTGCCACTGAGCCACGACGAGGAGTCGGCTTTCCGCGCCGCCGTCGACGCCTGGCGCAAGATGGGCAAGGCCTACGCGCTGTGTGCCCGTCTCGAAGAGCCGGCCGTGGAGGCGCCCGGTTACAAGGAGATGATGGCGACCCTGCTGCACCGTTGCATCTATTACACCGGGATGGTGATCATCGAGCATTATCGTGCTCACCGTGAACTGCCGCCCGGCATCTGGCTCGACCTGCACGGCTATTTCGAAACTGCCGAAGAATGGGGAATTGTTTTCACCCCGGTCAGCGATCCGCTGGAAAGCACCACGCACGCGACCCACTGTGCTGCCGCTTACGTTGCCCTGCTGCTGATTGACGTGGCCAGCCCCTACAGCCACAGCGTGCGCAACCTCAACCTGATCCGCCGCTGGGCGGTGATGTGGGCGCCGCTGGTTGGCGTCAGCCCGCTGGAGAGCGATCTCGAACTGCCGCCTTACGTGGTCGAGTTGATGAAGGATCAGCCCTTGCATCTGAGTGCCTCGGTCGAGGGGGCGGCGAGCGATGTCCGGCGCCTGGATACGGCGCGCCTGGGGCTGCAGATCGATCATGCGATCAATCAGCTGCGCATGCGCTATACCCCGTCGCAACTTGGTCTCGGCGAGGAGACCAGCAGTCATGTACTGAAGCTGCTCGAACAACTCGTTCGGCCCTGGTCGCAATCTTCGTCGGCCCGTCGTTTCCGGCGTTTCGTCAGTGAGGGTACGGCGCGTGTCGCCACGGGGTTCACGCCAATGTTCTTTCATGTGAGTGGCGTTCCGTTCGAGCAACCGGACTCCGCCGCTGCCTATTCCCGGGGCGATTTCGAGCAATTGTTCACTTTCCGCGATCGGGCCGATCCGGGTCAGACCCTGGTCATCCGCCCGCATGCCGACTATCCGGTCGAATACTGGTCGGTGATCAATCATTCGGCCAACGGTTTCCGGCTGGGCCGCAGTGGCGCCGGTCAGCGTGTCCAGCACGGACAACTGATGGCGGTCTGCCCTCATGATGGCGAGCATTTCCTGCTCGGTTACGCGACCTGGCTGATGCAGGAAGAGTCGGGCGGTCTGGTAGTCGGCTTGGCTACTCTGCCGGGGATGCCGCAAGGGGTCAGCTTCCGGTCGCTTGATGCCAAGAGCGCCAGTAGCGAACGTTACATGGCGGGTTTCCTGTTGCCGGCACTGTCGGCGATCGGCGAGGAACAGTCACTGGTCCTGCCGCCGGGCAATTACCACGCCGGCCGCGATCTGGAAGTCGTCATCGGGGAAGAGACACGCAAGCTGCGCCTCAATCACATCCTGTTGCGCCAGGCCGATTTCGAACGGATCAGCGTTGTCGAACTGTAGGCTGCCGCTGCCGGCAGCTTCGGGGTAAACTAGCCGCCCTGGCATGGAGACCACAGATGGCCGGCATGGAAAAAGACACCCCGATCCCCGAGGCGATTCGTCTGCATACGAAAAGCCGGGTGCTCGAACTCGTATATGGCGAAACGGTTTTTCGTCTGCCCTTCGAATACCTGCGGGTGATGACGCCGTCGGCTGAAGCGCGTGGCCACGGACCGGGTCAGGAGACGCTGCAGGTCGGCAAGCGCGACGTCGAATTGCTGGCGGTCGAACCCTCTGGAACCTACGCGCTGAAGCTGGTGTTTTCCGACGGCCACGACAGCGGTTTGTACACCTGGGATCTCCTCTATAACCTCGGCGTGCATCAAGACGAACTGTGGGCGGAGTACCTCCGCCTGCTTGAGGCGCAGGGCGCCTCCCGCGACAGCACCGGCAGTCCCGCTGCCGCCGCGCGGTCCTGCAGCCATCACCACTGAGAGCCCATGAACAAGGAAACGACCCATTTCGGTTTTGAAACCGTCGCCGAGCAGGAAAAGGCGCGTCGCGTGCGCAGCGTCTTCGATTCGGTCGCCAGCCGTTACGACCTGATGAACGACCTGATGTCGGGCGGCATGCACCGGCTGTGGAAGGCCTTCACCATCGAACGTAGCGGTGTCCGCGAAGGTTCGCGGGTGCTCGACGTTGCTGGCGGGACGGGTGACCTGTCGCTGGCTTTCGCCAAACGTGTCGGCAAGACCGGCCAGGTCTGGCTGACCGACATCAACAACGCAATGCTGGCGCGTGGCCGCGACCGGCTGACCGACAAGGGCTACATGCTGCCGGTTGCGCAGTGCGACGCCGAGAAACTCCCCTTCCCTGACGATTGGTTCGACTGCGTGACGGTGGCCTTCGGTCTGCGCAACATGACGCACAAGGAGCAGGCGCTGGCCGAGATGCGCCGCGTGTTGCGTCCCGGTGGCCGTCTGTTGGTGCTTGAGTTCTCGCAGGTCTGGAAGCCGCTGGCGCCGGTCTACGATTTCTATTCCTTCCAGGTGATCCCGCGCATCGGCCAGCTGGTGACGCAGGATTCCGACAGCTACCGCTATCTTTCCGAGTCGATCCGCGTCCATCCGGACCAGGAAACGCTCAAGGCGATGATGGAAGGCGTCGGCCTGGAGCGGGTCGAATATTTCAACATGGCGCTCGGTGTCGTCGCCTTGCACCGCGGTTTCAAGTTCTAGGCGGCTGGCTCGATGTCCCTGTCTGACCGGCTGCTGCTCGTCCCGCTCAACCACCTGATCGCGCAGGCGCCCTGGGCGTCAGAGCGCTTGAGCCGGCATGCCGGGGCGCGGGTGGCGATCGTCGCCGGGCCGCTGACCCTGCGCCTGACGATCGACGGCAGCGGCTTGCTGCAGGCCGCCGATGCCGTTGCCGAACCCGATGTCCGCATCGAACTGCCGGACGATTTCGCAGTGCGTGCGCTGACCGATCGCAGCAAGCTGATGAGCGGTGCCCGTTTGAGCGGCGTCGCCGATGTCGCGGAAACCCTGGCCTTTGTCTTCCGCAACTTGCGCTGGGATGCCGAGGGCGACCTGGCGGCGGTGATCGGCGACATTCCGGCCCGGCGCCTGAGTCTGGCCGCTGCTGCCCTGGCCGATAATGCTCGCGATGGACTAGCGCGGCTGGGGGCTAATTTTGCCGAATACGCCAGCAACGAGGGCGAACTGCTGGCCGATCCTGCTTCCATCAAGGATTTCGTTTCTGCGGTCGATGCCTTGCGCGACGATCTGGCGCGCCTCGACAAACGGGTCGAACGCCTGGGTGGTTGAAGCTACCTCAACGGAAATGGAAAAGGCCGCGATCGCGGCCTTTTCTCATTGCGGGTCGAATTTCCGTCACACCTTGCGATAAACCTCGGCGCCGGTCTGCACGAATTCGACCGCCTTGGCTTCCATTCCCCGAGTGAGCGCTTCCTCTTCCCGCAAGCCTTGCGCCGCCGCGAAGTCACGCACGTCCTGGGTGATCTTCATCGAGCAGAAGTGCGGCCCGCACATCGAGCAGAAGTGGGCGACCTTGGCCGATTCCTTGGGCAGGGTCTCGTCGTGGAAGGACTTGGCTTTGTCCGGGTCGAGGCCGAGGTTGAACTGGTCGTCCCAGCGGAACTCGTAGCGCGCCTTGCTCAACGCGTTGTCGCGGATCTGCGCGCCGGGATGGCCCTTGGCCAGGTCGGCGGCGTGCGCGGCGAGCTTGTAGGTGATGATGCCTTCCTTGACGTCGTTCTTGTCCGGGAGACCCAGATGTTCCTTCGGCGTCACGTAACAGAGCATGGCGGTGCCGTACCAGCCGATCATGGCGGCACCGATGCCGCTGGTAATGTGGTCGTAGCCCGGCGCGATGTCGGTGGTCAGGGGGCCGAGGGTGTAGAACGGGGCTTCCTTGCAGTATTCGAGCTGCAGGTCCATGTTCTCCTTGATCAGGTGCATCGGCACGTGGCCCGGACCTTCGATGATGGTCTGCACGTCGTGCTTCCAGGCGATCTCGGTCAGTTCGCCCAGCGTCTTCAGTTCGCCGAGCTGCGCTTCGTCGTTGGCATCGTAGATCGAGCCGGGACGCAGGCCGTCGCCGAGGCTGAAGGCGACGTCGTAGGCCTTCATGATTTCGCAGATTTCCTCGAAGTGCGTGTACAGGAAGCTTTCCTTGTGATGCGCCAGGCACCACTTGGCCATGATCGAGCCGCCGCGGCTGACGATGCCGGTCATGCGGTTGGCGGTCATCGGGATGTAGCGCAGCAGCACGCCGGCGTGGATGGTGAAGTAATCGACGCCCTGTTCGGCCTGCTCGATCAGCGTGTCGCGGAAGATTTCCCAGGTCAGGTCCTCGGCTTTGCCGTTCACCTTCTCCAGCGCCTGGTAGATCGGCACGGTGCCAATCGGCACCGGCGAGTTGCGGATGATCCACTCGCGCGTTTCGTGAATGTTCTTGCCGGTGGACAGGTCCATCACCGTGTCGCCACCCCAGCGGATCGACCAGGTCATCTTCTCGACTTCTTCCTGGATCGAGGAACCGAGCGCCGAGTTGCCGATGTTGGCGTTGATCTTGGTCAGGAAGTTGCGGCCGATGATCATCGGCTCGCTTTCCGGGTGGTTGATGTTGTTCGGGATGATGGCGCGGCCGCGCGCCACTTCGCTGCGCACGAATTCCGGCGTAATCTCTGCCGGGATGCTGGCGCCAAAGTTCTGGCCCGGATGCTGGCGGGTCAGAAGTTTGGCCATCTTCTCGCCGGTCGGGCCGGTGGCTTTCAGCGATTCGATATAGGCGGCGCGATTGAGGTTCTCGCGGATCGCCACGTACTCCATTTCCGGGGTGATGATGCCTTTGCGCGCGTAGTGCATCTGTGACACATTGGCGCCGGCCTTGGCCCGGCGTGGTTTGCGGTGCAAGCCGGGGAAGCGCAGTTCGTCGAGAGCCTTGTCGGCGGCACGCTGGCGGCCGAATTCGGAAGACAGGTCGGGCAGTTCCTCGGTGTCGCCGCGCTCGATGATCCATTGGGCGCGCAGCGCCGGCAGACCGGAGCGGATGTCGATCTGCGCCGCCGGGTCGGAATACGGGCCGGAACAATCATAAACGTAGATCGGCGGATTCTTCTCGCCGCCGAAGCCGGTCGGCGTATCGGCCTGCGAGATTTCGCGCATCGGCACCCGGAGGTCCGGCCGCGAGCCTTCGATGTAAACCTTGCGCGAATTCGGCAGCGGCTGGATGGCGGCCTCGTCCACGTGGGCGTTGGCGGCGAGGAAGGGGTCTTTGGCGTTCATGAGTGCTCCGTGCGGATGTTCAGCGGGGTAAGACGGGCAAGGAGCGATCTGGTTCCGGTGACGGATTCGTTTCCCTACGTCGGCATGACCCGATCAGGTTCGAAGGGTATTTCTCAGCCGAGCGCTGTGCGGGTCGACACCCCTAACGAGAGTGGTGCAAGGTACTGGAAACACAGGCAAAATGCAAGGAAGCACGGTCGGGGCTCAAGATTCCCGGAATCTGGTCGAAATAAGTTCGACAAGCCCGTGAAAATTCGAAGAAAACCTACAGGAAACAACCCATGCGTTTGACGACCATTGCCATCGTTCTGGCCAGTCTGCCTTCTCTGGCCTGGGCTGCGCCAACCTGGCAGAACATTTCCACCGAGGCCGGTCGCAGCATTGAACTTGATCGTGCGACCCTGAAGCGCACCGGCAATGTCGTCGAAGCCTTGAGCCGGGTGACACTCGATCGTCCGCTATCCGACAGCCGGACCGGGATGCCGTACCGGGTCATCGAGGCGACCACTCGTTATGACTGCGCGTCGCGCAGTGCGAAGACGATCAAGCGCATCTATCGGCAAGCCGAAAACGACGTCATCCGGGAAGAAGAGATTGCCGGCGCCGAACTGCCGGTGCGTACCGGGACGCTCGACGACCGCGTCCTGCGCGAGGTCTGCCGTCCGCCCAAGGAAGATCCGGCCGAGCTCGCCAAGCGCGCCAACGAAGCGGCGAGCAAACTGCAGGAAGCCAACGCGGCGTTGCTGAAGAAGGAGTTGGGGAAGGAAGCGGCCCCGATGGTAAAAACCGTCGATAAGCCCGATGCGCTGATTCCGTCGATTCGCCCGAATCTCAAGGCGGCAATGGAAGCCTCGCGCAGTGAAGCGGCGGCGCCGGTCGAGACCCGGCCGAAAGCCGAGGAAACGCCGCCGCCAGCCAAGCCGAAGCCGAGTCTCAGCGTTTCACATGGAACGACCCAACTGGTCCACAACAATGCGGCGGCGCCGCGCCCGCTGAAGCCGGCGCCGAGCCGTGCCAACGCGGGCTACATGCTGGAGTTGGTGACGCCGCACAAGCCGGTGACCTGGGGCTACGAAGGCGAAGGTGCGCCGGAGAACTGGGTCAAGCTCGATCCGCGTAACGTCCTCTGTGCCGCCGGCAAGCGTCAGTCGCCGATCGATATCCGGGATGGTATCAAGGTCGATCTTGAGCCGATTCGTTTCGATTACCGACCCTCCACGTTCCGCATCGTCGATACTGGCCACACCGTTTCGGTCGCGGTTGGCGACAGCAGTTTCTCCCTGACTGGCAAGACCTACGATCTGGTGGACATCCATTTCCATCGCCCGGGCGAGACCCGGATCAACGGCCAGCGTTACGACATGTCCGCCCATTTTGTGCATCGCTCCATCGACGGTCAGCGGGCGGTGATCGAGGTGCTGATGACTCGTGGTAACGAGAATCCGCAGATCCAGACCCTGTGGAATAATCTGCCGCTCGAGAAACATGTTCCGGTCGAGCCGCCGACGGCCGTCTTCGAGCCGGCCGCTCTTCTGCCCGGTAGCAAGCAGTACTACACCTTCATGGGCTCGCTGACGACACCCCCTTGTACCGAAGATATCCTGTGGATCGTCTTCAAGCAGCCGATCGAGGTTTCGTACGAGCAACTGCGGATCTTCAGCCGCCTTTATCGCAACAACGCCCGTCCCGCCCAGCCGATCGGCGACCGGCTCATCAAGGAGAGCCGTTGACCCTAGCCGTGATGGGGTGTTAGCTTGATGACCCAATAGTCATTAAGCCGCCATGAGTACCGCCAAACCAGTCCGGAAACGTCGCAAGGAAGCTCGCCCTGGCGAGTTGCTGGCGGCCGCGTTGACCCAGTTCGTCGAGAAAGGCTACGCCGCCACCCGCCTCGATGACGTTGCCGCCTGTGCCGGAGTTTCCAAGGGGACGCTCTACCTTTACTACGCCAGCAAGGAAGCTTTGTTCAAGGCGGTGATCCAGGAAGGCATCGTGCCAGTCCTGGCGGAAAACGAGGCGATTGCCGCCAGTCACTCCGGCAGCAGCTTCTCCTTGCTGGAAAAGTTGCTTGATCATTGGTGGACACGCATCGGTTGCACTGCCTTCGCCGGCATTCCCAAGTTGATCGTGGCCGAGGCGCAGAACTTTCCCGAGATCGCCGGCTACTACTACACCAATGTGATCGCGCGTGGTCGCGCCCTGGTCGGCGCCGCGTTGCAGCGTGGTGTCAGCAGCGGCGAATTCCGGCAGTGTGACATCGAAGTCACGATCGACGTCATCATTGCCCCGGTGCTGATGTTGCTGATCTGGGAATATTCGCTGGGGCGCTGCGAGCAGCAGCCCGCCCGTCACCGTGACTATCTCGCCACGCATCTGGCGCTGTTGCAGCGGGGGCTGTGTGTGCCTCAGGTATAATCTGATTTTGTCAGAACCAATATATTAGCGTATGCTAATATTAAGTTTGCGGAGAATTTCATGAACATCGAACAAGCGCGCTTCAACATGGTGGAGCAACAGATTCGTCCTTGGGACGTGCTCGACCCGAAAGTGCTCGACCTGCTCTTCATCGTCAAGCGCGAAGATTTCGTGCCGGCGGCCTATCGCAACCTGGCCTTCGCCGACATGGAAATCCCGCTGGGCGAAGGTCAGTGCATGCTTGCTCCCCGCGTCGAAGCCCGCCTGCTTCAGGAACTTGGCATCCGCCAGGCTGATCGCGTGCTGGAAATCGGTACCGGCAGCGGTTATATGGCAGCGCTTCTGGCGGCGCGCGCCGAGCACGTGACGACCCTCGAACTGCGCCCGGAACTGGCGGCGTTTGCCCGCGACAACCTGCAGCGTGCCGGTGTCGCCAATGTCACCGTCGAATGTGCCGATGGCAGCCGCGGTTGGCAGCAACGCGCGCCCTTCGATGTGATCGTGCTTTCCGGCGCCCTGCCGCGGATTCCCGCCGAACTGCTCAAGCAGTTGCGGGTTGGCGGCCGCCTGGCGGCAATCGTCGGCGAGGCGCCGGTGATGGAAGCTCAAATGATCACGTGCGTCGCCGACGGTGTGTACAACACGGTCAATCTGTTCGAGACGGTTGTTCCCGTTCTTGACAACTTCGCCGCGGCGCGCGAGTTCAGCCTGTAATGCGCCAGATTCGGGCATCCCAACTGGCGGAATGGCTGGCCGATGTGAATCGGCCGCCGCCGTTGCTGCTCGATGTCCGCGAGCCCTGGGAGCTTGCGCAGTGCCAGATCGAAGGGGCGCTGCATGTGCCGATGCACATGATTCCGCTGCGTTGTGCCGAGTTCGATCCGCAGCGTGAAATCGTCGTCATCTGTCACCACGGCGGTCGCAGCATGCAGGTCTGCATGTTTCTCGAACGCAAGGGTTACGGCGCCGTGTTCAACCTTCTGGGTGGCATCGAGGGCTGGGCTTGCGAAGTCGATCCCGGAATGAACCGCTACTGAGGTCCGCATGAAACAAATCGCCTGGCTTTTTGCCGCTTCCCTGACCGCCGCCCCGCTGCATGCCGCCGATCTTGTCCAGATCTACCGCGCCGCGCAGGACAACGACCCGGTATACGCCGCCGCCCGGGCAACGCTCGATGCTGGTCGCGAAAAAGCGCCGCAGGGACTGGCCGGCTTGCTGCCGACGGTGACCGCTTCCGGCAACACGGTCTGGAACGACGTCGATTCCGAGCCGCGCAACGTCCCGGCGGCTGCCAGCAATGTCGAATACAACAGCTACGCCTATCAGCTGACCTTGTCGCAACCGCTGTTCCGCTGGCAGAACTGGGTCGCCTACGGTCAGGCAAAGCAGCAGGTGGCGCAGGCCGAAGCGACTTTCGTGCAGGCCAGCCAGGATCTGATCCTGCGGGTGGCGCAGGCCTACTTCGACGTCCTCTACGCCAGCGAAAACCTGACCGCGGTACGCGCCAACAAGGAAGCGATCGCTCAGCAGCTCGAACTCGCCAAGAAGAGTTTCGAGGTCGGTACGGCGACGATCACCGACACCCATGAAGCGCAGGCCCGCTTCGACCTCGTTCAGGCGCAGGAAATCGCTGCCGAGAGCGAGCTTGAAGTGCGCCGCCAGGCGTTGCAGACGCTGATCGGCAAGGAAGCCGGCAAGCTGGCCCCGCCGCGCAAGGATGCGGTACTGGCGCCGCCCGAGCCGAACCGTCTGGCCGACTGGGTTGCCGCTGCGGAGAAGGATGCGCTGGCGGTGCAGATCCAGCAGGCACAGGCCGAAATTGCCGCCCGCGAGGTCGACAAGCAGCGGGCTGGCCATTATCCGACGCTCGATCTCGTCGCCAATCGCGGCAAGTCCAAAGCGTATTCCAGCACGGCGTTGGGGGCGGTCGATTCGGACTTCGCCAATTACGGGTTGCAACTGAACATCCCGCTGTTTCAGGGGGGCGCGACGACGTCGCGCCAGCGCGAGGCCGCCGCCAACAGCACGGCTGCCCGCTACGGTCTGGAAGCGGCGCGGCGTAACGCGGCGCTGGCGGCTCGTCAGTATTACCTCGGCGTCACCAACGGTCTGGCCCAGGTCAATGCGCTGAAGGCGGCGCTGGTTTCGTCGCAGTCGGCGCTCGAATCGAACAAATTGGGTTACGAGGTCGGCGTGCGCATCAACATCGACGTGTTGAACGCCGAAAACCAGGTTTACGTGACGCGGCGCGATCTTGCCAAGGCCACCTTCGACACCCTGATGGCCCAGTTGCGCCTGAAGGCGGCGGTCGGCACGCTCGGCGAGGACGACGTGACGAAGATCAACGCGCTGCTCGACGACAGCGCCGCGCAATAAGCGCCAACGTGCGTTGCGTCGCCCCGCGGTGAGCGGCGGCGAACGCGGCGCAGGCGGCACGCATTGCCGCCAGTTCCCCGCTTTCCCGAAACAGCCGGTGCACGGTATCGATCAGTGCGTCGGCATCGGTCACGCGAAAGGCCGCGCCAGCAGCAATGGCGTCTTCGGTGGCACGCAGGAAATTGAAGGTGTGCGGGCCGACAATCACCGGGCAGCCACAGGCCGCCGCTTCGATCAGGTTCTGCCCGCCGAGCGGCGCCAGACTGCCGCCGATGAAGGCGAAATCGGCCAGCGCGTAGTAAGCCGCCATCTCCCCCATGCTGTCACCGAGCCAGACCTGCGTTTCGGCTGTCGGCTGGGCGACGCTGCGCTTTTGCCAGCGCAGGCCGCGCTGTTCGAGCAGGGCGGCGACTTCCCCGAAGCGTTGCGGATGCCGCGGCACCAGGACCAGCAAGGCATCGTCCACGGGGCGGCGTAGCCAGGCGTCGAGCAAGGGCCCCTCCTCGCCCTCGCGCGTGCTGGCGGCCAGCCAGACTGGCCGCGGCCCCAAGCCGGCGCGCCAGGCGCGGCCAGTGGCGAGGCGTTCGGCGGGCGGTTCGACGTCGAATTTCAGATTGCCGCAGACTTCGACCTGCGGTGCCGTCAGTGCGGCAAGCCGTTCGCCGTCGCCGGCGGTCTGCGCGGCTACCGCGGCGAGCCGGCCGAAAGCCGGCCGGGTGAGGCCGCCAAAACGGGCGTAGCCGCGCGCCGAGCGCTCGGACAGGCGGGCATTGACCAGCACGACGGGAATCTCGCGGCGCTCGGCAGCGGCCAGCAGGTTGGGCCAGATCTCGGTTTCCATCAGGATGCCGAAATCCGGTGCGAAATGGCGGAAGAAGCGGCCGACCGCGTCCGGCAGATCGTAAGGCAGGTAGGCCTGGATCACGCGCTCGCCGAATACTTCGCGGCCGGCGGCGCGGCCGGTCGGCGTCATGCCGGTAAGCAGGATGCGGTGCGTCGGCCAGGCCGCCTGCAGGGCTTCGACCAGTGGCTGGGCGGCGCGGGTTTCGCCGACCGAGACGGCGTGCACCCAGATCAGCGGCGCCTCCCCGGCGGCGCGGCGTTGACCGTAGAAGCCGAAGCGCTCGCCGATGTTGGCCAGGTATTCAGGCTGCTTTCTCGCCCGCCAGGCAAGCCGCAGGAAGATCGCCGGGCTCAGCAGATAGAGGCAGAGCGAGTAGAGCAGGCGCAGCATCAGCCCAGACCTTGGGTCAGTTCAGCGAGGACCGCGTCAACTTCCGGGCATTGCCCGCAGCCGCCGAGGTTGCGGTGGAAGGCGCTGCCATGGACGCCGGTCAGGCCGGGCTCGGTTGCGGTATACAAGGCGACGGTGGGCACCTTGAGCGCTACCGCCAGATGGGTCAGGCCGGTATCGACGCCGACCACGCCGCGGGCGCCGGCCAGCAAGGCGGCCAGCGCTTCGATGCTCAGCGGCGGTGCGGCGACCGCCTGCGGGATGGCGGCGGCGAGCCGTGCCGCGCGCTCGCGTTCGGGGGCGCTGCCGGCTGGCAGCACGGCGCGCAGCCCCTGGTCGGCCAGCCGGTGGCCCAGTTCGATCCAGCGCTCCTCCGGCCACAGCTTGTCGTCACGGCTGGTCGCCGTGAGCAGGACGACATGGTCGCCAGCCGGCAGCCAGTCGCAGCTGACGGCCGGCGCGGCAATCCCGTAATCGACCGTGGCGTCGGCCAGGTAACCGAGCGCCGCCGCCGCCAGCTGGCGGTTGCGCACCACTGCGTGCAGGTCGCGGGGGACGCTGTAATGGCGCCCGTAGAAGATCGCCGCCAGCGGTTCGCGGGCGGCATCGAAGCTGTAGCCGGCGCGCGGCCCGCGAGCCTGGATGGTGCATAGCCCGCTCTTGATCAGCCCCTGGGTGTCGATCACCAGGTCGTAAGCGTGAGCGCGTAGCGCCTGTCGGCTGGCCGCGATCTCGCGCCAGGTGGTGGGTCGCAGCAGGGACTTGCGCCAGCGTCGGATGGCCACCGGAATGACGCGATCGACATCCGGATGCAGGCGGGGAATCGCCGCAAAGACGTTTTCCACGCACCAGTCGATGGTCGCTTGCGGGAAATGTCGCCGGATGTCGCTGACGACCGGCAGATTGTGGATGACATCGCCGAGCGACGAGGTTTTGACGAGCAGGATGCGCATCGGCGCGGGACCGCAAAAACGAAAGCGCGATTATAGATCGCCCGGGTTCCGTCACGTGCATCGGCGGCGACAGCACGCTCGCATGCGCTAAAATGTGCGCATATCGTTTTCCGGATTCCATCATGTGCGGCATCGTCGCGGCAGCAGCCGGCAGCAACATCGTTCCCGTCCTCGTCGAAGGGCTGAAGAAACTTGAATACCGCGGTTACGATTCAGCCGGCCTGGCCGTCGTTGGCGCCACTGGCATCGAACGCGTCCGCTCGGTCGGCCGGGTCGCCGAACTGGAAGCCGCCGCCGCCGGTACCAGCGCGCCGACCGGCATCGCCCATACCCGCTGGGCAACGCACGGCGTGCCTTGCGAGCGTAACGCCCACCCGCATGTCTCCGGCGGCATCGCCGTCGTCCATAACGGCATCATCGAGAACTACGAAAGCCTGCGTCGCGAACTGACCGACCTCGGTTACGAGTTCACCTCGGATACCGACACCGAAACCATCGCCCACCTCGTCGAACACCTGCTGCGCGCCGAGCCCGACCTCTTCCGCGCCGTGCAGCTCGCCTGCCGCCGCCTGGTCGGCGCCTACGCCATCGCCGTCATCGACCAGCGCCAGCCGGGCAAGGTCGTCGTCTCGCGCGAAGGCTCGCCGCTCCTGCTCGGCCTCGGCGATACCGGCAGCTACGCCGCCTCCGACGCTTCTGCCCTGCTCCAGGTGACGCGCAACATGGTCTATCTGGAAAACGGCGACATCGCCGAGCTGACCGCTGCCGGCGTGCGCATCGAACGCCTCGACGCCACGCCGGTCGAGCGGCCGGTGCATGTTTCCGAGCTCTCCGCCGCCGCCGTCGAACTCGGCCAGTATCGCCACTACATGCAGAAGGAAATCTTCGAGCAGCCGGAAGCGCTGGCCAACACGCTGGAAATCGTCGGCGGCGCGAAAAGCATCCAGCCCGGCATCTTCGGCGCCGAAGCCGCCAATCTGCTGCACGATGTCGACCAGGTGCTGATCCTCGCCTGCGGCACCAGCGCCCATTCCGGGATGACCGCCCGCTACTGGCTCGAGGCCATCGCCGGGGTTTCCTGCACGGTCGAGATCGCCAGCGAATACCGCTACCGGACCTCGGTTCCCGATCCGCGGCAACTGGTCGTCGCCATCTCGCAATCCGGCGAAACCGCCGACACCCTGGCCGCGCTGCGTCACGCCAAGTCGCTCGGCCAGCACAAGACGCTGGCCATCTGCAACGTGCCGGAATCGGCGATCGTCCGCGAATCGGCACTGCGCTTCATCACCCGCGCCGGCCCGGAAATCGGCGTCGCCTCGACCAAGGCCTTCACCACCCAGCTTGCCGCCCTCTTCCTGCTCACCCTGGTCATGGCCAAAGTGCGCGACCGCCTGAGCGAAGCGGAAGAAGCCGCCTACATCGACCAGTTGCGCCACCTGCCGGTCGCAGTGAATAAGGTGTTGACGCTGGAAAGCGAGATCGAAGCCTGGGCCCGTCGTTTCGCCGACAAGCACCATGCCCTCTTCCTCGGCCGCGGCCGTCACTACCCGATCGCCCTCGAAGGCGCGCTGAAACTCAAGGAAATTTCCTACATCCACGCCGAAGCCTACCCCGCCGGCGAACTCAAGCACGGCCCGCTGGCGCTGGTCGACGCTGCCATGCCGGTCATCTCGGTGGCGCCCAACGACGAACTGCTGGAAAAGCTCAAATCCAACCTCCAGGAAGTCCGCGCCCGCGGTGGCGAACTCTACGTCTTCGCCGACGCTGACGCCGAAATCCCCAGCACCGAGGGCGTGCACATGCTGCGCCTGCCCGAACACTACGGTCAGCTCTCGCCCATCCTGCACGTCATCCCGCTGCAACTGCTCTCCTACCACGCCGCCCTGGTCAAGGGTACCGACGTGGACAAGCCGCGCAACCTGGCGAAGTCAGTGACGGTGGAGTGAAGGCCGGCGGTGGTTTGTTCGCAGGAATTAAGTCTGTCGGATTCGAACTCACCGCTCCACATAATCGCTGGGTCCAAATATTCGGCCGGAGCCACCATTCCAGGCGGAAGGCACGGTTGGCAGGCGCAGCGGAAACGATCGGCGCTGCCGGGATCCTCGAGACCCTGGCCGCCCTGCGGCGCTGTTGAAGCGAGCGCGGCGATTGGCGTCTGGGGCGGCTGGCGCGGTACAGCGATGTGCTATAAAGAATGTAGGAATCGCTGACGGCAGGCATTCGCGAGGCCGTTCGACGTCATGTCCAGGTGGATAAAATGAACGTCTCCTCGATTTATGGGTACAACCCCACCCTCAGTTTGATCAACGCGCTCTATCCGACATCGTCGGTTAGTTCGTTGTCCGGCGTTTCCGACACGTCCGGGATCAGCAGTCTGCTTTCGCCGACTGGCGTACAGACCAGTATTTCCAGCGTGGGGACTTTGCTGAACGGCGTCGAAACGCTTGGCTCGGCGGCGCAATCCTTGGCTGGTCTGGGCGCATTTGATGCCCGGACGGTCACATCGTCGAACGCCAAGGTGGCTAGCGCTTCGGCTGGCGACGGAACGGCCACCGGCACCTACACCGTCGAGGTCAGGCAACTGGCGCAGGCCCAGAGCTTGAGCAGCGCGCCGCAGACCAGTTCCCTGACGCCAATCGGCAACGGGGCTGCGACCCTGAGCTTCCAGTTCGCCAGCGGCGAGACCCGTCAGGTCGCGCTCGGTAGCGCCAGTAACACGCTGCCGGGGATTGCTTCGGCGATCAATTCCGCCAATATCGGGCTGCAGGCGCAAGTCGTCTCGTCGTCGGCCGGCTACCAGTTGAGTCTCACCGGCCAGTCCGGGGCGGCCAATGCCTTTACCATCGGCGTCAGCGGCAATGCCGGCGTCGATAGCCTGCTGGCTTATCCGGCGCAGGGCAACAGTGGGCTGACGCTGAGCAGCCAGGCGCAAAATGCCGAAGGATTGCTCAACGGGACGGCCTTCACCGCCAGTACCAACACGCTCGGTACGGCTACCCCGGGTCTGACGCTGAATCTTGCGGCGACCGGGAAAACCACGCTGAGCGTGGCCCCCGATAGCGCCATGACGACGACTGTGAAATCCTTTGTCGACGCATATAACGCGGTTCAGACCACGCTGACCCGACTTGGCTCGGAAAATTCCAGCCTCGGCTTGAGCGTCTCCTATCTGCGGTCCCTGTTGTCGAGCGCGGTCGGGGAGAGCACGAGCCTCGCCCGGATCGGCATCACCAGCAACGCCAACGGCACGCTATCCCTCAATGCCACGGCCTTCAACGCAGCCTTGACTGCCTCGCCGGCCAGCGTGGAAAGTGTGCTCAGCAGCCCCGCTACGGGACTGGCCGAGCGCGTCACCTCGCTGACAGACGGGGCGCTGTCGGCGTCGCGTCTGCTCCAGCTTGCCGTCCCGAGCTTCAATTCATCGAGCCTGCTCGGTACGAGCGGCCAAAGCTGGAAATACTCCTACCTCAGTCAGCTTGGCGTTCTCGACACCCCCAGTTCTTCGAGTCTGTCCTCGCTTTTTCTCACTGAAATGCTCGGTTCGGCCACCTCAAGCTCGGCAAATGGGGCGACGAGCAAGCAGTTTCTTCAATCGCTGCTCGCCCAACAGGCCTACAACGCGAATCTGTTGAGCGCGAGTTTCGGCTGAGGTCCGGAGGGCCTTGGCGATTCCCGGAGCATCGAACGATGGTAGTTGTCCGGTTGCAGCCGTCGGCTTTTCTGAATGAACTCGGTGGCTCCCGACCGGCGGTTAAGCGGCTCTCCGACGCGCCGGCACGCTCGTCTCGGTGCCATTCCCGATTCCGCCAGGCAGCCTTTCCTGGCCATTCCGCGGTCATTTTCCGGTAGAGTTTGGCCCCATGACTTTTGAGGGGCGGTTTCGCTCCGGATCGGGGATGGCATGAAAACCGGATTTTCCATTTCTGTGCGCGGCCTGCTGGTCGTCGGACTGGCCTTGCTGGCGCTTGCGCTGGGGGCGTATCTGCAGTTCGGGCCGGGGGCGTCTGGCGACGATGGCGTGGACGAAGGTACGGCCTTCGAGGTGGTCGATGCCGCGCACCGCGAGTTCGACGGTTCGCCGGCGCTGGCTTTGTCGTTCAGCCTGCCGCTCGATGCCCGGGGCAATCCCGGCAAGTTCGTCGAAGTGCTCGAGATGCCGCCGCGCCAGGGTGAGCCGGTGGCCGGCGAGACCGACGAGGACAGCGCCGAGTCCAGCGAACCGATGGAAACCAAGGTCAGCAGCAGCGAGGCGGATACCGTGCTCGACGGCGGCAAGCCGGTGGCCGGGGCCTGGGTGGTCGGCGAGAATCCGCGCCTGCTCTTCTTCCCCAACGTCAAGCCGCAGACCCGGTACATCATCCGTGTGCAGCCCGGCCTGCCGGCGCGCAATGGCAGCACGCTGGGCGGCGAGGTGCGTTATTCGATCCGCACCGCAGCGGTGGCGCCGGCCTTCTACTTCGCCAGCCGCGGCATGGTGCTGCCGGCCGGCCAGAACGGCGGCCTGCCGGTGAGCACGGTGAATGTGCCGGAGGTGGACATCCAGTTCCTCAAGGTCAAGCCGGAAGCCCTGCCCACCTTCCTCGACAAGGTGATCGCCGGGGCGCCGCTGCCGCGCAGCGAGTCGGCCGACGACGAGGACGAGGAGACGTATTACGACTACGAGAACCGGACCACCAAGCTGCAGGGTGCCATCGACACCTGGACGCTGGACAACCTGAACAAGCTGACCACCAGCGCCTTCGTCGGCCGTTTCGTCACCGAGCAGAAGGCCAACCGGCGCAGCGTCACCTTCATCCCGGTCGAGGACATCCCGGCCTTGCGCGAACCTGGCGTCTACATCGCGGTGATGTCGCAGCCCAACCGTTTCCGCCAGGAGTACCAGACCACCTACTTCTACGTCAGCGACCTCGGCCTGCATGTGCGCCGGCATGTCGCCGGCAGCGCCGATGCCTTCGTCAGCTCGCTGGTCGACGGCAAGGCGGTCGGCGGCGTCGAGGTTTCCTGGCTGTCCACCGACGGCAAGGTGCTGGCCCGCGCCACCACCGATGGCGACGGCCGCGCCAATTTCGCCGAGCAGCCGGCCGAGGCGCGGGTGATCGTCGCCCGCAAGGGCGAGCAGTTGTCGCTGATCGCGCTCAAGGAACCGGCGCTCGACCTCTCGGAATTCGAGGTCGGTGGTCTGACCTCGGCGCCGGTCCGGCTGTTCGCCTACAGCGGCCGCAATCTCTACCGGCCGGGCGAGAGTTTCGACGTCTCGGTGCTGGCGCGCGATGCCGACGGCCGCCCGGTGCCGGCGCAGCCGGTTCAGGCCATCCTGCGCCGGCCGGACGGCAAGGCGCAATGGACGGCGAACTGGACGCCGGACGCCAAGTTCCCCGGCTACTACCGGCGGCGCATCGAACTGCCGGCCGACGCGGCAACCGGCAACTGGTATCTCGAACTGCGCGGCGACCCGGCAGCGGCGCTGGCCAGCACGACGCTCAATTTCAACGTCGAGGAATTCCTGCCCGAGCGCATGAAGCTCGACCTCGGTGCCGACAAGACGCCGCTCAAGCCTGGCGACACCTGGCAACTGGCGGTCACCGGCAATTACCTGTACGGCGCGCCGGCGGCCGGCAACCGCCTGCTCGGCGTGGTCAACACGGCGCGCAATGCCAGCCCGCTGGCCGCCACCCTGCCCGGCTTCGTCTTCGGCGATGCCGACGAGGACAGCACGCGCAGCCGCCAGGAGCTGGCCGAAAGCCAGCTCGACGACGCCGGCAAGGCGGCGGTGGACATCGATTTCTCCAGCCTCGCAGGCCGCCGTTCGCCGTTCTCCGTGCGTGCCACGCTGAGCCTGCTGGAAAGCGGCGGCCGGCCGGTGATCCGTAGCATCGAGCGGACCTGGTGGCCGGCGCCGGAACTGGTCGGCGTCCGGCCGCTGTTTGCCGGTGCCTACGCCCGCGAAGGCTCGCGCGCCGAATTCGAGGTGGTGCTGGCCGACAACGCCGGCAAGCTCAAGGCCGGCAAGGCCTTGCCGGTCCGCATGTTCCGCGAGAACCGCGACTGGTACTGGCGTTTCGACGACCAGCGCGGCTGGCATTCCGGCTACACCGAAACCGATGAGCTGGTCGCCTCGACCCAGGTCAGCATGCCGGCCGGCGGTCGCGGCAAGCTGTCGCTGCCGGTCAAGTACGGCCGCTACCGGATCGAGATCGTCAATCCGGCCACTCAGGAGGTGACGCGTTACCGCTTCTACGCCGGCTGGTCGGCGCAGGACGACGAAAGCCAGGGCGTGCGCCCGGACCGCGTCGGCCTCAAGCTCGACAAGGCGGCCTACAAGGAAGGCGAAACCGCCCGCCTGACGATCACCCCGCCGCATGCCGGCGAGGCGCTGATCACCGTCGAGGGCGACAAGCTGCTGTGGTCGAAGCGGATCAGCCTGGGCAGCGACGCCACCACCATCGACCTGCCGATTGCCGCCGAATGGAAGCGCCACGACCTCTACGTGACGGCGCTCGTGCTGCGTCCCGGCAATGCCGGCGCCAGCGTGACGCCGGCCCGCGCGCTGGGCATCGCCCACCTGCCGCTGGCGCGCGACGAGCGCAAGCTGGCGGTCAGCCTGGAGGCGCCGAAGAAGATGGAGCCCGACCGGCCGCTCAAGGTCAAGGTCAAGGTGCCGGGCGCCAAGGGCCAGAATGCGTTGGTGACGCTGTCGGCGGTCGATGTCGGCATCCTCAACATCACCAATTTCAAGAGCCCCGATCCCTTCGCCTTCTTCTTCGCCAAGCTGCGCTACGGCCAGGACTTGCACGACGTCTACGGGCGCCTGATCGAGAAGATGGGCGGCCGCAAGGGCAAGCTCAAGTGGGGCGGTGACGCGGCGCCGAAGGCGACGCGCAGCCTGCCGAAGAAGGTGCGGCTGGTCGACCTGTTCAGCGGCCCGGTCGCGCTCGACGCCAACGGCGAGGCGGAAATCAGCCTGCCGGTGCCCGACTTCAACGGCAGCCTGCGGCTGATGGCGGTAGCCAGCGCCGGCGAGCGCTTCGGCATGCAGGAGGCCGAGGTCACGGTGGCGGCGCCGCTCGTCGTCGAACTGGCGACGCCGCGCTTCCTCTCGGTCGGCGATTCGGCCCTGCTCGCGCTCGACGTGCACAACCTGGCCGGCAGCGAGCAGGAAGTGAAGATCCATGTCAGCAACGACGCCGGCCTGGTGATCCGCAACGGCGAGCAGAAGTTCTCGCTCAAGGACCAGCAGAAGCGCATCCTGCGCATTCCGCTGGAAGCCGGCACGGCGCACGGCCTGACCGAGGTGCGGGTGCACATCGAAAGTCCGCGCAGCAAGCTCGAGCGTACCTTCCCGCTCCAGGTCCAGGCGCCGACGCCGCGCCAGACGGTGATCCGCCGCTACATCGTCAATCCGGGCGAGACGCTGGAAGTGCGCGATGCCGAACTCGGCGGCTTCCTGCCGCAGACGGTCGGCGCCACGCTGGCCGTCTCGGACAAGGCGCCGATCGACGTGCGCAGCGTGGTCAAGGGCCTGCTCACCTACCCCTACGGTTGCGCCGAGCAGACCACCAGCACCGCCTACCCGCACGTTTTCATCGACGAGGCGGCGGCCCGCCAGTTCGGCCTCAAGCCTTACACCCAGGCCCAGCGCGCCGAGATGCTCGACAAGGCGATCGCCCGCCTGGCCGGCATGCAGGCGCCGAACGGCGGCTTCAGCCTGTGGGGCAACTATTCCGAGTACCAGTACTGGCTGTCGGCCTATGTCGGCAACTTCCTGGTCGATGCGCGCGAGCAGGGCTTCGCGGTCCCACCGGAAATGGAGAAGAAGGCGCTCGACTTCCTGCTCAAGGGATTGCAGGAAGGCGTCGCCGGCCTGCCGCGCGGGCCGCTTTCCTACAACGAGAACAGCGTCTGGAACGACTGGCGTTACGCCGGCTCCGGGCGCTTCGCGGTGCTCGCCTACGGCGCCTACGTGCTTGCCACGCAGGGCAAGGCGCCGCTGGCGACGCTGCGCCAGCTGGCCGAAGCCAGTGAGCGCTCGCACTCCGGTCTGGCCCTGATCCACCTCGGCCTGGCGCTCAAGCTGATGGGCGACGAGCCGCGCAGCAAGACGGCAATCGACGCCGGCCTCAAGAAGCCGCGCGACAACCGCTACTGGTGGGGCGACTACGGCAGCAACCTGCGCGACTGGGCGCTCACCTACGTGCTGCTGCAGAAGCACGGCCTGGCGCCGGAAGGCCGCGACAACCTGGTCACCCTGGTCGCTGCCGACATGGAGAAGCAGCATTACCTGAGCACCCAGGAGAAACTCGCTGTCTTCCTGCTTGGGCGCAGTTTCGCGACCCAGCCGGGCGGCGAATGGCAGGCCGAGTTCGTGCACGGCAGCCGGCCGCCGGCGATCGGCGGCAAGGGCACCCAGTTCCGGCCGCTCGACGGCGGCGAACTGGCGGCCGGCTTCAAGCTGAAGAACACGCATGGCGAACGCCTCTTCGTCGAACTCAATTTCAGCGGCAACCCGGCCAAGGCCCCGGCCGCCAAACGCGAAGTCTTCGACCTCGAACGCGAGTGGTACACCGCCGACGGCAAGCCGCTCGCCAAGCGTCCGCTGCGCGTCGGCGAAAGCCTGATCGTCCGCCTCAAGGTGAAGACGCGCGGCCGCTACGCCAATGCGCTGGTCGTCGATTACGTGCCGGCCGGCGTCGAGATCGAGAACGCCAACATCGTCCAGGGCGAGCAGAACGAAACGGCGATCGCCGGCATCTACGCCAGCCAGGCGATGCAGGACGCGCGGATCAAGCACGTCGAGTTCCGCGACGATCGCTTCGTCGTCGCCGCCCGCCTCGAGGGCGAGATGAACTTCTTCTACCGCGTGCGGGTGGTGACGCCGGGCCGTTTCGTCGTCCCGCCGACCTACGCCGAGGACATGTACCAGCCGATGATCTACGGCCTGAGCAGCGGCGGCGAGCCGATCACGATCAGCGATGGCCAGGCGCAGTAAACCGGCGCGCCGCGGCGGGGGGCGATGAAGCTCTCCCGGCGCGGTCTGCGCTGGGCGCTGGCGGCCCTGCTCGGCGCCTTGCTGATTGCCGACCGGCTGGCGCCACCGCCGCTGCCCGGGCGCGACACGGCGCGCGCCCAGGTGGTGCTGGCGCGCGACGGTACGCCGCTGCGCGCCTTCCCCGACCGCAGCCACGTCTGGCGCCATCCGCTACGCCTCGACGAGGTGTCGCCGCGTTACGTCGATGCCGTGCTCGCCTACGAGGATCGTTTCTTCTACTGGCACTTCGGCATCAATCCGGTAGCCCTGCTGCGTGCCGCCGGGCAGTGGTTGTGGCACGGCCGCATCGTCTCCGGCGGCTCGACGCTGACCATGCAGGTGGCACGCCTGCTCGAACCGGTGCCGCGCACGCCGGCCGGCAAGCTGCGCCAGATGCTGCGCGCGGTGCAGCTCGAACTGCGCCTGTCGAAGCGCGAGATCCTCGAGCTCTACCTGAGCTACGCGCCGATGGGCGGCGTCCTCGAAGGCGTCGAGGCGGCCAGCCGCGCCTACCTGGGCAAGCCGGCCGCCTCGTTGTCGCATGGCGACGCCGCCCTGCTCGCCGTGCTGCCGCAGGCGCCGTCGCGCTTGCGTCCGGATCGCTATCCGGCGGCGGCGCGCGCCGCCCGCGACAAGGTGCTCGACCGCCTGATCCCGCGCTGGGGCGCGGCGACCGTCGCCGACGCCCGGCAGGAGGCGGTGATCGCCCAGACCGTGCGCGAGCCGTTGCTCGCGCCGCTGTTCGCCGAGCGCGTGCGCAAGCTGCATCCCGGTGTCGCCCGCATCGAGACGACGCTCGACGCCGCCACCCAGAACAGCGTCGAGCAACTGCTCGGCAGCCGCCTCGGCGTGCTGCCACCGCGCGTCTCGATGGCCGCCCTGGTGGTCGACAATGCGACGCTGGAAGTCCGCGCCTACGCCGGTTCCGCCGATTTTTCCGACAACCAGCGTTTCGCCCACGTCGACATGGTGCTCGGCCGCCGTTCGCCGGGTTCGACGCTGAAGCCCTTCCTCTACGGACTGGCCTTCGACGAGGGGCTGATCCATTCCGAATCCCTGCTTTCCGACGTGCCGCAGTCCTTCGGCGGCTACCAGCCGGGCAACTTCCAGGCGAGCTTTTCCGGGCCAGTCGGCGTCACCGAAGCCCTGCAGCGTTCGCTCAACGTGCCGGCGGTCGAAGTCCTCGACCGTCTCGGCCCGCAGCGCTTCGTCGGCCTGTTGCGGGCCGGCGGGCTGAAACTCGACCTGCCGCGCGACGCCCAGCCCAATCTGTCGGTGATCCTCGGCGGCGTCGCCGTCAGCCTCGAAGACCTGGTCGGCGCCTACACCGCTTTCGCCCGCGGCGGCGTCGCCGGTCGGCCGCGTTATACGACGACATCGCCGGTCGAGGAAAGGCGGATGCTCAGCGAAGGCGCCGCCTTCATCATTCGCGACCTGCTCGAAGCCGGCGGCCCGGTCGGCCGCCAGGTCGAGGCCGGCGTCGGCGTACGCCGCGGCATCGCCTGGAAGACCGGCACCAGCTTCGGCTTCCGCGACGCCTGGGCAATCGGCGTCAGCGACCGCCACACGGTCGGCGTCTGGGTCGGCCGCCCGGACGGCACGCCCAACCCGGGTTTCTTCGGCGCCAACATCGCGGCGCCGCTGCTGGTCGATATCTTCTCGGCGATCGAGGCGCCGGGCCGCGTCGACCGGCCGCCGCCGGCCAGCGTCAGCCAGGCCCGCATCTGCTGGCCGCTCGGCCTGCGCAGCGCCGACACGCCGGCCGAACTCTGCCACCAGGAACGCAGCGCCTGGCTGCTCAACGGCGCCGCGCCGCCGACCTTCCCCGACCGCCTGCGCAGCGGTGCTGCGCGCTACACCGATTACCGTGACGCCAGCAGCGGCCTGCGCGTGCGCGCCGCCTGCGCCAGTGGCGAGATGCTTGCTGTCGACATGGCGCGTTGGCCGGCGGCGCTCGAACCCTGGCTCGACGCGACGACCCGCAGCCGTGCCCTGCCCCCGCCGTGGAGTGCGGAATGCGGCCAGGCACAGGCGCCCGGCGATGGCCTGAAGATCGTCGGTGTCGCCCGCGGCGAAACAATCCGCCGCGCCGCCGGCGGCGCCGCCCCGCTGCTGCGCCTGGAGGCGCGCGGCAGCCGGCAATCGCTGATCTGGCTGGTCGACGGCCGGCAGGTCGGCCGCACGGCGCCCGGCAAGGCCCTGCAGCAGCGTTTCGCCGAGCCGGGGCGGCATACGATCACGGTGATGGACGACAGCGGTCGTTACGACCGGGTGGAAATCAGCGTCCAGTAGGTGTCTCGCCGGCCAGCAAAAACCGCCGGCATTTGTTATCGTTCGGATAAAACAAACCCGGACCGCCAGACGGCCAGTGCAGAGATGACTTACCTACCCCAGCGCCCGCCGGAGTCCCGGCCATGAGTACTTACGCCATCGGCGACATCCAGGGTTGCCACGATTCCCTGTTGCGCCTGCTCGAGCTCTGCGCCTTCGACCCGGCGCAGGACCGCCTTTGGCTGGTCGGCGACCTGGTCAATCGCGGCCCTAAGTCGCTCGAAACGCTGCGCCTGATCAAGTCTTTCGGCGACTCGGCGGTGACCGTGCTGGGCAACCACGACCTCTACCTGTTGATGGTTGCCGAGGGCGGTGCCAAGTATCGGGCCAAGGACGACACGCTGGACGACGTGCTCGCTGCGCCGGACCGCGACGAACTCCTCGACTGGCTGCGCCGGCAGCCGCTTTGCCACACCGAGGGCGATTTCTGCCTGGTGCACGCCGGCCTGCTGCCGCAATGGACGGCCAAACGCGCCCGCGAACTGGCGCGCGAAGTCGAGGCCAGGCTGCAGGGCAAAGATTACCGCGACTTCATCCTCAACCTGTGGGGCAGCGAACCGGCCGCCTGGGAAGACGACCTGAAGGGCTGGGGGCGGCTGCGGGTGATCGTCAACGCGATGACCCGGATGCGTTTCTGCACCAAGAAGGGGGTCATGGAGTTCAAGGTCAAGGGCAAGCTGAACAACGCGCCGGCCGGTTACCTGCCGTGGTTCGAGATCCCCGGCCGCAAGAGCGCCGACAGCGTGCTGGTCACCGGCCACTGGTCGGCGCTCGGCCTGCGCATCACGCAGAATCTGCTGGCGCTCGATTCGGGGTGCTTGTGGGGCGGTCATCTGACCGCAGTGCGGCTGGAAGACCGGCGGGTGTTTCAGGTGGATTGCTCGCCAGCGGAAGCCCTGCCGCTAAAGCAATAGCTTCGCGCGCGGCGGCGGCAACCTGCTTGCGGTCCTCGCCGTTAATACCGCGGAGCGGCGTCGTCACCAGGCGGGCGATGATGCGGCGCCGCTTGAGGATGGCGGTAGTGCATTCGCCGAGCGAGATATCGCCGTCGTAACGCGGCGCCAGGCTGCGTTCGCCGTTCAGTTCCCAGTAGGAAATCGCTGCCGGCAGCACCGGCCGGCCGGCGGCCAGCGCCGGCTGCAGCAGCGCGGCGTGGAAATGCAGCAGGCTGCGGCCGTCGGTCGTCGTGCCTTCGGGGAAGACGGCGACCACCTTGCCCTGCCCCAGGATGCCGGCGATTTCCTCGTTGATCAGGCGGGCGTGGCCGCGGCTGCCGCGACGCAGGAAGACGGTATCGTTCTTCCAGGCCAGCCAGCCGATCACCGGCCAGCGCCGGACTTCTTCCTTGGAGACGAAGGCGGCCGGCACGGCGGCGTTGATGACGAAGATGTCGATCCAGGAAACATGGTTGGCGACCAACAGCACGCCGGGTGCCAGGTGGGTCAGGTCGGCTTCCAGTTCGACGCCGAGCGCGTCGAGCACCGCCGCCGACCAGCTTTGTTTGAGCCGCAGTCGGCGCGTGTCGCCGCAAATGCGGAAGACGGTCAACGACACCAGCGCGCCGGCCAGTACCAGCAGAAAGAGCCGGAACAGCCGGAAGGCGCGGCGAAGGGCGGTGGTCTCGTTCAGTCTGCCTGTCCCAGATAGTGTTTGGCGTAACGGTTGGAAACCTTGGCCATCGGCATCAGGATGGGCAGGTCGGCCGTGTTGAAATCGGGATCCCAGGCCGGTTCGCCGCAGATCCAGGCGCCGGCGCGCAGGTAACCCTTGATCAGCGGCGGCACCTCGGCTGGGCGATCCTGCTGCAGCGCCGCCAGCGGCAGCGGACAGCGCGGAAAGACGCGGTATTCCTGCGGTCCGAGATGATCGACAACCAAGCGATTATACAGGCTGGCCGCGGCATGGCCGCCGTCGGCCATGCTGATCGAGGCGCAGCCGATCAGGTAGTCGTGGCCGTGTTCGGTCATGTACTGGGCGAGGCCCGACCAGAGCAAGGTGATCGTCGCGCCGGTCCGGTAATCGGGATGGACGCAGGAGCGGCCGATTTCCACGAGGCGGGAGCGCAGGTGCTGGAGGCGGGTGAGGTCGAATTCGTTTTCCGAGTAGTAGCCGACCTGGCGGGCGTTTTCCGGCGGCAGGATGCGGTAGGTGCCGACGATTTCGCCGCTTTGCGTGTCGCGCACGACCAGGTGTTCGCAGTAGGGATCGTAGATGTCGTGGTCGACGCCGGGCGTGCGGCTCGGCAGGTTGGCGCCCATTTCGCCAGCGAAGACGCGGTGGCGCAGACGTTGCGCGTCGAGGATGTCGCTGGCGCTGCGGGCAAAGCCGACGGCCAGGTGCTTGCGTTCGGGACGGCTGCGCTGCGCAGCCTGGTGCAGGTTTTCCATGTTGTTCTCCTTGTAGGCAGTGGAGAACAGCATGGAACAGGCGTGTTACACGCCGATTTCCCGCGGATGACGTCGCGGTTTCAGTCCAGCCAGGGGCGTTCGCCGAAGGCTTGACTGTAGCGCCGGGCGATTTCGGCACGGCTTGGCTGGTGGTTCTGGCCGCCGCGATGGGCGATCTTGATCGATCCCATCACAGAAGCCAGGCGACCGGTGTTAGTCCAGTCCCAGCCGTTGGCGATGCCGTAGAGGAGGCCGGCGCGATAGGCGTCGCCACAGCCGGTGGGGTCGACGATGGCGTCGGGCGCGACGCAGGGAATGTCGTAACGGGCGCCGTCGGCGTGGATTTCCGAGCCTTCGCCGCCGCGGGTGACGATCAGCGCTCTTACCTCGCTCGCCAGTTGTTCGAGGCTGCGCCCGGTGCGGTCGCAGGCGAGCTTGGCCTCGTAGTCGTTGAAGCAGGCGTAGTCAGCGAGGCGCAGGAAATCCATCAGGTCGTCGCCGCCGAACATCGGCAGGCCCTGGCCGGGATCGAAGATGAAGGGGACGCCGGCGGCGGCGAAGTCACGGGCGTGCTGCAGCATGCCTTCGCGGCCGTCGGGAGCGACGATGCCCAGCGTCGCGCCGGCCCGCTCGACCTTGTTCAGGTGCGAGAAGGCCATCGCGCCGGGGTGGAAGGCGGTGATCTGGTTGTCGTCGAGATCGGTGGTGATGAAGGCCTGGGCGGTGAAGCTGCCGGGGACCTGGCGGACGTGGGCGCGGCTCAGGCCGAGTGTGTCGAGACGGGCCAGATACGGGGCAGCATCGTCGCCGACGGTGGCCATGATCGTCGCGTCGCCACCGAGCAACATCAGGTTGTAGGCGATGTTGCCGGCACAGCCGCCGAACTCACGGCGCATTTCGGGAACCAGGAAGGCGACGTTGAGGATGTGGATCTGCTCGGGCAGGATATGGTTCTTGAAACGGTCCGGAAAGACCATGATGTTGTCGAAAGCCAGCGAGCCGCAGATCAGTGTCGTCATTTTTTCAGGGGTAGAAGATGTACAGGCGATAGCCGGCGGCACCGATGCCTTTGGCATCGATCCACAGCCGGACGGCGGTTTCGCCGTTGGCCGGGAAGGCGTTGCGGGGGGCGCCGGCGGACAGGAAATCGCGGGCGGCGATGACGCGCCGGGCGACCACCTGGTCGGCCGAATCGGTCAGCGTCAGTTCGAGGTCGGGCCAGGCCTGGGCGAAGGCGGCGCGGTTCTTCAGCGTCGCGTTGAGGACGAACAGGCCGCGTGCCTGGTCGGATTGCAGGTCCGAGGTTTCGATGGCGACCAGATGCTCCTGGCGCGGCAGCGGTACCGGCACGCCAAGCGCCGAGAAGACGGCGCCAGCGGCGGGCAGGCGCAGCACCAGATCGCCGCGGAAGTGATAGGCGGCCTGCCAGCCGAGGGTCAGCAACAGCAGCAGCGCGGCCAGCCAGTACGGCCAGGTCAGCGGCCGCGCATCGTCGGCGAAGCTGGAGAGTCCGCCGTCGGCCAGCGGGCCGGCCGACCAGCGGTTGTAGGCCTGGCTGTCGGCCAGCTCGCGAACCGCCACCAGACCGGCCTGGCGGGCGGCCAGGGTGGTCTGTTCGGGAGTTTCCGGTGGCGCGGGCTCAGGTTCGGGGTCGGGTTCGTCTTCCAGCGCCTCGGCTTCCGGCCAGGGCGGATCCTGCGTTTCCTCGAGGACCGGCATCGCCACGCTGTCGGGGCCGGTGTCGGTGGGCGGAACCGGAATCTCGGCGGACACTTCGGGCAGCGCTTCCGGTTCCGGCTGCGCTGCCTCCGGTACTGCCGGAGCGCTCGGTTCCTGCCTGGTTTCTTCGGCGAGAACAGGGCTTGCGACGCTTGGTGTTTCGGGCGGCAACAACTGGTCGAAGGCGTTGAAGATGCCATGGCAGCTGCCGCACCGGACTTTGCCCGCTTTCAGCCGCAACTGCTCGGAGGTGACACGGAAGACCGTGCCACATTCCGGGCAGCGGGTACGGGTCAGGAGCGGACCCCGGCCAGGCATATCCAGTCCTCGCGGGTGTCGGCCACCTGCAGCGCAATCCAGGGGGCGTATACGTCGATGATCTCGGCGGCCTGCTCGCGCAGGATGCCGGACAGGGCGAGCCGCCCGCCGCGCCGGACATGGGCGCAGATGGCGGGGGCGAGGACACGCAGCGGATTGGACAGGATGTTGGCCACGACGACATCATACTCACCGGCGAGCGCCTGTCCAGAATCGGAGAAGCGCGCGGCCACGGCGTTGCGTTCGGCGTTGGCGATGGCGGCGGCGACCGCCTGCGGGTCGATGTCGACGCCGGCAACGTCGCTGGCACCGAGTTTGCCGGCGGCGATGGCGAGGATGCCCGAGCCGCAGCCATAGTCGAGCACGCTGTCGCCGGGGCGGACGGTGCGTTCCAGCCATTCCAGGCAGAGCCGCGTCGTCGGGTGCGAGCCGGTACCGAAGGCCATGCCCGGGTCGAGGATCAGGTTGATCGCCGTCGGATCGGGCGATTCGTGCCAGGAGGGGACGATCCACAGGCGATCGGAGACGCGGATCGGATCGAACTGCGACTGGGTCAGTTGCACCCAGTTCTGTTCCTCGATGGTTTCGGCCGTGTATTCGGTCGGCGCGCTCAGGCCGGCGGCGGCCGCCGCCGCGGCAAGCATGGCGTCAACGGCAGCGTCGGTCTCGAACAGGGCGACGATGCGCGAGCGATCCCAGCCCGGCGTGGTCACCGAACCGGGTTCGCCGAACTGCGGCTTTTCGTCCGCGGTGCCGGCGTCGGCGTCCTCGATCGACGCCGACAGCGCGCCGTTTTCGAGCAACGCGTCGCAGAAAGGCTCGGCGCTGACCGCATCGGTCAGGAAGCTGACGCTCAGCCAGGCCATTTACTGCTTGACCTCGTTCATCGCCGCCAGCTTCTGCTCCAGATAGTGGATGCTGGAGCCGCCTTCGATGAAGCGGGCGTCGAGCATCAGCTCCTGGTGCAGCGCGATGTTGGTCTTGATGCCCTGGATGCTCATCTCCGACAGCGCAACGCGCATGCGGCGGATCGCCTGTTCGCGGGTGTCGCCGTAGGCGATCACCTTGGCGACCATCGAATCGTAGTGCGACGGGACGCGGTAGCCCTGGTAGATGTGCGAATCGACGCGGATGCCGGGGCCGCCGGGCGGGTGATAGAACTCGATCTTGCCGGGAGATGGCACGAACGTGAAGGGATCTTCGGCGTTGATGCGGCATTCGATGGCGTGGCCGCGGAAATTCACGTCCTTCTGCCGGTAGCGCAGCTTCTCGCCGGCGGCGATCCGGATCTGTTCCTGGACGATGTCGATGCCGGTGATCATCTCGGTCACCGGGTGTTCGACCTGGACGCGGGTGTTCATTTCGATGAAATAGAACTCGCCGTTCTCGAACAGGAATTCGAAGGTACCGGCGCCGCGGTAGCCGATCTTGCGGCAGGCTTCGGCGCAGCGTTCGCCGATGCGCGAGATCAGGCGGGGCGGGATCAGCGGCGCTGGCGCTTCCTCGATCACCTTCTGGTGGCGGCGCTGCATCGAGCAGTCGCGTTCGCCGAGGTAGATGGCGCTGCGGTACTGGTCGGCAAGCACCTGGATTTCCACGTGGCGCGGGTTTTCCAGGTACTTCTCCATGTAAACGGCAGGATTGCCGAAGAAAGTGCCGGCTTCCTGGCGGGTCATGCCGACCGCGTTGACCAGTGCCGCTTCGGTATGGACGACACGCATGCCGCGACCGCCGCCGCCGCCGGCCGCCTTGATGATCACCGGGTAGCCGATGGCACGGGCGATGCGGACGATTTCCTTGGGGTCGTCGGGCAACGCGCCTTCGGAGCCGGGGACGCAGGGCACGCCAGCGGCCTTCATCGCGTCCTTGGCCGAGACCTTGTCACCCATCAGGCGGATCGTTTCGGCGCGCGGGCCGATGAAGACGAAACCGGAGGTTTCGACGCGCTCGGCGAAGTCGGCGTTCTCGGAGAGGAAACCGTAACCGGGGTGGATCGCCTGGGCGTCGGTGACTTCGGCGGCGGAAATGATCGCCGGCACGTTCAGGTAGCTTTGCGCCGAGGCAGCCGGACCGATGCAGACCGATTCGTCGGCGAGCTTGACGTACTTGGCCTCGCGGTCGGCTTCCGAATGGACGACGACGGTCTTGATGCCCATCTCGCGACAGGCGCGCTGGATACGCAGGGCGATTTCGCCCCGGTTAGCGATGAGGATTTTCTCGAACATCGGCATGATCAGCCAATCACGAACAGGGGCTCGCCGAATTCGACCGGTTCGCCGTTGTCGAGCAGGATGGCCTTGACCGTGCCGTCGACCTCGGCTTCGATCTCGTTGAGCAGCTTCATCGCTTCGATGATGCACAGCGTGTCGCCCTTCTTGACGACACTGCCGACCTGGACGAAGGCGGCGGCGCCGGGCGACGGCGAGCGGTAGAAAGTGCCGACCATCGGCGACTTCATGACGTGGCCTTCCGGCAGGTCGTCCTCGTCATCGAGATTGACCGAGCTGGTCGTCGGCGCGCCGGCCGCGGGCATCGGCATCGGGGCCGGCATGGCGTAGTGCTGGACGGGGGCGGCGACGGCGCCGAAATGCTTGGCGATGCGGACCTTTTCCTCGCCCTCGGTGACTTCGAGTTCCGAAATGCCGGACTCCTGAACGAGGTCGATGAGTTTTTTCAGCTTGCGCAGATCCATGATGACTCCCTAAATTTTTTGCGCACGATGGGCGCATGATCACGACAGTTGTCGCTAGATTACTGATCCAGATTGATTCTGTTGAGGAGGAATTCGAGGGCGAAGCGGTAGCCCTCGTGACCCAGTCCGCAGATGACGCCGATGGCCAGGTCGGAGAAATACGAATGGTGCCGGAAGCTTTCCCGGGCATGCACGTTGGACAGGTGCACCTCGACGAAGGGAATGGCAACGGCGGCCAGTGCGTCGCGCAAGGCGACGCTGGTGTGCGTGTAGGCGGCGGGGTTGATGATGATGGCGCGCACGCCCTGCTCGCGGGCGGCGTGGATGCGTTCGATCAGCGCACCTTCGTGGTTGCTCTGGAACGCTTCGAGTTCGACCCCGACACTTTCCGCCAGACGCGCCAGCGCCAGGTTGATGTCGGCCAGCGTCATGCGGCCGTAGTGTTCGGGTTCGCGCGTCCCAAGCAGGTTCAGATTCGGGCCATGAACGACCAGGATACGGGCCTTTTCCGCCGGCTTGGAAGCAGTTTTTCGCTTCGTCATGGCGGCAAGTTTGCCGCAAATCGCCGCAACTTGTCCAGTCTATTCCTTAAGTAAGAGATGTAGTTCGGCGGCCCGCATGCGCTCGCGCGGCCTGCCGTCGCGGTGTTTCAGGCTGACCCGCTCGAGGTGCGGCGGCAGGATGATCAGGTTGGCGTCCACGGTGTCGGTTTCCACCTGCAGCACGGCTTCGACCTTCTCGTGACGGGGCTGGGCGTGGTTGACATCGATGCCGCGGTTGAGCAGGAAAATCTCCACTTCCTTGGCGCTGTCGGCGAACAGCAGGATGTCGATCGATGAGTGCTCGCCGGCCGTGCCGTCGAGCACCGAGCCGGTCAGCCAGGGATTGAAGGCGGCCAGCAATTCCATCAGATCGAGTGCCGAATGGCGCATCGCCGCGAGCATTTCCGGGTGGATGTCGCCCTGGTAAAGCTCGCGGTAGGCGCGCAGTTCGGCCTCGACCTCGGCGTTGTCGGGAAAGCCTACATTGTCCGGCAGACCGAGCTGGCGGGCCGCCTTCTTCTTGGCGTGGTGGTAGTCGCTGATGCCGTCTTCGGCCATCAGCCGGGCGGCGGCGGCGGCGATGGTGGACCGGACGCTGGAACCGTTTCGCAGCCTTTCGTGGCGGGGCATGGTGTCTCGCTCGGGGTAGAATCGGGTCCATTCTAACCACAGTCAGCGCCATGCACATTCACATTCTCGGCATCTGCGGCACCTTCATGGGCGGTATCGCCCAGCTTGCCGTTGCCTCCGGGCACCGTGTCACCGGATGCGATGCCAACGTCTATCCGCCGATGAGCGACCAGTTGCGTCAGGCCGGCATCGAACTGATCGAAGGTTTTGCCAGCGAGCAATTGGCGCTGGCGCCCGATGTCTTCGTCGTCGGCAACGCGATTTCGCGCGGCAACCCGTTGCTCGAAGCCATTCTCGACCGCGGTCTGCCCTACGTTTCCGGGCCGCAATGGTTGGCCGAAAACGTCCTGCAGGGACGCTGGGTACTCGGCGTCGCCGGTACCCATGGCAAGACGACAACCAGCGCGATGCTGGCCTGGATCCTTGAGGACGCCGGTCTCGCGCCGGGTTTCCTGATCGGTGGCGTGCCACTCGACTTCGGCGTCTCGGCGCGGCTTGGCGAAACGCCCTTCTTCGTCATCGAGGCCGACGAATACGACACCGCCTTTTGCGACAAGCGTTCCAAGTTCATCCACTATCGGCCGCGGACGGCGATCCTCAACAACCTGGAATTCGATCATGCGGATATCTTCGCCGATCTGGCGGCGATCGAAACGCAGTTTCACCATCTGGTGCGGACCATGCCGGCTTCCGGGCTGATCGTCGCCAACGCCGGCGAAGCCAGTCTCGAACGCGTCCTGCAACGCGGATGCTGGACGCCGGTCGAGCGTTTCAACGCGCCCGGCGGCTATCGCGCGACCGGCGACGACGCCGACGGCAGCCTGATCCTGCATGACGCGAGCGGCGAGATCGGCCGCTGCCAGTGGCAGCTGACTGGCGAGCACAACCGCGCCAATGCCTGCGCCGCGCTGCTGGCGGCGCGCCATGTCGGCGTCCCCTTCGCCAAGGGGCTGGAGGCGCTGGCGCGCTTCGCCAACGTCAAGCGGCGCATGGAAGTACGCGGCGTGGTCAATGGCGTCACCGTCTACGACGATTTCGCGCATCACCCGACGGCGCTGGCGACGACACTCGCCGGTTTGCGGCGCAAGGTCGGCACGGCGCGCATCCTGGCCATCTTCGAGCCAAGGTCCAACACCATGAAGCTGGGCACGATGAAGGCGCTGCTGCCGGATAGCCTGCGCGATGCCGACCTCGCCTTCTGCTACGCTGGCAACCTCGGCTGGGATGCGGCGGCGGCGCTGGCGCCGCTGGGCGAACGTGCGGTCGTCGAGGAAGACCTGGCGGCACTGGTTTGCGCCATCACCGCGGTCGCGCGGCCGGGCGATCATCTGCTGGTGATGAGCAACGGCGGCTTCGGCGGCATTCATCAAAAACTGCTGGAGGGACTGGCCCGATGAAGCGCCGCGATTTCATCTCCCTGGCCGGCGCCTTGGTGCTGACCGCCTGTGGCGGCGAGGCACCGGGCTTCCGGAATACCGATCTGTCGTCCGGTCAGCTGTTTCCCCGGGCGACGCTTTACGACGGTCAGGGCCGCGCCCGCAGTTTCGAGGAATTCCGCGGCAAGGCAGTGATCGTCTTCTTCGGCTATACCAGTTGTCCGGACATCTGCCCGAGCGCGCTGCGCAAGTACGCCAGCCTGCTGCGCACGCTGCGCGACCGCGACGCGGCGCGGGTTCAGGTCATCTTCATTTCGGTCGATCCGGAGCGCGATACGCCGGAGCGCACCGATACCTTTGCCAAGTGGTTCCATCCTGATTTTCTCGGGCTTTCCGGAACGGAGGAGCAGGTTGCCGAAGTGGCCAGGCAGTTCAAGGTGGTTTACGGCAAGAAGGAGATCGGTGGCGGCATGGCTTACGTCATCGACCATACTGCCGCCGCCTACGTCCTCGACCCGACCGGTCAGTTGCGCCTGATGCTGGCGGAGACGGCGCCGCTGGAGCCGATCATCGCCGATCTGCAGAGCTTGCTGACGGCGCCATGAAAAAGGCCCCGCCAGTTGGCGGGGCCTCGCTGCGCAGCGATCCGGCTGGTGCCGGGATCAGCGTTCCATTGATTCGACGACGGCCAGCGCGGTCATGTTGACCAGGCGACGGACGGTTGCCGTCGAGGTCAGCACATGCACTGGGCGGGCCGCACCGAGCAGGATGGGGCCGATGGTGACGCCTTCGCCGCCGGTCATCTTCAACAGGTTATACGAGATGTTGGCGGCGTCGATGTTGGGCATCACCAGCAGGTTGGCTTCGCCCTTGAGCGGCGAATCCGGATTCGCCTCGCGGCGGATTTCCTCGCTCAGCGCCGAGTCGCCGTGCATTTCGCCGTCGACTTCGAGTTCGCCGGACGACATCGCCGAGATCAGGCCGGCAGCAACACCCATCTTGCGCGCCGATTCGGAACTGCCGGAACCGAAGTTGGAATGCGAGAGCAGCGCGACCTTCGGCTGGCTGCCGAAGCGCTTGACCTGCTCCGCCGCCATCAGCGTCATTTCGGCGATTTCTTCGGCGTTCGGGTTCTCGTTGACATGGGTGTCGCAGATGAACAGCGAGCGGCCCGGCAGCATCAGGTAGTTCATCGCCGCCAGCGTGTTCACGCCGCTGCGCTTGCCGATGATCTGGTTGATCACGCCGAGATGGTGGCTGTACTGGCCGGTCATGCCACAGATCATGCCGTCGGCGTAGCCGAGCTTGAGCAGCATGGCGCCGATCACCGTCGGCTTGCGGCGCAACGATTCCTTGGCAATCGCCGGGGTGACGCCACGGCGGGCCATCAGCTTGTGGTAGGCGGTCCAGCACTCGCGGTAGCGCTCGTCGGACTGCGGATTGACGATGTCGAAATCGACGCCCGGCTTGATCCGCAACTTCGCCTTGTCGAGGCGGTGTTCGATGATGTCGGGACGGCCGATGAGGATCGGGCGGGCGAATTTTTCCTCGATCACGACTTGAACGGCGCGCAACACGCGCTCTTCTTCGCCTTCCGCGAAGATGATGCGCTTGCCCTTGGCTTGCCGTGCAGCCTGGAAGATGGCGCGCATGCCGACGCCGGTGTGATAGACGAATTCGGACAGTTTGGCGCGGTAGGCGTCCCAGTCGGTGATCGGCCGCGTCGCGACGCCGGAGTCCATCGCCGCCTGGGCGACAGCCGGCGCGATCTTGACGATCAGGCGCGGGTCGAAGGGCTTCGGGATCAGGTATTCGGGGCCGAAGGAGAGCACGGCGCCCGGATAGGCCATCGCCACTTCGTCGGTGACTTCGGCTTCCGCCAGTTCGGCGATGGCGCGTACCGAAGCCATTTTCATCTCTTCGGTGATGCGGGTGGCGCCGACGTCGAGCGCGCCGCGGAAGATGAAGGGGAAGCAGAGGACGTTATTGACCTGGTTCACGTAGTCGGAACGGCCGGTGGCGATGATCGCCTCGGGGCGGACTTCCTTGACCAGTTCCGGCATGATTTCCGGGGTCGGGTTGGCCAGTGCGAAAACCATCGGCTTTTCAGCCATGCTCTTGACCATGTCCTGGCTGACCACGCCAGCCGCCGACAGACCGAGGAAGATGTCGGCGCCGACCATCGCCTCGGCGAGCGTGCGCTTGTCGGTGTTCTGGGCGTAGCGGGCCTTGGTTTCGTCCATGCCACCCGGGCGACCGACGTAGATGACGCCCTTGGAGTCGCAGATGGTGATGTTCTCGCGCTTGACGCCGAGATCGCACCACAGGTTTACACAGGAGATGGCGGCGGCACCCGCGCCGGACACCACCACCTTGATTTCGTCGATCTTCTTGCCGACGACCTTGAGGCCGTTGAGCATGGCGGCACCGGAAATGATCGCGGTACCGTGCTGGTCGTCGTGGAAGACCGGGATGTTCATCCTTTCCTTCAGCTTCTGCTCGATGTAGAAGCATTCCGGCGCCTTGATGTCTTCCAGGTTGATGCCGCCGAGCGTCGGCTCGAGCGCGGCGATCATGTCGATCAGCTTGTCCGGGTCGTTCTCGGCCAGTTCGATGTCGAAGACGTCGATGCCGGCGAACTTCTTGAACAGGCAGCCCTTGCCTTCCATCACCGGCTTGGACGCCAGAGGCCCGATGTTGCCGAGGCCGAGGACGGCGGTGCCGTTGGTGACGACGCCGACCAGGTTGGCGCGCGAGGTGTACAACGCGGCGGTCGCTTCGTCCTCGACGATCGCGTCGCAGGCGGCGGCGACGCCCGGCGAGTAGGCCAGCGCCAGGTCGCGCTGGTTGGTCAGGCCCTTGGTCGGACGGACGGAAATCTTGCCCGGGGTGGGCCAGCGGTGATATTCGAGTGCGGCTTCGCGCAAATCCTTTTCCACGGATAATCCTCGGCAAACAAGTTGGGGAAAACCCTGTAGGTTACTCCAAAGCTTCGCGACAGGGTGTGTAATTATGAATTATGGGGGAGCCCGCCGCTTTTGACTACAGGCGCGGAAACCGCACCCGGATCACGACGATTCCCAGTCGTGCACATGCAGATGGGCATGTGTTGCAGCGCCGTGGCGATGCCGGTGGCGGTGTGCCAGGCCGGCTGCCTGCAGCAGCGGCAGGTCGCCCAGTGCGCGCTCGAGCGGGCCGTCGTAGAGCAGACGGCCGTTGCCGTCGAGGATCAGGGCGCGTTCGCCGAGTTCGGCGGCGAGGCCGAGGTTGTGCGTGCTGATCAGCAGGGTCCGTCCGGAATCGAGCAGGGTGTCGATCAGCCAGCCGACCGTCGCCGGGTCGAGCGAAGCGCTCGGTTCGTCGAGGGCGAGGAATTGCGGATCGAGGGCGAGCAGGCAGGCCAGCGCGACCTTCTGCTTCTGGCCGCCGGAAAGGGTGAACGGCGCCGCATCGAGCAGCGTCTGCAGGCCGAGTTCGGCCGCCCAACGGTCGACGCGGGCGGCGCTGTCGGCAAGGCCGAGCTGCTGCGGGCCGTAGGCGATTTCCTCGCGTACCGTTGGGTTGAACAGCATGGCTTCCGGGTGCTGGAAGAGCAGCACGTTGGCCTGCCGGAAGGAGCGTGCGAAATCGCGCTGGCGCAGCAGCGACGGGCTGAGTAACTGGCCCTGCCAGGCGATGCTGCCAGCGCTCGGGGGCAGCAGGCCGTTGGCGAGGCGCAGCAGCGTCGATTTGCCGGCGCCGTTGGCGCCGAGCAACACCACCTTCTCGCCGGCAGCGATGCGGAAGCTCAAGTCGGCGAAAACCGGCCGGCCATCCGGCCAGGCGTAGGCGACACCGGAAAATTCAAGCAGCGCGTCAGGCATCGAAAGCCCCCCGGGAACGCATGGCCTGCGCCGCCTGTTCGGCATCGTGCAGGGATTTGTCGAGCAAGCTGCCGGCCTGCGCACCGGCATGCCGGAGCATGGCGGCGGCGCTTGGCGGCGCCGGGTTGCGGCTGCGGAAAGCAAGCCGGAAATCGTCGAGCAGCCGGCGATAGACGGCGATCTGGCCGAGCGCCAGGGTGGCGATCATCGACAGCACGGGCCAGCCGGCCAGCGCGTCGAGCAGGCGCACGCGGTCGACCAGCCAGAAGCCGAGAAAGACCAGCAGCAGCACGCGCAGGTTGATCAGCAGCAAGGCGTCGCCGAGCGGCCGGCCCTGCCACCAGGCGAGGCCGGCGTAGGCCAGGCTGACGCTGGCGTTGACCAGCAGCAGCGCCAGTGCCGCCCGCTGCAGCAGACGCCAGCGCGCCGCGCCGGCGGCGGTCAGGGCAACGGCCAGGCCGGCGGCGAGCGCGACCGGTTGGTGGATAAAGCTGATCGCCACCACGGCAGCGACATAGGCGAGCAGCCAGGCGCGTGCCCGGTTCATGCGGCGACCCAGCCCTTGCGCCTAGCGTAGCGCCAGACGAGGACGGTCAGCGCCGCCTCGCCGATGCCGATCAGCAGGTGCGGCAACAGCACGGCCGGTACGGTGACGGCGAAGCCGAGCGGGAAGAACAGCGGGCTGCCGTCTTCGCGCTGGGCGATCAGCGGCTGCACGCCGAGCACCAGCGCGATCAGCAGCGCCGACACCTGCAGCGAGACGAAGGCAGCCAGCGCCACCGCGACGCTGTCGCCGCAGCGGGCGAGCAGGCGGCGCAGGCCGACGGCGACGGCGGCGCCGACCAGACCGAGGGCCAGCGCATTGACGCCGAGCGCGGTGATGCCGCCGGCGCCGAAGAGCAGCGCCTGCAGCAGCAGGACGCCGCTGTAGGCGAGGAAAGCCAGGCGGACGCCAAAGATCAAAGCCAGCGCGGCAACGCCGATGGCGTGCCCGGAAGTTCCGCCGGGCAGCGGCAGCATGATCAGGCCCAGCGCGTAGGCCAGCGCGGTCAGCATCGCCAGCCGCGGCACCAGCGTTTCGTCCAGCCGCTGCGCCAGGCCGCGGCCGGCCCAGGCCCAGGCCACCGTGGCCACGCCCCAGGCCGGCAGGTAGGTTTGCGGCGACAGGAATCCGTCGGGAATATGCATCGATCAGCCTTAGAACATCAGCGAAGCGGAGAAGATCAGGCGGTATTTCTCCTTGCCTTCGGCGCCCTGCTGCGTGCTCGATTCGTTGAGGTCGGTCCACACCGGCTTCTTGATGCCGAGCGCGAAGCTGGCATTGTGCCAGTAGGCGCGGACGCCGGGCAGCAGATAGACCATGCGGCCGCCGGTACCCTCTTCGCCGACGCCGTTGCTGCGGTCGCGGCCGATGCTCAGGTATTGCACTTCGAGCACCGGGTCGAGGCGGAAGGATTTTTCCGGTACGGTCAGCGCCCGCCAGGCGAGCGCCGCGTTGAGGCGGTTTTCGGCACCGAACTGCACGCGCTCGCCGCTATCGTAGGTATAGGGCTGGAAGCGGAAGGTCGATGCTTCCAGGCTCAGGGTCAGCGTCTGGCTCAACATCTTGCTGGCGGTGACGCCGAGCGTCCATGCCGGCTTGCCGAAACCGAGCGATTTGCCGGGGTCGATCGAACCGTCGCTCAGCCGGTGGTTGGGCGCGCCGGTGGGCAGCGTGGCGCCGGCAAAGACGCTGAAGTGCCAGTCCTCGAGGTCGTCGAGGCTCTCGCTGGCCGGGGTCAGGCGCCAGCCGTCCTGGTCGTATTTGAAACCGATTTGCCCCATCAGCGACATGTCGGCCCAGCCGCGCGAATCGAGACCGCCGGATTCCTCGACCTTGGTGTTGTGCGGCACGAAGGCGTAGGCGGAGAACCAGGGGGTGACGCCGTAACCGAGGCCGAGCATGGTGAAACGGGCGTAGTCGGCGTTCGGGCTCGCCCAGCCGTATTGCTTGAAGCTCGCCTGGTCGATCTTCAGGTAGGCGAGCATGCCGCCTTCGGGCAGGACCGAGGAAGCCGCTGATTCGATCGGTGCTCCCGGTCCCTGCAGGCCGACGGCGCCGACACCGGCGACGCCGTGGTGGGCGAACGCTGGTTGAGCGGCGCTCGTCGCAAGTAAACCCAAGCCATAGAACCAGAATTTTTTCACCGTTTTTTCCTCCCCAGATAGAGTTGCAGCAGCCCGAACAGGCCAAAAATCGTTCCCAGGCCGCCCAGCCAGAGCGCGGCGCGCGGCGTTTCGGCGGCGGGCGCCGTGGCTGTCGCCGGGTCGCCAGCGAGCGCCGTGAGTTTGCGGTCGACGCCGTGGCCGTCATCCGACCAGGCCTTCAGGCGCCATTCGCCGGCGGCGTCGGCAAGCAGCGCGATGCGACCCCGGCCGTCGGTGCGGCCGACCTGGCCCGGCGTCTCGCTGCCGGCGGGGTAGAGTTCGTAGGCCTCGAAGGCGAAGGGCTGGCCGTCTGCGTAATGCAGCGTGATCACCGTCGCGCTCGACCCGCTAACGTCGAGCCGGATTTCGTGAGCGCTTGCCGCCGTTGCGGCGAATAACGCGAGTAAGGGCAGCCATCTCATGGCGCGATCTCGAACTGTAGCGTCGCGCTGCGCAGCGAACGGTCGGCCTTGCCGTCGGTGAGCGGCGTCTCCAGCGTCGTCGTGATCAACTGGGTGCCGCCGTGGCGCAGGCGGATGGCGATCTTGCCGTCGCCGTCGCTGACGCCGCGGGTATCGTCGCCGTAGGCGACCGGCACGCCGGCCACCGGTTTGCCGTCGTCGCTGACCAGCACGGTGAGCTTGTCGCCCGGCTGCAGTGGCAGCGGATCGCGCAGCGGCGTGATCTCCAGGCCGCGGCCGAGCGGCTTGCCGGCGGCGGGAATCCACTGGCCGATGCGCTTCACCGATTCGGCCGAATGCCAGCTACGAAGCACGCCCGAAATCCCGGTTTTCGGGATGTTCTTCGTTTCCCAGGCCGTCTTGGTCCAGTAGCCGGAAACGTAATCCGCCTGCAGCACCGCGCAGGGACCGGCGAAACGCACCGGGGCGCTGGACGATGGCGTGGCCGGGCGCGCTTTGCCCGTGCCATCGAGGCACAGCGCGCCGCTGACCTTGCGGCCATCGTAGTCGATGGTATCGGCACCGGCGTGGCCGGAATGGCGGTGCCCCTGCAGCAGCAGGTAGTCGTTGCCTTCGGGGGCGAACCACAGGTCGTGGGCAAAGCTGGCCGAAGAGGTCAGGCAGAGCAGCAGGGAGAGCGTGCGGCGCATGATGGGTGGTGTGTATGAAAGAAGTAAATATCTTCATACAAGTTCCGTGCCCAGGCAATAAGTCATTGAACGTATTGCCCACCGTGGCGATTTCGGGGCGATTTGCGGGCGGAAGTGGAAGCTTGCTTTCCTTTCTTGTGGAAGATACCTATCCGCCGTCGTTTGTCGGGGCGCCCTCTCCGGGGAGTGAGGCGAAGCGGATCTCGCACTCTGGTTTGTATCTTGCTAGATCATGAGGGCGGCACGCGATCGGGCGCTGCCGCGATCGACCCCCTGGAATATGCAATGAACAGCGTCTTGAATTACCTGGCGGCCGCACGGCGCAGCGAAGAAAGCGAACTGGAAAACCTGGCGCGCACCTGCGATCTGGTGCTGGCGGCGAGCGAACTGGTGCATCACCTGCAGCAGGAGCGCGGCAGCTCGAATCTCTTCCTCGCTTCGGACGGCCGCCGCTTCGCCGAGTTGCGGGCGCAGCGCGTGGCCGCCAGCGACCAGGCGATGCTGCTGCTCGACGCCTGGCTGGAGCGGCGCGAAAGCCAGGACGGCATGAGCGGCGGCGCCCGCTTCTATACCCGGGTGGCGATCGCCCTGCAGGCGCTGGCCGGCCTGCCGGAGATCCGCCGCGGCGTCGCCGCGCTGACGCTGACGCCGGCGCAGGCGAGCGAGCAGTACAGCCAGTTGGTCGCCGCCCTGCTCGCCCTGGTGTTCGAAGCCGCCGACGTCGCCATTGATCCGGCCATCTCGCGCCTGCTGATCGCCCTCTTCCACCTGATGCAGGGCAAGGAGTCGGCCGGCCGCGAGCGCGCCACCGGTGCCGCCGCCTTCGCCGCCGGCCGGATCGGCGAAGCCGAGGTGCAGGCCATCGAATACCTGATCGAGATGCAGGAAAACTCCTTCCGGCATTTCGTCGCCTTCTGCGACGAACTGGGCGCCGAGTGGCGCGCGCTGCAATCGCTGCTGCCGCTGTCCTCGCTCGAACGGCTGCGCCGCAAGCTGCTGTCCGGGCTTGGGCGGCCGCTCGACAGCGCGCTGGCGGACGAGTGGTATACCTGCTGCTCGGCGCGGATGGACGAACTGCATCGGGTCGAGAACCATCTCGCCGGCCTGCTGCAGGGGCTCTGCCGGCAGCGCATCGAGCAGTTGCAGCGCGACAGCGCCGACCAGCAGCAACGTTTGTCGGAACTTCGCGGATCGCTCCCGCTGCCGCCGCAGGCAGCGTTCGCCGCCGGTATCGGCGGGCCCGTCGCCGCTGCCGGCGACGGCATCGGGCCGCACCTGACGCAGGCCGTGGTCGACATGCTGCAGTCGCAGTCGCAGCGCCTGCAGACGCTGACCGACGAACTGGCGACGGTGCGTGCCAATCTCGAGGAGCGCAAGCTGATCGAGCGAGCCAAGGGCATCCTGATGGCGACGCAGGGCCTCGACGAGGCGGCCGCCTACCGCTTGCTGCGCCAGAACGCGATGAACCAGAATCGGCGCCTGGCCGACGTCGCCGAAGCGCTGCTCGGCGTCGCCGGTTTGCTGCCGGGTCAGGCCGGGCTGGAGCGTTAGGTCGAGGTTTTCGGCACCAATTTGGCGGACGACGCACAGGCCTGGTGCAGAAAATTCCCGGCGGCGACCCGCCGCAAAGCCGGAAAGCCTTGTCCTTTGGTGAAACACCGGTTCTGGCATGCAAGCTGCTAATCACTCCCTGCCCGCGTGCAATGCTGCATCGGGCAACAGCCTCCGCCAATGACGGTGGGATCCGGTAGCCGCAACCCCAATTGCGCCTGCCGTCATTTCAGACCGACATAACCGCGTAACGCGGGGGCTTCCATGCAGGCGACGGGCTTCAGTGCCGTCGCCGGGGTATCACGGAGTCTCCGCCGAAGCGAGAGAGTGATACCGACATGAAGATCATAGTCATCGGCCACGGCATGGTTGGCCACAAGTTTCTCGAGGAACTGCATCAGCTTGGCCTTGCCGGCGCGGAAGTCACCGTGCTGGGCGAGGAAAGCCGCGCCGCCTACGACCGCGTCCACCTGTCCGAATTCTTCGCCGGCAAGAGCGCCGAAGACCTGTCGCTGGTCGCTCCCGGCTTCTTCGCGGCCAGCGGTTTCACGCTGCGTCTGGGCAGCCGGGCCGTCGCCATCGACCGCCGGGCGCGCACGGTGAGCACGGCGGACGGCCAGACCCTCGCCTACGACAAGCTGGTGCTGGCCACCGGCTCCTATCCCTTCGTTCCGCTGCTCAAGGGCAATGACCGTCCCCACAGCTTCGTCTACCGGACGCTCGACGACCTCGAGGCGATGCGTGCCTCGGGCGCCGTCTCGCGCAGCGGCATCGTCGTCGGCGGCGGCCTGCTCGGCCTCGAATGCGCCAAGGCGCTGCGCGACCTCGGCCTGCAGACGCATGTCGTCGAATACGCGCCGCGCCTGATGGCGGCCCAGGTCGACGACGACGGCGGGCGCGTCCTCCGGGGCAAGATCGAGGCGCTCGGCGTCAAGGTCCATACCGAGCGCAATACGGTCGACATCCGCGACGGCGCGACGGCGCGCCATCGCATGGTGTTCAGCGACGGCACCCACCTTGAGGCCGACATGATCGTCTTCTCGGCCGGCATCCGGCCGCGCGACGAGCTGGCGCGCGAAAACGCTCTGGCGGTCGGCGCGCGCGGCGGCATCGCCATCGACGACCAGTGCCGGACGAGCGATCACGACATCTACGCGATCGGCGAATGTGCCGCCTGGAAGGACCAGTTGTTCGGCCTGGTCGCGCCGGGTTACGACATGGCGCGCATTGCCGCCCGCCATCTGGCCGGCGATGCGAGCGCCGCCTTTGCCGGCGCCGATATGAGCACCAAGCTCAAGCTGATGGGCGTCGACGTCGCCAGCATCGGCGACGCGCACGGCCGCACGGCCGGCTGCCGCAGCTTCCGCTATGTCGACGAATGCAAGCAGATCTACAAGAAGATCGTCGTCAGCGCGGACGGCAAGCAGCTGCTCGGCGCCGTGCTGGTCGGCAACGCCGACGAATACGGCACGCTGCTGCAGATGGCGCTGAACGGCATCGCCCTGCCGGCCGACCCGGAATTCCTCATCCTGCCGGCCGGCGACGGCAAGGCCAAGCCCGGCCTCGGCCCGGACGCCCTGCCCGACAGCGCGCAGATCTGTTCCTGCAACAACGTCAGCAAGGGGCAGATTGCCGCCGCCGTCGCCGACGGAGCGACGACGATCGGCCAGATCAAGGCCTGCACCAAGGCCGGCGTCACCTGCGGCGGTTGTGTGCCGCTGGTGACGCAGATCATGAAGGCGGAAATGGCGCGCCGCGGCATGACGGTCAACAACCACCTGTGTGAGCACTTCCCCTATTCCCGCCAGGAGTTGTTCCACCTGATCCGCGTCGGCAACATCCGCAGCTTTGCCGACTTGCTGGAAAAGCACGGCAAGGGCCTCGGCTGCGACATCTGCAAGCCGACCGCGGCGTCGATCTTCGCCTCATGCTGGAACGACTTCGTGCTGCAGGGCGAGCTGGCCAGTCTGCAGGACAGTAACGACTACTTCCTCGGCAACATCCAGAAGAACGGCACCTACTCCGTGGTGCCGCGCATGCCAGGCGGCGAGGTGACGCCGGACGGGCTGATCGCGGTCGGCCAGGTGGCCAAGAAGTACGGCCTGTACACCAAGGTCACCGGCGGCCAGCGTGTCGACCTGTTCGGCGCCCGCGTCGAGCAGTTGCCGCTGATCTGGGAAGAGTTGATCGCTGCCGGTTTCGAATCCGGTCACGCCTACGGCAAGTCGCTGCGTACCGTGAAGTCCTGCGTCGGCAGCACCTGGTGCCGCTACGGCGTCGATGACTCGGTCGGCCTCGCCGTCGAACTGGAACACCGCTACAAGGGCCTGCGCGCGCCGCACAAGATCAAGTTCGGCGTCTCCGGCTGCACCCGCGAGTGCGCCGAAGCGCAGGGCAAGGATATCGGCGTGATCGCCACCGAACGCGGCTGGAACCTCTACGTTTGCGGCAACGGTGGCATGAAGCCGCGCCACGCCGAACTGCTCGCCGCCGACCTCGACAAGGCGACGCTGATCCGCCTGATCGACCGCTTCCTGATGTTCTACGTGCGTACCGCCGACCGCCTGCAGCGCACCAGCACCTGGCGCGAAAGCCTGGAAGGCGGGCTCGACTACCTGAAGTCGGTGCTGCTCGACGACACGCTCGGCCTCTGTGACGAACTGGAAGGGCAGATGCAGTACGTGGTCGATACCTACCAGTGCGAGTGGAAGACGGCGGTCAGCGACCCCGACGTCCGCAAGCGTTTCCGTACCTTCATCAACGACGAACAGGCCGACGCCGGCATCGTTTTCGTCAGCGAACGCGGCCAGAAGCGGCCGGCCCGCGCCGACGAATGCGACAGCGTGTCGCTGGCCTGAACCTGCCCGGAGAACTCCGCCATGAAAACCCCCGAACCCCTTTGGCTGCCGGTCTGCGGGATCGCCGACATCCTGCCCGGCACCGGTGTCTGCGCCCTGCTCGGCGCCAAGCACATTGCTGTCTTCCGCGTCGGCGACAATCAACTGTTTGCCCTCGACAACATCGACCCGCGTTCCGGGGCGAGCGTTCTGTCGCGGGGCCTGACCGGCAATCTCGGCGACCACCTGGTCGTTGCCTCGCCGCTCTACAAGAACCATTTCGACCTGCGCACCGGCGAATGTCTGGAATCCCCGGAACATTCGGTCCGCACCTACCCGGTGCAGGTGCACGACGGTCTCGTCTCCGTTTCCCTTTCCTGATCCTTCACAAGAGGTAATTACCATGGCCTACCTTGCTCCTGCCGAATTCGTCACGAAGATGATCGACGCTGGCGAATCCAAACTCCTGATGTCCACCCGCGACACCCTGATCCGTTCCTACATGGCCGGCGCCATCCTCGCGCTGGCCGCCGCCTTCGCCGTGTCGGTCACGGTCAACACCGGCAACCCGTTGATCGGCGCGCTGCTCTTCCCGGTCGGCTTCTGCATGCTCTATCTGCTCGGCTTCGACTTGCTGACCGGGGTGTTCACGCTGGCTCCGCTCGCCGTGCTCGACAAGCGCCCGGGCGCTACCTGGAACGGCGTCATGCGCAACTGGTCGCTGGTCTTCTGCGGCAACTTTGCCGGCGCGATGACCGTTGCCGTGTTCATGGCGATCATCTTCACCAGCGGCTTTTCCGAAGCGCCCAACGCCATCGGCCAGAAGATCGGCCATATCGGCGAAGGCCGTACCGTCGGTTACGCCGCGCACGGTGCCGCCGGCATGCTGACGCTGTTCGTGCGCGCCGTGATGTGCAACTGGATGGTGTCGACCGGCGTCGTCGCGGCGATGATGTCCACCTCGGTGTCGGGCAAGGTGATCGCCATGTGGATGCCGATCCTGGTCTTCTTCTACATGGGCTTCGAGCACAGCATCGTGAACATGTACCTGTTCCCGTCCGGCCTGATGCTCGGCGGCAACTTCACGATCATGGACTACCTGATCTGGAACGAAATCCCGACCGTGCTCGGCAACCTGGTCGGCGGCCTGACCTTTGTCGGCGCCACGCTCTACTCGACGCACTACAAGACGGCGCCGAAGCGTGCCATCGCCTGAGAGCGGACCGCGTGTCTCGCTCGGCCAGCACTCGCTGGCCGGCGAGCATCCGGTCAATCAGGATTTCCACGGCGCGCTGTTGCCCGGCGGCCACCTGCTGGCCGCCAAGGGCATCGCCCTCGCCATCGCCGACGGCATCAGTTCAAGCCGGGTCGGCCATATCGCCAGCCAGACGGCGATACGCAGTTTCCTCGACGACTATTACGCCACCGCCGAAGCGTGGACCGTCCGTCGCTCGGCGCAGCGCGTGCTCGATGCCGTCAATGCCTGGCTGTACAGCCAGACCATGCACGGCGACGGCCGTTTCGACCGCGATAGCGGCTACGTCTGCACCTTCAGCGCGCTGATCCTGAAAGCTCGCCAACTGCACCTGCTGCACGTCGGCGATGCGCGCGTCTACCGCCTGCACGCGCAGGCGCTGGAACAGTTGAGCGAAGACCATCGCGTCCGGCACGACGCCGGGAGCTACCTCGCCCGGGCGCTCGGCGTCGGCAGCCATGTCGAGATCGACTACCGCTGCTGGGATGCCGAGCCGGGCGAGATCTACCTGCTGGCGACCGACGGGGCGCACGAATTTCTCGACGCCGCCACCGTGCACGCCGCGCTGGATCAGCATGGCGACGCGCTCGATGCCGTCGCTGCCACCCTGGTCGAAGCGGCACGGGCGGCCGGCAGTCGCGACGACGCCACCATTCAACTGCTGCGCATCGACGCCCTGCCGTCCCCCGCGGCCGACCAGCTACGGGCGCAGCGCCAGGCTTTGCCGCTGCCGCCGCCGCTGCGGCCGGGAATGCATTTCGAGGGCTTCAGCATCGTCCGCGAACTGCAGGTCAGCGCGCGCAGCCATGTCTATCTGGCCGAGGCTGAAGCCAGCCGGACGCCGGTCGTGCTCAAGCTGCCGTCCACCGATCTGCGGGAGAACGCCGCCTATCTCGACGGCTTCGTGCTTGAAGAATGGGTGGCGCGGCGCGTCGACAGCCCGCACGTGATCAGGGCCTGGCCGGGCACGCGGCCGCGCCAGTCGCTCTATGTGGCGATGGAGTTCATCGCCGGCCAGACCCTGGCGCAGTGGATGATCGACCATCCGCAGCCGTCGCTCGACGCGGTGCGCGGCATCGTCGTCCAGTTGGCGCAGGGCATCCAGGCGCTGCACCGGCGCGACATGCTGCACCGCGATCTGCGTCCGGAAAACGTGATGATCGACGCCAGCGGCACGGTTCGCCTGATCGATCTGGCCAGCGTCCAGGTCGGTGGTCTGGCCGAAGCCGGGCAGGCCGATGAGGCCGCGCCGCCGGGCACCGTGCAGTATCTGGCGCCGGAATGCCTGACCGGCGGGCCGGCGACGCCGGCCGCCGACCTCTACGCGCTGGCCGCCATCGCCTACCGCATGCTGAGCGGCGAACTGCCTTACGGGCTGGCCGCGGCGCGCGTCCGCACGGCGCCCGAGGCACGCCGTCTGCGGCGCTTGCCGCTGGCCAGCTTTCGCCCCGATCTGCCGGCCTGGGTCGACGCCGTGCTGGGCAAGGCGCTGCAGGTCGACCCGCGACGCCGCCAGGAGGCGCTCAGCGAGTTTGTCCGCGACTTGCAGCAACCCGGGCCGCAATTTCTCAGCACGCGCCGCCTGCCGCTGATCGAACGCGATCCGCTGCGCTTCTGGAAACTGCTCAGCGCCGGGCTGGCCCTGCTCGCCATCGTGCTTGCCTTCGGCTGGCACTCGGCGACTTGATGCAGCACGGCGCACCGATTCGGTGAGGTTCGGGCGCTGGCTGCACCCGCCGAGTGCCGTCGCGGCGCGCCGGGTGGGTGAGGCGGCGGGACCGCCAAAGGCCGGCCGCAACGGCCGGCATGCCACGCCGGCTGGTGATTTCCACCGTTTCTGGCGGGCCGGGATGGGCGCCATTGCCGGCGATGGCATATGAGTTGCTAATGAACTGACGTCCGCTACCGATGATGGCGGACACCGAATTACCCGCGACGTATTGCCGACGACGGCACTGCGGCGCGACATGGACAACGGCGTCCATTTCCCGGTCAGACCATCTGGCTGGGGAATGGACGCCTTTTTTTGTTTCGATTTTTCCGGGAGAACGCCATGGCGACTGTCTATCTCGTGGGTGCCGGGCCGGGTGCGGCCGATTTGCTGACGCTGCGCGCGGCGCGCATTCTGGCGCAGGAAGCCGAGGTCGTGCTGGCCGACGATCTGGTGTCGGCCGAGGTGCTGGCGCTGGTCCGGCCGCAGGCGCGCATCCTGCACGTCGGCAAGCGTGGCGGCCGCGCCTCGACGCCGCAGGAATTCATCGAGCGCCTGATGCTGCGCTACGCCCGCCAGGGCCGTTGCGTGGTCCGCCTCAAGGGCGGCGATCCCTTCCTGTTCGGCCGCGGCGGCGAGGAAATGCTGCGTCTGCGCGGCGCCGGCCATCACGTCGAGGTGGTCAGCGGACTCACCGCCGGCATCGCGGTACCGGCAACGCTCGGCATTCCGGTCACGCATCGCGGGCTGGCCGCCGGCGTCACTTTCGTCACGGCACGCGCCGGCACCCAGGGCAGTCCGGCACCGGACTGGGCGGCGCTGGCGAAAACCGGGACGACGCTCGTCGTCTACATGGGGCTCGCCCTGCTGCCGGAAATCTCGGCGGCGCTGATCGGCGGCGGTCTGGCGCCGAGCACGCCGGTGGCGGTGATCGCCCGCGGTTGCCAGCCGACCCAGCGCGAAGTGCTGGCCCGCCTCGATGACGTCGCGGCGGCGGTGGAAGCCGCGGCCCTGCCGGCGCCGGCGCTGATCGTCGTCGGTCCGGTGGTCGATCTGGCGGCCTGCCGCGACATGGCGCTGCGCCTGGCGGCCTGAGGAGCGGCAGATGGCCAAGGAAAGACTGGTTCTCATCGGCAACGGCATGGCCGGCGTCCGGACCCTCGAGGAGCTGCTCAAGCTGGCGCCCGAGCGCTACGAGATCACGGTGTTCGGCGCCGAGCCGCACGGCAACTACAACCGGGTGCTACTCTCGCCGGTGCTGGCCGGCGAGATGGAAGTCGCCGACATCGTGCTCAACCCGCCGGCCTGGTACGCCGAACACGGCATCGTCCTGCACGCCGGCTGTGAGGTGACGCGGATCGACCGTCAGGCGCGCACGGTGCACACCGATTGCGGCAAGGTCGCGGTCTATGACCGGCTGCTGATCGCCACCGGTTCGTCGCCGTTCCGGCCGCCGGTGCCGGGCAACGACCTGCCCGGCGTGATCGGCTATCGCGATATTGCCGATACGGAAGCGATGATCGCCGCGACGCAGCGCAACCGCCACGCGGTGGTGATCGGCGGCGGCGTGCTCGGTCTGGAAGCGGCCAACGGCCTGGCGCGGCGCGGCATGCAGGTGAGCGTCGTGCATCTCGGCCAGTGGATCATGGAGCGCCAGCTCGACCGTCAGGCGGCCGAAATGCTGCAGGCGACACTGGAGGCCAAGGGCATGCGCTTCCTGCTCGGCCGCCAGACGGCGGCGATCCGCCCCGGCGCCGACGGCCGGGTGGCGGCGGTGGCCTTCGCCGGTGGCGAGGAAATTCCGGCCGACCTCGTCGTCCTGGCGGCCGGCGTGCGTCCCAACATCGCCCTCGCCGAGGCCGCCGGGCTCGAATGCCAGCGCGCCATCGTCGTCGATGACACGTTGACCACCAGCGACCCGTCGGTCAGCGCGGTCGGCGAATGCGTCAGCCATCGCGGCACGGTGTACGGGCTGGTGGCGGCGCTCTTCGAACAGGCGCAGGTTTGCGCCGCGCATCTGGCGGGGGCGTCGGGCGCCGCCTACCGCGGCTCGGTGACCTCGACCAAGCTGAAAGTGACCGGCATCGACGTCTTTTCGGCCGGCGATTTCAGCGCGGGTCCGGACGACGAAACCATCGTCCTGGTCGACCGTCCGGCCAACCAGTACAAGAAACTGATCGTACGCGACGGCCGCCTGCGCGGCGCCGTGCTCTACGGCGATGCCGCCGAGGGCGGCTGGTATTTCGGTCTGGTCCGCTCGGCCGCCGAGATCGGCCCGCTGCGCGATCACCTGCTGTTCGGTCAGGCCCATGCCGAGTCGCAACTGGCGGCCGGCGGCCAGGGCTGAGCGGCAACGGATCGATGGAGAATCGCATGACCCAAGAAGCGCAACAGGAAACCCGCTCCACCTGCCCCTACTGCGGCACCGGCTGCGGCGTCGTCATCAGCCACAGCGCCGGCCGCATCACCGGCGTGCGTGGCGACCCGGATCACCCGGCCAACTTCGGCAAGTTGTGCACCAAGGGCGCCAACCTGCACCGGACCGTCCAGCTCGACGGCCGCCTCGTCCAGCCGCTGTGGCGCGCGCAGCGCGCCGCGCCGCTGCAGGCGCTGGGTTGGGACGAGGCGCTCGACAAGGCGGCCCGCCGTTTCGCCGAGACGATCCGCGCGCACGGCCCGGATTCGGTGGCCTTCTACATTTCCGGCCAGTTGCTGACCGAGGACTACTACGTCTTCAACAAGCTGGCGCGCACGCTGGTTGGCACCAACAACATCGATTCCAACTCCCGCCTCTGCATGTCGTCGGCCGTCGCCGGCTACAAGGCGACGCTCGGCATGGACAGCGTGCCCTGCTGCTACGAGGACATCGATCTGGCCGACCTGCTCTTCATCAGCGGCGCCAACACGGCATTCGCCCACCCCATCCTGTTCCGCCGTATCGAGGCGGCGCGCGAGGCGCGGCCCGAGCTGAAGATCGTCGTCGTCGACCCGCGCCGTACCGACACCGCAGCGATGGCCGACCTGCACCTGCAGATCGCGCCGGGCACCGACCTCTACCTGTTTGCCGCCATGCTGCAGGTGCTGGCCGCCGAAGGGCTGGTCGACGCGGCCTACATTGCCGACCACACCGAAGGCTACGCCGTCCTGCTCGAGCAGTTGGGCAGCGTGACGCCCGAGGTCGCCGCCGGCGTCTGCCAGGTACCGGCCGCCGACATCGTGCAGGCGGCGCGCTGGTTCGGCCAGGCGGCGGCGCCGCTGTCGTTCTGGTGCCAGGGGCTGAACCAGTCGGGGCACGGCACGGCCAACTCGGCGGCGCTGATCCACCTGCATCTGGCCACCGGCAAGATCGGCCGGCCTGGCATGGGCCCGTTCTCGCTGACCGGCCAGCCGAACGCCATGGGCGGCCGCGAAGTCGGCGCCATGGCCAACCTGCTGTCGGCGCACCGCGACCTGAAGAATCCGGCCGACCGGGCCGAAATGGCCGATTTCTGGGGCATCCCGGCGCTGCCGACGCAGCCCGGCCTGATGGCGGTGCAGTTGTTCGAGGCGGTACGGCGCGGCGCGATCAAGGCGCTGTGGATCGCCTGCACCAACCCGGCGCATTCGCTGCCCGACCAGCAACGCGTGCGCGAAGCGCTCGCCGCCTGTCCCTTCGTCGTCGTCCAGGATGCCTTCGCCGATACCGATACCTGCGCGCACGCCGACCTCTTGCTGCCGGCCGCCACCTGGGGCGAAAAGGACGGCACGGTGACCAATTCCGAGCGCCGCATCACCCGCGTCCGGGCCGCCGTGGCGGCGCCTGGCGAAGCCCGCGCCGACTGGCGCATCGCGCGCGATTTTGCGCTGGCCCTGGGCCGCCAGCTCGACCGTCCCGGTGCCGCGCGCCTGTTCGACTTCCCATCGCCCGCCGCCGTTTTCGCCGAACACGCGCGCAGCACGCGCGGCCGCGATCTCGACATTGCCGGGCTGGATTACGCCAGGCTCGAGCAGGGGGCGGTGCAGTGGCCTTACGCGGCCGGCCAGGCCAACGGCAAGGCGCGCCTTTACAGCGACGGCGTGTTCCCGACGGCGAGCGGGCGGGCGCGTTTCGCGCCGATCGAACTGCGCCTGAACGGCGAAGCGCCGGATGCCGCCTACCCGCTGCGCCTCAACACCGGCCGCCTGCGCGACCAGTGGCACGGCATGAGCCGTACCGGCCGCAGCGGCCGCCTCTACGCCCACGAGGCGGAAGCGCGCCTGCAGATGCATCCGGACGACATGGCACAGCGCGGTCTGGCCGACGGCGATCTGGTCCGTCTCAGCTCGCGCCGCGGCGACACCGTACTGCCGGTGGCGGCCAGCAACGAGCTGGCGCCGGGCAGCGTCTATCTCGCCATGCACTGGGGCTCGGCCAATCTGTCGCATCCCGGCGCCAACCTGCACACCCTGCAGGAGCTCGACCCGGTCAGCGGCCAGCCGGCGCTCAAGCATGCCGCGGTGCAAATCACGCCGGTCAGCCTGCCCTGGCAACTAGCCATCGTCCGCGCCTGTCCCGGACTGGACGAGGCGGCGGCCGGCGAACGCCTGCTCGCCTGGCGGCGCCAGCTGGCCCCGCTGCTCGCCGATCAGCCCTACGCCAGCCTGACTCTGGGCGGGCGCGAATCGCCGGTGCTGATCCTGCGTCTGGCGCGCGCTCAGGCGCTGGCGCAGGCCGACATCGAGCGGCTGGCCGAGCTGCTCGAACTGCCGGCCGAGCGTTGCCGTGTTCTCTGCGATCCGGCCCGGCGCATCGAAAAGCGCGCCCGCTTCGAGGATGTCGGGACGGTGCGCCGCCTGGCCGGCATCCTGTTCGCCGGCGAAACCGCTGCCCTGCCCTGGTTGCTCGAACACATGACCGGCGGCGACGCGATCGGCGGGCTCGATCCCTGGGTCTTCCTGCCCTCGGCGACGCCGCCGGCCGGTGGCGAAGGGCGCGGCCGCATCGTCTGCAACTGCCTCAATGTCTCGGAAAACGAAATTCACGCCGGCATTGCCGCCGGCCAGCGCAGCCTGGAACAACTCAAGGCAACGCTCAAGTGCGGCACTTCCTGCGGTTCCTGCGTGCCGGAAGTGCGGCGCATGCTGGCGGCCAGCGAGGTGGCGGCATGAGCGCCATGCCGCAAACCGGGTGGAACGCCGCCGCGGCGGAACGCGGACTGGTCACCTTCGTCCACGCCGACGCCCGCGGTGTCGACGGCCTGGCCGAGGCGGCCGCGCATGCCCTGATCGACGCCAGCGTCGTGCTGGCCGGCGACGAGATCGACGACTCCCTGCTCCGCCTGGTGCCGGCGCACGCCCGCATCGTCCAGCTCGGGCGTCCGGGCGGTCGCCCAGCGGCGCCGCGCAGTTTCATCAATCGCTTGATGCTGATCGCGGCGACGGAGGGCGAGCGGGTGGTTCATTTGTTGACCGGAAGCGACGGGCAGCAACAGCTACGCGAAGCCATGCCCGCCTTGCGCGCGGCGGGCGTTGCCATCCGCATCATCGAGTTGCCGACGCTGGCCGATGAAGTGTCCGGCGTGGCGCGCGCCGATGCGCTTCGCGCCGGACGGGATGCGGCCGCGCAGCAGGTGCTTGGGTAAGCCAGACAAGGCGCACCGATCAGGGGCAAATGGCAGGGCAAAAGTCATTTAATGGTGCGCTGCAATAAGCGATTTGACCGGTGTGTTTGTTTTAAGTTGTTGATTTAATGATGTTGATTTAATGATGTTGATTTTTGTGGCACGGTGGTTGCTAAGTTAAAAGTAACTGCGCATTGCCGGCAATTCCGAAGTCGCAGCGCTCCAACGGTGGAGTCGCAGCAAGCAGGAACGGCAATCGTGAGCATGCTTGGCCCAAGGTAGGGTCGTCATGCTGGGACAACGGCGTCCTCGAGAGCGAAACCAGGTTTCGCTACGAGGGCGCCATTTTTTTTGGGATTTTTTTTCAGGAGTCTACAAAATGAGCAAGGAAAACCGCAGCAAGCCGCAATTCTCCGTCGGCCGGAAAATGGTCCGTGCCGCCCTGATGACCGCAGCCATCGCGGCGCAATTCGCCGTCGTCCAGGCTCACGCCGCCGGCAAGATCGAAAAGGCGGACCTGAAATTCGGCTTCATCAAGCTGACCGACATGGTGCCGCTGGCCGTCGCTTACGAAAAAGGCTATTTCGAGGACGAAGGCCTCTACGTCACGCTGGAAGCCCAGGCCAACTGGAAGGTCCTGCTCGACCGCGTGATTTCCGGCGAACTCGACGGCGCCCACATGCTGGCCGGCCAGCCGATCGGCGCCACCATCGGCTACGGCACCAAGGCCGACGTCATCACCGCTTTCAGCATGGACCTCAACGGCAACGCGATCACCGTGTCGAACGCCGTCATGGAGAAGCTGAAGGCCAAGCTGCCGAAGGGCGCCGACGGCAAGCCGGAACATCCGGTCAAGGCGCAATACCTGAAGTCCGTGGTCGACGATTACCGCAAGGAAGGCAAGTCCTTCAAGATGGGCATGGTCTTCCCGGTGTCCACCCATAACTACGAACTGCGCTACTGGCTGGCTTCGGGCGGCATGAACCCGGGCTACTACGCACCGCTCAAGGGCGATACCGCCGGCACCGTCGGCGCCGACGTCCAGCTCTCGGTGACGCCGCCGCCGCAGATGCCGGCCACCATGGAAGCCGGCACCATCGACGGTTACTGCGTCGGCGAACCGTGGAACCAGCAGGCCGTATTCAAGGGCATCGGCGCACCGGTGATCACCGACTACGAAATCCAGAAGAACAACCCGGAGAAGGTCTTCGGCGTTACCCAGTCCTGGAACGACAAGTATCCGAACACCCACAAGGCCGTGGTCAAGGCGCTGATCCGTGCCGCCTACTGGCTGGATGCGGAGAACAACAAGAACCGCCAGGAAGCGGCCAAGATGATCTCCAAGTCCAACTACGTCGGTGCCGACTACAAGGTCATCGCCAACAGCATGACCGGTACCTTCGAATACGAGAAGGGCGATGTGCGCAAGGTGCCGGACTTCAACGTCTTCTTCCGCTACAACGCGACCTATCCCTACTACTCCGACGCCATCTGGTACATGACCCAGATGCGCCGCTGGGGCCAGATTCCGGAATTCAAGCCGGACAGCTGGTACAAGGACATGGCGAAGAAGGTCTACCGGCCGGACATCTACGCCACCGCTGCCAAGGAGCTGATCGCCGAAGGCAAGATGAAGGCTGCCGACTTCCCCGATTTCGCCAAGGAAACGGGCTTCAAGCCGACGCAGAAGGATTTCATCGACGGCGTGCCGTATGACGGTTCCAAGCCGAACGCCTACATCGACAGCTTCAAGATCGGCCTCAAGGGCAAAGACAAGGTCAAGTAAGCGGCTTTGCCCGGTCGCCGGCCTGTCTCCAGCCGGCGACCGCCAAGCCCCCGCAACCGTGCGCGCCTGGCGCGCCGATTCCGAACAAAGGTGAACGACATGCTCATCAAACTCGCCAACTTCTTCCAGCAAATCGGGCTGACCTGGTTTGTCCCCTTCCTGCGCATGGCGGCCGGCGACGATCCGCGCGGCCAGGTGCGGGAAATCCTCCTCCAGATCGGCGTCCCCCTGCTCGCCCTGGGCATCTTTCTGGCCGCCTGGAACGGGCTGGCTTCCGGCGTGCAGACCAGCCTCGGCGAGATTCCGGGACCGGCCGCGGTCTATGAGGAAGCGCTCGGCCTGATCGAGGACCACAAGGCCGAACGGGCCAAGGAAGTCGCTTTCTACGAACGGCAGGAAAAGCGCAACGCGGAAACCCTGGCCGCCGATCCGACCGCCGAAGTCAGCATCCGCCCCTGGACCGGCAAGCGGACCTACCTCGACCAGATCGTGACCAGCCTGTACACGGTGTTCACCGGTTTCGCCATCGGCACCCTGGTCGCCATTCCGCTCGGCATCCTGTGCGGCCTGTCGCGCACCTTCCAGACGGCGCTCAACCCGCTGATCCAGATTTTCCGGCCGGTGTCGCCGCTGGCCTGGCTGCCGATCGTCACCATCGTCGTCAGCGCGGTCTATGTCAGCGACAACCCGACCTTCGAGAAGTCCTTCATCGTCTCCGCCATCACCGTCACCCTGTGCTCGCTGTGGCCGACGCTGATCAACACCGCGCTCGGCGTGGCGTCGATCGACAAGGACCTGATCAACGTTTCCAAGGTGCTGCGCCTGTCGGCCTGGACCAAGGTCACCAAGATCGTCCTGCCGTCCTCGCTCAAGCTGATCTTCACCGGTCTGCGCCTCTCCCTCGGTGTGGGCTGGATGGTGCTGATCGCCGCCGAAATGCTGGCCCAGAACCCGGGCCTCGGCAAGTTCGTGTGGGATGAATTCCAGAACGGCAGCTCGCATTCCCTCGGCCGCATCATGGTCGCCGTGTTCACCATCGGTCTGGTCGGCTTCATGCTCGATCGCGTCATGAACACCCTGCAACAACTGGTCAGCTTCGGCGAAGCCGGTCACTAAGAGGAGCACGCATCATGGCATTGGCAGCGATCAAGCAGGATCCGGCGCCGCAGGCATCGGCGGCAGCCTTCCTCGAAATTTCCGGGGTGGCCAAATCCTACGGCGAGGGCAAGCAGCGGCACGACGTCCTCAAGGACATCAACCTGACCATCCGCGAAGGCGAATTCGTCGCCATCGTCGGTTTCTCCGGCAGCGGCAAGACGACGCTGATTTCGATGATCGCCGGCCTGATCGCCCCGGATACCGGGTCGATCCAGCTCAAGGGCAAGGCGGTGACCGAGCCGGGGCCGGATCGCGGCGTGGTTTTCCAGAACTACTCGCTGATGCCCTGGATGACCGTCCGCCAGAACGTGGCGCTCGCCGTCGATCAGGTCTTCCCCGACATGCCGGCGGCGGAGCGGCAGGCCCGGGTCGAGAAGTACATCGACATGGTCAGCCTGACGCACGCCATCGAACGGCGTCCGTCCGAGCTGTCCGGCGGCATGCGCCAGCGCGTCAATGTGGCGCGGGCGCTGGCGGCCAGCCCGGAAATCCTCCTCCTCGACGAACCGCTGTCGGCGCTCGACGCGCTGACCCGCGCCAACCTGCAGGACGAAATCCTGCGCATCTGGGAACAGGAGCGGAAGACGGTCATCCTGATCACCAACGATGTGGACGAAGGCCTGATCATGGCTGACCGCATCATCCCGCTCAATCCCGGTCCCGGTGCCACCTTCGGGCCGGAATTCGAGATCGACCTGGCGCGTCCGCGCGACCGCTCGGCGATGAACCACGATCCCGAGTTCAAGCGCCTGCGCAAGGAAGTGACGCAATACCTGATGCAGATGGGGGCGGCCCAGGCAACGGCGTCCGACAACGTGATTCCGCTGCCCGGCATCCTGCCCAACACCAGCGCCGAATACGTGCCGGGCGAGCGGCCGGCGGCTGGTGGAGCCAAGGCGAAAACGGCCGAAACCCTGCCGCATTACCATCGTTACGTCGAGTTCTCGCAGGTTTCCAAGATCTACTCGACCAAGAAGGGACCGCTCACCGTCGTCGAGAAGTTCGACCTGCGCATCCGCAAGGGCGAGTTCGTCTCGGTGATCGGCCACTCGGGTTGCGGCAAATCCACCGTCCTGTCGATGATCGCCGGCCTCAACGACATCAGCGAAGGGGTCGCCCTGCTCGACAACCGCGAAATCAGTTCGGCCGGTCCGGACCGCGGCATCGTCTTCCAGGCACCCAGCCTGATTCCCTGGCTGACCGCCTACGACAACGTGGCGCTCGGCGTCGAGCAGGTCTATCCGCATGCGACGGCCGCCGAGCGCGACGCCATCATCCGCCACTTCCTGGTTCGCGTCGGTCTGGCCGACAGCATGGACAAGCTGGCCGGCGATCTGTCGAACGGCATGAAGCAGCGGGTTGGCATCGCCCGCGCCTTTGCCCTGTCACCCAAGCTGCTGCTGCTCGACGAGCCGTTCGGCATGCTCGATTCGCTGACCCGCTGGGACCTGCAGGAAGTCCTGATGGAGGTCTGGAGCCGCGAGCAACTGACCGCCATGGTCATCACGCACGATGTCGACGAAGCGATCCTGCTCGCCGACCGCGTCGTGATGATGACCAACGGACCGCGTGCCAAGGTCGGCAAGATCCTCGAGGTCGACCTGCCGCGGCCGCGTTCGCGCAAGGCGCTGCTCGAGCACCCGGACTACTATCGTCTGCGCGAGGAACTGCTCAGCTTCCTCAACGACTGCAACCACTGAGCGCGGCCGGAGTCAGTGGCGGGGCAGCGTGAGGGTGAATTCGGCCCCACCGTCCGGGATGTTGTGGACTTCGAGGCGGCCGCCGTGCCGCTCGACGATGCCGTAGCTGATCGACAGGCCGAGGCCGGTGCCCTGGCCGACCGGCTTGGTGGTGAAGAAGGGCTCGAAGATGTGGGCGAGGTTGGCTTCCGGGATGCCGGGGCCATTGTCGGCGAAACGCAGGACGATCTGCTGCTCGGCGATTGTGCCGCTGATCCGCAGGCGGGCGTTGCTGCGGTCGGCTGTGGCGTCGCAGGCGTTCTGCACCAGGTTCATCACCACTTGCTGCAACTGCCCTGACGAACCCCGGCAATGCATGGCCGGCGGCAGCTCGAGATCGACCGCGAACTGGCCCGGACCGCTGCGCGTCACCCAGCGCACCGAGCGTTCGATCACCTCGTTCAGGTCGACTTCTTCCGGCGCCGCCTTGTCCACCGCCGAGAAACGCTTCAGCGCATCGACGATGTCGCGGGTGCGTTCGGCGCCCTCGATCATGCCGTCGATCAGGTTGGGCATGTCGGCCAGGATGCGGTCGATGCGCAGTTCGTCGCGCAGTGCCGGCAGGCCGTCGTGTTCGCCGGCACCGCTGCCATGCACGGCGTCGAGATAGCGGCCGAGGCGGGTGGCGTAGCGCTGCAGCGACAGCACGTTGCCCAGGACGAAGCTGATCGGGTTGTTCAGTTCGTGGGCGACGCCGGCGACCAGGCGGCCGAGCGACACCATCTTCTCGGCGTGCAGCAGTTGCCCTTGCGTCCGCTTCAGGTCTTCGTGCGCCTGGCGTAGCGCCTGGTAGGCCTTGCGCAGGTCGCCGACCGGCCGGCCGGTGACGACGACGCCCATCAGCTTGCCGGTCTGCGAGACGCGCGGCGTGCAGTTCATCGACACCGGCACCGTCGAACCGTCGCTGGCGCGCAGGAAGAACTCGCAGTCGTGCAGGCCGTCGCGCGCGTAGCGGGCGAAGGCGTCGCGCGCCTTGGCCTGTTCGGTCTCGTCGGCGAAGAGGTTGAACACCGGCGTGCTGACCAGCTCCTCGGAACTGCGGCCGGAAAGGTGGCAGAGCGCCGGGTTGACTTCGACGATGCCGCCGTTGCGGTCGCAGACGATGAGGATGTCGGACATCGCCGCCAGCACGCTCTCGATGAACTGGTGCGACTCTTCGAGGGCGGAGTTCTTTTCTTCGAGCGCCACTTCGTACTGCAGGAGGTCGTTGTACACCTCGTCCATCTTCTGGATCACCTCGATCCAGGCCTGCTCGCCGGTCGCGGCGAGCAGCGGGTCAGCGGGTGGGATGGTAGTGGACATGGTCGCTGCCCTGCGCGTCGTGGGCGTGGTGGTATTCGGCCTCGAGGGCGACGATGTTGAGCTTGCCGTGGCGCACGCCGCGCTCGGCGATCATGGCGTCGGCGAATTGTCGGACAGCCGCGGTCGAGCCCTTGAGGATGACGGATTCCAGACAATGATCGTGGTCGAGGTGAGCGTGCATCGCCGCCACGGTCAGGTCGTGGTGGTCGTGCTGCAGGCCGGTCAGGCGCTCGCTCAGTTCGCGTTCGTGATGGTTATAGACGTAGGACAGGTTGGCGACGCACTGGCCGGTCGGCTCGCCCTGCTGGCGGTCGTGCTCGATGGCGCCGCGGATCAGGTCACGGACGGCTTCCGAGCGGTTGACGTAGCCGCGGGCGGCGATCAGTTCGTCGAACTGGCGGGCCAGCGATTCATCGAGCGAAATGGTGAAGCGTTCCATGGCGTTCCTGCGGTCGGGGGAGATGCAACGCATTATTTCCCAAACCGGCTGGAACGGGAAATGCTTGTTGAAACCGGGGTGGCCGGATTCAACCCCGGCCATCGTCCACCCGTTAAGGCAGTCAACTGCAGTCGCGTCAGGAGGAAGTCATCATGGCAAGCACCGACATCCGTCTCACCGTCGCCGAAGAGCGCACCATCTACGACGTCGCGGCGATCGACCGCGCCCTCGAGGACGCCGCCGGCAACCGCAACGAAGCGCTGGCCGCCCTCTACGAGAAGATGAAGCAGCGCGGCGGCGGCCGCTTCCTGATCCGGCCGAGCGGCACCGACATGCTCGACGACCTCTACGACAGTTGCCCGAACTTCGGCGAAGTCGTCGACGACCTGCGCAAGTACCTGGCGCTGTCGGTCGCCGGCAACGAACCGATGCAGTTCACGCCGATCCTGCTGCTCGGCGAGCCGGGCATCGGCAAGACCCATTTCGCGCGCGAACTGGCGGCCCGCCTGGGGACCGGCCACGAATTCGTGTCGATGAGTTCGCTTACCGCCGGCTGGGTGCTGTCCGGTGCTTCGGCGCAGTGGAACAACGCCCGCCCGGGCAAGGTGGCGCACACCTTGGTGCATGGCGACTACGCCAACCCCATCGTGGTGCTCGACGAAATCGACAAGGCCGGCGGCGATTCCCGCTACGACCCGATGGGCGCGCTCTACAGCCTGCTCGAACACGACACGGCGAAGGCCTTCAAGGACGAGTTCGTCGATATCGACATCGACGCCTCGCACATCCTCTGGGTGACGACGGCCAACGACGAACGCGGCATTCCCGAACCGATCCTCAACCGGATGAACGTCTACGAAGTGCCGCGCCCCGACGCCGACGCCTCGCTGGCCATCGCCCGCAGCCTGTACCGCGACTGCATCGCCGAACACGACTGGGGGTTCCCGGCGCAGGCCGACGACGCAGTGCTCGAACGCCTGGCGGCTTTGCCGCCGCGCGACATGAAGAAGCGCCTGCTGGCTGCCTTCGGCACCGCCAAACTGGCCGGTCGTAGTTGGCTGGAAGCGGGCGATTTCGAACAGGCACGCAGCGGGCGCACGCGCAAGATCGGCTTCTGAATCGGCTCGCCCGGCTGGCGCGTAGCGTCGCGACGGGTGTAATCTGCGCGGATAACGACAAGCGCAGAGGAGGCGACGAGCATGCCAGCCCAGACACCGGTGATGCCGGCAGGGAAGACGGGCTTCGCGCGTCTGGCCTTCGGGCGCGGGCTGCTTGTCGTGATTGTTCTGCTCAATGTGCTGGTCACCGCGCTGGCCATCCAGAACCTGCGCGATGGCCGCGCCCACATCGAGGAATCGATGCGGGCCAACACCGGCAATCTGGCCCGCCTGCTCGAGAACAACCTGGCCGAATCGGTGCGCCAGATCGATTTCGCCTTGCTCAACATCGCCGACTACATGGAACGCGAGAGCCGCCATCGCCGGCTCGACGATGCCGACCTGAACGCCCTGCTGCAGACGCAGTCGGAGCGCCTGCCCCAGGTTGATGCCTTCCGGGTGACCGACGCGGCCGGTGCGGTGCGCTGGGGCAAGGGAATCAATCCGACGCGTCCGCCGAGCTACGCCGACCGCGAGTATTTCGTCCGGCAACGCGCGGCAGCCGCGAGCGAACTCTACATCGCCGCGCCGATTGCCGTCGGGCGCATCTCGAAGCGTGGCATGCTTCCCTTCACGCGTAGCTGGCGGCAGGCCGACGGCAGTTTTGGCGGCGTCATCGTTGCCGCGGTGCCGATCGACTGGTTTTATGACTTGATTGCCAATCTAGATCTGGGCAAACGCGGCACCGCCGTCATCCGCGACCTCGAACTGCGCCTGATCACCCGTTATCCGGCGGTTGAAGGAAGGGCTGGCGAGGCCGGCGATCGCGGTGTCTCTCCGGAATTCCGTCAGGCCTGGAGCAACGATGCGCAGCGCGGTGAGTTCTATACCCCGGTCGCGCCCGACGGCGAGAATCGGCGCTATGTTTACCAGCGCGTCCGCAACATGCCGGCGATCATCATGCTCGGTGTTTCGCCGGACGATTACCTCAACGCCTGGTGGATGGAAGTGCGCAAGACGGCCCTGTTGCTGACGGCTTTCCTGTTCTTCACCCTGTTCGCCGGCTGGCTGATCCATCGTTTCTGGCTGCGCCATCTGGTCGACAGCCGCAATCTGAAAGCCAACGAGGCGCTGCTTGAACAAATCTACCAGGCCTCCAGCGTTGCCATCTTCCTGGTCGACCCGGCCGGCCGGATCACCCGGGCCAACGAGCGCATGGCCGAAATGTTCCAGACCCCGAGTGCCGAGTTGACCGGTGCCGAATACGTTTCCCTGATCGACCCCAGCGAGCGCGAAATCGGGCGTGGACGCATGCTTGCCCTGCTGGCCAGCAGCATCGATTCGGTCGATCTCGAACGCCTGTACTGGCGCAGCGATCACACGCAGTTCTGGGGGCATCTCACCGGCCGCCGCTTGCTCACGCCGGACGGCGAGCTGATCGGTCTGGTCGGCGTGATTGCCGACATCAACGAGCGCAAGCTGGCGGAAGCCGCCCTGCGCGAGAGCGAACAGTATTTCCGTACCCTGGCCGACGGCGGCAGTGCGCTGATCTGGACTTCCGGCCTCGACAAGGGCTGCGACTATTTCAACCAGCCCTGGCTGGAATTCACCGGGCGCGCGTTGCGTCAGGAACTCGGTAACGGCTGGGCGGAAGGCGTGCATCCCGACGATTTTGAACGCTGCCTTGCCATCTACGATGCGCATTTCGAGCAGCGCCTGCCCTTCTCCATGGAATATCGCCTGCGTCATCGCAGCGGCGAATACCGCTGGATCCGCGACGACGGCAACCCACGCTACGACAGCAAGGGCAATTTTCTAGGCTATATCGGTTTCTGCTACGACATCACCCGGGAAAAGGAAGCCGCCGAGGTGCTCGCGCAGCACCACCAGCAGCTCGAACGCCTGGTCGAGCAACGAACGGCCGACCTGCGCCTGGCCAAGGAAGCCGCCGAGGCGGCCAACGTCGCGAAAAGCGCCTTCCTGGCCAATATGTCGCACGAGATCCGCACGCCGCTCAATGCCATCACCGGCATGGCCTACATGCTGCGCAAGAGCGGCCTCGACGAGCGGCAGCGCGATCGTCTCGACAAGCTGGAAACGGCGAGCCAGCACCTGCTCGACATCATCAACGCGGTGCTCGACCTGTCGAAGATCGAGGCCGGCAAGTTCGCGCTCGAGGCGGCGCCGATCAATGTGGCGCAATTGCTCGCCAACATCGCCTCGATGCTGCAGGGCAAACTGGCCGAAAAGGGCCTGCATCTGACGACGCGGCTTCCCGATCAACTGCCGACGGTGCTCGGCGATCAGGTCCGCCTGCAACAGGCTCTGCTCAATTACGTCGCCAATGCGATCAAGTTCACCGAACATGGCGACATCGGCATTGATGTTGAGTTGATCGAGTTGTCCGAAGCATCGGCCAGATTGCGTTTCACGGTCAGCGACACCGGCATCGGCATCGCCGAACAGGACCAGCCGCGTCTGTTCCAGGCCTTTGAACAGGCCGACAACTCGCCGACCCGGCGCTATGGCGGGACCGGGCTGGGACTGGCGATCACCCGCAAGCTGGCTGAGATGATGGGCGGTACGACCGGCGTCGAGAGTCAGCCCGGCGCGGGCAGCCGCTTCTGGATGACCGTCTGCCTGCCTCGTGCCGCGAACGCTTCGCCGGCATGGCCAACGGATGACGAGACGCTGATGCCGCGCTTTGCCGCCCAGCGCATCCTGCTGGTCGAGGATGAGCCGGTCAATCGGGAGATTGCCCTGCAGATGCTCGAGGATAGCGGCCTGCGCATCGATCTGGCCGAGGACGGCGAGGCCGCGCTCGCCGCTGTCGTGGCGAACGACTATGCACTGCTGCTGATGGACGTGCAGATGCCGAAGATGAACGGCCTCGATGCCACCCGTGCCATCCGCGCGCTGGGTGCGAAAGGCACGATGCCGATCGTGGCGATGACCGCCAACGCTTTTGTCGAAGACCGCGAACAATGCCTGGCCGCCGGCATGGACGATTTCATCGCCAAGCCGGTGGTGCCGAAAACCCTGTTCGCCAAGCTCCACCAATGGCTTGGCCAGGGGGACGCAAGCGCCTAACGGCTTTTGCGGGCACTCAGGTAATCGGGCTGGAAAACAGCCATGCGCAACACGTCGCGGTATTCACCGCCGACGAAGAATTCGTGGCGCAGCCGCCCTTCCTCGCAGAAACCGAGTTTCCGGTAGACGTTGGTGGCCCGTTCGTTGTCGCAATCGACGATCAGGTAGAGCTTGTACAGGTTGAGGACGGTGAAGGCGTAGTCCATCGCCAGTTGCGTCGCCTGCGTGGCGTGGCCCTTGCCCTGGTGGGTCGGCGCGATGATGATCTGGAACTCGGCGCGGCGGTGGATGTGGTTGATCTCGACCAGTTCGACCAGGCCGACGCGTTCGCCGCCGACCTCGGCGATGAAGCGGCGTTCGCTCTGGTCGTGGATGTGGCGGTCGTAGAGATCGGCGAGTTCGACGAAAGCCTCGTAAGGCTCCTCGAACCAGTAGTGCATGACCGTTTCGTTGTTGTCCAGATCATGGACGAAGCGCAGGTCTTCGCGCTCCAGCGGGCGCAGGATCAGGGTTTCCGGCATGGGGACTCCAGTGAATGGGAGACCCTCCGGATTCTACGCCGCTGGTCTAGTGGACAGTACACACCATGCGTAGCCGAAAGGATTCATGTTTCCGCATTCCAGACAACGAGTTGTGGCACCTCGGAAATCGTTTGGAAGCGCTGAATACACACCATCACGAACACAAAGAATCAGGGGCTTAGCGAACGATTTTGTAAACGCGAAATTGGCGCCATCAAACCCATAGGCATAGTTAAAGCCCTGCTCGCTCTGTTAAAAAATACGAGATCACCCTTGCGCTTATTGCATTTATTGCGTTTAATTCATTTACGGTCACGTTTGCCCACTTAAGGCCACTTTACCCCGCAATAGACGGGTGCCACGCACGGAGCAATAACGAAATGAAAACATTAAAGAGGGAACGTGAGGCGGCCGCGCCTCCGCCGTCAAAAACGGATATGGAACTTGCGCGTATTGCGCAGCGCTGCATCATGGAAGCATTGGATCGCTCGAAGGCAGTCAAGATCAAGCTGGAAAGTGAAAATGGGGATATGCCGCCGATAGAGTTGCCCCCGGCTTCACTTCGTCTGATTGGCCAACTGCTAGGCCTGATGAGCGAGGGGCGGCCATTCACGCTCATGCCGGAGAAGCAGGAATTAACGACCGTTGAAGCGGCCAACTTTCTGAATGTCTCTCGCCCATTCGTCGTCAAGGAAATTGACGCGGGTCGCATTCCCCATCGCATGGTTGGGTCTCATCGGAGAATCCTGCTAACCGATCTGCTTGAGTACGCAAAGCAGATACAAGCCTCTCGCGAGGCTGCGCTTGATGAGCTATCGCAGCTTTCGCAGGAATTAGGCGACTACTGATGGCCGGACACGTTCGCTACACCGCTGTAATTGACGCATGCGTCTTCTACGGGATGCTCAAAACCGACGTACTGATGTCGTTGTGCACTCGCGGTCTATTTGCAGCCAAGTGGAGCGAACGTATCGAAAACGAGTGGGTCGGCCACCTAAAAGAGAATATGCCTGAGAAGGTGGCTGAAATTATTCGACGCAAAGATCAGATGCGTCGCTCAGTACCTGACTGGGAAGTCTGTGAGCAAGGGATTAGCGACCTTATAGGGTGCTTGACGCTGCCAGACATGGACGACAGGCATGTCCTTGCGGCGGCCATTGTTGGTCACGCTGACTGCATAGTAACCGACGACATTTGGGGGTTCGACAGATCAGTCATGAGCAACTATGGGATCGAAGTAATCGATACCGATAGTTTCATCATCAATCAACTCGACCTTGACGAATATCAGTCATTGGCTGCGTTGAAGGCAATGCGCCAGCGCTGGCGACGACCTGAAGCAACAGCAGAAGATTTCTGCGCGGCCTTCGAGAAAAACAAGCTTTTGCTGACTGCCCAACGGCTCCGAGACCGAATCGAGTTGATCTGAATTTCCGGGGCTGGCTCTTTGCTTAGTGCACCGTACACACCATGCACGGATCGAAGCTGCGCACCACGTGCTGCACCGTCGGCGGTGCGCCGTCGCCGGCGGGCAGGCCGACCAGGGCCTGTTCGAGGGCGCCGGGGGTGCCGGTGGCGTCGCGCGGGGAGAAGTTCCAGGTGGTCGGGGCGATGATCTGGTAGCGCTCGATGCGCCCGCGTTTCACGCTCAGCCAGTGGCCGAGGCTGCCGCGCGCGGCTTCGACGAGACCGACGGCGTGGCCGCTGTCGGGTAGCGGCGCCGGCAGGCAGAAGGGGGCGCCGGGTTCGATCGCGCGCAGCCAGTCCTCCATCGCCGGTAGGACGCGGGCGACTTCGATCAGGCGGGCGACGATGCGGGCGACGACGTTGCCGCCGTGGCGGGCGACCAGCGAGTGCAGCAGCGGCTGGCCGGCGACCAGTTGGCGGGCGAGCGCGCCGGTCTCGACGACCTCGCCGGCGTAGCGCGGCGCCTTGCACCAGGTGTAGGCGCCGGCCTTGTCGGCTTCGACGCGGGTTTCGCCCTCGGCCGGCGGCAGCGGCGCGTCGCCGTAGAGCCAGGCGTGGCTGACATCTTCGGCGATCCGGCCGGTATCGAGTGCGGATGTTTTACCGCCGGGCTGCCAGACGCCGGCCGGGAACAGTTCGTAGGCGCCGTAGGAGAGGAAGCGCTCGCTGCCGCGGCCGATGGTATCGAGGCCGAGGTCGCTGGCGGCGCGCAGGAACAGCGCAGCGTCGCTGCTGCGGCCGGCGGCCCAGGCGTGCAGGGAGTCGGCGTCGGGCAGCGCGGCGAAGGCTTCGAGGCGGTCGCCGAGCAGCCGCTCCTCGACGAAGGCGCGGAACTCGCGCAGCAGCGCCTGGATGCGGATGCGTTCGCCGGCGCCGATCGCCTTGGTGCTGCCGCCGGCCTGCAGCGCCAGCGTGTGCGGCCAGCGGCCGGCGAGGAAACCGGCCAGGTTGAACAGCCGGGCGCGCGCCTGCAGCCAGGGGGCGACGGCGCTGCCGGTCTGCGCCGTGAAGCGTTCGGCGGTGGCGGCGTGCCAGGGCCGGTCGCCATAGGCCGGGCGGCAGAAATCCGGCATGAAGAAGAGGTAGAAATGGGTCAGGTGGTCGGCCAGGTTCTCGGCCGCCAGGACCAGGCGGCCGGCGAGTTCGCCGTTCGGTGGCGGCATGACGCCGGCCAGCCGGCTCAGCGCGTTGGCGGCGGCGGCCGACTGGGCGACCGAGCAGATACCGCAGATGCGCGGCACGACGGCCAGCGCGTCGGCCGGGTGACGGCCGACCAGGACCTGCTCGAAACCGCGGAACAGCGGCGAATTGACGCGCGCGGCGACAACCCGACCGGCGTCGACGTCGAGGCCGATCTCGAGGTCGCCCTCGACGCGGTTGAAGGGGCCGACCTGGATCCGCTTCACTTGCCGCCCTTTTTCACGCCCGGACGGACCACGGTGTGGTCGACGACGGCGTTGTCGCGCACCCGTTTCGGCGTCGCCGACTTGGACAGCGCGGCGAGTGCGACGAACCAGGCTTTCGGCATGTCGGCCGGCAGGCCGATCGGGATACCGGCCAGCTTCGGGGTCTCCTGGAAGGCGTGGCCGGGCGATTCGAAGCCCGGCTCGGTGCAGGCGATGCAGGCGTAGCCGCCTTTCAGGCAGGAGCCGACGCCGTTCCACGGTCGCGTGTTGCAGTCGGCGTGCGCCTGGGTGCCCTTGCAGCCGAGGTTTTCCATCATGCAGCCGAGGTCGGAGTGCTTTTCGGCGCTCGCCTTGAATTCGTAGAACTCGTTGCGCGGGCAGCCGTGGTGCACCAGTTGTTCGGCGTAGAGCAGCGGGCGGCCGACCTCGTCGAGGTCGGCGGCGCTCAGTCCTTCGAGCGCCAGCTTTTCCAGCGTATCGACGATCCAGCCCGGATGTGTCGGGCAACCGGCGAGATTGACCACCGGCAGCCCGCCGGACGAACGAAAAGCCTTGCCGAGCAGGCCGCCTGGCGTGTCGGTGTCGTACTGCAGGCCGCAGGCTTCGAGCGGATTGCCCGGCGTGTTCGCCGAAAAACCGCCCCAGGCGGAGCACGAGCCGATGGCGAAGACCCATTTGGCGCGTTCGGCCAGGCGCTGCACCCATTCGGTCAGCGGCCGGCCGCTGCCGGCCATCAGGTGGAACTTGCCGCTGCCGTTGGGGCCGCGCAGCATGGCGCCTTCGATGCAGAGGACGTCGAATTCGCGGCGGCCGCTGGCGCAGTCGTCGAGGATGGCCAGCGCTTCCTCGCCGCTGGCTTCCGACAGCGCCGGATGCCAGACGAACTCGATGCCGGCGCCGCGCAGTTCGTCGAACAGCGGGCGCGGCTCGTGGCAGAGCAGCGACTGGGTGCAGCCGCCGCAGCCGCCGCTTTGCAGCCAGAGCACTTTCATTCGTCGGCCTTCCCGTCGTCGGCCAGGCCGTGGCGCGCCAGCTTGGCGCGCAGGCCGACGCGCGACAGCCCGAGTTCGTTGGCGGCGCGCGACTTGTTGCCGTGGTGACGCTGCATCGCCGCCAGCAGGACGCGGCGTTCGAGCTGGTCCATGCGCTCGCGCAGGTTGCCGGAGAGGCCGTCGGTCCATTCGTCGCTCGCCTGCGCCACTGTCGCCGGTCCTTGCAACAGGCGTGGCGAGAGCAGTTCGGGGCCGAGCAGTTCGTCGTCGGCAAGCGCGACCAGGCGCAGGATCTCGTTCTGCAGTTCGCGCACGTTGCCCGGCCAGGGGTAGGCGGCGAGGCGGGCGAGCGTTGCCTCGGCGAAACCGCGCACGCGCTTGCCCAGCGTCGCGCAGCTCTGTTCGAGCAGGCGGGCGGCGAGCAGCGGCAGGTCCATCGGCCGCTCGCGCAACGGCGGTACATGCACCGGGATGGTCGCCAGCCGGTAATAGAGATCTTCGCGGAAGCGGCCGGTGCGCACGTCTTCTTCGAGGTCGCGGTTGGTGGCGGCGATCACCCGCACGTCGACGGAAACCACCTTGTTGCTGCCCAGCGGGCGGAATTCACCTTCCTGCAGCGCGCGCAGCAGCTTGACCTGGAAGGCAGGGCTGGTTTCGCCGATCTCATCGAGGAAGAGCGTGCCGCCATCGGCCTGCTGGAACAGGCCGATGCGGTCGTCGACGGCGCCCGTGAAGGCGCCGCGCTTGTAACCGAAGAGTTCGGATTCGAGCAGGGTGTCGGGAACGGCGCCGCAATTTTCGGTGATGAAGGGCTTGTCGGCGCGGCTGCTCTCGTAGTGGATGGCGCGGGCGACCATTTCCTTGCCGGTGCCCGATTCGCCGGTGACCATCACCGAGAGGTCGTAAGGGGCGATGCGCGCGATCAGGGCGCAGACCGGGTCGAGCGGGCTGCCCGGCGCGCGCACCAGACCGGCCAGGCCGAAGGCGCTGCGGGCCTTTTCCTGCTTGTGTTCGACGCGTCGGCGCAGCGTCGGCTCGGCCGTGCGCAGGTCGAGCGACAGGCGCTGGTTTTCCTGCTGCAGGCGCCAGACTTCCGAGGCGCGTTGCAGGGTCAGCAGCAATTGTTCGGGCTGCCACGGTTTGAGCAGGTATTGCCAGATGCCGGCCTCGTTGACGCCGGTGATGATGTCCTCGGCGTCGGTGTAGCCGGAAAGGATGATGCGGACCATGTCCGGCCAGCGCTGGCGGACTTCCTTGAGAAACTGGACACCGGTGGTGCCGGGCATGCGCTGGTCACAGAGGACGACGCGGATGCCGGCAGTGGCCTCCTCCATCTCCAGGATTTCCCAGCCTTCGTCGGCGCTCGACGCGCAGAACACTTCGAAATCTTCTTCCAGCGTGCGGCGCAGCGCTTCCTGCGAACGCAACTCGTCGTCGATGACGAGGACGGCAGGCAGGCGGCGCAACACGGGGGCATTCATGCGGGGATTATCCAGTCGAGGTCGCGGTGCCGGGCGAGATGCCGCGGCGTCCACGAATGCGGGCTCTTATGGACGAAATGATAACGCGCGACGTGGTAGGCCGGATCGAAGCCATAGAAATTGCGCCGCATCGCCGCCAGTTCCTCTTCCCGGTACTGCGCCAGCGGTTTCGCGGCTTCGTCGGCGGCCCGGCGCGCCACCTTGTCCGCCAGTTGCGCGGCGAAATCCGGCGCCTGCGCCATTTCCAGCGCCCGCCGGGCGACATCGACGGCAAAGCCGGGCGCCGGCAGGCAGGCGTCGTAGAAGCCGCAGGCGACTGCCTCGGCGGCCGGCATCGGCAGGCGGTGCTGCATGATCGCCCGGGCGCCGTCGGCGCCGACACGCGGCGGCAGCAGGTAGGTCCAGAACTCGGAACCGTAGAGGTTGCCCATGTTCTTGTAGTGCGGATTGAGGACGACGCCGTCGCGCACCCAGACCCGGTCGCAGGCGCGCGCCAGGAAACAGCCGCCGGCGCCAGCGTTGCCGCCGACGGCGGCGACGGTCAATTGCGTCTGGCAGCGCAAAATGGCCTCGGCCAGGTCGTCGATGGCGTTGATGTTGGCCCAGGATTCGTCGGCCGGGCTGTCGGCGGCCTCGATCAGGTTGAGGTGGATGCCGTTCGACCAGAAGTCGCCGCCGCCGTCGAGGACGATTACCCGCACCGGTCGCGTCGTCGCCCAGCCGAAGGCCTCGGTCAGGCGGCGGCACTGCGCCGTGCCCATCGCCCCGTTGTAGAAACGGAAGGACAGGAAGCCGACGCCGTCGGCCTCGCGCCAGGCAATGTCCTGCCAGGTCGGATGGTCGGCCTGCCAGCAGCCGGCCAGCGGCGCCTCAGGCAATTCGGCGGCTTCCGGGAAGGCGACGGTCGCCGGCAGCTTGATGCCGCCCGGTTTCTTGACGTGGCCGATCCATACCGCGCCGTCGGCGGTCGCCCGGCACAGTGCCGTCTCGCGGCGCGCCAGCAGCGTTCCCGGCGCACCGCGCAGGCGCCCTTCCGACCAGACGTCGAAGAGCTGGCAGGGCTGGCCGAAGAGTTCGTCGGCGACGCCGGGAAAACCGTCGGCGGCGCGCAGCCGGGCGAGGACGTCGGCGGTCGATTGCGTTGTCCACTCGATCTGGCGGTCGGCCTGGCGGATCGCCGGATGCGCGGCACCGGGCACGCGTTGTGGCTGGAAATTGCCGGCAGCGAAACGGTCGACCGCCTGCAACACGGCGCGCACCGCTGCTTCGGTGACTTCGTTGCGGTAGAGCGAGGCCTTGCTTGCCGGGCGCATCGCGAATTCCGCCGAGGCCCAGACCGGTCCGGCGTCCATTTCCGCCTCGGCCTGCAGCACGGTGACGCCCCAGCGCGTCTCGCCGCGCTGGATCGCCCAGTCGAGCGCAGCCGGGCCACGGTCGCCGGGAATGCCGGGATGGACGATGAAGCAGGGCACGACCGACCACACCGACTCGGGAATCGCCCGCTTCAGGAAGGGCGCCAGCACCAGGTCGGGGCGGAAGCGGGAAACAGCCTCTTCCGTTACCGAATCGGCGATGTCCAGCTCGATGCTGATGGCGTGTCCACGGGCGGCGAGTTCGCTGAGCAGGCGTTGGGTCAGGCTGTTGAAGCTATGCGTTAGGAATAACATGCGCATGCTGCAGGGATTTTTCTTCATCATCTCTTCATCATGGAAGGTTTTGTGGCCACGTTTTCCACGGTGCTCGCGTTAGAAAACAGCGCGTTTATGACCTTCGCGCTATTTTTCAGGGACTTGCCATTCGCTACGATGCGCAAAAATGTCACAGGGAGAACAACATCATGGCTGCAACGCAACGCAAGGCATCCCGCACCCGGGTTCAACCCGTCGTTCAGCGTCGGGTCGAATACATCGCCGCCGTCCGCTATCTCGATGGTAGCCGCGAACTGTTCTACGTGCGCAATGCCGACAATCTCGCCGATGCCCGCGAGCTGGTGATGCTCGAAGTGGATGATGTCAGCAGCCTGATGATCGCCGAACGACACTGAATTCCTCGCCTCAGCAGATTCTTGGCAGTTGTTCGCCGGACAGCCAGTCCACGATGCGGCGACCACCGAAAGCGGTGGTCATCTGGACAAAATGGTGATCGTCCGCGTGCACCTGGCCGATGATTGCGGCGTCGACGCCCAGCGGGTGCGAACGCATGGCGGTTAACATTGTTTCAGCGTCCGCCGCCGCGCAGATCGCGATCAATTTACCTTCGTTCGCCACGTAAAGCGGGTCCAGCCCGAGCAGTTCGCAAGCCGCATTGACCGCCGGTTTCACCGGCAGGGCCTTTTCCTGCAGCATCATGCCGACGCCCGACTGGCGGGCGATCTCGTTCAGTGTTGTGGCCAGCCCGCCGCGCGTCGGGTCGCGCAGCACGCGCAGATCGGCGCCTGTCGCCAGCAGCGTTTCGATCAGCCCGTGCAGGGCCGCAGTGTCGGAAACGATCGGCGACTCGAAACCGAGGCTTTCGCGCTCGGCCATGATCGCCATGCCGTGGTCGCCGAGCGTGCCGGAAACCAGGATCACATCGCCCGGCCGCGCCCGCCGCCCGGACAACTCGCGCCCCGGTGGCACGACGCCGACGCCGGTGGTGGTGATGAACACCCCGTCGCCCTTGCCGCGCTCGACCACCTTGGTATCGCCGGTCACCACCGGCACCCCGGCAGCGCTCGCCGCCGCCGCCATGCTCTGCACGATGCGGGCGAGATCGCCGAGCTGGAAGCCCTCTTCGAGGATGAAGCTGGCCGCCAGATAAAGCGGTCTGGCGCCCATCACCGCGACGTCGTTGACCGTGCCATGCACCGACAGGCAGCCGATGTCGCCGCCCGGGAAGAACAGCGGCGAGACGACGTGGGCGTCAGTCGCCATCACCAATCGGCCTTCACTCGGCAGCGGCAGCACGGCGCCGTCGTCGCCCTGGCCGAGGTATTCGTTGCCGAGGTGGCGGGCGAACAGCTCGTCGATCAACTGCGCCATCGCCCGGCCGCCGGAACCGTGGGCCATATCGACCTGGCCGTGTTTTAGGTCGAGGGGACGGATGTAGGGTTTACGGGAGGTGGTCATGGTTTTGGGTTTGGCTGTGGGTTCTTGGGGGCGGTTGGGTTTGTTGATCCGCTGTTTTCCGCCGCTGCCCGGCGGGCGTACTTTCTTCTTGTTTCGCCAAGAAGAAAGTAGCCAAAGAAGAAGGCGACCCTAGGTCGGCGCCCGCTACGCGGGTCCCCTGCGCTACTCGGTCCTGGCGGGGGCTGCGCAACTCGGGGCTTTGCCCCTCAGACAGTGCTCGCCCTTTATCCGCCAGGCCCTGCGTTGCTCGGCGCCTCCCAAGGGGTCCGGCAAACCGATCGCTGCTGAAAGCATGGCGCTCTTTCAACCGCAACCCTTCGCATGCCGCTGGTTTTCGGGGCCCCCCTGAGAGGCGCTGAGCAACGCAGGCGTGCCGGGGGAAGTCGGCGAGGACTGTCTGAGGCCCGCAGGGCCGAGTTCCGCAGCCGCCCGGCGCGCCGAGTAGCGCAAGGGACCGGGCGCAGCCCGGCGCCGACCTGGGGGTGGCCTTCTTTTTGGCTACTTTTTCTTGGCCACACAAGAAAAAGTACGCCCGCGCGTCAGGCGCGGAACCCAGCGCATCAGAAGCGAAAGCCGTCCGTCGGCAAGCAGGAAAAAACAGCCGCTCAGGCCACATCCTTATACCGCCCATAAGTGTAATGCGCCGCACAGGCACCTTCCGACGACACCATGCACGACCCCACCGAATTCTCCGGCGTACACACCGTCCCGAAGATCTTGCAATCCTGCGGCCGCTTCACCCCACGCAAAATCGCCCCGCATTCACAAGCCTTGTGATCCGCCACCGACGCATAGGTCACAGGAAAGCGCTTCTCCGCGTCAAATTCGGCGAACGTGCCGCGAATGCGCAGCGCCGAGTACGGCAAAACGTTCAAACCCCGCCATTCGAAGTGCTTGCGCATCTCGAAAACCTCGGCGACCAGCGCCTGCGCCTTCAGGTTGCCGTCGCGGTCGACAGCGCGCGAGAACTCGTTTTCGACTTCGGCGCGGCCTTCGTTGACCTGGCGGATCAGCATGCGGATCGCCTGCATCACGTCGAGCGGCTCAAACCCGGCGATGACCACCGGCTTTCGGTACTCCTCGGCGAAGAATTCATAGGGCCGGCTGCCGATGATCGTCGACACGTGCGCCGGGCCGACGAAGCCGTCGAGCGGCACGGTACCCCACTGACGCACTTCCGGCGATTCGAGGATGCTGGAGATCGCCGACGGCGTCAGCACGTGGCAGCAGAGGACCGAGAAGTTCTTCAGACCGAGCGCGGCGGCCTGCTTGATTGCTACTGCGGTGGGCGGCGTCGTCGTTTCGAAGCCGATGGCGAAGAAGACGACCTGTTTGTCCGGGTTCTTCTGCGCCAATGTCACGGCGTCGGCACTCGAATAGACCATGCGGATGTCACCGCCCTTCGCTTTCGCCTTCAGCAGCGACAGGCTGTCGGAAGCCGGCACGCGCAGGCAGTCGCCGTAGGTGCATAGCGTCACGCCTTCATCCAGCGCCAGGCGGATGGCCTGGTCGACGCGGCCGATCGGCAACACACAGACCGGGCAGCCGGGGCCGTGGATCATGCGCACGTTGGCCGGCAGCAGGTCGCTGACGCCGTAGCGCGAGATGGCGTGGGTGTGGCCGCCGCAGAATTCCATGAAATGGTAGTTGCGGGTGGGATCGGCCTCGGCGCGGATGCTGGCGGCGATCTTCTGCGCCACGTCGCCGTCGCGGAATTCGTCGATGTACTTCATCAGTGCAGCGTCAGGCCGTCGCCATCGGCGGTCAGCTGTCCCATTTCGGCGAAGAGCTTGAGCGTCTGCTCGGCTTCTTCCGGGTCGAGCTTGTTCAGCGCAAAGCCGACATGGACGATGACGTAGTCGCCGACGGCGACACCTTCGACCAGCGACAGCGAGATTTCCTTGCGCACGCCGGCAAGATCGACGACGGCGTTGTCGCCGTCACGCAGTTCGACGACCTGGGCGGGAATCGCGAGACACATGGGGCTTCCTTTCGGGGGAGTTCAACCGCGCCCGGCCAGGCGGCGGAAGAAGCCGCGCCGGTCGACCGGTTGCGGCTCGGGGTTCGTGGGTGTCGGCGCGGCGGCCGGCGGTTCGAAAAGCAGGTGCAGCGCGTCCATCGCGGTGCGCAGTGCGGAGTCCTGGTCGGCGAGTTCGTCGACCGGCGCCAGGATGGGGACGAAGAAGCTCGCCGGCAGGTCGGCGTCGTCGCTGCGTTCGCTGATCAGGTCGAGATCGCCGGCCGGGAAGCCGACGCGCAGTGTCTGTTCGACCGGCAGCTCGCGCCACAGTTCGCCGCCGCCGGGGAGCAGCAGCAGGTGGATGAACCAGGGGGTGACGACGGCGCCGATCCAGTCGCCGCGATAGCGCCGGAAGCCGGCGATGTCGACCGAGAGGCCGGGGTGGCCGCCGTTCAGCGCGGCCTGCCAGCGCCGGTAACGGGCGAGCACGCGCGGCGCCGGGTTGTCGGTGTGGATGGCGGCGCTGGCCAGATCGTTCATGCCTTGTCTCCGTGCATTTGCCGGGCGATCCAGGCCTGGCCCAGCGCCAGACCGCCGTCGCCGGCGGGGACGGCGCGCGCTTCGAGGACTTCGATGCCGGCCGCCGTCAAACGGCGGCGCAGCGCGTCGAGGAGGATCGCGTTCGCCGCGCAGCCGCCGCCGACCGCCATTTTCGCAAGTTTTTCACGGTCGACCGCAAGCATCGCCCACTCGGCGAGGCCGGCGGCGACGGTGGCGTGGAATAGCGCGGCACCCGCGCCGGCATCGCGGCAGTCGAGCAGCGCCGGCAGCAGCGGCGAGAAGTCGAGCACTCCGCCGGCTATCCGCCAGCCGCCGGCCAAGGGTTCGAGCGGTCCGTGCGCCGCCGCCCGGCCTTCGAGTTCCATCGCCGCCTGACCTTCGTAGCGCGAAACGTCGCGCACGCCTAGCAGGCCGGCGGCGGCGTCGAACCAGCGGCCGAGGCTGGAGGTCGGCGGGCAGCGCAGTTGCCGGTCGAGCAGCGTCAGCAGCGGGCCGGCCTCGCGTTCCGGCCAGGTGCGCGCCAGCCAGCCGGCGACGCGCTCGCCGAGGCCGGCGCCGTGCAGCGCGGCAACCGCCATCCGCCATGGCTCGCGCGCCGCACGGTCGCCGCCGGGCAGGGCCAGCGGGCGCAGATGGCCGAGGCGGCGACAGTCGGCGCCGTCGACGCGCAGCAGTTCACCGCCCCAGGCGCCGCCATCCGGGCCGAGGCCGACGCCGTCGAGCGCCAGCCCTAAAAGCGGGTCGTTGACGCCTTGTTCGGCGCAGATCGCGCCAACATGCGCGTGATGATGGCCGACGGCGCGCGCCGGCACGCCGAGTTCGCCGGCCAGACGCAGGGCCAGCGCGGTCGACGCGTAGTCCGGATGTAAATCGTGGGCGATCAGCGCCGGTTTGACGTCGAGCACGGCGAGCAGGTGGGCGACGGTTTCTTCGAGAAAAGCCAGCGTCGCCGCGTTGTCGAGGCTGCCGATGTGCTGCGAGACGAAAGCCTCGCGCCCGCGCAGCACGCAGACGGCGTTCTTCAGATGGGCGCCGAGCGCCAGTACCGGCGGGCCGTCGGCGGCGAGCGGAATGGGCAGCGGCACGTAACCGCGCGCCCGGCGCAGGAAGGCTGGCGTGAAGCCAGGATGGCCTGCCGCGGCCGGTGAGCGGGGCGGCACGGCGCCTGGCGCTGCGCCGGGAAGATCGTCGTCGACCGCCGGTTTTTCGGGCAGCGGCTCCGCTGGCGCGTCGCCAGGGCCGGTCGGTGCCAGAAACACCGCGCGCACCACCGAATCGTCGCAGCGGACGACGATGTCGCGGTCATGCATCAGGAAGGCGTCGGCGATGCCGTTCAGGCGGAGCAAGGCTTCGGCGTTGCCGGTAACCAGCGGTTCGCCCTGCGGGTTGGCGCTGGTCATCACCAGCAGCAGGTCGTTTTCCTCGCCGAGCCAGTCGGTGCCGGCAGGACGGCCGGCGGCTTCGTGCCAGAGCAGCAGATGCAAGGGTGTCGCCGGGCGCATGACGCCGAGCCAGGGCAGGCCGGGGGCGACGCCGGCCAGTTCCTCGCCGCCCTTGCGGCAGAGGACGATGGGCGCGGCGAGATCGGCGAACAGCGCCCGCTCGCCGTCGCCGAATTCGGCGAAAGCGGCGAGCGCGCCGGGGTTGAGGCCCATGACCGCGAAGGGCTTGGCCTCGCGCGCCTTGCGCCGGCGCAGTTCGGCGACGGCGTCGGGATTGCGCGCGTCGCAGGCGAGATGGAAGCCGCCTAGACCCTTGATCGCGACGATGCGGCCGGCGCGCAGCAGGGCGAGCGTGGCGGCGATGGGATCGTCACCGCCGGCAAGATCGGCGCCATTTCCGTCGAGCAGTTGCAACTGCGGTCCGCAGTCGGGGCAGCAGGTGGTTTCGGCGTGGAAGCGGCGGTCGGCCGGGTCGGTGTATTCGGCGGCGCACGGCGCGCACAGCGGAAAAGCGGCCAGGCTGGTACGGGCGCGGTCGTAGGGAATGCCGGCGCTGACGGTATGGCGCGGGCCGCAGTGGGTGCAGGTGGTGAAGGCATAGCGCCAGCGGCGGTTGGTTGGGTCGCAGAGGTCGGCGATGCAGTCCGGGCAGATCGCTGCGTCCGGGCCGATGGCGGTGCGCACCGCGCCGGCGACGCTGTCGCGGATGACGAAGCCGGGCGCCGGGCGTTCGTCGCTGAGGCCGCTGTCGATGGCGTCGATGCGCGCGAGCGGCGGGATCTCGCGCGGCAGGCGGGCGAGGAAGTCGTCGAGCCGGGCGCCGGCGGCGAGCAGCGTGACGCCGTCGCCGTCGTTGCGCACCCAGCCGGCGATGCCGAGTTCTCCGGCCAGCCGCCAGACGTAGGGGCGAAAGCCGACGCCCTGGACGAGGCCGCGGATGTGCAGCAGGCGAGCGCTCACTTGGCCGCCAGCTGTCGCTCCAGGTCGGCGATGCGCGCCTTCAGCGCGGCGACGTTGTCGGCCAGACGGGCGCGCTGGGTGGCGACGCCGGCGTCGATCCAGGCCAGCCAGTCGGCCATCCCCTCGCCCGTCGTCGCCGAGACGCGGAACACGGTCAGCTTGGGATTGACGCGCCGGGCGTTGGCTTCGGCGAGGTCGGCGTCGAACTGCAGGTAGGGCAGCAGGTCGCATTTGTTGAGCAGCATTACGTCAGCGGCGGCGAACATGTCCGGGTACTTGAGCGGCTTGTCCTCGCCCTCGGTGACCGAGAGGATCGCCACCTTGTGCTGCTCGCCTAGGTCGAAGGCGGCCGGGCAGACGAGATTGCCGACGTTCTCGATCAGGAACAGCGAGCCGTCGGCCGGCTGCAGGCGTTCCATCGCGTGGCCGACCATGTGCGCGTCGAGGTGGCAGCCCTTGCCGGTGTTGATCTGTAGCGCCGGGGCGCCGGTGGCGCGGATGCGCTCGGCGTCGTTGGCAGTTTGCTGGTCGCCTTCGACGACGGCGATGGCGAGCCGAGCCTGCAGCGCCTCGATGGTCTTGACCAGCAGCGTCGTCTTGCCCGAGCCCGGGCTGGACACCAGGTTGAGCGCGAAGACGCCGTGCTCGTCGAACCAGGCGCGGTTCTTCGTTGCGTAGCCGTCGTTCTTGGACAGGATGTCGCGCTCGATCTGCACCATGCGCGCCTGGCTCATGCCGGGCACATGGGCACGCGCCGGGCCGCTGCCGTAGTCGAGGTCGCCGTGGTGGTGGTGCGTTTCGCCATGCGCGTGATCATGATCATGTCCATGGTGGTGGTGACCATGATCGTGCGCGTGTTCGCCCTGATGGACGTGTTCGTGCACATGCGTCGTGCCGTCGGCGTGCGTGTGCGCGTGGCCGTGGGCGCCGGCGATTTCGCCGTCGTGGCTGTGCGCATGTTCGTGATCGTGCGCGTGGCCGTGCTCATGCACTGTCCCGTCGGCATGGACATGGCGGTGGGCGTGCGCCCCGCCCTCGATCTTCATTTCGCCGTCACCGCAGCCGCAAACTGTACACATCCTTGTCCCCTTGTTGATTATTCGATGGCGATCTCGCGCACCCGCATCTCGGTGCCGGCCGTTGCTTGTACCTGGTGGCTGCCGCAGACCGGGCAGGCGCCGTAAAGCTCGCTGATCGGTACCGTCGCTGCGCACGGCATGCACCAGCCGGCGCCGGGCACGGCGACGATCTCCAGCGCCGCGCCGTCGGCGATGCCGCCCTTGGTCACGACGTCGAAGCAGAAGCGCAGCGCTTCCGGCTCGACCGACGACAGCTGGCCGATTTCGAGCACGACCAGGCCGACCCGGGCGGCGTTTTCGCGCCGCGCGGTGTCCTCGACCAGTTCGATGATCCCTTCGGCCAGCGACATTTCATGCATCTTGCCACTCCACTTGGTAAGGCAGGCAGGGATCGAGCGCCAGGATCGCCGCCTCGAGTCCCTGGCGGGCTGCCTCGGCCGTCGCGTAGCGACGGTCGGCGAGCAGTGCCGCGAGTTTCGCCGGTCCGGCGAAACTCGCATCGGTCGGCGCTTCGAGATGATACCGCGCGACCTTGCCGTCGCGCAGCGCGATCGCGTGCGTCAGGACGCCGCGCGCGGTCAGCGTCTGGGCGACGCCCAGTCCGTCGCCACCGGCGGCGGCAAGCGGAAATGCTTGGCCGGCTTCGAGCGCGGCGGCCGCCCGGGCAACGTCGGCGACGCGCGCCAGGTAGGCGGCGGCGATGTCGGTGGTGCAGGCGATGACTGGCCGTTCGCCGGCCGGCGCGCGCCACCAGGCAAGCCAGGCGGCGACGTCGAGTTGCGGCCAGGTCGGGGCGACGCCGCGGTCGTCGAGGACGATCCGGCAGCGCTCGACCAGCGGACACAGCGTTTCCTCGATCAGGCGGCGGGTGGCGCCGTTGCCGTCGACGCCGAGACGGGCGCTGCGCCAGGCGGCGAATTCGTCGCGCGCCGCCGGCAGGCCGCAGGCCACCGGCCAGTCGAGGAGCAGCCGCCACAGGTTTTCGTGCAGCACTTCCAGCCACAGCAGGCGGGTGTCGATCGCGTCGCAGGCGGCGCTGCGGCCTTCGGCGGCGGCCAGGGCGGCGCGCGCGGTGACCCGCTGCGCCTCGCCGCACAGCGCGTAGAGGTGCGGCACCAAGCGCACCGCAGCGTCCGGGTTCTGGCCGACGAAGAGGCGCGTCATCGCCGGCCGTTCGAGGACGACGCCGGCGATGCGCACCCTGTTTTCCGTGAATCCGGCGCGGATGGTCAGGCTGCCGGCCGGGTTCATCCGCGCAGGCCGAGGAAGGCGCGCCGGCTGGCGGGCGGCGTGGCCGCCGCCGCTGGTGCCGCGAGCGGGTCGTTGAACAGCGCGGTGATCGCCGCCAGCGCGGTCAGTCGCGCCTGTTCGTGACTGGCGAAATCGCCGGCCGGCGAGAACAGCGAGCAGAGGTGGTAGCGGCCGAGCCGGTCTTCGTCGGCGACGATGAACTCATAGACGCCGGACGGAAAGGCCCAGTCGTAATGGCTGCCGGCGGCAGCCGCCGGCCAGTCGGCGTGGCCGGGCAGGCACAGCAGGTTGATCGCCCACGGGGTGACCAGGGCGCCGACCCAGTGACCGGATTCGGCACGCCGGAAGCCGAGCGCTTCGACCTGCAGCGCCGGGTTGCAGATCGGCAGGCCGGCCATGCGCGTCGCCGCGATGTCGGCGAAGACGGCCGCAATGTCGGCCGTCGGATCGTCCGCCCAGGGTTTCACGCGGCGATCACCATGAACTTGTGCTTCGGCGCGTCGCAACCGGGGCAGCACCAGTCGTCGGGCAGCTCGGCGAACGGCGTGCCGGGGGCGATGCCGCGCACGTCGTCGCCCTCCGCCGGGTCGTAGACCCACCAGCAGACGCCGCATTCGAGGCGGTCGGCGGGCTGCACGGCGCGGAAGCTGCCCTCGAAGATCACAGCGGCTCCGCCATCATGTCGAGGTATTCGCGCAGGCGTTCCAGCGAATCGGCGAAGTCGTCGTCGGCGGCGAGCGCCACTTCCGGCATGCCGACGATCTCGATCGAATTGAGGATCAGCGCGTCCATGCTGTTGAAGTATTGCACCCACCAGACGTTCTTCAGCCGCGTGCTGGTGATCCGGCAGTTGCCGTAGCCGCGCGACAGGATCGACACCTCGCGGTGGCCGAGCCAGCCGTAGAGCGCGTCGAGGTCGCCTTCGCTGACCGGCAGCAGGCTCAGGTTGATGACGTGGGCGGCGTCGCCCGGCTGCCAGGTGGCGGCCTGCATGCGGATTTCCTCGACCAGGGCCGGCGCGTTCATGCAGTCGGCGGCGTATTCCGGCGCGGCGAGGACGCTGCTCGCGCATTCCTGCATCGCGTCGACGAGGACGGCGGGAATGCTGGCGGTTTCCAGGCGGTCGGCGAGGATGGCGCCGTCGTCGGCGATCTCCAGCACGCGCCAGACGCCGGCGAAGGCGGTTTCCTGGACGCGCCAGTGGCGCGGCGCGGTGGTGAAGGCGCTGACTTCGCCGAAGCCGAGCGACTGGGTGATCACGTCGCGCACGCCGGCCGGCAGCCTGGCCAGGTCGGCCGTCGCGCCGCCGTCGAGACCGGCCTCGGTGGCGCGGACGACGAAATCGCCGAGCAGCTGCATCACGGCGGCGACGGTTTCGGGTGCCACGTTTTCCGGCAGGTAGGGCGCCGCGAAGGTCTGCATGTCCTTCGGCATCGGCAGGTAGTCGGGCGCTTCATCGCCTTGCGAGCCGGGCCCCATGGCGACGACGGAAATCGGGAAGGGACGCAGGGTGGACGGGTTCATGCGCAGGCTCCGGGTTGGCCGGCGCCGAGCACCGGGATGGAAATCGGGCGCGGCCGGGCCGGGCCGGCGGCGAGACGGGCGACTTCGTCGCGGTATTCCTGCCAGTTGCGGATGCCGTTCAGGCTGCCGAGATAGTCGCCGTCGCGCAGGAAAACGACGGCCGGCGCGCGCGCCACGGCAAAGCGCTGCAGCAGCGCGGCGGCGGCGTCCGGGCCGGCGACCAGGCGGGCGACGTTGGCACCGAGCGCGAGCAGCGCTTCCGGCAGGATGACGCAGGCGTCGAGCACTTCCAGGTTGCGTTGCGGGTCGTCGGTCAGCAACAGCGCCGCCAGGCCGGCCGGGAAAGCCGGCTGGTCGGCGCTGACGCGGACGAAACCGTGTTTCTGCTGCATGCGGGCGATGGCGGTTTCCAGGCGTTCGAGCGAGGTCGGGCCGGCTTTCAGTTCGAGACTCATGGGGTGGGCGTCCTCAGGAATTCGGGCAGTTGGGGTTCGCGCTCGAGGTCGGCGAAGAAGGCGGAAAGATCGGTCTCTCCGGCGTTGACCGCGTCGAGTGCGGAAAGTGCGGCAGTAATGGCAGCGGCGCGTTCGGCGTCGATCACCTCGCGTGCCGCGTCGAGGAAACAGAGCAGCCAGCTGCCCGGCGCCTGGGCGCCGACCAGGCGGATGTCGATGCGCTGTTCTCCGTCGGGCCCCTGGCAGCGCGCGTAGTGCTCGCCGCATTCGATGACCTGCGCCGGGATGCCGAGACACATCAGGCCGCCTCCAGGTTGAGGAAACGGGCATCGCCCAGGCGGTAGGCCTGGTCGGCCGGCGGTCGTTCGCCTTCGTAGAGGTCGATGGCCAGCGCCGCGTCGGTGATCGGCTCGGCTTCGCTGTCGCGCAGGCGGCCGGTGGCGCCCCAGCGTTCCAGCCAGTCGAGGGCGAGGTTGAGCGCCGGCGCCATCTGCGCCTTGACCACGTCGCGCAGGCTGCCGCCAAAGTCTTCCAGCTCTTCCGGCTGGACGCCGATGAGCACCAGTTCGGCCGGCAGCTTGCCGGTCAGTTCGGCGGCCATCAGCACTTCCTGGAAGCCGGTCTGGTGCAGGCTCATCTTCTTGGCGCCCATGAAACGCGGCACCTGGTCGCCGACCACCTCGCGCAGGTCGCCCGGCGTGTCGCCGTAATCGACGGCGTCGAAGACCAGCAGGCAGTCGGCTTCCTGGACGTAGGGCAGCAGGTAGAGGCCCTGCGTGCCGCCGTCCATCAGCGTCACCTGCGGCGGAAACTGCCAGCCGGCGTTGAGCGCTTCGACGCAGCGCACGCCGAAGCCTTCGTCGGCCCACAGCAGGTTGCCGATGCCGAGTACGAGTATGCGTTTTTCCATCTCTCTTCCTCTGGGGAAAAAGCCCCGGGCACCAGAGTGCACCGGGGCAAGCCTACGCAAGGTGAACCCTGGCCCGCTCAGTCCTTGAACATCCGCCAGCCGCTGACCATGGTCGAGATCAGCGACTGCCGGCTCATGATGTCCTCGCGGATCGCCGCGTAGATGTGGACGACGGCGAAGGTCATCATGATCCACATGCCCAGTCGGTGCAGGTTGTGTACCTGCAGCGAGCCGCCGAGCGCCGGGATCACCCAGCCGAACAGCGTGTCGCTCCAGGTGCCCAGGCCGGCGCCTTCGCTGTACAGCGCGAAACCGGTGAACACCATGCCGACCGCCAGCACCGTGAAGAAGAAGAACATCATCAACTGCGCCATCGGGTTGTGGCCGACGTACTTCTTCGGCGTCTTTTCCAGGAAAAGATACCAGCGCAGTTCGAAGAAGACTTCGCTCCACCATTGCGGGTTGGTGATTGGCAGCTTGAAGATCTGCCGCGCGTGGTGGTTGCCGACCAGCGCCCAGTAGATGCGGCCGAGCAGGCCGACGGCGAAGATGTAGGCGGCGGCAAAATGGGCGAAACGGATGTAACCCATGACGAAGTTCTCGGCAGCTTCGCCGGGAACCGTCGGCAGGGGCTTGCCGATGAAGTAGCCGGTCACCGCCAGCACCACCATCGCCAGTGCGTTGATCCAGTGCCAGAGTCGTACCGGCGCCTCGTACACATAGATCGAACGCACCTGCCGACCGTGCCGTTCGGCCTCCAGCATGTCCTGTTGAGAGAGCATTTCAGCCTCCTTTCCGGACCGCTCAGCGGACCTTGACCGACGTCATTTCCTGACCGTCCGGGCTCATCACGTGTGTCGAGCAGGCCAGGCAGGGATCGAAGGAATGCAGCGTGCGCAGGATTTCCAGCGGTTCGTCGGCCTTGGCCACCGGGGTGTCCATCAGCGACGCTTCAAACGCGCCGATCTGCCCCTTGTGGTCGCGCGGACCGCCGTTCCAGGTGGTCGGCACGACGCACTGGTAGTTGTCGATCTTGGTGTCCTTGATCTTGATCCAGTGGCCGAGCGCGCCGCGCGGGGCTTCGGTGAAGCCGGCACCCATCGCCTCCTTCGGCCAGGTGGCGGGTTCCCACTTCTCGATGTTGGCGGTGTTGAGATCGCCAGCCTTCAGGTTGGCCATCAGCTTGTCGAACTGCTGGCTCTGCAGCTTGACGCAGTACGCCGTTTCCAGACCGCGCGCGGCGGTCCGGCCGAGGGTCGAGAACAGCGCGGTGACCGGCACGTCGAGATGCTTGAGGGCGCCTTCGACCAGGCCATGGATTTCCGGGTACTGCTTCGGCTGCAGATAACCGAGCACCATGCGCGACAGGCAGCCGACTTCCATGGCGTGGCCGCGCCAGCGCGGGGCCTTGATCCACGAATACTTGGCGCCTTCGTCGAGTTCCTTGATGTTGGTCTTGCTCCCCTTGGTGTTCGGGCCGAGCACGAAGTTGGGCTCGGTGACGCCGTCGAAGGGATGCAGGCCGACGGTTTCGTCCGGGTACTTGTACCAGGAGTGGGCGACGAACTCCTGCACCTGCTCCGGGTCCTTGAGGTCGACCGGGTGGATTTCGTCGAGCTTGCCGTTGATGATGGCGCCGCGGGGCAGCAGCAGGTTGGCGGCCGAATAGTCGTTGGCCTTCTGCGGGATGTCGCCGTAGGAGAGCAGGTTTTTCGACGACAGGCCGCCGCCGTGCAGCCAGCCCTTGTAGAAGGAGCCGATGGCGAGCAGGTCGGGGATGTAGACCTGTTCGACGAACTCGGTGCAGCGGTCGATGATGCTCTTGACCAGGTTGAGGCGTTCCATGTTGATGGCGCCGACCGCTCCCGTGCCTTCGAGGTTGATGGCGCAGGGGACGCCGCCGACCAGCCAGTTCGGGTGCGGGTTCTTGCCGCCGAAGATGGTGTGCACCTTGACGATTTCCTTCTGGAAATCGAGCGCTTCGAGGTAGTGGGCGACCGCCATCAGGTTGGCTTCCGGCGGCAGCTTGTACGCCGGGTTGCCCCAGTAGCCGTTCATGAACGGCCCGAGCTGGCCGGATTCGACGAACTTCTTCAGACGGTTCTGGATGTCGCGGAAGTAACCGGGCGAGGACAGCGGCCACGACGAGATGCTTTGGGCCAGCGTCGAGGTCGCCTTCGGGTCGGCCTTCAGTGCCGACACGACATCGACCCAGTCGAGCGCATGCAGGTGGTAGAAGTGCACCAGATGGTCATGAACGTAGAGGTTCAACTGCATCAGGTTGCGGATGGTGTTGGCGTTCTCCGGAATCTTGATCGCCAGTGCGTCCTCGACGGCGCGCACCGAGGTCAGCGCGTGGGTGCCGGTGCACACGCCGCAGATGCGCTCGGTGAAGGCCCAGGCGTCGCGCGGATCGCGGCCCTTGAGGATGACTTCCAGGCCGCGCCACATGGTGCCGGTGGAGACGGCGTTGCGGATGACGTTCTGGTCGTCGAGGTTAACTTCCACCCGCAGGTGGCCCTCGATGCGGCAGACCGGGTCGACGACGACGCGCTTGCCGGTGTTGTCGAGCTTGAAGCCCTGGGTTTCGTACACGCCCATCTCAGTTTTCTCCCTGTTGTTCGGTTGCGGACTCGCCGGCCTTCTGGCGGGCGCGGGCCAGCGCGGTCACCGCGGCATGGGCGGCGATCGCCGCGCCGACGGTGCCGGCGGCGGCCTTGCCGATGGTGTCGGCGTTCGATTCGGCGCCGAACGGCGTGATCGAGGTGACGCGGTCGTAGAAGCTGCCCTTGTCCCAGAAGCCCTCTTCCGAGCAGCCGATGCAGCCGTGGCCGGACTGCACCGGCCAGCTGACGCCACCGTTCCAGCGCATCGACGAGCAGGCGTTGTAGGTGGTCGGGCCCTTGCAGCCCATCTTGTACAGGCAGTAGCCCTTGCGCGAACCTTCGTCGTCCCAGGCTTCGGCAAACTGGCCGGCGTCGAAGTGGCCGCGGCGGTAGCACTTGTCGTGGATGCGCTGGCCGTAGAACATCTTCGGCCGGCCCTGGCGGTCGAGCTCGGGAATGCGGTCGAAGGTCAGCATGTAGGTGACGACGCCGGTCATCACTTCGGCGATCGGCGGGCAGCCCGGCACGTTGATGATCGGCTTGCCGGAAATCACCTTGTGCACCGGCGTGGCGCGCGTCGGGTTCGGCTTGGCCGCCTGCACGCAGCCGTAGGAAGCGCAGGCACCCCAGGAAATGATCGCCTTGGCGTCGGCGCAGGTTTCCTTGAGCACCTCGACGAAGGGCCGGCCGCCATGGATGCAGAACATGCCGTCTTCGTTGAGCGGCGGGTTGCCTTCGACGGCGACGATGTAGTTGCCCTTGTACTTCTTCTTGACCTCTTCGATGATCGCCTCGGCCTGGTGACCGGCGGCGGCCATCAAGGTGTCGTCGTAGTCGAGCGAGAGCATCGACAGCACGACGTCCTTGGTCAGCGGATGCGCCGAGCGGATGAAGGACTCGGAGCAGCAGGTGCATTCCAGGCCATGCAGCCAGATCACCGGCGTGCGTGGCTTGGTTTCCATCGCCTGGGCGATGCGCGGCGCGGCGGCGCTGCCCAGCCCGAGCGAGGTCGCGGTCAGGCTGCAGAATTTCAGGAAGCTGCGCCGGGTGATTCCCTGGCGACGCAGCACTTCATAGAATGTTTCAGTCACTTTGCTCCCCCCGATGGTCAGTCTTGCGGTGGTGAGCTTCCGCAAAGGTCGTGCCACACCCGGTGTTTCGCCGATTAGTCTTGAAAACCAAGGGTTTGGCTGGAAGCGCCCGGTGCCGGTGCCGGCCCTTGCGAAGGTGGTGATGAAAGCTTGATTACCGCTTGTGGAAACTAATTTTGCATTGCTTGCCAATCGCCGAAAATTGCCGTGCATGCCCCGAGAATCTTGCACTCGATCAACACAAGCCGGTCGCGCCTGAATAGAATCCGGGGATGCCGACCGTAGCCGACCTGATGACCCTGCACGCCGACAGCGTGGCCCCTTCCGCAACACTTGCCGAAGCGGCGGCATTGATGGTCGAGGCGAGGATTTCCTCGGTGGTCGTCGTCGACGCGACGCGGGTGGTCGGCATCCTGACCGAGCGCGACATGCTGCATGCGATGCGCCGACACGAGGATCAGCGGCGGCCGGTGGCGCATTTCATGACGACGCCGGTGCATACGGTGAGCCACGATACCGAGGTGCGCAGCGCCTTCCGCCAGGCGACGCGGCTGGGTATCCGCCACCTGGTGGTGACGGGCGGCGAAGGCCGTCTGCTCGGCATCGTCAGCGAGACCGATTTTCGCCGCTTCTTCGGGCTCGATTTCTACCGCCAGCTCAATACCGTCGAAGGCCTGATGGACCGGGTTTTCCCCCGCCTGCCGCGGCAGGCGACGCTGGATGAGGCGCTGGCGGCGATGGGGACGGCGCGGGCGACCAGCGTCGTCGTCGTCGATGGCGGCACCGCCTGCGGCATCGTCACCGAACGCGATGTTGTCCGCCTCTACCTGCAGACGTCGGGAAATCCGACCCTGGGCGAGGTGATGACGCAGCCGCTGACCGGCGTCCTGCCCGAAACTTCGGCCGCCGACGCGGCGGCGCTGATGCTGGAAAGCCGCATCCGGCATCTCGTCGTGGTCGATGCCGAAGGCCGCTTGCTCGGCCTGCTCACCGAGCACAGCCTGATCCGGCCGCTGGAAATGGATCTGCTCGACGAGACGATCAGCGAGCAGCGCGGGTTGCAGACCCGCTACGACGAAGCGCTGCTGATCCGCAACGCGGCGATGACCGGCATGCTGCGCGGCGAACGGCTCGCCGGCCTGCTCGAACTGATCGCCCTCTCCGCCGAGCACGAGGTCCCCGGCATCATCTGTTCGATCATGCTGGCCGACGCCGACGGCGCCCACTTGCACGTTGCCGCGGCGCCCGGACTGGCCGAGGACGCACGCGCCCTGCTGGCGAACATGCCGGTTGCCGAAGGGGTCGGGGTGTCCGGGACGGCGGCCTGGCGGCGCGGCGAAGCCTATATCGAGAACATCCACGAGAATGCCTGCGGCATCGATTATCGGGATTTTGCCCGCCGGATCGGCGTCACCTCCGGCTGGGCGGAAGCCCTGCTCGGTCCCGACGGCCGCCTGCTCGGCACCTTTGCCGTCTATCGCGAGCAGGCCGGTCGCCTGCCCGACGGCAGCCGCGAAACCATCCGCCAGGCCAGCCGTCTGGCTGCCTTGATGATCGCCCACCAACAGCAGGCCGATGAGCTCGGGCGCAGCCAGCAGACCTTCCGGGAACTGTTCGAATCGGCGGGCGACGCGCTGTTCGTCATCGACGGCGACGGTCGCTGCCTCGACGCCAACGCGGCGGCCGAGCGGATGACCGGCTACCGGCGCGAGGAACTGCGTGGTCATGCGCCGGACTTCCTGGCTGCCCAGGGCTTGAACGACCTGGCCCGGATCGCCGCGGTGATCCGCTCGGCTACCGGCGGTGCGCCACAGGAACTGGAGTTCTGGGGGTGCGACCGCGACGGCCGGGTGCTGCTGGTGCGCCTGCAGATTTCCGCCACGCAGTACGCTGGCAAGCCGGCGCTGATCGTCACCGCGATCGACATCAGCGTCACCCGCGCCGAGCAGTTGCGCTTGGGCATCGAGCGCGATCTGGCCAACGCCCTGAATACCGAGGCCGACCCCGAGGCGCTGCTGGCGACCATGCTCGACCTCGCCTTGCGCTACCCGGAATTCGACAGCGGCGGGTTCTACTGGCAGAACGCCGGCGGCGACTACGAACTGCGCGTGCACAAGGGCCTGTCGCCCGCGTTCGTCGCCGCTGCCCGTTGCTGCGTGGCGGATTCTCCGAAGGCAGAACTGATCCGCAACGGCAAGGTGCTGTGCAGTTGTCACACCTGCTGTCAGCAGCAGGATCACTGCAGTCTGATCGATCCCGCGCACTATGCCGGCGAAGGCCTGCGCTGCCTGATCGCCCTGCCCATCGTCGTCAACGGTCGGGCGATCGCCTGCCTCAACCTGGCTGGACATCGTACCGTGCAGATCTCGGTCGCCACCTGCCAGGCGGTGCAGCACCTGGTCAGTCAGTACGCGATGGCGCTCGAACGCATCGAAGCCCGCGAGGCGGCGCGGCAGTCGCGGGACAATCTGAGCGGCCTGTTCGCCTCGCTCGACGACCTGATCTTCGTCATCGACGCCGGTGGCCGCATCGTCCATTACAACCCGGTGGTCGACCAGGCGCTCGGCTACGCGCCGGGCATCCTGCACGGCGAACCGGTCTCCCGGCTTTACCCGGCGTCCTGGCGCGAGCAGGCGCAGCACAATCTCGACGAGATGTTCGCCGGTCGCCTGAATGCCTGTCCGGCCCCCTTGCTGGCTGCCGACGGTCGTCTGGTGCAGACCGAGGTCCGCGCCGTGCACGGGCACTGGAACGGCGAGGCAGCGCTGATCGCCGTTGCCCGCGACGTCGGCGAACGGCTGGCGGCCGAAGAGCGGCTGCGCCTGGCCGCCAGCGTCTTCGCCAACGCCCACGAAGGCATCATGATCACCGATGTTTCCGGGCACATCGTCGAAGTGAACCCGACCTTCAGCGAACTGACCGGCTACAGTCGCGCCGAGGCGATCGGCCAGAACGCCGGCATGCTCAATTCCGGCCATCATGACGCCGCCTTCTACCGCAACATGTGGGAAGCGATCCGCGATCAAGGTCATTGGCGCGGCGAAGTCTGGAACCGCAAGAAATCCGGCGAGATCTTCGTCGAGTTGCTGACCATCTCGGCGGTGCGCGACGCCGAGCGGACGATCACCCATTTCGTTGGCATCTTTTCCGACATCACGCTGCTCAAGGAGCACCAGCAGCGTCTCGAACGTCTCGCCCATTTCGACGCCCTGACCCAGTTGCCCAACCGCATGCTGCTCGCCGACTGGCTGCAACTGGCGATGGCCAACGCCGCCCGCAATCGCGGCCTGCTGGCGGTCTGCTATCTCGACCTCGACGGTTTCAAGCCGGTCAACGACCGCTTCGGCCATGCCGCCGGCGACCGTTTGCTGGTCGAAGTCGCTCAGCGTCTGCGCAACTGCGTGCGCGGCGGCGACACCGTCGCCCGCCTGGGCGGTGACGAGTTCGTGCTGCTGCTGTCCACGCTCAACGACCTCAACGAGTGCGATCAGGCACTGAGCCGGATTTCCGCGTCGTTGACCCAGCCTTTCGCGGTGGCCGGCGAGAACGTGACGATTTCGGCCAGCATCGGCGTCACCCTTTACCCGCACGACGGTTCCGATGCCGACACCCTGCTCCGCCACGCCGACCAGGCGATGTACGTGGCGAAGCAGGCCGGGCGCAACCGCCACCACCTGTTCGATCCCGAGAAGGACCGCCGGGCGCGCCGTCGCCGCGAGGACATCACTCGCATCGGCCAGGGCCTGGCGGCCGGCGAGTTTGTCCTCCATTACCAGCCCAAGGTCGACATGCGGCAGGGCCGTGTGGTCGGCGCCGAAGCACTGATCCGCTGGCAGCATCCGCAACGCGGCCTGCTGCTGCCGCAGGAGTTCCTGCCGGCGATCGAGGGCAACGAGCTGGCGATCGACCTCGGCAACTGGGTCATCACCACGGCGCTCGACCAGTTGTCGAGTTGGGCGGCGGCCGGTATCGACCTCAAGCTGAGCATCAACATCGCCGGCGAACACCTGCAGCATCCCGGCTTCGCCGCCGAACTCGGGCGTCAACTGGCGGCGCACCCGGAACTCGATCCGTCACGGCTCGAACTGGAGGTGCTGGAAACCGCGGCGATCGAGGATGTCGGGCGCGTCGCCCAACTGTTTACGGAATGTCGCCAGCTCGGCGTCAGTTTCGCGCTCGACGATTTCGGTACCGGCTATTCCTCGCTCACCTATTTCCGCCGTCTGCCGGCGGAAATCCTGAAGATCGACCAGTCCTTCGTGCGCGACATGCTCGACGACCCGGAAGACCTTGCCATCGTCGAGGGGGTGATCGGCCTGACCCGCGCCTTCCGCCGCCAGGTGATCGCCGAGGGCGTCGAATCGATCGAGCACGGCCTCGTCCTGCTGCTTCTCGGCTGCGACCTGGCGCAGGGCTTCGGCATCGCCCGGCCGATGCCGGCGGCGAGTCTGCCGCAGTGGATGGCGGAATTCCGACCGGACGAACTGTGGTCGGCGGCCTCGGCCTTCACCTGGGCGCGCGAGGACCTGCCGATGCTGATCGCCGAGGTCGATCACCGGCGCTGGATGAAGGCCCTGGAAAATGCCCTCGCCGCAGCGCCGGGCAGCGCGCCGTCAATCGAACTCGATCACCTGGCCTGCAGCTTCGGACGCTGGTACCAGGGGGCGGGTCGCAAGCGCTACGGCGAGATCCCGACCTTCGCGGCGATCGACCCGATCCACCAGCGCCTGCATGCAGTCGCCCGGTTGATGCTCGACCAGCAGCAGGCCGGCAACGAGGAGTCGCTGGCCGATTCCTGGCAGACGCTACACCAAGCCAGCCGGGAAATGAGCGAACTGCTGCAGCAACTGCAGGCCGAAATCCTGATCGGCAGTCAGACCAGCAAGCGGTAGGCCGGCGAATCGAGGCCACGCACGGCGGCGAGCAAGGCGTCGATCGCCTTCGGGCGGACGAAGCAACTGCGCCAGGCCAGCGCGACACGGCGCGACGGTTCCGGGGCGAGGAAGGGAATGGCGCTGATCATGTCGTTGCCGTAAGGCTCCTGCAGCGCGCTTTCCGGCAGCACCGAGACGCTCAGGCCGGACGCCACCATGCAGCGGATGGTTTCGATCGAATGGCCGAGGCGGATGTCGGTTTCCGGGCTGCTCACCTGCGGGCAGGCGTCCAGCACCTGGTCGCGGAAGCAGTTGCCGGCCTTGAGCAGCAGCACCTCGTCGCCGGCGACTTCCTCCGGCGTAATGGCGGCGCGCTTTTCCCAGGGATGGCCGCGCGGCACGATGACCTTGAAGCGCTCGTCGTACAGGGGGCGGGTCAGCACCCCGGGCAGGTCGAAGGGCAGCGCGATGATGGCGACGTCGATGTCGTTGTCGCGCAGCATGTCGGCCAGCTTGGCGGTCATGTTCTCCTCGATCGCCAGCGGCATGTTCGGCGCGATGTTCTTCAGCGAATGGATCAACTGCGGCAGCAGGTAGGGACCGATGGTGTGGATGACGCCCAGACGCAGGTGGCCGTCGAGCTGGTCGCGGCCACGCTGGGCGATCTGCCGCACTTTTTCCGCCTCGTTGAGGGCCAGTTGCGCCTGCTTGACGACCTTGCTGCCCACCAGGCTGGGGCTGACGAAGCCTTTGCCGCGTTCGAACAACTGCACGCCAAGCTCATCCTCAAGACGGGCAATGGCCACGCTCAGGGTCGGCTGGCTGACGGAACAGCGCTCGGCGGCACGGCTGAAATTCTTTTCCTGGGCAAGCGCCACGATGTAACGCAGTTCGGTCAGGGTCATGCCGGTTTCCTCCTAAGACTGAGGATCATACCCTCATGATTTATAGGGGATACCTATGGTTACTATAGGGAAATCCCATAAAAACCATTGATTTGGATCAAATTTGCAAATTTCTCGAGGGTGAGAATGGTCCGGCAAATTTCACAACGAGGGAGATCAATAATGAAACGTACCGTCCTTTCCGCCGCCATCCTCCTGCTTTCCGGCATGGCTCTGCAGGGCGCCGTGCAGGCCGCCAGCGACGAACCGATCCAGCCGATCAAGCCGCCCGCCAGCATCAATGTCGGCATGGTCGAACTGGGCAAGAAACTGTACTTCGACCCGCGCCTGTCGAAGTCCGGCATCATGTCCTGCAACACCTGCCACAACCTGTCGATGGGCGGTACCGACAACATTCCGACCTCGGTCGGCGATCACTGGCAGCAAGGCCCGATCAACGCGCCGACGGTGCTCAACTCCAGCCTCAACCTGGCCCAGTTCTGGGACGGCCGCGCCGCCGATCTCAAGGCGCAGGCCGGTGGCCCGATCGCCAATCCGGGTGAAATGGCGTTCACGCATACGCTGGCGATCAACGTCCTCGAATCGATCCCGGCCTACGTCCGCGAATTCAAGATGGTCTTCGGCAAGAACAAGATCGACATCGACCAGGTGACGCTGGCCATCGCCGAATTCGAGAAGACCCTGGTCACGCCGAACTCGCGCTTCGACCAGTGGCTGCTCGGCAACAAGGCGGCGCTGACCCAGCAGGAGCAGGAAGGCTATGCGCTGTTCAAGGACAGTGGCTGCGTCGCCTGCCACAACGGCGAAGCCGTCGGCGGCAATTCCTTCCAGAAGATGGGCATCGTCGAGCCGTACAAGGGCAAGATGTCGGATGGTCGCGCCGCCGTCACCGGCAAGGATGAAGATCGCTTCAACTTCAAGGTGCCGACCTTGCGCAACGTCGAAATGACCTATCCCTACTTCCACGACGGTGCCGCCAACACGCTGACCGAAGCGGTCGATGTGATGGGCCGCCTGCAACTGGGCAAGAAGTTCACCAAGGATGAAAACGCCAAGATCGTCGCTTTCCTGAAGACCCTGACCGGCGAGCAGCCGAACTTCACGCTGCCGATCCTGCCGCCCTCTTCCGATACCACCCCGCGTCCGACGCCGTTCAAATAGACGGCTGTTCGACCGCGCACGTTTCGGGGGCTGCGGCCCCCGTTCTTTTCGATTTGATTCACCGCAAACTGTCGGTACACTGGCGCGTCCATAATACGCGCCGGATAGATCCCGGGCCCTGACCATGCTGGAAGCCGACAATCTGGAATGCGTGCGCGGCGAGCGCCGCCTGTTCGCAGGCCTGAGCTTCACGCTGGAAGCGGGTGAGTTGCTTTACCTGCAGGGGCGCAACGGTGCCGGCAAGACCAGCCTGCTGCGCATGCTGATCGGCCTGCTGCCGCCGGAGGTCGGCGAAATCCGCTGGCAGGGCGAGGCGATCGCTCGCCACCGCGACGACTACCACGCCGCCCTCTGTTATCTCGGCCACCTCAACGCGATCAAGGAAGAGCTGACACCGCTCGAAAACTTGCTGGCCGGCGCTCGCCTGGCCGGCGAGACCTTGTCCGAGGATGACGCGATCGACGCCCTGGAACAGGTCGGTCTTGCCGGGCGCGAGGATCTCGCCTGCAAGTACCTGTCGCAGGGGCAGAAACGCCGCGTCGCGCTGGCCCGCCTGGTGATCGACCGGCGGCCGTTGTGGATTCTCGACGAACCCTTTGTCGCCCTCGATGTCGGCGCCGTCGACTGGCTGGCCGGGGTGATCTCGGCGCACCTGCAGCGCGGCGGCATGGCGGTGATGACGACGCACCAGCCGGTGGCGATTCCCGCCGGCACGGTGCGCGAACTGCGCATCGGCTGAGGACGACAGATGCTCGATATCGTATTCACCGTCATCGGCCGCGACCTGAAGCTGGCCATGCGTCGCCAGGCCGACATCGTTTCCGCGTTGTTCTTCTTCATCATCGTGGTCAGCTTGTTCCCGCTCGGCATCGGTCCGGAACTCGACCTGCTGCGCCAATTGGCGCCCGGCGTGCTGTGGGTCGCCGCCTTGCTGGCGACGATGCTTTCGTTGCCCCGCCTGTTCGCCGACGACCTGCGCGACGGCACGCTGGAACAACTGGCCCTGTCGCCACACCCGCTGGGCCTCGTGGTGACCGGCAAGGTGATCGCCCACTGGTTGGTTTCCGGCCTGCCGCTGGCGCTGATCGCGCCGGTCCTCGGCATCCAGTTCGATCTCTCCGGTGATGCCCTGTTCGTGCTGACCGCCGCCATCCTGCTCGGCACCCCGGCGCTGTCCGGCATCGGCGCCATCGGCGCGGCGCTGACCCTGGGCCTGCGCGGCGGCGGTGTACTTTTGTCGTTACTGGTTCTCCCTCTTTACATTCCGGTGCTAATATTCGGCGCTGGCGCAGTTGATGCGACGGTGTCCGGTCTCGGGGGGGAAGGACACCTATCACTGCTCGCTGCCATGACCATCGCCGCAATCGGATTTGCCCCCTGGGCGTCGGCTGCGGCCCTGAAGATCGCCCTCGAATGAACGACCGCTTCAATCTCTACCGTTTCGCGTCGCCAGCCACCTTCTACCCGCTGGCCGGCAAGATGATTCCCTGGTTCGTTGCCCTCGCCGTCCTCTTCGGGATCGCCGGGCTTTACATCGGGATGCTGGTGGCGCCGACCGACTTCCAGCAGGGCGAGGGTTACCGGATCATCTTCATCCACGTGCCGACTTCCTGGCTGAGCATGTTCATCTACCTGGTGATGGCCTTCTGGGCGGCGATCGGGCTGGCCTTCAACACCCGCCTCTCCGGCATGATGGCGCGGGCGCTGGCGCCGACCGGCGCGCTGATGGCCTTCCTGTCGTTGTGGACCGGCGCCCTGTGGGGCAAGCCGATGTGGGGGACGTGGTGGGTCTGGGACGCGCGCCTGACCTCGGAGCTGATCCTGCTCTTCCTCTACATCGGTTACCTGGCGCTGGTCGCCGCGATCGACGACGTGCGCCGCGCCGACAAGGCCGGCGGCATCCTGCTGCTGGTCGGCGTGGTCAACGTACCGATCATCTATTTTTCGGTGAAATGGTGGAACACGCTGCACCAGGGCTCCAGCGTCAATCTCGCCAAGTCGTCGATGGCCGAGGTCATGCTGTGGGGCATGCTGCTGATGGCCCTGTCGTTCTGGATGTACAGCATCGCCGTCGCGCTGGCGCGGGTCCGGACCCTGATGCTTGAGCGCGAGCGCAACACCGACTGGGTCAGGGCGGAACTGATGCGGAGCGGGGAAATGCAATGATCTACTGGAACAGTTTCGCCGATTTCATCGCCATGGGCGGCTACGGATTCTATGTCTGGGGCTCCTTTGGCGTTACCGCGCTGGTCATGGCGATCGAACCGATAGCCGTCGGTCGCTCGCGCAAGACGACCATCGCCCGCCTGAAGCGCCAGTTGCGCGCAGAATCCCGGAGCAAGGAAGCATGAAGTCCCGCCACAAGAAACTGGCCCTGATCGTCGGGGCGCTGGCGCTCGTCGGCGCCATTTCGGCCCTGGTGCTGAACGCACTGAACAGCAACATCGCCCTTTACATCTCGCCGACCGACGTCGCCCAGGGCAAGGCCCCGCAGGACAAGCTGTTCCGCATCGGCGGCCTGGTCAAGGAAGCCAGCATCCAGCGGCAGGCCGACGGGGTGACCATCCGTTTCATCGTCACCGATACCGAGCACGATATCGTCGTCGATTACGTCGGCATCCTTCCCGACCTCTTCATGGAAGGCAAGGGTGCGGTCGCCCAGGGGCGCCTGCTGCCGGACGGGACGTTCAAGGCCCAGGAAGTCCTGGCCAAGCACGACGAGAACTACATGCCACCGGAAGCGGCCAAGGCGCTCAACGACGCGCACGAACGCGGCGTCCAGAAGGCGTCCGCGCAGGAAAAACCGGCGGCGACGGCATCGCAACCCGCGAGTAACTGAGCATGATTCCTGAACTTGGCCATTTCGCCCTGATCCTGGCGGCGCTGGTTGCGCTCCTGCTGGGCACCCTTCCCCTGATTGGGGCCCATAACGGCAATCAACCCTGGATCGCCCTCTGCCGGCCGGCGGCTGGCGCCTTCTCGCTGCTGGTTACGGTTTCCTTTGCCTGCCTGACCTGGGCCTTCGTCGCCAACGATTTTTCGGTTGCCTATGTCGCCCAGCATTCCAATTCCCTGCTGCCACTCGCCTATCGCGTCGCGGCGGTGTGGGGCGGCCACGAGGGGTCGCTCCTGTTATGGATGCTGATGCTGGCTTGGTGGCTGCTGGCGGTGCGCTTCTTCTCCCGGCAGTTACCGGAAGTGATGCTGGCCCGCGTGCTCGGTACCCTTGGCCTGGTCTCCTTCGGTTTCCTGCTCTTCATCCTGATCACCTCGAATCCCTTCGAACGCCTGTTACCTGGCGTCGCCGAGGGGCGCGACCTGAATCCCCTGCTCCAGGATCCGGGCATGGTCATCCACCCGCCGCTGCTCTACATGGGTTACGTCGGTTTCTCGGTGGCCTACGCCTTCGCCATCGCCGCCCTCCTCTCCGGCAAGCTCGATGCCGCCTGGGCGCGCTGGTCGCGGCCGTGGACGACGGGGGCGTGGATCTTCCTGACCCTCGGCATCGCCATGGGCTCGTGGTGGGCCTATTACGAACTGGGCTGGGGCGGCTGGTGGTTCTGGGATCCGGTCGAAAACGCTTCCTTCATGCCCTGGCTGGTCGGCACGGCCCTGATCCACTCTCTGGCAGTCACCGAAAAACGCGGCAGTTTCAAGAATTGGACAGTGCTGCTGGCGATTTCGGCGTTCTCGCTGTCGCTGCTCGGCACCTTTCTGGTCCGTTCCGGTGTCCTGACCTCGGTGCATGCCTTCGCCACCGATCCGACGCGCGGCGTCTTCATCCTGGTCTTCCTGGTCGCCGTGATCGGCACTTCGCTCGCCCTGTTCGCCTGGCGCGCGCCGTCGGTCGGTCTGGGCGGTCGTTTCGGCCTGATTTCCCGTGAGTCGCTGCTGCTCACCAACAACGTGCTGCTGGTCGTCGCCTGCGCCACCGTCCTGCTCGGCACGCTTTACCCGCTGCTGATCGACGCCCTCGGTATCGGCAAGATCTCGGTCGGGCCGCCGTATTTCGATACGGTCTTCTTCCCGGTCATGATGCCGGTGCTGTTCCTGATGGGGATCGGCCCCTTCGCCCGCTGGAAGGAAGCGTCGCTGGGCGAGATCGCGCGCCTCCTGCGCTGGGCTTTTGCCGTCGCCGTCGTGGTGGCGATCGCCGTGCCGCTGCTCTATGGCCAGTGGAAGGTACTGACCGCGCTCGGTCTGCTGCTGGCGGCGTGGATCGTCGTCACGGCGCTGATCCACTTCGTCCGTCGCGTCAATCAGACCCGCGGCGGTCGCGGCTTCGTCGCCGCCGCGCTGGATCAGCCGGCGAGCTTCGTCGGCATGCATGTCGCGCATATCGGTATCGCCGTTTTTGTCGTCGGCGTCAGCATGGTCAGTACCTATGAAGAGGAAAAGGACGTCAAGATGGGGCCGGGGGATGTCGTCGATGTTGGCGGCTACCAGTTCCGTTTCAACGGCGTCCAGTCTTTGCAGGGGCCGAACTACCAGGCGGCGCAGGGCGATTTCGACCTGCTCCTGGGCGGCAAGCTGGAGCGCAAGCTGTTCCCGGAAAAGCGCAACTACTTCTCGTCGTCGATGCCGATGACCGAGGCGGCGATCGACGCCGGTCTGCTGCGCGACGTCTATGTCTCGCTCGGCGAGCCGATCGATCCCGACCGGCCGCAAGCGGAGTGGGCGGTGCGCGTCTATTACAAGCCCTATGTCGACTGGATCTGGGGCGGCTGCGCGATCATGGCGCTGGGCGGCTTGCTGGCCATCCTTGACCGCCGCTACCGCAGCCGGCGCAAGCCCGCCGCTGATGTCGCCGCGAACGTGCTTGGGGGAAATCAGGGATGAATCGCTATTACTGGATACTTGGCGCCTTTGCCGCGCTGGTCGTGCTGCTCGCCGTCGGTCTCAACCTGAATCCGCGCGAGGTGCCGTCGCCGCTCGTCGGCAAGCCGGCGCCGGCGTTCCGCCTGGCCGTCCTGGGCAAGGAGGGCGCGACGATGGGGCCGGAAGACATGAAGGGCAAGGTCTGGCTGCTCAATGTCTGGTCCACCTGGTGCGTCTCCTGCCGCCAGGAACACCCGGTGCTCGTCGAGTTCTCGCGCAACGGCCAGGTGCCGGTGGTCGGCCTGAACTACAAGGAACTGCGCGGCGACGGCGAGATCGACATGCGCCGCGTGCCGCCCGAGCAGGAAGTGCCGCTCGCCGTCAAACGGGCGCAGGGCTGGTTGACCGAGCACGGCAACCCCTATCTGCTGACAGTGATGGACATCGACGGCCGGGTCGGCATCGATTACGGCGTCTATGGCGTTCCGGAAACCTACGTCATCGACAAGACGGGCGTGATCCGCATGAAGCATACCGGGCCGATCAGCCCGCAGGTGCTCAAGGACAAGATCCTGCCCCTGGTCGCGGAGCTGAATCGATGAATTGCGCCCGTATCCTGTTCCTGGTCCTCAGCCTGCTGTCGACGGCGGCCTACGCCTCGCGCACCAACGAAGCGGCGGTGGCCGACGACCCGGTCGCCGAAAAGCGCCTGCAAGAGTTGTCCAAGGAGCTGCGTTGCCTGGTCTGCCAGAACGAGACGATCGCCGACTCCAACGCCGAGCTGGCCGTCGATCTGCGGCGGGAAATCCGCGGCATGATCCATGACGGCAAATCCAACGCCGAGATTCTCGATTTCATGGTCAGCCGTTACGGCGATTTCGTGCTCTACCGGCCGCCGGTCAAGGGCATCACCATGCTGCTCTGGGGCGGTCCGCTGGCCCTGCTGCTGATCGCCATCCTGGCCATGCGCTCCTATCTCAAGCGGCGCAGCCAGCAGACCGCCGCCCAGGCCAAGCCGCTGACGGCCGAGGAAATCCGCCGCGCCGAAGCGTTGCTCAAGGAAAACGAAGAGAAATGACCCAGTTCGCCCTTTTTGCCACCCTGCTCGTCGTCGTCACGGCGCTGCTGATCATTCCCGGTCTCTGGTTCGGGCGTCGTCGCCCCAGCGACGCCGACCGCAAGGCCGCCAACCTGGCAATCTTCCGCGATCAACTGGCCGACCTCGAACGCGAACGTCTCGAGGGCAATCTTGGCGAGGCCGATTTTGCGCAGGCCAAGGTGGAGCTGCAGAAGCGCCTGCTTGAGGAAGTGGGCGAAACCCAGGAGAGCGATGGCGGGCCGGCCACCAGCCGCAAGACTGCGCTGCTGGTATTGTTCCTGCTGCCGCTGGCGGCCGTCGGCGGCTACCTCCTGCTCGGCAATCCGCAGGCCCTGGACCCGGCGGCAACCGCGCCGCAAAAGCAGATGACGGCGGCCGACATCGACGCCATGGTGGCCAAGCTGGCGGCCCGCATGCAGGAGAACCCGGACGACATGAACGGCTGGCTGATGCTGGCGCGCTCGTACAAGATGCTGGGGCGCTATGGCGAGGCGGTCGACGCCTATGCCAAGGCCGAGCCGGCCATCGAGAAGGATCCGGAATTGCTGGCGAGCTACGCCGAAACGCTGGCGATGGCGAATGGAAAGGGATTGACCGGCAAGGCCAAGGAACTGATCGACCAGGCGCTCAAGCTCGATCCCAAGCACGCCCATACCCTCTTCCTGGCCGGTGCCGCGGCAATGGAAGCCGGTGACCGCAAGAACGGCATCGCCTACTGGGAAGCTTTGCTGCCGCAGGTCGAAGCCGGTTCCGAACTCGACCAGATGCTGCGCAAGGGCATCGAGGAAATGAAGAAGGGCGGCTGAGGCACCCGCCTCAGTTCTGCCCGGTCGCCGCCGGCAGCAAGGGCGGCGGCAGCATGCCCAGTTCGATCATTTCCGTTTCCACCTTGAGGCGGAGCACGAGCAGGCCGCGCAACGATTCCCTGGCCTTGTCGCCGGCCCAGTCGTCGTGGTGCTCGGCGAGGCAGGCCTCGATCTCGTAGCGCTTGCTCAGGTCGACTCCGCAAAGCTGGGCGTACTTGTGGATTTCGTGATCCAGCGCGCCGATTTCCTGATGGTAGTGCTCGAATCCGCTCATTTTCCCGTTTCCTGAAAAAAAAGGGCCTGTTCGAGAACAGGCCCTTTTTGCTGCTCGATTGTCTGGCGACAGTTTATTCGAACTCGATGATGACCTGGTCGACCGACAGGCTTTCGCCGACGGCAGCGGAGATCTTCTTGACCTTGCAGTCCTGCTCGGCCTTGAGGATGTTTTCCATCTTCATCGCTTCGATCACCGCCAGCTTCTCGCCGGCCTTCACTTCCTGGCCAACCGAGACGGCAACTTCGCGCAGCAGGCCGGGCATCGGCGAGAGCAGGAACTTCGACAGGTCGGGCGCCGGCTTCTCCGGCATCAGTGCCAGCAGTTCGGCGGCGCGCGCGCTCATCACCATGAAGTCGGCGCGCGTGCCCCAGTGGAACAGCGAGTACTTGGTCTTGTGCCGCTCGACCTGCAGCGTGAACTCCTGACCGTTGCAGGTGCCGGTGAACAGCGACTCGCCGAGTTTCCAGTCGGACAGGATCTCGTAGGGCTGGCCGGCGTATTCGACGTGATAGCCGCCCGGGATCGGCCGCGCCGTGACCGGGTGGTTCTCCTTCTGCTCGCCGTTCAGGCGCACCACCATCCACTGGTCGCCGACGATGCGTTCGTGGCCTTGCAACTGGCCGGTGATCGAGGCGGAACGGTCGGTGAAGGCGCGATAGACGTAGGCGGCAACCGAGACCAGCAGCGCCGGGTCGTCGTGCGGCACCATCGAGGCGTCAAAGCCGGTCGGGTAGTGCTTGGGGATGAAGCCGGTGTCGAAAATGCCGGAATGGAACACCGGGTGCTGCATCAGCGCGGCCTGGAACGGGATGTTCGAGGAAATGCCGCGGATCACGAAGCCGTTCAGCGCATCGCGCATGCGGGCGATGGCGGCGTTGCGATCGTTGCCGTGCACGATCAGCTTGGCGATCATCGAGTCGTAGAACATCGAGATTTCGCCGCCGTCGTAGACGCCGGTGTCGACGCGGGTCGTGCCCTGGGCGTCGGTCGATTCGGCCGGCGGCAGGAACTTGACCAGACGGCCGGTGGAAGGCAGGAAGCCGCGGAACGGGTCTTCCGCGTTGATCCGGCATTCCATCGCCCAGCCGTCGATCTTGACGTCGGCCTGGGTCAGCGGCAGCTTCTCGCCGTAGGCGACGCGGATCATCTGCTCGACCAGGTCGAGACCGGTGATCAGTTCGGTGACCGGGTGTTCGACCTGCAGGCGGGTGTTCATTTCCAGGAAGTAGAATTCCTTGGTCGCGCCGGAAACGACGAACTCGACCGTACCGGCCGACTCGTAATTCACCGCACGGGCCAGGGCCACGGCCTGCTCGCCCATTGCCTTGCGCATTTCCGGATCGACGAAGGGGCTCGGTGCCTCTTCGATGACCTTCTGGTGACGACGCTGGATCGAGCAGTCGCGCTCGTTCAGGTACACGTAGTTGCCGTGGCTGTCGCCGAGCACCTGGATTTCGATGTGGCGCGGCTCGAGCACGTACTTCTCGATGAAGACGCGGTCGTCGCCGAAGGAGTTGCGGGCTTCGTTGACGCAGGACGAGAAGCCTTCGTGCGCTTCGGCGTCGTTGTAGGCGACGCGCAGACCTTTGCCACCGCCGCCAGCGGAGGCCTTGATCATCACCGGGTAGCCGATCTTCCTGGCGATTTCCACGGCGGCATCGGGGCCGTCGATGGCATCGTTGTGACCGGGGATGGTGTTGACCTTGGCTTCGATGGCCAGCTTCTTGGACTCGATCTTGTCGCCCATCTTGGCGATCGAGTAGTGCTTCGGCCCGATGAACTTGATGCCTTGTTCTTCCAGGCGGCGCGAGAATTCGGCGTTTTCCGACAGGAAGCCGTAGCCTGGGTGCACCGCTTCAGCGCCGGTCTGCTTGCAGGCGGCGATGATCTTGTCGGCAACCAGATAGGATTCCTTGGAAGCCGCCGGGCCGATGCAGACACCCTCGTCGGCCATATCGACGAACAGGGCGTCCTTGTCGGCCTCGGAATAGACGGCGACGGTCTTGATGCCCATCTTGCGGGCGGTCTTGATGACGCGGCAGGCAATTTCACCGCGGTTGGCGATCAGAATTTTGTTGAACATGTTCCTTTTTCTCCCTGACGCTTACAGAGGAATGTTGCCGTGCTTGCGCCACGGATTTTCGAGTTTCTTGTCGCGCAGCATGGCGAGCGAGCGGGCGATCCGCTTGCGCGTTGCGTGCGGCATGATCACGTCGTCGATGAAGCCACGGGCGCCGGCGACGAACGGGTTGGCGAACTTTTCCTTGTACTCGGCTTCGCGCTGGGCGAGCTTGGCCGGATCGTTCTTTTCCTCGCGGAAGATGATCTCGACCGCGCCCTTCGGACCCATGACGGCGATTTCCGCCGACGGCCAGGCGAGATTGACGTCGCCGCGCAGGTGCTTGGACGACATCACGTCGTAGGCGCCGCCGTAGGCCTTGCGGGTGATGATGGTGACCTTCGGCACGGTGCATTCGGCGTAGGCGTAGAGCAGCTTGGCGCCGTGCTTGATGATGCCGCCGTATTCCTGTTGCGTGCCCGGCATGAAGCCCGGGACGTCGACGAAGGTGACGACCGGGATGTTGAAGGCGTCGCAGAAGCGGACGAAGCGGGCAGCCTTGATCGAGGACTTGATGTCGAGGCAGCCGGCCAGCACCAGCGGCTGGTTGGCGACGATGCCGACCGGGTGGCCGTCCATGCGACCGAAACCAATGATGATGTTCTTGGCGTAGTCGGCCTGCAGTTCGAAGAAATCGTTGTCATCGACGACCTTGATGATCAATTCCTTCATGTCGTACGGCTTGTTCGCGTTGTCCGGCACCAGGGTGTCGAGCGAATAGTCGAAGCGGTCAACCGGGTCGTTGGTCGGCGTGACCGGCGGCTTTTCCTTGTTGTTGGCCGGGATGAAGTTCATGAAGCGGCGCAGCATGGAGAGTGCTTCGACGTCGTTCTCGAAGGCCAGGTCGGCAACGCCGGACTTGCTGGTGTGGGTGACGGCGCCGCCCAGTTCCTCGGCAGTCACGTCTTCGTGGGTGACGGTCTTGACCACTTCCGGACCGGTCACGAACATGTAGGACGAGTCCTTGACCATGAAGATGAAGTCGGTCATCGACGGCGAATACACCGCGCCGCCGGCGCAGGGGCCCATGATCATCGAGATCTGCGGCACGACGCCGGAGGCCATCACGTTGCGCTGGAAGACGTCGGCGTAGCCACCGAGGGAGGCGACGCCTTCCTGGATGCGGGCGCCGCCAGAGTCGTTGAGACCGATCACCGGGGCGCCGACCTTCATCGCCTGGTCCATGACCTTGCAGATCTTCTCGGCGTGGGTTTCCGACAGCGAGCCGCCGAAGACGGTGAAGTCCTGCGAGAAGACGAAGACGAGACGACCGTTGATCGTGCCGTAGCCGACGACGACGCCGTCACCTGGGGTCTTCTCGGCTTGATCCATACCGAAGTCGACGCAGCGGTGTTCCTTGAACATGTCCCATTCTTCGAAGGACTCCGGATCGAGCAACAGTTCGATGCGTTCGCGGGCGGTCAGCTTGCCCTTCTTGTGCTGGCTGTCGATACGCTTCTGGCCACCGCCGAGGCGGGCCAGTTCACGCTTCTTCTCAAGCTGGCGGATGATGTCATGCATGGAAAAACTCCCTCAATGGAACGGGTGATCAGTGTTTCAGATAGTCGAGCAGCGCATACGCGGCGGCGGCCGGGGTCGTATATCCTGCTTCGACGGAACGGGTCAGCGCGGGCAGATTTTCCTGAACGCGCGGATGAAGGCGGAAATGCTGGCGCAGGCCGGCGTCGATCAGTTGCCACATCCAGGCCAGCGACTGGTGCTGGCGCTTGGCGGCGAACTCGCCGGTCGGCTTGAGCGCCGCCTGGTATTTCTCGACTTCGCCCCAGAAATCGGCGATGCCCTGCTTGTGCAGGGCAGACAGCGCGATCACCGGCGGTGCCCAGTTGGGCGAGGCCGGACGCAGCATGTGCAACGCATTGCGCCACTGGGCACGGACAACGGCGGTAGCCTGCTTGTCGATGTCGGCCTTGTTGATGACCACCATGTCGGCGATCTCGACGATGCCCTTCTTGATCGCCTGCAGGTCGTCGCCGGCATTCGGCAACTGCAGCAGGCAAAACATGTCGACCATGCCGGCGACCGTCGTTTCCGACTGGCCAACCCCCACGGTCTCGATGATGATTACGTCGTAGCCCGCCGCCTCGCAGAGCAGCATGGCTTCGCGCGTCTTCTCGGCGACGCCGCCGAGCGAACCGGCCGACGGACTGGGGCGGATGAAGGCTTCCTCGCGCTGCGAGAGCTGCTCCATGCGCGTCTTGTCGCCGAGGATGGAACCGCCAGAGACCGACGACGAAGGATCAACGGCGAGCACGGCGAGTTTCTTGCCCCGTTCGATCAGCCAGACGCCAAGGGCTTCGATGAAGGTCGACTTGCCCGCGCCGGGGACGCCGGAAATGCCGATCCTGATCGCCCCGCCAGTCTTCGGCAGCAGCGCGGTCAGCACTTGCTGCGCGCGCTGCTGGTGATCGGCGCGGGTCGATTCGATCAGCGTGATCGCCTTGGCAAGCGAACGACGCTGACCAGCCAGCACGCCATCTACCAGTTGCCGGTCGGCGTCGGAGAGAAGATTCGCCTTCACCGGCGCCTCGTCCAGTTTCATCCCGGCCTTAGCCGCGCGCCTTGCGGATTTCTTCCAGCACGCGCTTGGCCGAATCCTCGATCCGGGTGCCCGGGCCGAAGATCGCCTTGGCGCCGGCCGCGTACAGCGCATCGTAGTCCTGTGCCGGGATCACACCACCGGCGAAGACGATGATGTCGTCGGCGCCCTGATCCTTCAGGCACTGGATGATCTGCGGCACCAGCGTCTTGTGACCGGCGGCCAGCGACGAGCAGCCGATGGCGTGGACGTCGTTCTCGATCGCCTGGCGGGCGGCTTCTTCCGGAGTCTGGAAGAGCGGACCCATGTCGATGTCGAAGCCGAGGTCGGCGTAGGCCGTGGCGACGACCTTGGCGCCGCGGTCGTGGCCGTCCTGGCCGAGCTTGGCGATCATGATGCGCGGGCGACGGCCTTCTTCTTCGGCGAACCTGGCGACGTCGGCCTTGATCTGTTCCCAGCTTTCCTGACCTTCCACGACACCGCCGTAAACGCCCGAAATGGTCTGGTTGTTGGCGCGGAAACGGCCGAAGACCTTTTCCAGCGCATCCGACACCTCGCCGACCGTGGCGCGCAGGCGGATGGCCTTGACAGTCAGGTCGAGCAGGTTGCCTTCGCCGGTTTCGGCGGCCTTGGTCAGGGCGTCGAGCGCAGCGGTGACGGCGGCGCTGTCGCGGCTGGCGCGAATGCTCTTGAGACGGGTGATCTGCGCTTCTCGGACGGCGTGGTTGTCGATGTCAAGGATGTCGATCGCGTCTTCCTTGGCCAGCTTGTACTTGTTGACGCCGACGATGACGTCCTTGCCGGAGTCGATGCGTGCCTGCTTGTCGGCGGCGCAGGTTTCGACCTGCATCTTGGCCCAGCCGGATTCGACGGCCTTGGTCATGCCGCCCATCGCCTCGATTTCCTGGATGATGCCCCAGGCCTTGTCGGCCATGTCCTGGGTCAGCTTTTCCATCATGTAGGAACCGGCCCACGGGTCGATGACGTTGGTGATGTGTGTCTCTTCCTGGATGATCAACTGCGTGTTGCGGGCGATGCGGGCCGAGAACTCGGTCGGCAGCGCGATCGCTTCGTCGAGCGCGTTGGTGTGCAGCGACTGGGTGCCGCCGAAGACGGCCGCCATCGCTTCGATGGTGGTGCGGACGACGTTGTTGTACGGGTCCTGCTCGGTCAGTGACCAGCCGGAGGTCTGGCTGTGCGTGCGCAGCATCATCGACTTCGGGCTCTTGGCGTTGAAGCCGGACATGATGCGGTGCCACAACAGACGGGCGGCGCGCATCTTGGCGATTTCCAGATAGAAGTTCATGCCCACCGCCCAGAAGAAGGACAGGCGGCCGGCGAAGGTGTCAACGTCCATGCCCGAGGCGATGCCGGTGCGCACGTATTCCATGCCGTCGGCCAGCGTGAAGGCGAGTTCGATCGCCTGGTTGGCGCCGGCTTCCTGGATGTGATAACCCGAAATCGAGATCGAGTTGAACTTCGGCATGTTCTGCGCCGTGTAGGCGAAGATGTCGGCGATGATCTTCATCGACGGCTTGGGCGGATAGATGTAGGTGTTCCGCACCATGAATTCTTTGAGGATGTCGTTCTGGATCGTGCCGGACAGCTTGTCCTGCGACACGCCTTGTTCCTCGGCGGCGACGATGTAGCCGGCGAGGATGGGCAGCACGGCGCCGTTCATCGTCATCGACACGGAAATCTTGTCGAGCGGGATGCCGTCGAAGAGGATCTTCATGTCCTCGACCGAATCAATGGCCACGCCGGCCTTGCCGACGTCGCCGGTGACGCGGGCATTGTCCGAGTCATAGCCGCGGTGCGTGGCCAGGTCGAAGGCCACGGAAACGCCCTGGCCGCCGGCGGCAAGCGCCTTGCGGTAAAAGGCGTTGGAGGCTTCGGCGGTGGAGAAGCCGGCGTACTGGCGGATGGTCCACGGCTTGACCGCGTACATCGTCGGCTGCGGGCCGCGCAGGTAGGGCGCGACACCCGGCAGGGTGTCGGCAAACTCGAGGTTGTCGACATCCTTTTTCGTGTACAGCGCCTTGACCGCAAGGCCTTCGGGGGTATTCCACACCAGGTTGTTGACGTCGCCACCCGGGGACTGTTTGGCCGCGGCCTTTTCCCAGACATCCAGGTTGTTGGAATCAAAGAACTTTTCAGACATGAAACACCTCTCGCCGATTCGATTTTTTCGGGCCGATGATGCAGAATTCAAAATTCTACGCTTTCAGGGCCCAGCTTGACATGGTCAGCCCTGCATAATACTTTATCCATAATTACGGAGGCAAGCCGGCGACGTACCGGCCTGTCCGGCTCACAACTCTCGAGACAATGAACCGCATCGCTCCCACCGCGCTTTACCAGGAAGTCGCCGAACGTCTGCGACAACGCATCTACGCCCACGAACTGCCGCCAGGCACCTGGATCGACGAACAGAAGCTGGCCGAGCAGTATGGCATCTCGCGCACGCCCTTGCGCGAAGCCCTGAAAGTGCTTGCCTCGGAAGGCTTGGTCGAATTGAAGCCGCGTCGCGGTTGCTACGTCACCGAAATCTCCCGCCAGGATCTCGACGACATCTTTCCGCTGATTGCCCTCCTCGAAGGCCGCTGCGCGGCGGAGGCCGTGAAGCGGGCCAAGGCGGCGGATCTGACGGCGCTCCGGACGATCCACGAGAAGCTCGAAGCGGCGGCGCGCGACGCGCGCGTCGATGCCTTCTTCGAGGCCAATCAGGAATTCCACCGCAAGATCCAGGAGTTGTCCGGCAACCGCTGGCTGCTGTCGGTGATCCAGGATTTGCGCAAGGTGCTGAAGATGTCGCGCCTGCATTCCCTGTCACTGGAAGGTCGCCTGCAGCAGTCGCTGGAGGAGCACCGGGCAATCCTCGCCCGCATGCTGGCCGGTGATGCGACCGGCGCCGAGCGGCAGATGTACGAGCACTTGCTGTCCGGACGCGAGGCACTGGCCAGAATTGACGAGCAACCTGGGGGTGGCAAGGCCGCCTGAGCCGGGGCGGCGTTCAGTCGCCCAGTTGGCGCCAGAGTTTCTCGAACTGCGCCGAAAATTCCCCGAGCAGTCGCCGGTCGTTGCTGAGCACCAGATTTTCCTCGTTGTACTGGCCGGCGCTGCGCGTCCAGTTGTAGCTGCCGTTGAGCAGCTTTTCGCCGTCGAAGATGGCGAACTTGTGGTGCATGTGCGCCTCGGTGCGGTCGACGACGACGGCGATCCCGGCGTCGCGCAGGCGGGAGATGTCGCTGCCGGCGTCGTATTCCTTGTCGTTGTCGGTGACGATGCGGACCGCGACGCCGCGCCGGTGGGCGGCCAGGACTTCTTCGGCGATACGGTCGTCGGACAGCGTGAACACGCAGATGTCGATGCGCTGGCGGGCGTGGCGCAGGCAGCGCTGGATCGTCTGCAGGCAGTCGGTGCCGGGGCTGAAGCTGGCTTCCTGGACAATTTGCGCGCTCGGCAGGCGCTGGGCGTCGAGGCTGCGGACGACGCCTTCCAGCCATTTCAGCAGCGCCAGTTGCAGCGGGTCGGCAAGGCGTTCCCGAACCAGGTCGAAGGAATGGTTGCGCAGGCGGCGCAGGTCCTCGTCGCGCAGCGCGGCGGCATCCAGGGCGGCGGCCAGTGCGCGTTTCTCGTCGTCGCTCAGGCGGCCGTCGGCGATGCCGCCAGCGAGCAGAGCCAGGATGTCCTCGATGCTGATTGCCGCGCCGCTCATGGTTTGCTCCGGGGTTTGGGTTTTTCCGGCGGCGGGTTGCCGCCGGCTTCCTTGTCGAGCTTGTCGAGGTAGGTGCTGACTCGCTTCATCTCGTCCCACATCGAGTGGTCGAGGCGGATCTTGTGGTAGGTCGCGGTGACCAGCGGCAGCAGCACCTTTTCGTAGGCCTTGACCATGTCGCCGACGACGCCGGCGAATTGCGACAGGTCGCCGGGCTCGACATGGACGCTCGGCTTGACCGCGCGCAGCCCGGCTTCGATGCGGTCGAGGCCGTCGCCCAGGCGCTCGGCGAGCGCGCTGTCGGGCTTCAGGCCGTCGACGGCGCGGGCGACGTCGAGCAACGAGGCGGCGATGCGCGTGCCGGGGTCGCTGTCGTCGCCGCCCAGCTTGCGCTGGCGGACGAAGGCTTCCTTGATCGCGGTCCACCGTGTCTGTTCGTCGGCGCTCGGGGTGCCGAGCAGTTCAGCCAGCTTGAGCAGGTTTTCCTCGGCGCCGGTAGTCAGCGTCTGCGCTTCGCCGCGGTAATGGTCGCGCAGCAGGGCGTCGATCTCTTCGTCGCGCATGATCGCGGTGACCTTGCCGGCGAGCTTGGTCATGTTGCGGTAGCTGCCCTGCAGCTTGAACGGCGGCTCGCTGCGGTAAGCGTCCTTCTGCGCCGCCGACTCGATGTAGGCCAGGTTGACCTTGAGCAGCAGGTCGCGGATGCGGAACAGGCGTCGCATCAGGGCGACCAGCTCTTCCTGTTCGAGAGCGCTGTAGGGATGGCTGAAGGCGCTGCCGGGGATTTCCTCGCCTTCGGCGAGGCGGACCAGCAACTGGACATCCTTCGGATCGCGCGAGGCGAGCGGCAGCAGCGCCGGGTTGGCGGTCAGGCTGTTCTCGATGTAGGAGAGGGCGAACAGCGTTTCGCGGCCGTCGAGGACGTCGCCCAGGTTGTAGATGTCGGCGCGGTTGGCCAGCATGTCGGGAATCTTGAAGACGTCGCCGGACTCGGTGTAGGGGTTGCCGGCCATGACCACCGCGAAACGCTTGCCGCGCATGTCGTAGGTGCGCGCCTCGCCCTTCCAGACGCCTTCGATGCGCCGCGTGCCGTCGGCCAGGGCGATGAACTTCTGCAGGAACTCGGGGTTGGTGTGCTGGATGTCGTCTAGGTAGAGCATCACGTTGCTGCCCATGGCCAGGCCGAGGTTGAGCTTCTCCAGCTCCTGGCGGGCGGCGCCGCTGGTGGCGGCGGGGTCGAGGGCGGTGACCGAGTGGCCGAGCACCGGGCAGTTGATGCGGACGAAAACCAGGCCGAGACGGTCGGCGACGTACTCCATCAGCGTCGTCTTGCCGTAGCCGGGCGGCGAGATCAGCAGCAGCAGGCCCATGCGGTCGGTGCGGTTGCCGGCGCCGGCGGTGCCGAGCTGCTTGGCCAGGTTGTCGCCGAGCAGCGGCAGGTAGACTTCGTCGATCAGCCGGTTGCGGACGAAGGTCGACAGCGGCTTGGCCTGGAACTGGGCGAGCCCCAGGCGGGCCTTTTCGGCGGCGAGCAGTTCGTGGCGCAATTGGTGGAACTGCTCGAAGGCGGGGACGATACGGCTGCGGTGGTCGTGGAAGCGCTGCCAGAAATCGTTGAGGTTGAGCGCCAGGCGGCCGTCGACGATGCGTGGATGTTCGCTGCGCAGGCCGTCGATGCCGACCGCGAGGTCGGCGTTGATGCGCTGGCGCGGCAGGGCGACGGCCAGGCGGCCGGCGGCGTCGTCGATCCAGTCGGCGGCGCCGGCATGGTGCGCGGCGGCGAAGGCCGCCACCCAGGCGCGGACCAGTTGCCAGCGTTCGGCCGGTTCGGCGCTGTCGAGGTCGCGTTGCCAGTCGGCTAGCTGCTGCGTGCGTTCGAGCTCCTTCAACAGCGCGTCGGCAAGGTCGTCGGCCGGGCCGGCGATCACCCACTTGGCCTCACCGCGTTCGGCGGCCAGTTGGCGGATCAGGTAGGCCGCCGCCTGGGCGCAGAGGACCGGTAACTGTTCAGCGGCCTCCGCTGCCGTCGGCGGCGCGAATTCCCGGGCGAAGCGCAGCAGGGCCTGGGCGGTGGCGGCTTCGAGCCGGCCCAGGGCATCGCCGGCGGCGAAGCGCTGCTGCAGGTGTAGCGCGCTGCGCGCCTGGCGCAACAGCGCCTCGCGCTCGCCGACGAAGCAGCCGTGCTGCCAGTAGAGCAGCGCCAGCACGCGCTGTTGCGGACTCCAGGCGAGCAGCCCGGCTGCGTCCTGCATGCGGATCAGCGCGCCGAGCAGGCGGGCCGCATCGTCGTCGTGGATGCCTTTCTGGTAACCCTCGCGGTAGCGCTTCGCGGCGTGCTGGCGGACCAGCGCCGGCAAGGTCGGCGCGTCGCCGCTTGCCGCCTGGCGCAGTTCCGCCCAGCCCGGTCCGTCAGGCAGGCCGTTGAGGGCGGCGTGGAGCAGGCTGCCGGCGAGGTATTCGGCGCGCGCCAGCGCTGGCGTCTCGGACACCAGCGGCTGTTCCCAGAAGGCGCGGTAGGCGGCGAGACGGCTGTCGTCCACCGTATCGTAGTAATCGGTGCCGGTCAGGTGCCAGGCCAGCCCCTGTTCGCGCGGCAGCAGCGTCAGGTCGAGCGCCTGCTGGCTGACGGTGAAGGCGTGGCGGCCGAAGCGCAGCGTGTTGCCGTCGTCGCCGAGCAGTTCGCGGCGGTCGCGGACGCTGCGCAGGGCCTGGTCGCGGGCGGTCTTGATGCGGGTGTCGAGGTCGTCGGCGGCGACGCCGTCGCCGAGCGCGCGCAGGTCTTCGACCAGTTTCTGCAGTTTGCCGATCAGCGGGTCGGCGGCAAAGTAGCCATGAACTTCGGCAATTTCCTGGAACTTGGCGACGCGCCGGGGGATGCCGTCGAGGATGCGGGCGCCGGCTTCATTGAGCGAGCGGACGCGCCGCTGGCGGGCGTCGAGCAGGCTCTGGCGGCGCGCCGACAGGGCTTCATAGACGGCTTCGCGCTGGCTGGCGATGTCGGCGAGGAAGTTCTCCTGTTCGGCAAAGCGCCCTTCCAGTTCCTCCAGCCGGGCGAGTAGCCGGGTCAGCGCTTCGTCGCATTTCTCCGGGGTGTCGGCAAATTCCAGCGCGCTTTCGACGGTCTGGCCGAACAGCTTGAACTGGGCGCCGAATTCGGCGGCGGCTTCGGCGCTGCCCAGGTTGCGCCGGCGGTTGCGGGCTTCGGCGCGCAGACGGTTGGTCTCGGCGTAGAGCGCCGAGATGCGGTCGAGGATGTCGGTGCGCAGCACGGCGTCGCCGCCGGGCAGGCCGCCCAGTTGTTCGCTCAGCAGATCGAGGCCGGCGGCGACGGCGTCGAGCTCGCCGAGAATCTGCTCGAGCGCCTGGGCGGTCGCCGCCTGCGGGATGCGCGCCGCCAGGCCGTCGAGCAGCTGGCGCTGGCCGGCGAAGGCGTCGGCGGAGGCAAGGAATTGCATGGCGCGCTCGCCGACCCGGTTCTGCTCGTCGGCCAGCGCCTGATCCATCGCCTCGATCCGCGGCAGGTCGGCGTAGCGCAGTTCCTTCAGCGTCTGCAGGCGGCCGCGCCGTTCGCGCAGCAGGTTGAGGGCGCTGACGAATTCGTCCGAACTGCGCCACAGCATGCCGGCGATCCGGTTTACCAGTTCGCGCTGTTCGGCCTCGGCGGCAGCCAGTGCCTGCGCCGTCTCGCGGCGGATGCTGTCGACCTTCTCGAATTCGGCCAGGGTCAGGCGGGCGCCGTCGGCGATCGCCCGCAATTCGTCGCCGAGGCCGCCGGCTTCCGGCTCGGCGATCCAGAAATAGGCGTCCTGGGCGCGGCTGCACTGGCGGATCAGGTCTTCGTAGGCGGTGCGCGTCGGCACCTGTTCGCGTACGGCGCGGGCGATCGCGTTCAGTTCGGAGATGCCGCGCACCAGGTCGGCATTGCCGATGCGGCCGAAAAAGCCCTGGCCGGCGGCCTGCTTGCCGGCGTGTTCGTCGCTGCAGAACGGTGTCTGCCACAACTGCATCGGGTGCACCCGGGTCGGCTCGCCGCCGTCGGCCTGGAAGACCAGGATGCGGCCGTCCGGGAAGCGGGCGTAGCCGTTGCCGAGAATCGGCGCGCCGAGCGTCTTGTCGATCAGGTTGTAGGTGAACAGCGCGTAATGGCCGAGGCCGGGCTGGTAGAAGACATAGAGCACATCCTCGCCGTTCGGCGAGCGCAGGACGCGCTTGAAGCGCAGGTTGTCGAGCATCGTCTCCGGCAGTTCGAAGCGCTTGTGCTCGCCGGACTGCAGGTAGTAGCCACCAGGGAAGATGACGCCGTGGTCTTCCGGCAACTGGATGCAGGAGACGCCGATGGCGTCGATCCGGGTGACGCTCTGCGTGCGCGTGTTGTAGACCAGGTAGCGCACCGTCTGCTCGCGATACGGCTTGATGCGCAGCAGGATCAGCAGGCCGAGCCGGGCGTAGGCGACTTCGGCGTCGTCGAGCGACTGCGTCTTGTCGTCGACCGCTTCGCTGTAGATGCCGAGTCCGCTTTCGGTGTTGTTCTCGATCTTGACCGTCAGGTCGCCGCCGATGGTTTCGACGAAGACCGTGTCGAGAATGTTGATGTGCGGATGGCGACCGCCGACCTGGTCTTCGCGGCGGGTCGGCGTCCATTCGAAATCATGGCTCGGCGGCAGCGCCATGTCGCGCTCGCCGCGATTGTCGATGTAGCGCAGGCTGCCGTCGTTTTCCAGGCTCCAGCGGAAGACGCGCAGGTCGTGCAGTTGCTGGCCGATCTGGAAGGCGGCGAGCAGCTTGTCCTGGGTGACGCGCAACTGGGTCAGCGTCGCCTGCTTGTAATAGGCGTGCAGTTCGCGGAAATCGGAAACGAAGCGCTGGTCTTCGAGGAAGCTGCCGGCCAGCGGCAGCGCTTCCAGTTCGTCGCCGCCGCCCGTCTCGGCCAGCCGGTAGAGGGCGAAGACGTCGCCGACGGTGGTTTCCTTGCGCAGGCCGATGAAGACGTTGTAGCCGAAGAGCAGGCGGTCGCCGATGCGGACGATGTCGCGGGCGACGCAGTTGTTTTCGGTGCGGGCCCGGGTGCGCAGGATCAGCGACTGCTCGTTGCGGCCGAATTCGGCCACGCGCGCCGCGTTCAGCGCCTGGGTCCGGGTCAGCAGCGCGTCGCCGTGACCGGCGAGGCGTTTCTTCAGCAGCTCGTAACTGCCGCTGTCGCCGACCATCGCGTCGGTCGGGTCAGTCGTCGCGGTAGCCGGGATTTCAGGTGCAGGCGTATTCGTGGAAGCCATGGCGGGGCGCCCCTAGAGGTGGTTCACAGCGCTCCGCCCGGCGGCGGGCGGAGCGTTTCCGGAGAATCGCGCCGGTCGTCAGTCGGCGCGCTTGCCGATGCCGGCGAGCAGCGTGCGCAAGGCGGCCTGCTGTTCGGCGCTGCCGTCGCGCATGACCTTGGTCAGCAAGGCGGCGACCGAGAGGTTCTGCAGTTCGCCGGCCGAGCCGCCGAGGGCGCCGACGATGTCGCGGACGTCGCCGACCAGGTCGCGGTCGCCGCTCAGGTGGTCCTTGAGCGCGACTTGCAGCGTGCTGCTCTTGCCGATCGTCGCGTCGATGCCCTTGCCGATCGACAGCGCGTTGACGAAGCGGTCGAAGTAGTCGCCCTCGCCGCCGACGATGTCGATTTTGGCGTTGGCCAGCGCGGTGCCGAGCACTTCGGCCTGCTGGCGGGCGATCGAGGTCTGCGCGTCGATTGCCTTCAGGGTGGCGATCTGCGCGTTGTCGAGACGCATGCGGAATTCTTCGTGTTCGCGCGTCGCCGGGTTCATCGCCTGCATCGCCTCGAACTTCTCGCGCAGGCCCTTGGCTTCGGCCTGGAAGCGGGCTTCGACGACTTCCGCCTCGGCCTGGCCGGTCTTGGCGATGACCTCGGCGTCGGCGGCGCGCACCGTGACCTCGGCCAGGCCCAGCTTTTCCTTGCCCTGGGCTTCGGCTTCCAGCTTGGCGCGCAGCGCCTCGGCCTCGGCCAGACCGAACTTGCTGACCGCGTCGGCATCGGCCATCTTGACCTTGGCGGCGACCATGCCCTGCTTTTCCTCGGCGTCGGCGGTGACCATCATCACCTTGGCCTGGGCCAGGCCGGTGGCGGCGGCCAGTGCCTCGACGCCTTCGGCCTCGCGCTTCTTGGCTTCGGCTTCCTTCTCGGCCACCTTGAGGTGGGCTTCGGCCAGCGTCTGTTCCTCGGCCGCCTTGTGCCGCGCCTTGCGCTCCTGCGCTTCTGCCGCCTTGACTTCGAGGACCAGTTTTTCTTCCGCCTGGCCCTCGGCCAGGATGACGACCGATTTCTTGGTGCGGTCGGCCTCGGCGACGACGCGCACTTCCTTGATCGCCTCTTCCTGCTCGGCGACCGTGCGCTCGACGATCACCCGCTCGCGGATGACGTCGGCGATCGCCTTCTTCTGCACTTCGACGGCGCGGTCCTTGTCGATGCGCTGCAGGGTGACTTCCTTCTCGCGGTCGACGATTTCCAGTTCGCGGGCGCGGGTGACCTTTTCTTCCTCGACGGCGACCGCCCGTTTGCGGTTGTTTTCCGCGACTTCCTTTTCGCGCTGGGCGTTTTCCTGCTGCACGGCGATCGCCTGTTCGGAGAGCAGACGGGCCAGCTCGGCCTTGGTGTGTTCCTCGGCCTGGATCTTCGCCGTTTCCGCCTGTTCGCGGGCACGCACCGAGGCGACCTCGCGCTGCTGGCGCGACTGGGCGTCGGCCTGCTGGCGCTCCAGTTCGAGGAGCGCTTCCTGGGTTTCGACGTCCTTCTTCTTGATCTGCATTTCCTCGTTGCGGCGCAGTTCGTTGGTGCGCACGTGCTCGACGGCGGTCAGTTCGGTGATCTTCTTGATCCCCTGGGCGTCGAGGATGTTGTTGGTGTCGAGTTTCTGCAGCGGCGTTTGTTCCAGGTAGTCGATGGCGGCATCTTCGAGCACGTAACCGGAAAGATCGTCGCCGATCTGGCGCACGATCTCGTCGCGGAAACGGTCACGCGCCTGGTAGAGCTCGATGAAGTCCATCGCCTTGCCGACCGTCTTCAGCGCCTCGGAGAACTTCGCCGAGAACAGGTCTTCGAGGATTTCCGGGCTCGAGGCACGCTCGCAACCGATCCCCTGGGCCACCTTGAGGACGTCTTCGGCGGTCTTGTTCACGCGGACGAAGAACTTGACCTTGATGTCGGCGCGGATGTTGTCCCGGCAGATCAGGCCTTCGCTGCCCGAACGGTCGATCTCGATCGTCTTCAGCGAGATTTCCATCAGTTCGGCCTTGTGGATGATCGGATAGACCATGCGGCCGGTGAAGGTGACTTCGGGTTCGGCGCGCAGCGTGTTGACGATCATCGCGTAGCCCTGTTCGACCTTGTGATAGAACTTGGCGAACAGCGCAATCATGCCGAGGCTGAGCAACACCAGCACCGCGACGGCGATTATTACCGGCTCCATGGATTTCCCCTTGCTTGAGTTTGAGTGAATTGAAAAAGGATCAGTCGATGCGTTCGTCGGCAGCGATCAGGTAGCGGGCGCCGCTTGCGTCGTAGTCTAGGATGCGGGCAGTAGAACCCTTGCCCAGGGTGTTCGGCGTTTCCGCCCACACCCGGATATTGACCGGGGCGCCGCGGGTGGCCACTTCGGCGCGGCCGAACTTTTCGTCCACCGTCGCCGTCAGCACCTTGCATTCCTGACCGACCAGCGCCGCATTGGAGATCGCGCTGTGGGTGACGAACAAGCCGCGCAGCGGGCGGATTAGCCTGGCGGTGACGGGAATCGCCAGGGCCAGCGCGACCAGCATGACGGCCAGTCCGGCGATGCCGCGCAGCAGGCTGGTCGGCACCAGCGGCAGCAGCCACATCGCTGCCAGGCAGGTGACGGTCCACGAGACCAGCACGAGCAGGCTGAGGACGACCGAGAACGGTACGCCGTTCAGGCCCATGGCGACCAGATAGCTGGCCAGGTCGCCGATTTCGTCGACGTCGGCATCGGTGTGCAGTTCGGCCTCGATGACCGGGCCGGAGTCGATATCGACGATGCCGACCAGCGAGAGCAGCCAATAGACCAGGACGACGCCGAGCAGGACCGTGTAGATGACACTGGGGAAGGAGGTTGCGGCTTCGAGGAAACCGATCATGGCGTCGTTCTTTCTGTCCTGGCGTTGGCGAAGTCGATCAGTACGCGGGTCACCCTTTCCTTGATCGCCAGCCGGTCATCCGCCGCCAGCCCGTAGCGTTCGGCGAGCAGTGCGTAGTCGGCGGCGGTCAGCGAGACGGTCAGGCGCGGGCGCTTCGGCCGGCTGGCAGTGGGCAGGCCGAGCAGGTGGCGGATCTGGTCGGAGGTCGAGCGGTTTTCCTCGAAGGCAGCGCGGCGCACCGTTTCGAGCACCTTCTCCTCGACGTCGAAGGCCACCTGGACGGCCTTGATCGCCGCGTCCGAGCTTTGCCAGCGTGCCGGTTTGCGGGTGACGCTCATGCGTCGCCGGTCGGCTTTGCCTGGCGGGCGCGGATGCGCTCCATGACCTTGCGCTGGCGGTCGGCGTCCTGGCCGATGCCGGCCTCGGCGAGCTTGGTCGCCAGCGCCTTCTCGCCGAGTTCGCGGTCGAGCTGGTCGGCCGCCTGCATGCGGTCGGCCAGATGTTCGTGGCGCTGCTTGATGCGTTCCAGCGATTCGCGGGCGCTGGCCAGCCGCGAGCCGCTGCTGCCGATGTTGTCGGAGATCGACTGGGTCGCCTTATAGACGCTTTCGGTGGTCTTGGCGATGGCGATTTCCCGCTCATGTTCGCGGATCTTCGCTTCCGACGCCTTGATCAGCTCCTTCAGCTTGCTCACCTGGGCGGCGAACGAGGTCTGCGCCTTGCGCTGTTCCTCAAGCTCCAGTTCGATTGCCGCCACCTTGCCGGCGACTTCCTCGGCCAGCGCTTCCTGGGACTTCTCCAGGGCTTCCAGCGCCAGACCTTCGTAGCGCGCCATCTCGCCTTCCAGGCGGGTGACCGCCCGGGCACTCTGCATTTCCCTGGCCATCACGTCGGCCAGACTGCTGCGCGCTTCGAGGATGCTCTGCTTGGCGTCGATGATTTCCTGCTCGTAGATGCGCGTGGCGTTGGCATCGACGACGTTCTCGGCCAGTTCGCGGGCGCTGCCGCGCAACAGGGTCACCACTTTCTTGATCACGGACATGTTCGTCTCCTTCAGTGCAGAAATTCGGACAGGGCGTCCAGTGCATCGAGCGCGTTGTCGCTCAGGGCGGCGACGTCCTGGGCGATGTCCTCGCCGCGCGCGTCGCGCGCCAGGGCGCCGGACAGCACGTAGCGCTCGCCGATGCGGCCGAAAGACGAAAGCGGCACCGACGGGTTGAGGTCGAGCAGTGTTTCGAGCAGTTCGGTGCGGCGTTCCGGCAAGACCTCGCTGTCGCTCCACAGGTAGCACAGGCACAGGATCTGCGAATCCGAACAGGTGATGAAGATCGGCAGTTCTTCGCGCGTCTCGATGCTGACCTGGACCACCGGCACCGGTCCGGCAATCGGATGCAACTGTACCGCGAGGCCGCCCATCAGGCCGCCGACCAGCTTGTCCAGCCCTTCCAGCTTTTCCTTCAGTGTGTTTTCCATGTTGTCCTCGTTATGGTTCGTGTGGCATCCAGACTAGAAGTGGAGACATAAAATGTCAAGACATTTTATGTCGGACGGCGCATGTCGCTATGATATGACATTTGCCGGTGGTTCATGACGTGGGTGTGACGCGAAGACAATAAAAAACCCCGACCGGCGAACCGGTCGGGGTTTCGGGTGGAAGCCGCAGCGGGTTTAGTGTTTGGCTGCGCCAGCAGCGCCGTAGCCGGTCTGGGCACGGACGTACTGGTCGTCGAAAGCTTCGATTTCGCTCTTGGCACGGACGCTGGCGTCGCTCTTCGAGAAGATGAAGGCGAGCAGGAAGGCGACCGGCATCGCGAACAGCGCCGGCTGGGTGTAGGGGAAGAGCGGGGCGGCGTTGCCCAGCACGTCGACCCACACCGACTTCGAGAAGAGCACGAACAGCACCGCCGAGATCAGGCCGCCGTAACCGCCCCACAGCGCGCCGCGCGTGGTCAGGCCCTTCCAGTACATGGAGAGGATCAGCACCGGGAAGTTGGCCGCGGCGGCAACGCCGAAAGCGAGGCCGACCATGAAGGCGATGTTCTGCTTTTCGAAGGCGATGCCGAGGATGATGGCGACGAAGCCGAGGGCGATGGTGGCCATCTTGGAGACGCGGATTTCCGCAGCTTCGGAAGCCGTACCCTTCTTGATCACGCGAGCGTAGATGTCGTGCGAGATCGCCGAGGCACCGGCCAGGGCGAGACCGGAAACCACCGCCAGGATGGTGGCGAAGGCAACCGCGGCGAGGAAGCCGAGCAGCATGTCGCCGCCGACAGCCTTGGCCAGGTGCATGGCAACCATGTTGCCGCCGCCGATCAGCTTCTTGCCAATCTCGCCGCCTTCGAAGAACTCGGGGTTCTGGCCGACGATGATGATGCCGGCGAGGCCCATCAGGAAGATGACGTTGAAGAAGTAGGCGACGAAGCCGGAAGCGTAGAGCACCGACTTGCGGGCTTCCTTGGCGTCGGTGACGGTGAAGAAGCGCATCAGGATGTGCGGCAGGCCGGCGGTACCGAACATCAGGCCGAGGCCGAGCGAGATCGCGGTGACCGGGTCGGCGAGCAGGCTGCCCGGGTGCATCAGCTTTTCACCCAGGGTGTGGACCGACATCGCCTGATCGACCAGGGCGCCGAACGAGAAGCCGAACTGGCTCATCGCCAGCACCATGACCAGCGTGCCACCGGCCAGCAGCATGCAGGCCTTGATGATCTGCACCCAGGTGGTGGCAACCATGCCGCCGAAGGTGACATAGACCATCATCAGGATGCCGACGGCGAAGATCGCGACGTTGTATTCGAGGCCGAAAAGCAGCTTGATCAGCTGACCGGCGCCGACCATCTGGGCGATCAGGTAGAAACAGACGACGACCAGCGAGGAAACCGCGGCCATGGTGCGCACCTTGCCTTGATCCAGGCGGTAGGCGGTGATGTCGGAGAAGGTGAACTTGCCCAGGTTGCGCAGACGTTCGGCCATCAGGAAGAGGATGATCGGCCAGCCGGCGAAGAAGCACAGCATGTAGATGTAGCCGTCGTAGCCCTTGCTGTACACCATCGCTGTCAGACCGAGCAGGGTGGCGGCGGACATGTAGTCACCGGCGATCGCCAGGCCGTTCTGGAAACCGGTGATGCCACCACCGGCGGTGTAGAAGTCGGACGTCGACTTGGTGCGGCTGGCCGCCCAGTAGGTGATGCCCATCGTCATCGCGACGAACAGGCAGAACATGATGATGGCGTGCCAGTTGGTGGCTTGCTGTTCCGTCGGGCCGAGGGCGTCGCCGGCGGCAAAGGCCAGAGTGCTCAGGCCGAGCAGCCCGAGCGCGGGAATGATCTTGCGCATTATTTGTTCTCCTTCCAGGCGTCACGCACCACTTCCTGGGAAAGGGCGTCGAATTCGGTATTGGCGCGGCGGACATAGACCGCGGTCAGTACCCAGAAGAAAATGAACATGAAAAGTTCGGCGACGACGCCAACGGTCCATCGCGAACCTTCGGCAATCGGCTGACCGAGCGACGCGGGCGCGAACGCCACGATCATCACGAAGCCGTAGAACATGGTCAAAACGATCGCGGCCAGGGTCCAGGCGAAACGTCCCCTCTTTGCGACCAGCTCCTGGAATTTGGGATTTCCCCGCATCCTTTCGTACATCACGCTGCTCATAGTTGTTCTCCTTATTAATAATTACCGCTAAGCGGCGTGCGCATTGTATCTTATATAAGACCCGATAACCTTACAGTGTATGTAAGTTTACGCATGCGTAATTTTGGACATGGAACATGAGCAGCATTGACCTGAAAATTGACGGTGAAATCGCCACCCTGACCCTGAACAATCCCGCCAAGCTGAATGCCATCGACCTGGCGATGTGGCGCGCCCTGAGTCACCACATGGCGACCCTCGCTGCCGATTCTGCCGTGCGCTGCATCGTCCTGCGCGGTGCTGGCGAAGCCGCTTTCGCCGCCGGCGGCGATCTCGAGGAATTCGTCAGTGCCCGGACCACACTCGAACAGGCGTTGCTCTATCACGGCGAAGTTGCTGCAGCGCTCAACGCCATCGCCGATTCGCCGCACCCGACGGTGGCGTTGATCCAGGGCGCCTGCATCGGCGGCGGTCTGGAAATCGCCGGCGCCTGCGATCTGCGGATTGCCGGCGAGAGCGCCAAGTTCGGCGCGCCGATCAACAAGCTCGGCTTCTCGATGTATCCCGGCGAAATGGAAGGTTTGCTGCGCCTGGCCGGTGCCGCAGTGGTCAAGGAAATCCTGCTCGAAGGGCGCATCCTTGGCGCCCGTGAGGCGTACGAAAAGGGGCTGCTGACGCGTGTCGTGCCGGATGTTCAGGTCTGCGACGAAGCTTATGCCACTGCCCGCCGCATCTGCCAGGGTGCGCCGCTGGTTGCCGGCTGGCACAAGCAGTGGATCCGTCGCCTGCAGGATGGCCGGCCGCTGAGCGATGCGGAAAAGGCCGCCTCCTTCGCCTTTCTCGACACCGAGGATTACCGCGAGGGGCTGGCCGCCTTCCTCGAAAAGCGCAAGCCGCAGTTCAAGGCGCGCTGATCAGCCGCCAAAAACCGTGTGCAGCATCTTCGTCGACAGCAGGACCAGGACGGCGGCGAAGATCTTCTTCAAGGTTGCCACCGGCAGTCGGTGGGCAAGGCGGGCGCCGAGCGGCGCGGTGAAGGTCGACACCAGGCTGACGGCGACCAGCGCCGGCAGATAGACGAAGCCGATCGACCAGTCGGGCAGGCCGGTACTGCCCCAGCCGTTGATCAGGTAGCCGGCGGCGCCCGCGAGCGCGATCGGCAGGCCGATCGCCGCCGAGGTGCCGATGGCGTTCTGCATCTTGACGTTGCACCAGGTCATGAACGGCACCGACAGCGAGCCGCCGCCGATGGCGACCAGCGCCGAGACGATGCCGATGCAGCCGCCGACCCCGGCCAGCCCGAGCGGGCCCGGCAGTTCGCGGGAGGGTTTGGGCTTGACGTTGAGGATCATCTGCAGGGCGACGTAGGCCATGAAGCAGCCGAAGAAGATCGCCAGCGGCGCGCTTGCCACCCGCGAGGCGACGAAGGTGCCAGCGAAAGTGCCGAGCAGAACGCCGGGTGCGATGCCGCGCACGATGTCCCAGCGCACGGCGCCGTGCGCGTGGTGGGCGCGCAGGCTGGAGATCGAGGTGACGACGATGGCCGCCATCGAAGTGCCGAGCGCGACATGAACCAGATGTTCGTGGGGAAAGCCCTGCGCCGCGAACATCGTCGTCAGCACCGGCACCATGATGCCGCCGCCGCCGACGCCGAGCAGCCCGGCGAAAAAGCCGACGAAGGCGCCGAGGGCCAGGTAGGCCAGAATCCATTCCGGGGTCATGTGTGTCGATTCCTAATTGCTGGGGGCAAGCAGTTGCCCGGTGATGAACTGCCACTCCGCAGCCGTCACCGGCGTGATCGACAGCCGGTTGCCGCGTGCCAGCACGCGCATGCCGGCCAGTTCCGGATGGCGGCGCAGCTCGCCGAGACCGAGCAGCCGGGAGCGGCTGACGAAACGCACGTCGCGCAGCCACCAGCGCGGCTGTTCGGGTGTCGATTTCGGGTCGTGATACTTGTCGGTGGCGGAAAACTGGGTCGGATCCGGATAGCTGTCCGAGCAGATTTCGCAGATGCCGGCGATGCCCGGTTCTTTACAGCCGGAATGGTAGAAGAAGGCGAGGTCGCCGGGCTGCATGGCGTCGCGCATGAAGTTGCGCGCCTGGTAGTTGCGCACCCCGGTCCACGGAAAGGCGCGTTGCGGCGCGGCCGCCAGGTCGTCGATCGAAACCTCGTCCGGTTCCGATTTCATCAGCCAGTACTGCATCTTCCGGTCACAAAATGAAAACAGGTGGCAGACCAGCTGCCACCTGTCAAAAAAAGCCCCCGCGAGTGCCGTCAGGCCGGCATCCTGAACCTGGGTTCAGAGTGGCTGCTTTCCTTCCGCATCAGGCACGTTCGACGAAGAACGCGCACAACAGCGGGTTTCTGGTCCGCAACCGATGCCAATCAGCATTGGTTCAAGGAATATATGGCCTTAACAAACACCGCAGGGGACACTCGGCGGGCCACCCCGCAACCGGTCAGAAGTCCAGTTGCTGCTGGGGTGCCAGCACGGCATCCAACCGTGCTCCCATGGCTTCGATTCTACGCTTCGTTTCCGGCGACGCAACCGTTTCTTGGTTGTCTTCCGGCACGGGCTGGCCCAGGTGCTCGTGGGCGATGTTGAGCGCCGCCATCACCGCCACGCGTTCGGCGATCGTGCTGCGCGTGCGCTGGGCGATGTCGCGCATCTTGCCGTCGACCATGTCGACCGCCGCCAGCAGGGCATCGCGTTCTTCGGGCAGGCAGGCAACGCGGTACTCGCGGCCCATGATCTTGACGTCGAGAAAATTCTGCTCGCCGCTCATCAGGCATCCTCGGGAATCTGTTCGATCAGGCCTTCGAGGCGTTCGCGGGCGGCCGTCATGGTCGAGCGCAAATGCAGGCGTTCCGCTTCGGCAGCGGCGATCTGGTTTTTCAAGACTTCGTTTTCGGCGCGCAACTGGTGCACCAGGGCGACGACCTGATCGATCTTGGTTTCGAGCGCTTCGAGTTCGCTATTCATGGGCCGCACTATAGAGGGATAAATGTAGTCTGGTCAAGGACTAAGCGGCTATTTTCAAAGTGATTTATCGCTTTTGCGCAGAGGCCGGCTCGCGCTGCTTGAAGCGGCGATGTAGAATGCCCCACTTGTCAGGTGCCGTAAGCGAATTTTATTCCATGCGGTTAAACGGGAAAGCGGTGCGTCTCTCCGAGACCAAGCCGCTGCTGCCCCCGCAACGGTAAGCAAGTGCGGGCGCATCACGAAGCCACTGGGGAAACCTGGGAAGGCGATGCGTCAAGACTTGCGAGCCCGGATACCGGCCTGCCATGCCTCACGGAAATGCCACGGGGTGGTGGCGCCGGTTTCCCGACCTGCGCCCTGCCCGTGCGTTTCCTTTTCAACGCATTCCGGCATGCGGGGACGCCTGCCGGGAAAGGGAAAATCATGTCCATCCGTTTCCGGCCCCTGCTGGGCCTGGTGCCGGCTGCTTGCGTCGCAGTCGCTGGCGCCGCCGAAACCGTCAAGCTCGACGATGTCGTCGTCACCGCCACCCGTCAGGCCATGCGCGCCGACGAAGTCCTCACCGATACGACCGTCCTCGAACGCGCCGAGATCGAGGCTGCCGGCCATTCCAGCCTGGAACAGATCCTCGCCGCGCAACCCGGCATCCAGATGGCGGCCAACGGCAGCCCGGGCGCAGCGTCCTACTTGTACGTCCGCGGCGCCAATCCCAAACACGTCCTGTTGCTGATCGACGGCATGCGCGTCGGCTCGGCGACTTCCGGCGAGCCGACCTGGTCGCGCATCCCGGCGGCGCAGATCGAGCGCATCGAGATCGTCCGCGGGTCGGCGTCGTCGCTCTACGGCAGCGAAGCGATCGGCGGCGTGGTCCAGGTATTTACCCGGCGTGGCAGCGGGCCGCTGAAGTTTTCAGCTACCGCTGGCGGCGGTAGCGATAGCGCCCGCTCGGCCAGCGCCGGGCTGGCCGGCAGCCAGGGTAGCTGGCGCTACGCGCTGAACCTGAGCGAAGACGCGAGCGACGGCTTCAACAGCAAGCCGAAGGACCCGAAAGCCAATCCCGACCGCGACGGCTTCCGCAACCGGGCGGCGGCCGGCAGCCTGGGTTACCAGTTCGCGCCCGGCCACGAACTCGGCCTGAGCATCCTGCATGCCGAGGGGCGCAGCCGCTATGACGGTTCCGGCGCCAAGGTGAACTGGGTCAACAGCACGCGCAACGGCGCGGCCAGCCTGGTCTTGCAGAACGCCCTGAGCGATCAATGGACCAGTCGCCTGAGCGTCGGTCGCAGCATCGACGATTCGAGCAACCTCAAGGACGGCATCCGTAACAGCCGTTTCAACACCGAACAGCGGCAATACGCCTGGCAGCACGACATCCAGGGCCGCCTCGGCAATTTCCTGCTCGGCGTCGAACGTCTCGAACAGGAAATTGACACCAGCGGCAACTATGCCCGCGACGAACGCCGCAACGATGCCGTGCAGCTCGGCTGGAATCGCGGCTTCGGTGCGCACCGGCTGCAGGCGTCGGTTCGCCATGACGACGATTCGCTGTTCGGTGACAAGACTTCCGGCTCGCTCGCCTATGGCTACCGCTTCTCGCCGAACTGGCGGGCCAGCCTGAGTGCCGGTACCGCTTTCAAGGCGCCGACCTTCAACGAACTCTACTATCCGGCGAGCGGCAGCTATGCCGGCAACCCGGACCTGCGCCCGGAGTCGTCGCGCAACCGGGAAGCGGCGTTGCATTACGAGAATGGCAGCCAGCACGTCTCGCTGACCTGGTACCTCAACCGGATCGAGGACATGATCGTGTGGACCAAGGTCGGCGCGTTGAATCAGCCGACCAACGTCGAAAACGCCCGCATCGAGGGAACGACGCTTGCCTGGCAAGGGCGGCTGGCCGGTTTCGACCTGCAGGCCAGCCACGACTGGCTCGACGCCGAAGACCGCAGCAACCACCGCCAGTTGCCGCGTCGGGCCCGGCACACGGTGGCGGCGGCGGTCGCCCGCAGCGTCGGCGACTGGGACTGGCGCTTCGAGCTGACGGCGAGCGGCAAGCGCTACGAGTACAAATCGAATGCGCGCGTCGGCCTGAGCGGCTACACTCTCGCCAACCTTTACGCCGCCTACCGTTTTTCGCCGGACTGGGCCGTCTTCGCCCGCATCAACAACCTGTTCGACCGCGACTACACGTTGGCCGACGGTTATGCGACGGCGGGACGCAACGCCTTCATCGGCATCCGCTACAGTCCGAAGTAATCCCGCATGCCGACCCGCCGCCGCGCCTTCCTGATTCTTGCCTCGCTCGCCTTGCTCAGCCTGGCCAGTTTCGCGCTGGCGCTGGCGGCCGGCAGCCTGCGCGTGGCGCCAGCGGAAATCGTCGCCGCCCTGTTCGGCCAGGGCGACGGGACCGGTGCCATGGTCGTCCAGTTGCGTCTGCCGCGCGCGCTCGCCGGCTTTGCCTGCGGCGGCCTGCTGGCGCTGGCCGGCGCGTTGATGCAGGTGCTGCTGCGCAATCCGCTGGCCGATCCCTACGTGCTGGGAGTTTCCGGCGGCGCCGGGGTTGGCGCGATGTTCGCGATGCTGCTCGGGCTGCCGCTGCTGGCTGTCGACGGACTCGCCTTTGCCGGCGCCTTCGGCGCCATGTTCCTGGTTTTCGGGCTGGCGCACGGCGACGGCTGCTGGACCCAGACCCGCCTGCTGCTCACCGGCGTCATCGTCGCCGCCGGCTGCGGCGCGCTGATCGCGCTGATGCTGTCGATCGCCGAAGAGAGCAAGCTGCACGGCATGCTGTTCTGGCTGATGGGCGATCTCGGCCAGACCTATACCTGGTGGCCGACGCTGCTGGTCCTGGCGCTGGCGCTGCTGGCGGCCATGCCCTTCGCTCGCGAACTCAACCTGCTGTCGCGCGGCCTGATGCAGGCGCAGGCGCTGGGGGTGGCGATCGACCGCCTGCGCGTCGTCATTTACCTGCTCGCTTCGCTCGCCACCGCCGCTTCGGTGACCACCGCCGGCTCGATCGGCTTCGTCGGGCTGGTCGTGCCGCACCTGGTGCGGCTGGCGCTCGGCAACGACCAGCGCCTGCTGCTGCCGGCCGCGGTGCTGGCTGGCGGCTCGCTGCTGGTCTTTGCCGACACCGCGGCGCGCACCGTGATCGCCCCGCAGCAGTTGCCGGTCGGCGTCCTCACCGCGCTGATCGGCGTGCCGGTCTTCCTTTTCCTGCTGTCGAGGCAGCCGAAGTGAGCGCCCCCTTGCTTGAAGCCCGGCAGCTCAGCGTCGATATCGGTGGCAAGACCGTTGTCGACCGCCTGAACCTGAGCCTGCAGCCGGGCGAAAGCCTGGCCATCCTTGGCCGCAACGGTGCCGGCAAGTCGACGCTGCTGTCCACGCTGGCCGGCCTGCGTCCGCCGCGAGCCGGCGCCGTGCTGCTCGATGGCGAAGATTGCGCCCTGCTGCCGCCGCGTCAGGCGGCCTTGCGCCGGGGCTGGCTAGGCCAGTTCCAGAGCGACCCCTTCGGTTCGACCGTGCTCGAAACCGCCCTTACCGGTCGCCATCCTCACCTCGGCCGCTGGGACTGGGAGTCGAAGCGCGACGCCGAACTGGCGCGCGGCGCGCTCAAGGCGCTGGGCTTGGCCGGCATGGAGGCGCGCCAGGTGCATACGCTGTCCGGCGGCGAACGCCAGCGCCTCTCCATCGCCACCTTGCTGACCCAGGCGCCGCCGCTCTACCTGCTCGACGAACCGCTGTCGCATCTCGACCTCAACCACCAGATGGCCGTCCTCGAACTGTTCGCCGGTGCCGCCCGCGATTGCGGCGCCGCCGTCGTCATGGTCCTGCACGACCCGGCGCTGGCCCACCGCTTCTGCGACCGGGCGCTGCTGGTCTACGGCGACGGCCGTTGCGCACAGGGTACGGTCGATACCGTCCTGACTGCGGCAACGCTGTCCGGACTCTACGGCTACGGGCTGCGGCAGATCGAAGACCACGGCCAGCGCTGTTTCATTCCGGAGTAAGCCCATGACGATCAGCCACCAACAACGCATGCAGAAGAAAAAGGCCGTGATCGACGGCAAGATCGACGCCGCCCAACAGGAACGCGGCGTGCTGGTGATCAACACCGGCAACGGCAAGGGCAAGTCCTCGGCCGCCTTCGGCGTCGTCGCCCGGGCGCTCGGCCATGGCTTCAAGGTCGGCGTCGTCCAGTTCGTCAAGGGGCGCTCGGACACCGGCGAGGAAGCCTTCTTCCGCCAGCAGCCCAACGTCGCCTGGCATGTCGGCGGCGAAGGCTTCACCTGGGAAACCCAGGACAAGGAGCGCGACGCCAAAGCCGCCCAGTTAGCCTGGGAAATCGCCTGCGGCCACCTGGAAAATCCGGAGATCGGCCTGGTCGTCCTCGACGAGATGACCTACGCCTTCAAGTACGGCTGGCTCGACCTTGACGCGGTGATCGCCAGGTTGCTCTCGCGTCCGGCCCTGCAGCACGTCATCGTCACCGGCCGCGCCGCGCCGCAGGCCTTGCGCGATGCCGCCGACACGGTGAGCGAGATTGGCATGGAAAAACACGCCTTCCAGGCCGGGGTCAAGGCGATGCCCGGGCTGGAGTACTGATGCCGGCCTGTCCCGCCCTGCTTGTCGCCGCGCCCGCTTCCGGCCAGGGCAAGACCACCGTCACCGCCGCGCTGGCCCGCCTGCATGCGCGGCAGGGGCGGCGCGTCACCGTCTTCAAGTGCGGGCCGGATTTCCTCGATCCGCAGATTCATGCCTTCGCCAGCGGTCGACCGTGCCAGAACCTCGATCTCGGCATGTGCGGCGAGGACGACGCGCGTTGGCGACTGGCCCGCGCGGCGGCGGAGTCCGAGCTGATCCTGGTCGAGGGCGTCATGGGGCTGTTCGACGGCAGGCCGTCGGCGGCCGACATCGCCGAACGTTTCGCCATCCCGGTCATGGCGCTGATCGACGCGGGCGCTATGGCCCAGACCTTCGGTGCCGTCGCGCACGGCCTGGCGACCTACCGCTCCGGCCTGCCGTTCGCTGGCGTGCTGGCCAACCGCGTCGCCAGCCCGCGCCACGCCGCCATGCTCCAGGAAAGCCTGAAACCCGGCATGGGCTGGTTCGGTGCCCTGCCGAAGAGTGGCGACAGCCTGCCCGAGCGCCATCTTGGCTTGCTCCAGGCGGCCGAGATCGACGACCTCGCAAGCCGCCTCGACAAGCTGGCCGACGCGCTCGCCGCGAGTGCCACGGTCGACTTGCCCAAAGCGGTAAATTTCACCGCCGCCCCGCCGCCGGCCCTGCCGCCCTTGCTTGCCGGCCGGCGCATCGCCATCGCCCGCGACGCGGCCTACGGCTTCATCTACCCGGCGAACCTGGAAACCCTGTTCGGGCTCGGCGCCGAATTGCGCTTCTTCTCGCCGGTGGCCGGCGATCCGCTGCCCGAGTGCGACGCCGTCTGGCTGCCCGGCGGCTACCCGGAACTGCACGCTACCGCGCTGAGCGCCAATGTCGGCCTGTGGCAGGCGCTGCACGCCCACGTCGACGCCGGCAAGCCGCTGCTCGCCGAGTGCGGCGGCATGATGAGCCTGTTCGAGGAAGTGGTGGACAAGGCCGGCCAGACGTACCGCTTCGCCGGTCTGCTGCCCGGGCGGGCGGTCATGCAGCCGCGCCTGGCGGCGCTCGGCACGCAGTTCGCCGACTTGCCGGAAGGCCGGCTGGCTGGCCACACCTTCCATTACTCGAAGAGCGAGACGCCGCTGTCGCCGCTGTGTCGCGCTGTCACTGCCGAAGGCCGCGAGGGCGAGGCGATCTTCCGCCGGCAGCGGCTGACCGCCTCCTACGTGCATTTCTATTTCCCGTCGCAGCCGCAGGCAGCGGCAGCGCTGTTTGGTGCTTGAGTTTCCGGTTTTTTCGGATCGTCAATTAGCGTCACCCTGTTTTTTTGGAAGGCGTTGGCTGCGTACAATGCCCCCACTTGTTCCCCAAAGGAGACATTCATGAACAAATTCATCGCCATGGCGGCGGCCGTCATCCTCGGCCTGACGCTCAACATCAACGACGCCGAAGCCAAACGCCTGGGTGGTGGTAGCTCGTTCGGCATGCAGCGCCAAGCCACGCCGCCGAGCCGTAACGTCCAGCAAGCGCCGCATCAGGCACCCGCTGCGGCCCCGCAGGCGCAGCCGAAGCGCTCATGGATGGGGCCGATTGCCGGTCTCGCCGCCGGTCTCGGTCTGGCCGCGCTGGCTTCGCACTTCGGTTTCGGCGAAGGACTGGCCAACTTCATGATGATCGCCCTGCTGGCTTTCGCCGTGATCGCCGCCATCGGCTTCTTCATGCGCAAGAAGGCCGGCGCTCAGGCGCAGGGCATGCAGTACGCCGGCGCTGGTGCCAATTACGGCGGCCAGCCGGGCAATGTGGCGCGGCCGGATTTCACGCCGGCAGGTGGTTCGTCCTTCACGTCGGCGGCCCAGGCCGTTGAATCGACTGGCGGCAACATTCCGGCCGACTTCGATGTCGAAGCTTTCGTGCGCAACGCCAAGGTCAACTTCATCCGCCTGCAGGCGGCCAACGACGCCGGCAACCTCGACGACATCCGCGAGTTCTCGTCGCCGGAAATGTTCGCCGAGATCAAGATGGCGATCGACGAGCGCAAGGGTGCGGCGCAGGAAACCGACGTCGTCCATCTCGACGCCCAGGTCATCGAAGTGGTCGAGGAAGCCAACCGCTACATCGTCAGCGTCCACTTCAGCGGCCAGATTCGCGAAGAGCGCGACGGCCCGGTGATCGATTTCGCCGAAGTCTGGCACATGACCAAGCCGCGCGACGGCAATCGCGGTTGGGTCATCGCCGGCATCCAGCAAGTTCAGTAAGCGCTGCGGCGCCACAAGACAAAACCGACCGGTTCGCCCGGTCGGTTTTTTTTGGCTCAGGGATTTTCCGCCAGCGCGACGACGTCGCCGATGACGAGCAGGGCCGGCGGCGCGACCGCGTGGCGCCGGGCGACTTCCGGTAGCGTCGCCAGTGTCGCCGGATAGATCTTCTGGTTCGGCCAGGTGGCGCGGTAGATCAGCGCTGCCGGCGTCGCTCCGGGCAGCCCGTGCGCCTGCAACTGCCGGGCGATGATGTCGAGCCCGCCAACGCCCATGTAGATCGCGATCGTCTGCTGCGGCTGGGCGAGCGCCTGCCAGTTGAGGTCGATGCTGTGATCCTTGTAGTGCCCGGTGACGAAGACGCAGCTCTGGGCATGGTCGCGGTGCGTCAGCGGAAAGCCGAAGGCGGCAGCGGCGCCGAGTGCGGCGGTGATGCCGGGGACGATCTCGACTTCGATGCCGTGCTCGACGAGCAGCGCCATCTCCTCGCCGCCGCGCCCGAAAACGAAGGGATCGCCGCCTTTCAGCCGGACCACGCGGCGGCTGGCGCGGGCCAGGTCGAGCAGGCGCCGGCTGATTTCCTCCTGCGGCAGCGTGTGGTTGCCGGCCGATTTGCCGACGTAGATGCGCTCCACGGTCGACGGGCAGAAATCGACGATTTCCGGGCTGACCAGGTTGTCGTAGAGCATCACCTCGGCCTGCTGCAGGCGCCGGTAGGCCTTCAGCGTCAGCAGTTCTGGGTCGCCGGGGCCGGCGCCGATCAGCGCGACGCGCCCGGCCGGAAATTTGCTGCCGCGGCTCAGCATGCTTCGACTCCGCTGCCGTTGCGGTGAAAGACCAGGTCTTCGACGACCGCGCCGTCTTTCAGGTGCTGTTGGACGATGCGGTCGATGTTCTCGTCGGTCACGTTGTAATACCAGACGCCGTCCGGTTGCACGGCGACAATCGGCCCGCCCTGGCAGGCGGCGACGCAGCCGGTGCGCGTGCGCTTGATCCGCGCCGGGCCGGCATCGACGCCGAGGCCGGCGGCACGCAGCTTGCCCTGCAAGGCGTTGAACAGCGCCTCGCCCTCGCCGTTCTGCGTACAGCGCGGGCCGGTGCACACCAGGATCTGCCGGCTGTAGTCGCGGATCTTCGGCTTGATGATCTCGCTCACGGCGCGTTCAGCCTTCAATTTCAGCCTCCTCGCCTGCCGGCGGCAGTTCGCTCAGCAAGGCGGCGGCGATGTAATCCTCCGGCAGGCCGTAGTCGGCGGCCAGTTCGGCGGCGCTGCGGCCGCTCGCCTGGATCGTCGCCAGCCAGCCGTTGAGGCCGGTGGACAAGGAACGCCCGGCCTGTTCGCCGGCATGCGTGTTGCGCTCGCCGGCCTCCACCGCGTACTTGTTGGCGTAGCCGCGCGGCGTCACCATCAGGCCGTGCTTGATGAAGGTGTTGGAATTGCCGATCAGTACCGTCGACAGCATGCCGATCTCGGCCTCGGCCATGCGCTCCAGCGTCGTCAGCTCGATGCGCTGCTTCGGGCGGTGGCCGGACTTGACGATGGCCACCGGCGTCTGCGGGTCGCGATGGCGCAGGAACAGGCGCTGCGCTTCGACGATCTGCTGCGTGCGCCGACCGCTCTTCGGGTTGTACAGCGCGACGACGAAATCGGCATAGGCCACCGCGTCGAGCCGGCGGGCGATGGTCGGCCAGGGCGTCAGCAGGTCGGACAGCGAAATGGCGCAGAAATCGTGGGTCAGCGGCGCACCGACCAGCGCCGCGCAGGTGTTGATCGCCGAGGCGCCGGGGACGATCTCGACCTCGATATCGGCGTCCGGCGTCCACCCGGCCTGGAACAGCACCTCGAAGGTCGGCCCGGCCATGCCGTAGACGCCGGCATCGCCCGAGGAGATCAGCGCCACCTTCTTGCCCTGGCGGGCGCGGTCGAGCGCTTCGACGGCGCGGTCGAGTTCTTCGGTCATCGACTTCTTGATGACTTCCTTGCCCTCGACCAGGTCGGCTATCAGGCGGATGTAGGTGACGTAGCCGATGATCGTGTCGGCCTCGGCAATCGCCGCGCGGGCGCGCGCCGTCAGGTGGTCGTGGCTGCCCGGGCCGAGGCCGACGAGCATGATCTTGCCTTGGGCGGCGGGATGGTCAGGTGCGTTCATGGGGAATCCTGGCAATGGAGACGGTGGCATTGCGGCCGTCCGGGCCGCGCAGCCGGTGTTTTTCGATGAGGAGATGCGTTTTGTCGGCGCCGGCTGCGAGCAGCGCGGCGGCTTCCGAAACCGACGGCGTACCGGTGTACTTGCGCACGGTTTCCGACGGATTGGGCACGTCGACCGCGGCCAGTTCGCTGGCCGGGTAGAACAGCGCCGGCCAGCCGTGGCGGGCGATGACTTCAAGGAGGCCGGGTTCGTCGGCCTTGAGGTCGATACTGGCTGCCGCCCGGACATCGTCTGGCGTCGCGCCGCAGGCGGCGAGCGCTTCTTCGATGCAGCTGGCGATGGTGCTGGCGGGGGTGTTGCGGTCGCAACCGAGGCCGAGGGTGATTTTCAAAATACCCTCGCTCTCGGTGCGCAACTACGGAGCGCGGATCTCTCTCCCTTCGAGAGCGCCAAGCAGCGAAGGTCAGGCGAAAACGAGCGGGGTTCCAGTTCGGCCGCTGTTTTCCGCCGTTGACCGGCGTCTCCCTTTCTTTGCTTCGCCAAAGAAAGGAAGCAAAGAAAGGCGACCCCCACGTTCGCGCCGGGCCGTCGGCCCGGTTCCCTGCGCTGCTCGACCGGCCGGGCGGTTCGCAAAACTCGCCTGCGGCTCAAACATTGCGAACCGACGGCCCCCGGCCGGCCTGCGCTGCTCGGCGCTCGCGAGGGGGGGAGTGGTGCTCCGTGGTTGCGTATGCGGTGGATTTTCATGGGCGATAGATCACGCAGCGGCCGGCCAGTTGCGCCGCGTAGCTTGCCGGCATCGCCCGCTCGCTGATCCACAGCACTGCGGCGTAGCGGCCGACGTCGACTTCCTCCAGTTTTGCGAAGCGCGTCACATTGGCCGGCAGCGGGCCGTTGCGGCCGTTGGCGTGGTTTGGCCACCAGTCCGGCGAGCCGGCTTCCTGGACCAGGGCGACCGGCTCGTCGTTGACCATCGCCGCGCTGACCCGCACCAGTTCGTCGTGCGTCGCCTCGAAGGTCCAGCCGAGTTCGCGGCCGAGGAGGTCGACGCCGATGGTTTCGCGCGCATCCGAGGCAGTGGTCAGCACCGCCTGGGCGCCGAGCACGGCGGCGAGGTGGCCGGCCAACCGGTTGGCGCCGCCGAGGTGGCCGGAGAGAACCGGGATGGCGAACCTGCCGGCTTCGTCGACGACGACCACGGCCGGATCGACTTCCTTGCCCTTCAAGTGCGGGGCAATCAGGCGGACGACGGCGCCGAGCGAGACGATGGCGACGATGCCGTCGAAGGCGGCGAACAGCGCCGGCACCTGCTCGCCGACCTTGCCGGCGTAACTGTTGGCGGCGCCGGGCGCGGCGGCCTTGGCTTCGGCGCGGAATTTCTCCGGTGCGAACAGTTGCGCACCGGGCAGCGCGGCAACGACCCGGCCGGCCAGCGCGATGCCGTGTTTGGTGATGGAGACGACTGCTATCTTCATTTTTGGCTCATTTTTCCGGTCGACCGCAGGATTTACGCCGTGACCGCGACTTGGCGCTTGCGGCAACCGCGGCGCAGTTCGCCGCGCACGCGCTTGGGGTTCTGCACCAGCAGCAGCGACAGGTAATTGACCTTTTCGCCCTTCAGGCTGACGACGTCGCGGACGATGCGTTCTTCCGGCGAGCCGACTTTCTCGATGAACACGGAGGTCGCCAGCAGCTCGCGGCGTTCGAGCAGGTCGATGACCTCGTCGAGCAGCGGCTTCACTTTCAGCAGGGCCAGCGTGTCGAACTCGTCGAGCAGGTGGTTGATGACCTCGACGCCGTAGGCGGCCGGGATGATGGCGAAGGTTTCGTCCTCCTCGGCGAGCGTGACGCCGGTGGTCGCCGCAGCGGCGGCGAAGGACGAGACACCGGGAATGGTCTCGACCTCGACCTCCGGCGCCAGTTCGCGCACGACGCGGGCGAGGTGGCCGAAGGTGGCGAAGGTCGAGGCGTCGCCTTCGACCAGGAAGACGAGGTCGCGGCCGCTGGCGAGCAGTTCGACAGTCTGCGTCGCGGCGCGCGCCCAGGCCTTGGCGAGAAGTTCGGCGTCGCGCGTCATCGGGAAGACCAGTTCGACCGCGTCGGCCGGCACGGCGATGCCGCCGCGCTCGACGATGGCCAGCGCGTAGGACGATTCCTCGGCCTTCTTCACCGGGTACAGCCAGCGCGCGCCGGATTGCAGCGCCGCCCAGGCGCGGCGGGTGATCAGTTCGGGGTCGCCAGGGCCGAGCGAGGCGCCGATGAGTCTCCCGTAGTGTTGTTGTTCAGTCATGCATTTTCCTTGTCTTGGGTCCAGGCGGTGACGATCCACACCGGGTTTTGCGCCGCCATGCGGTGCATGTCGAGTATCGGCTGGCTGCGGCTGGCCTGTAGTTGCACCACGTCCCAGCCGGCGCCGATGGCCTTGAGTGCGCTCGTCGCCGTCGCCAGGTTTTCCAGCGTGACGAAGTTCATCACCAGCCGGCCGCCGGCTTTCAGGCGAGCGAGGATCAGGCGGATCAGTTCGTCCAGTTCACCGCCGGAGCCACCGATGAACACCGCGTCCGGGTCCGGCCAGGTGTCGAGCAGCGCCGGCGCCTTGCCTTCGCACAACGTGTAGTTGCCGACGCGAAAGCGCTCGGCGTTGGCGCGCGCGTTGGCGGCGTCGGCGGCGTTCTTCTCGATCGCCCAGACATGGCCCAGCGGCGCCAGCCCGGCGGCTTCGAGGCCGACCGAACCGGAACCGGCGCCGATGTCCCAGACCGTGCTATCGGCCTTCAGGCGCAGCTTGGCCAGCGACAGTGCGCGCGCCTCCTGCTTGGTGATCAGGCCTTTTTCGGGCGAACGCTGGAGGTAGTCGAGGTCGTCGCGGCCGAAGACCGGCGCGGCGTCCAGCGAACGCTCAATCAGCACGACGCTGGGGTCAGGAAAATACCCCTGCGCCACGTCGACCGCCGACGAATCGCTGGCCACCATTTCATCCGCCAGCAGCAAGCGGCTGGCCACCGACAGGCGGACTTCGTCGCCGTAGCCGGCGGTGATCAGCGCCCGCGCCAGCCGCGCCGGGTCGTTGTCCGGGCCGGTGAAGGCAAAGACGCGGCGGTTCAGCGCCACCGCCCGCAGCAAGGGGTAAAGCCCGTGCGCCGGCGTCGCGCCCGACTGCCATTCGCCGGCATCCTGGCTGTGGCAGGAGGCGATGGCCACGTCCTGCCAGGGTTTCTGCCAGCGGGCGAAAGCGATCTGCAGCGTCGATGGCGCCGGTAGCACGCGGACGCCGGCGCCGCCCAGTTGCCCGAGCAGGTAGCCGCCAATGCCGTGGCAGAGCGGGTCGCCGGTCGCCAGCACGGCAACCGTCCGGCCGGCAGCGCGTGCCTCGGCAATCCAGCCCGGCACGCGCGCGAGCGCGCCGTCCATGGCACGCAGTTCGGCGTTCGGCAACTGCGTTTTCAGCAGATCGAGCGTGCGGCCGACGCCGATCACCAGCCCGGCCCCGCTCAGCGCCTGGCGGGCGGCGTCGCCGAGGCCGGCCCAGCCGTCGTCGAGGATGCCGACGAGGAAAACCTCTGAACTCATGACGCAGCCTCCTCATCGACGCGGCAGATGAAATTGCCGTCGAAATCGCAGACCAGCACGGCCAGCCGGTAACTGCCGGGGTATTGGCCCTTGAGTGCGCGGATCGCCTTCTTCGCCAGTTGTTCATGGAAAGCGACCGACAGGCCGAGCGTCGCCAGGCGTTCGGCGGCGAAGCGGGCGGTTTCGGCGGCGCGGATTTCCTCGACCAGTTCGTCCGGCGCGCCGACTTCACGCGCCGAGTCGGCGAGGATGTTGCGGTCGACCTCGGCTTTCCAGGCATGCGTCACGGCCAGGCCCTGGCACATCTTGGTCAGCTTGCCGACCATGGCGCCGATGTAAACCTGCGGCAGCTTGCGCTTGACCGCGCTGGCAAAGGCCGCCTTGACGAAGTCGCCCATCTGCACGAAACAGGATTCGTCGAGTTCAGGCAACTGGCGCATGGCGAATTTCTCGGTGCGCCCGCCCGTCGTGAACACCACGCTGGTCTGCCCCTGCTTCGCCGCGACATCGACCGCCTGCACGACGCTGGCACGGAAGGCGGCGGTCGAGTACGGGCGGACGATGCCGGTGGTGCCGAGGATGGAAATGCCGCCGAGGATGCCGAGGCGGGCGTTCAGCGTCTTTTTTGCCATCTCGTCGCCGCCGGGCACCGAAATGCTCACTTCGAGGCCGTCGTGTTCGAGCAGTTCGCCAGCCACGGCGCGCACATTGTCGAGGATGTTGCGGCGCGGCACCGGGTTGATCGCCGGCCCGCCGACTTCCAGCCCCAGGCCTTCCTTGGTCACCACGCCGACGCCAACGCCGCCCTTGAGCACGATCTCGCCGGCACGGTGCGGCAGCAGGCGGACGTCGGCGGTCAGGTGGGCGCCGTTGGTCGCATCCGGATCGTCGCCGGCATCCTTGACGACGACGGCGTGCGCCAGCCCGGCGGCTTCCTCGACGCTGCCGTCGAGCACCGGGAAGGCCTGCTCCTGACCGTTCGGCAGGCGGCTGACGATGCTCTCCGGCACTTCGCTGAGTAGCAGGCCGAGGCTGGCGGCGCGCGCCGCCGCTGCGGCACAGGCGCCGGTGGTGAAGCCGGTGCGGTTGCCGCGCGCGCGCTTGCCGTCGCCCTTGCGGACCTTGGCGGGTTTTTCGTCGGCGCTCATGCGGCCTTTTTCTGTTCCGCTTCGGCCAGCGCGAGCATGGCGTGGATGGCGGCGACAACCAGCGTCGAGCCGCCCTTGCGGCCCTTGATCGCCACCCAGGGCACTTCGTCGACGGTCATCAGCAGGTCCTTCGATTCGGCGGCCGAGACGAAGCCGACCGGCATGCCGACGACCAGCGCCGGGCGCACGCCCTCCTCGCGGATCAGGCGGACCAGTTCGATCAGCGCGGTCGGCGCATTGCCGATGCCGACGATGGCGCCGTCGAGCTGGCCCAGCCTCTGCGCCTTGCGCATGGCCTGCACGGCGCGCGTCGTGTCCGCCGCTTTGGCCGCTTCGATCACATCGGCGTCGGAAATGTAGTGGTGCGTGCTCAGGCCGAAATGCTGCAAACGTGGCTTGGACAGGCCGACGCAGATCATCTCGACATCGGCGACGATGGGCGTGCCGCCCTTCAGCACGGCGTGCATGCCGGCCTGCATGGCGTCGGGGTGGAAGGCGGTGAGGCCGTTGAACTCGAAATCGGCGTTGGCGTGGATCATCCGCCGCACCAGCGGCCATTGCTCGGCGCTGTAGGCGTGCGGGCCGGCCTCGGCGTCGATGATGGCAAAAGAGTCGTGTTCGATGGCGCGGCCGGCGGCGGTCAGTTGTTCGGTGACGGTGTTGGACATGCGGCTTCCGGGTCAGGCGTGGCTGTGGGCGCAGCCGTGGTGGGCGTGCTCGTGCGCGTGGTCGTGGCCATGGGCATGCGCCGGGCTGGCGATGGCGGTGTGGCTGTGGTCGTGCAGGTGCTCGGCCTCGGCCAGTTCGCGGTACTTGCAGCCGTCGCATTCGAGCAGGCCGCCGGCCAGCGCGTCGGGCGACACGCGGGCGTCGAGCAGCGCGAAGATGCCTTCGTCGAAGCCGAAATGCTGGCCCAGCGCAAAGGCCAGTTGCGGGTACTGCTGGCGCAGGCGGGCGACCTGCTCGCCGATGCGCTCGATCAGCACGCCGGTGAACAGATAGACCGGGATGATGGCGATCTGCATCATGCCCAGCCGCGCCTGCCGCTGCACGATGGTTTCCAGACGCGGCCAGGTGACGCCGGTGAAAGCCAGGTCGACCAGTTCGTGTTCGTTTTCCTCGTACAGCCAGCGCGCCATCTTGGCCAGTTCGCCGTTGGCGCCGACATCGGAAGAACCGCGGCCGAGCAGGACGACGCCGGTGGTCTGCGGGTCGGGCACCGCCAGTTGCTTCATCAGGCGGTCGAGCTGGCCTTGCAGGACGGCGAACAGCTCGCGCCCCATGCCGAGGTGGCGGGTGACGATGAACTGTACCTGCGGATGCCGCGCGCGCGCCGCTTCCACCGCTGCCGGCAGTTCCATCTTGACGTGGCCGGCGGCGTTGAGGATGAAGGGAATGGCGACCACCGTGCCGGCCCCGGTGGCGGCGCGGTCCAGGCCTTCGTCGAGCAGCACGTCGGCGTGTTCGATGAAGCACACCTCGATGCGCCAGTCCGGGTGGCGGGCCTGCCACTGCGCGGCGAAATCTAGGGTTTCCTTGTTGCCGTCGCGGCCGCGCGAGCCGTGCGCAACGAGCAGGTAGGTGGTGGATTTCATGAGCTGGACTCCGGAGAAAGTTCGGGGGAAAAGCTGGCGCGGCGGAAGCGGTGGGCAAAGGCCGGGTCGTAGAGCTTGGAGCGGATGAGGTCGGGCCAGTCGGCGGCGCCCAGCGTCGGGCTGGCGACGATCATCGCCTGGCTGCCGATCTTCGCGGCCTGGCAGCGCTGCTTGATGTCGGCCAGGGTGCCGCGCACGATCTTTTCCTCGCCCGGCCAGCTCGCTTTCTGCACCACCAGGATCGGCGCATCCTCGGCCCAGCCGGCGGCGCGCAACGCGTCCTGCACCTTGTGCAGCAGGGTGATCGACAGGTAGATGCACAGCGTCGTCTGGTGTGCGGCCAGGGCTTCAAGTTCTTCGCCCGGCGGCATCGGCGTGCGCCCGGCAACGCGGGTGAGGATCACCGTCTGCGTCACTTCCGGCAGGGTCAGCGTTTCGCCGGCCGCCGCCATCGAGGCCATCGCCGACGAGACGCCGGGCACCACCGCCCAGGCTATGCCGGCGGCGGTGAGCGGGCGGGTCATCTCGATCAGCGCGCCGTAGAGGCCGGGGTCGCCGGTTTGCAGGCGGACCACGGTTGCATGCCGGGCGGCGGCGGCGAGCAGCCAGTCGGTCATCTCTTCGAGCGTCATGTCCTTGGAGTCGCGAATCTCGCAGCCGGCCGGCGCGTACAGCGTCGCCGCCTGATCGACCAGCGAACCGGCGAAGAGCACGGCGCCGGCCTGTTCGAGCAGCTTGCGCCCCTTGACGGTGATCAGGTCGGGATCGCCGGGGCCGGCGCCGACAAACCAGATCTTGCCGCTCATCGGCAAAATCCCACGGTCAACCGCCAAAATCGGCAAAATTTCATCGAGCTTCCTCCAGGGAAAGTTGCGCCAGCAGCGCATCCAGGCTGCGGGCCGGTGCGCCGGCGGCGATGCCGCGCGCGGCCAGCGCGCCTTGCAGCGCGACCACCGCCGGCAGCGGCTGCCCGGCCTGTTTCAGCGCCGCGGCCTGCGCCGGCAGTTCGGCGGCGGCGAAGGCCGCGAGGCAGCGGCCGGCGGCGAGCAAATGGATGTCGTCGGCCCAGCGATAGGCGAAATCGACGTCGTGCGTGGACAGCACGATGGTGATGCCCTGCCCCGCCAGGCGGTCGAGCACGGCCAGCAGTTCGTGCTGCATGGCGGCGTCGAGTCCGGCCATCGGCTCGTCGAGCAGCAGCACGTCCGGCTGCATGGCGAGCACGCCGGCAATGCACACCCGCTTTTTCTGGCCGAAGCTGAGGTGATGCACCGGGCGATTGGCGTGTTCGGCCATGCCGACCGCCGCCAGCGCCTCGTCGACGCGCCCGCGCACCGTCGCCTCGTCGAGGCCGAGATTGAGCGGGCCGAAGGAGACGTCCTCGACGACGCTGGCCGAAAACAACTGCCGGTCCGGGTTCTGGAAAACCAGCCCGACCCGCCGGCGCAAGGCGGCCAGCCCGGCGCGGCTCATGTCGAGCGGCGCGCCGGCAAAACGCAGGCTGCCGGCGCTCGGTTGCAGCAGGCCGTTGCAATGCATGAGCAAGGTGGTCTTGCCGGAACCATTGGCGCCGAGCAGCGCATTGCGGCTGCCACGGCGGATGGCCAGCGAACAGCCGTCGAGGCCGAGGCTGCCGTCGGCGTAGCGGTGGCTGAGCGAGATGGCTTCGAGCAGCATCAGGATGGCCACCGCGCCAGCATCAGCAGCCCGCCGCCGGCCAGCACGGCGAGCGCAGTGTCGCGCCCGGCGTGGGCGAATTGCGGCGTCAGGAAGCGCAGGCTGCCGTCGCCGTTGCGCGCCAGCGCCGCCAGATGCAGGGCCAGCGCGCGCTGCCAGACCTGCAGCGCCAGATTGGCCGTGAGTTGCCCAAGCGAGCGCAGGCTGTGGCGCAGCGTCGCATCGCCCAGGCGCGCCTGCTGCGCCGTGCGCACCTCATGCACGGCTTGCGAGAAAACGAAGAGCATGCGGTAGCAGAGCACCATCAGGTCGAGCAGCACGGCCGGGCAACGCAGGCGGCGCAGCAGCGCGATCAGGTCGGACAGCGGCGTCGTCAGCACCAGCCCGAGCAAAGCCGCCAGCGCGGCGAGCGAGCGGCCGGCCAGCGCGGCGACCTGCGGCCAGGCTTCCGGCGCCCAGCGCCAGCCGCTGTCGGGATCGACCGCCACCAGCAGCCCGACGCAGGACAAACCAAGAAAACCCACCGCCGGCGCCGCAACGCGCAGGTAAAGGCCCGCCGGCACGCCGGCACCGACGCAGGTCAGCACGGCGGAACACAGGGCCAGGCGCAGCGCCGCGCCCGGCGACACCGCGGCAAAGGCCGCCAGCAACCCGGCCAGCGCGAACGCCGCCTTGGCCGCCGGGCTGACGCCACGCCAGCGGTTGGCGTAGGCCGCCTGCTCAATCAGCATGCGGCGCCTGCTCCCGCGTTTCGCCCTGTTTGCGCAGCTTGTCGCGGGTCACCGCGCAACCCAGCCAGTAACCGATAACGCCGGCCCCCAGCGCCGCCTGCAAGGCGAACAACAGCGAGGCGATCTCGCCGCTGGCCGGCTCCAGCAGCGGCTCGAACCAGCGCTGGTAACCCGGCGCGACGGCAGCGATGGCCTGCTGCGCCTTGTCGTCGGCGCCGCCAAACCGCTCGCCGTCGGCGCCGCCGATGCCCAGATAAGGCACCAGCCACAGCGGCAGCACGGTCAACAGCACAACGGCGGCCAAAATCAACAGATTCTGCTTCTTCATGCCTTGCCCCCGTTTCCGGCAAACAGCGGCAAGCCTTGCAGTTCCTGAGCGTTGAAGCGGGTCAGGGTATTGACCACGAGCACCGTCAGCAGCCCTTCGCTGATCGCCAGCGGAATCTGCGTGATCGCGAAGATGCCGCCGAACTTGAGCAAGGAAGCGGCAAAACCGCCGGCCGGATCGGGAAAGGCCCAGGCCAACTGGATGGCAGTGGTCAGATAGGTGGCGAGATCACCGAGGCAGGCGGCGGCGAACACGCAGACGGCGAGCGACAGGCCGCAGCGGCGACCGAGGCGGAACAATCCAAAGGCGACGAAAGGCCCGACGATGGCCATCGAGAAGACGTTGGCGCCCAGCGTCGTCAGCCCGCCATGCGCCAGCAGCAGCGCCTGGAACAACAGGACGACGAAACCGACCGGCACCATCGCCAGCGGCCCGAACAACAGCGCGCCGAGCCCGACGCCGGTCGGATGCGAGCAACTACCGGTGACCGACGGCAGCTTGAGCGCGGAGAGGACAAAAGCAAAGGCGGCGGCAACGCCGAGCAACATGCGCTGCTCCGGCTGCGCCTGCAATTGCCGGCGCACCGAATGCACGCCCCAGGCAAGAAACGGCGCCGACGCCAGCGACCAGCCGATGGCATGGTCCACCGGCAAAAAACCTTCCATGATGTGCATGACTTCCTCCCCGAAGCGATGAAACCCCCGGGGAAAATCAGCACGAATCGGAGAAAGTCAGGGCGTGCCCAGCACGCGCGCATCTGTCTCAGAACCGCTCCCATCACCCCGGAGAATGGCACTACCTGGCTCAAAGGTCGGTCTTCTGGCTCGCCGTCATCCTTCCCTGCACCTTCCCGTGTGCGAACACACAGTGGCAAAAACAGGGTCGTCAGGCCTACAGCAGCGGGGGCTGCGCCGGAATTGCCACACGAGGTGACGCACCGGCTTCCCGTTTAAACCCGATCCGCAATGCGAAACGGGTACCTAAAAGCGGAGGCGATTCTAACACCGGCATCCTGCAGAAGGAAACCGCATGCCGGGAAACGCCGGTCTGCCAGCCTGTTTCGGGGAAGCGGGGGCGGGCTCGGTGGCGATTGAAGTAGAGATGGTCTCTATGATTGAGAAAAGCCTAGGCCGGAGCGAAGTGAGGAGATTGATCCCAGCAGAGCAATGCAAAGTGATGTCAAAAAACGAACGAATGATGTATTCATGTTGCGTCAAAGCTGAAAAACCTACAACATTTGTTCTGATCATCAATACAAACGAGGTTATGCATGTATTCAAGAGACGAGCGTGACGCATCAATGATGGAATTGGTTGTAAACGTACGAGCTCGCTCGCGCTCAAAAGAGCTAGCGACCTTTCCTTTTACACCGCCAACAATGGAGTTACTTGCAAACGACTGCGTCGATTTTCAATTAAATGCAAAACGCCCTCTCGTACGTACATACAAAAAAGGAAAAGTCGCGACATACCTTCTCGATGCAAAAATTCAAACCGTTTCGGGGAAGGTCTATCTGTTCTTGCTTTTGGCTATTTCCGACCAGCGCCGCCCAGACGAAGTTCTTTCCGACCCTCTTGCTAATGAACCTGCGGTGCCACGTAGAATTATCGAAAAGAATAACGGCGAGGGAAGTGAACATTCATGCCATATCGCAATTTCCATCATGCCTAGAGAAAAAAATGGAAATCAATATTTGGCAGCCGTCGAGTCTATTCCTCACGTGGGATTGTATTTCATCAATTCGTATATCCGTCACCTTTTTAAATTCATCTCGATTTCGAATCGTTACAGTCGGAACGACCCTTCAGGGGAAATAAATGATGGAAAATACAAAACAGTTAATGTTTTCGCAACTACAAATCTAAACGGAGTTCCGTCAGATGATCTCTTGCGTGACTTAAAGAAAGGTATATTGGGCGAGATTGAATTATCAAAAGAGGAGTCAGCGGTTAAGGGGTTTGATCAAAACGAATTCACCGTTCCCAAAAAAACCAAGTTGCTTCTTACCCCGACAGGGAAAGGGCTAAATGGTAAAGTCTTTGATGTTGTTAAGACAGTCTGTAGCACAGGAGCATTGAAAAAATATTCTGTTGCCAAGTTTACTTGGACTGGTTTAGAGGGGCAGCGCTCTTCCGCAAAATTTGACTGCGAAACAAACAGCGTTCTTACAGAAAAATACATAAAACGTAATACATTTAACTTGCCTAACCCTTTGCCATCCTCCTGCGAAAAACTTGACGATCAATTCTGTAATCTTTTGGCGTATTGGGCTCGATAATGCTAGTTCACCAACTTTTGCGACCTTGGGCATATTTAAGCATACATGGGCAAAAAAAATGGTTCTTTGATTGGGTGGTGCCAGCAATCATTACAACGGCATTTATGTGTATATTTTTTATAACAAAAGGAAAGCTGAATTTTTATTACCAAAATGGCGTAGTGGCCTCTATAACCGCCTTTGTTCAAAATTTGCCCGGATTCTTTATAGCCGCACTAGCCGCGGTAGCGACATTCAACAGAGCGGACCTAGACAAAAAAATTCCGGACCCTCCTTTAATGCTACCCGTTATTAACCGAGGGATGAGAAGTTTGGTAACGCTAACCAGGCGACGCTTTTTAAGCGCAATGTTTTCATTTCTTACGGCTCAGAGTATCGTCATAACATTGCTCGGTATAACTTACATACAAGCCGCACCCGTTTTGTCACAGCTAAATATTGATTACTGGATAAAAACATTGCTCAGTTTTTCTGGTGTCGCGATTTATATGATCGTGTTTTTTCAGATGCTAACAGTCAGTTGTCTTGGGCTCTACTACTTGGGAGACCGTATTCACCAGCCAGAAAATCTCTAACTTGGTGGGTCATTTCTCCCTCCAGACATCGCCTCACCCCACCACTTCAGCCCACGCCTGCCGAATCCCATCCGCCAGCACGCGGGGTTCCTCCGCCCCCTGAATGCCAGACTGGCGGGCGAAGATGAAGGTCGGTACGGAGCTGACGCCCCAGCTTCGGGATTCGCGTTCCATTTGCTGGACGGTGGCGGCGTCCTCGTCGGTGTCTAGATAGGCAAGTACGGTGGCCGGGTCGTGGCCGCAGGCTGCGGCGACCTGGGCGAGGACTTCTGGGGCGCCAACGTTTTTGCCCTGCTCGAACTGGGCCTTGAATAGTCCTTCGACCAGCCCGGCGGCGTCGCCGCGTTGTTGCGCCCAGTGGATCAGGCGGTGTGCCGCCAGCGTGTTGGCGCGCACCTCGATTTTCTCGAAGCGGTAGTCGATACCGAGCGGCGCGCCGATTTCGCGGATGCGCTGCCAGATGCCTTCGACTTGCGCCCGGCTGCCGAATTTCTGCACGAGGAAGGGCAGGTAGGGTTCGCCTGCCGGTGGCGTGTCCGGGTTGAGGAAGAAGGGGCGCCAGCGGATTTCGTGGCGGAAGTCGGGCACTTCGGCGCGGACGAGGTCGATGGCTTGCGCCAGCCGGCGCTGGCCGATGAAGCACCAGGGGCAGACGACGTCGGAGACGACTTCGATGATCAGTGGTTGGTGGTGGCTCATGCGCTTCCCCATTCTTCGAGAAAGCGTGAGACAAAGCTTTCCATGAATTGGTGCCGCTCCTCAGCCAATTTGCGGCCGCTGGCGGTGTTCATGCGCTCCTTGAGGAGGAAGAGTTTTTCGTAGAAGTGGTTCAGGCTGTGCCCCTTGGCGGCCTTGTATGCCTCGGCGCTGGCGTGCATCACCGGCGGCACGGCGGGGTCGTAGAGCGGCCGGCCGGCGTGGCCGCCGTAGGCAAAACAGCGGGCGATGCCGATGGCGCCGATGGCGTCCAGGCGGTCGGCGTCCTGCACGCACCGGCCTTCCAGCGTGCGCATCGCGGTGTGCACGCCGGCGCCCTTGAACGAGATGCTGCGGACGATTTCCACCACCGCCGCGATGACCTCCGCTGGTGCGCCCTCTTCCGTCAGCAGGCGCTCGGCTTCGCGCGGGCCGATGGCGTCGTCGCCGCCGTGGAATTTCCAGTCGGCGATGTCATGGACGAGCGCCGCCAGTTCGGCGATCTCCGCGTTGGCGCCTTCGGCGGTGGCGATCCGCCGGGCCAGCCGGCGGACGCGGTCGATGTGGTGCCAGTCGTGGCCGGAGCCTTCGCGGCTGAATCTGGCCTGGATGTGGGCGGCGACGCGGGCGATCAGGTCGCTCGGCAGCGGGTTCGGCGGTGCGGAGGGGTTTGGCGCAGGGGCAGTCATCGGTGGTGGTGTGTCATTCGGCATCGAGCAGGAGCTCGCACTCGACCATCAGCGTTCGAGCGAGCTCGGAGTGGTAGTTGGGGTCGAGCGCCTGCATCATTTCGTGGGCGGTGAACAGGCCGGCTTCGCGGGAGAGCGTGCTGCGCATGGCGCGCGCCATGTCGTCGCTGAGGCGGGAGAGATGGAGCCGCTCTTCCTGCGTCAGGCTGCGCCGGCTGCGGGCGAGCCAGTCGGCGGCGAGGGCGGCCCCCTGGGCCGGGGTGAGCTCCTGGCCGTGTTCGTAGTAACTGTCGAGGCGCTGGGCGACCAGCGCGAACAGCAGGGCGATGCGGGCTCCCCGGTCGGTGGCTGCCGGGCTGGGGCGTTGCGGGCGCTGCATTGCTACTTGTCTTTGTCGAGCAGCGATTTCAGCGCGGCAAACGGCGAATGGGTGGCCACCGACGCGTTGTTGCGGCTGTCGGTATAGCCGCGGTCGGCCTCGATCTGCTTCTGGTGTTCGTTGTCGTGGCAGTACAGGCAAAGGAGTTCCCAGTTGCTGCCGTCGGCCGGGTTGTTGTCGTGGTTGTGGTCGCGGTGATGCACGGTCAGTTCGCGCAGGTTGGCGTGCGTGAATTCGCGGGCGCAGCGGCCGCAGATCCACGGGTAAAGCTTCAGCGCCCGCTCGCGGTAGCCCTTTGCGCGCTCGTCGGCGGCCTTGCGGGCGTCGGCGACGACTTTATCGAGGCGTTGGTGGTTGATCTCTTTCATGCGTCTTTCCAGTTCAGAAGGCAGCCGCTTCGGCTTCCAGGTAGGCGAGACTGACATACTTGCCGATGTTGTTGTCGAAGCCCTTGGTTTCCTTGGCCCGGCTGGCGACGCGCGGGTCGCGCAGGACCAGGGTCTTGGCTTCTTCCATCGGCTGGCCGGCTTCGACCGCCTTGACGCAGCTTTCGTAGATGCCGGCGAACAGTTCGCGGTTCCACTGCAGCACGCCGGCGCCGGCTTCGCCGTGGCCGGGCAGCCAGATTTTCGTTTTGGTGTTCTTTTCCAGCGCGGCGTAGGCTTTCAGCGTGCCGACGTAGGAGCCGTCGTCCATGTTGGCGATGCGCCCGTTCATCGCCACGTCGCCGACGCAGGTCAGGCCGTCGCCGACGACTTCGACGCAGATGTCGGACGGCGTGTGCGCCTTGCCGTAATGGTGCAGGCGCAGCACGACGTCGCCGAATTTGAGTTCCTGGCCGTGGTCGACCGCAACGCTCGGCGGCACGACCTTGGTGCCCATCGTCGCCTGGTTGGTCCATTGCTCCATCAGGCGGCGCCAGGTGTTGCCTTCCATGCCCTTGATCTGCTCGATGGTGCCGGCGTGGGCGTGGATCGGCATCTCGCCGTAGGCTTCGACGAAGGCCTGGTTACCGAGGAAATGGTCGCCGTGATAGTGGGTGTTGATGATCGCGACGACCGGCTTCTTCAGCGTCTTCTTCAGCTGGCGGATGGCCATTTCGCCGATCTGCACCGAGGCGCCGGTATCGACGGCGACCAGGCCCTTGGGCGTGTCGATGAAGGTCAGGTTGCACATCATCCCCTGGTTTTCCGGGGTCGGGAAACCGTCGGGCGAGAAGATCATCCAGACGTGTTTCGACAACTGGCGCAGCGGGTGATCCTTGACCGCCGGGCCGCGCACGAAGTTGTCGAGGTCCTGGGCAAAGGCGCCGACGGCATGCCAGGGGGTGAATTCGGCGACGCCGAAAGCAGACAGGGCGGCGCAGGAACGAAGAAAATGGCGGCGGTTCATCAGTGTCTCCTGAATTATTAAAATGTCCGCCTATCTTCGCGCCGAAGCCGGTGCTCGTCTACACTTGCCGCATGCGACGTTTCCCGATTTCCTTCCTGCTTCTCACGGCGCTCGGCGCGCTCTGCGCGCTGGTCGGCCTGCTCAGCGTCGCCGGCTTCGGCGCCCTGCTGCACCCGGTGCTCGACGACCCGATGGCCGGCCTCGCCTTCATCGTTTCCGCCGTGGCGCTGATCGGCTCCGGCGCCTTCCCGCTGGTCATCGAAAAACTGAAGGAAGGCGACGGCGGGCCGGGTTAGTCGCGCATCAGCCGCCAGTACTGGACCTTGATCGCCAGCACCGAGCCGGCGATGATCGCTGCCAGCGTGATGAAGGAGCCGAGCGCCAGCGTGGACACGCCGGTGATGCCCTGGCCGATCGTGCAGCCAAAGGCGGTGACGCCGCCGAAGCCCATCAGCGCGGCGCCGATCAGGTGGCTGGCGGTGTCCTCGACGCTGGCGAAACCTTCCCAGCGGAAGCTGCGGGTAGCCAGCGACCAAGCCGCCGAGCCGGCGATGACGCCGAAGACGGAAACGATGGCGACGGTCAGGACGCGGCTGCTGTCCGACCACAGCATGAACAGCTCAAGCGTGTAGGCGACCGGCGCGACGAAGGTCAGCGATTCCATGCGCCCGCTGTTGGTGGCGAGGAAAGCTTCTTCCAGCGTGTCCGGGTGTTCCGGGAGATAGCCGAGGTGGCCGCTGACATACCAGGCGCCGACGACGAGCAGGCCGGTGCCGAGACCGCCGAGCAGGTTGTCCAGTGTCCAGAAGTCGCGGCGCAGCAGGCAGAAGGCGAGCAGGCCGCCGCCGATGGCGAGGACGGCCAGGGTCGCGGCGCTCGTTTCGTCGAGGCCGAGGCCGCCGAGCAGCGACGGAATGTCCTGCCCTTCCGGCATGGCCACGGCGACCGGGTCGAGGAACTTGACGCGGAAGACGCCGAACACGCCGCGCATCGTCATGTAGGCGAAGAGGCCGAGGACGAGGAAGACAACCAGCGATTTCAGGTTGCCGCCGCCGATGCGGATCAGCGTCTTCGAGCCGCAGCCGGACGCCAGCACCATGCCGACGCCGAAGCTGAAGCCGCCGACCAGATAGGACAGCCAAGTCAGGCTGGTAGTCCGGTAGATCGACTTGTCGAGGTCGATCAGGCCGCCGGCGTCAAGCACGCCGGCGCCGAGAATGGCGACGGCAATGGCGAGCAGCCACATGCGCATGCGGCTCCAGTCATTCATGTTGAGGATGTCGGAAACCGCGCCCATGGTGCAGAAATGGGTTTTCTGGCCGATCGCCCCGAAGACGAAGGCGATGGCGAAAGTCAGCCAGAGTACGGTGTTCGGGGAAACGTCGACGTCCATGTCAGGTCCGGTAAGGCGTGGGATCGGGAAGGCCGGCGGCGGCGAAGCCCTCGGCGCGCAGCCGGCAGGAATCACAGACACCGCAGGCGCGGCCGAGTTCATCGGCCTGGTAGCAGGAAACGGTGAGCCCGTAGTCGACGCCCAGCGCATGGCCGGTGCGGATGATTTCGGCTTTGGAAAGGTCGATCAGCGGCGCGTGGATGTGCAGTTTCTGCCCTTCGACGCCGGCCCGGGTCGCCAGGTTGGCCATGGTCTCGAAGGCGGCGATGTATTCCGGGCGGCAGTCCGGGTAGCCGGAGTAGTCGACCGCGTTGACGCCGACGAAGATGTCGCGGCTGCCCAGCACTTCGGCCCAGGCCAGGGCCAGCGAGAGCATGATGGTGTTGCGCGCCGGCACGTAGGTGACCGGAATGCCCGGTTGCACGCCGCCGGTCGGCACGGCGATCGAGGTGTCGGTGAGCGCCGAACCGCCAAACTGGGCGAGGCCGAAATTGATCACCCGGTGTTCGGCGGCGCCGAGCGCCTTGACCACGCGGTCGGCGGCCTGCAGTTCGGCGCTGTGCCGCTGCCCGTAATCGAAGGACAGGCAGTAGCAGTCGAAACCCCGGCTGCGGGCGATGGCGAGGCAGGTGGCGGAGTCCAGGCCGCCGGACAGAAGGACTACGGCTTTTTCGTTCATGGGGCGCGAATATACCCGAATTTGCCGGTCGACCGGGACGGTATCTGCTTGTTCCTGCGCTACAATTTGCCGCTCGCCCCACTGCTCCGGAGAACCAGATGCCGATCCGCCTGACCGCCCTCGCCGCCGCTTTGCTGCTGGCCGGCGCCGCCCACGCCGCCGACCAGATCAAGGTCGGATTCGTTTCCACCCTGTCCGGTCCCGGGGCCGGTCTCGGCGTCGACATCCGCGACGGTTTCCAGCTGGCGATGAAACAACTGAACGGCAAGCTCGGCGGCCTGCCGGCCGAAGTCCTGGTCGCCGACGACCAGCAGAACCCGGATGTCGCCAAGCAGGCGACCGACAAGCTGCTGAAGAAGGACAAGGTCGATTTCATGACCGGCATCGTCTTCTCCAACCTGATGCTGGCCGTCGGGCCGGCCGTTTTCCAGAACCAGACCTTCTACATCTCGGCCAATGCCGGTCCGTCGCAGTACGCGGGCGAGCAGTGCAACCCCTTCTTCTTCAACGTCGCCTGGCAGAACGACAACCTGCACGAGGCGGTTGGCAAGTACGTGCAGGACAAGGGCTTCAAGAATGTCGTCATCGTCACCCCCAACTACCCGGGCGGCAAGGACGCGGTGTCCGGCTTCAAGCGCTACTACAAGGGCCAGGTCAGCGAGGAGATCTACACCAAGCTCGGCCAGCTCGATTACGCCGCCGAACTGGCCAAGGTCCGCGCCGGCAAGCCGGATGCGCTGTTCTTCTTCCTGCCGGGCGGCATGGGCATCAACTTCGTCAAGCAGTTCGTCGCCGCCGGCCTGTCGCGCGATACCCAGCTCTTCGCGCCCGGCTTCTCGGCCGACGAGGACGTGATCAAGGCGGTCGGCGCGCCGATGATGGGCATGTTCAACTCGTCGCACTGGGCGCACGACATGGACAACGCCGAGAACAAGCGCTTCGTTGCCGCCTTCGAGAAGGAATACGGTCGCCTGCCGTCGCTTTACGCCTCTCAGGGTTACGACGCGGCGCTGATGATGGACGCCGCGGTGCGCGACGTGAAGGGCAACGTCGCCGACAAGAAGGCGCTGCAGAAGGCGCTGGAGGCCAAGCGCTTCAAGTCGGTGCGCGGCGACTTCAAGTTCAACAGCAACCATTACCCGGTGCAGAACTACTACCTGCGCGTGATCGGCAAGGACGCCCAGGGTCGCGTCACCAACAAGACGATGGGCACCATCTTCACCAATCATGCTGACGCCTACGTGGCTCAGTGCAAGATGAAGTGACCCAACTGGTTCTCGAGCAGGCCCTCAACGGCCTGCAGTTCGGCCTCATGTTGTTCCTGCTGGCCGCCGGGCTGACGCTCGTCTTCGGCATCATGGACTGCATCAACCTGGCGCATGGCTCGCTGTACATGGTTGGCGCCTACTTCGTCGCCGCCGCGGCGCAGGCCGCCGATTCGTTCTGGCTCGGCCTGGGCGCCGGTGTCGCCGGCACCGCCGGGCTCGGCCTGTTACTCGAACTGACGCTGTTTCGCCAGCTCTACCGGCGCGACCACCTGTCGCAGGTGCTGGCGACCTTTGCCTTGATCCTGATCGCCAACGAGGCGGTGCGCCTGATCTGGGGGCCGGCGCCGCTCATGCTCAACCCGCCGGAAGCGCTGGCCGGGCCGGTCGAGATCGGCGGTTTCTTCTATCCGGCCTACCGGCTGCTGATCATCGGCTGCGGCCTGGCGGTCGCCGCCCTGCTCTACCTGCTGGTGGCAAAGAGCCGGGTCGGCATGTGGGTGCGCGCCGGCGCCGCCAACCGGGAGATCACCGAAGCCCTCGGCATCAACGTGCGGGCGCTGTTCACCGCCGTCTTCGTCTTCGGCGCCGCCCTCTGCGCGCTCGCCGGCGGCCTGCTCGGGCCGCTGCTGGCGGTCCAGGTCGGCATGGGCGAGAGCGTGCTGATCCTCGCCTTCGTCGTCATCATCATCGGTGGCATCGGCTCGATCCGCGGCGCCCTGGTCGGCGCACTGATCGTCGGCGCCGTCGATACCCTGGGCCGGGCGCTGCTGCCGACCTTGCTTAGCGCCGTCCTGCCGGCCGACGCGGCGTCCACGCTGGGGCCGGCGCTGGCGTCGATCCTGATCTACCTGCTGATGGCCGGCATCCTCTTCTTCCGGCCGCAAGGCCTGTTCCCGGCGCGCGCCTAGATGGCTTTCCACCGTTCCGCTCCCTGGCAGCCCGTTGCCGCCCTCGTCGCCCTGCTGGCGCTGGGCGCCCTGCCCCCATTGCTCGACGCCTTCGAGCAGAGTTACTACCTCGGCCTGGCGACGCGCATGCTGATCTTCGCGCTGGCCGCCAGCAGCCTCAACCTGGTGCTCGGCTTCGGCGGCATGGTGTCGCTCGGTCACGCCGCCTTCCTCGGTATCGGCGCCTACGTCGCGGCGATCTGCCACCAGGCCGGCATCCAGCAAGGGCTGCTGGTGCTGCCGCTGGCGATGGCGGTGGCCGGGCTGTTCGCGCTGCTGGTCGGGGCGATCAGCCTGCGCACGCGTGGCGTCTACTTCATCATGATCACGCTGGCCTTCGCCCAGATGGTCTATTACCTGTTCGTCTCCGCCAGCGCCTGGGGCGGCGATGACGGCCTGCCGATCTATGAGCGCCTGCAGCTCGGCAGCTTCAGTCTGGCCAGCGACGCGGCGCTCTACTACACCGCGCTCGGCGCGCTGGCGCTCGCCATGTTCCTTTTCGGGCGCCTGGCCGAGGCCCGTTTCGGGCGCACCGTGCAGGCGATCCGCGAGAACGAGACGCGCATGGAGGCGCTCGGCTACCCTGTCTTCCGCTACCGCCTGGTCTGCTTTGCGCTGGGCGGCGCCTGCGCCGGCCTGGCCGGGGCGCTGCTCGCCAACCAGAGCGGGCTGGCCAGCCCCAGCCTGCTGCAATGGACGCAGTCGGGCACGCTGCTGGTGATGGTGATCATTGGCGGCGTCGGCTACCTCTACGGCGGCGTCGTCGGCGCCATTGTCCTGCTCGGTCTGGAGGAGCTGCTGCTGAGCTGGTTCGCGCACTGGCACATCGTTCTCGGCCTGCTCCTGCTCGGCATCGTGCTGTTCGCGCCGAAGGGCGTCGCCGCGCTGTTCGGGAGGTCGCGTGACTGACAATCTGCTCGAAGTTGCCGGGCTGACGCGTCGCTTTGCCGCGGTCGAGGCGCTGAAGGCGGTCGATTTCGCGGTCGCCGCCGGCGAGGTGCATGCGCTGATCGGCCCCAACGGCGCCGGCAAGACGACCTTCATCCATCACCTGTCGGGGGCGCTGCTGCCCGACGCCGGCCAGATCCGCTTCGCCGGCCGCGACGTCACCCGGCTGTCGATGCACGAGCGGGTGCGCGCCGGAATGGCGCGTTCCTACCAGATCACCAACGTTTTCCTCGGTCTCGCCGCCCTCGACAACGTCGCGCTGGCGGTCCAGGGGCGGCCCGACGCCGGCAGCAGCTTCCGCTTCTGGCGGCCGGTCCGGCGCGAGGCCCGGCTGTTCGACGAAGCCCGGGAGTTCCTCGCCCAGGTCGGCCTCGCCGCAAAGGCGGCGACGCTCGCCGGCAATCTCTCGCACGGCGAGCAGCGGGCGCTGGAGCTGGCGATGGCGCTGGCGACCCAACCGCAACTGCTGCTCCTCGACGAGCCGATGGCCGGCACCGGTCCCGAGGAATCGGCGCGCATGGTCGAGCTGATCGAGCACCTCGCCCGCCATGTCACCATCCTGCTGGTCGAACACGACATGGACGCCGTCTTCCGCCTCGCCGACCGCATCTCGGTGCTGGAGGGCGGCGAGCTGATCTGCACCGGCACGCCGGACGAGGTGCGCAACGATGCCGGCGTGCGCCGCGCCTACCTGGGAGACCACCTGTGAGCGCGCTGCTCGAGATCGTCGGCCTGGAAGTCGCCTACGGCCCGAGCCAGGTGCTGTTCGGCATCGACCTGACCATAGCCGAGGGCGAGGCGGCGACCTTGCTCGGCCGCAACGGCATGGGCAAGACGACGACGCTGCGCGCCCTGTGCGGCCTGCAGCCGGTGCGTGCCGGCAGCATCCGTTTCGCCGGCGAGCGGATCGACGGCTGGCGGCCGGACCGCATCGGCCGTGCCGGCATCGCGCTGGTGCCGGAAGGTCGGCAGTGTTTTCCCAACCTGACGGTCGACGAGCATCTGCTTGCCTTCCAGGCCAACCGGCGCGGCGTCGCCGGGCCGTGGACGCCGGCCCGCGTCTACGAACTCTTCCCGCGCCTCGCCGAACGTCGCAAAAACCTCGGCAACCAGCTCTCCGGTGGCGAACAGCAGATGCTGGCGATCGGCCGGGCGCTCGTCACCAACCCGCGCCTGCTCGTCCTCGACGAGGCGACCGAGGGCCTGGCGCCGCTGATTCGCGACGAGATCTGGGCCTGCCTCGACCGCCTGCGCGGCGCGGGACAGAGCGTGCTGGTGGTCGACAAGTACGTGGAAAAGCTGATCGCCCTGGCCGACCGCCACACCATCGTCGAACGCGGTCGCGTCGTCTGGGCGGGCAGTTCGGCCGAGCTCGATGCCGATCACGCGATCTGGCACCGTTACCTCGGGCTCTGATCAGCTTTCGAGACGGGTCTCGAATTCCGCCAGCGGTACCGGCCGGCCGAACAGGTAACCCTGGAAGGCGCGGCAACCGTGCTCGGTCAGGTAGGCGTACTGGGCGTCGTTTTCGACCCCTTCGGCGACGACGTCGAGGCGCAGCGCGTCGCCCATGGCAACGATGGCGCGGACGATTGCCGCGTCGTCGGGATCGCTGGCGATGTCGCGGATGAAGGAGCGGTCGATCTTCAATTGCTCGAAGGGGAAGCGCTTCAGGTAGGCGAGCGAGGCGTAGCCGGTGCCGAAGTCGTCGAGCGAGAAACACACGCCGAGCGCGTGCAGTGCCCGCATCTTGGCCACCACTTCGTCGACCTTGTCGAGCAGCAGGCTTTCGGTGAGTTCGAGTTTCAGGCGTTGCGGCGCAATGGAAAAGTAGCTCAGCGCGCTGGCCACCTGCTCGACGAAATCCGGCTGGCGGAATTGTCGGGCGCTGACGTTGACCGCCAGCGCCAGGCCGGCGCGGCGCGGATCGGCGGCCCAGCGGCGCAGCGTGGCGCAGGCGCTGTGCAGCACCCAGAGGCCGATCGGCACGATCAGCCCGCTCTCCTCGGCGAGCGGAATGAAATCGTTGGGCAGCACCAGCGCCTGTCCCGGCGGCTGCCAGCGCAGCAGCAGTTCGGCGCCGATCAGGGCACCTTCGGCATTCACTTGCGGCTGGGCGTAGAGGACGAATTCCTCGCGCGCCAGCGCGTGGCGCAGGCCGGCTTCGAGACCGGCGCGGTGGTCGAGCGTTGTCTGCATCGCCTGGTCGAAGAAGCGGGTCGCGTTGCGGCCGGCTTCCTTGGCCTTGTACAAGGCGATATCGGCCTGCTTGAGCAGGGTGTCGACCGACTTTTCGCCGCCGCGGAACAGGGTGACGCCGATGCTCGCCGTGCAGTAATGCTCATGCCCCTCGGTCAGCGGTACCGGATGCGACAGTACCTCGCGGATTTTCTCGGCGATCGTTTCGGCGCTGACCGCTGCCGATTGCGGGTGCGGATCGAGGTCCTCGAGCATCACCGCGAATTCGTCGCCACCCTGACGCGCCGCGGTGTCGCATTGCCGGATCGATTGCCGCAGGCGGCAGGCGATCTCGATCAGCAGGTGGTCGCCGATGTCGTGACCGAGGGTGTCGTTGAGAATCTTGAAGTTGTCGATGTCGATGATCAGCAAGGCGCCGTGTCCGTTGCTGCGCTTGCCTGCCGCGCAAGCCTGGGCGAGACGGTCACGCAGCAGGCGTCGGTTGGGCAGCGCGGTCAGCGGATCATAGAAGGCGAGATGCTGGACTTCCGATTCGGCATGTTTCAGCTTGCTGATGTCGGAGAAAGTCGCCACGTAGCCGGTGATTCCGCCGGTCGCGTCGTTGCAGCGCCTGATGATCAGCCATTCCGGATAGATTTCGCCGTTCTTGCGGCGGTTCCAGATTTCGCCTTCCCAGTGTCCGGCACTATCGAGTGCCTGCCACATGCGCGAATAGAAGATCGGCGACTGGCGTCCGGAAGCGAGGATCTTCGGCGTTCGGCCGATGATTTCCTCCGTCTGGTAGCCGGTCAGGCGGCTGAACGCTTCGTTGATCCAGAGAATGCGTTCGGCGGGATCGGTGAGCATGACGGCAGCACCAATCTGGTTGAGGATGGCGTGCTGACTTCCCGGCGCGACCGAATCGTCAGCGGAGGCCTCCGGAAACTCGAAATTCGACATGACACTCCCTCATGCCTGCGGTTCTAAAGGCAATTTCCATCTTTTTTTAGGTATAAACGGAGTATGCCTTAAGTAAGGTCTGGCCAGCAAGAACGCTTCTCATCAAGCCCGGGACAGCAGGCCGATTTCGCGCTCCAGGACGGTTTCGTCGCCAAGATTGAGTTCGACCAGGCGGCGCAGGTGGGTAACGCTGTCGAGGTCGATTTCGTGGCAGGCCAGGCCATAGGTGTCGCCCTGGTGGTGGACGACGGTGACCGCCATGCGGATGTCGGTTTCGCCGCCGTCGAGGCGAAGATGCAGCACACCCTGGCCGCCGATGCGGGTGTACATCTCGGCGCAGGGACGGATCAGGGCGCCTTTCAGGGAGAGATCAAGGACGTCGACCGGATGTTCGCCGTCAGCCAGGAACAGGCGGGCCGGTCCGGAAAACACGATGCGGGTGAATTGCCTGCGATTCTCGGCCATGTTTGTCTCCCGGGGCTATTTGCCCTGAATGTTACCCCAAAGCAGCTTGTGCAACTGCAACTGAAAGCGCACCGGCAGGCCGTCTTCAAGGATCCAGCCGGCCAGTGCCGCCGGCTCGACGCTGCCTTGCGCCGGCGAAAGGAGGACCGGGCAGCGCGCGTCCAGGCCGTGCGCGTGGACGACTTCGCGCGCCCATTCGTAGTCCTCGCGCGAGGCGATGACGATCTTGATCTCGTCGCGCGGCTTCAGGTGGGCCAGGTTGGCCCACAGGTTCTTCGCCGCTTCGCCGGAATCGGGGGCCTTGAGGTCCATGATGCAGGAAACCCGTGGGTCGACCGGGGCGATGTCGAAGGCGCCGGAAGTCTCCAGCGAGACGTCGTAGCCGGCGTCGCACAGCGCCGTCAGAAGCGGCAGGCATTCCTTCTGCGCCAGCGGCTCGCCGCCGGTGACGCAAACCTGATGCGCCGGGTGAGCGGCGACGACGGCCAGGATGTCGGCGATTTCCATCATTTCGCCGCCGCTGAAGCTGTAGGTGGTGTCGCACCAGGTGCAGCGCAGCGGGCAGCCGGTGAGGCGGACGAAGACGGTCGGCAGGCCGACGCGCGACGCTTCGCCTTGCAGCGAATAAAAGATTTCGGTGATGCGCAATGCCACTTAGTTCTTCTTCTGGCGTTCCCTGGCCTTGGCGGCGGCGGGCGAGGACGGGTATTTCTGGAGCAGGGTTTCCAGCGATTGCGCGGCGCCCTTGCGGTTGCCGAGTTCCTGCTGGCAGGTGGAAATGGCCAGCAGCGCGTCCGGCGCCTTGTCGCTATCCGGGTAGCGGGTGATGACCTGGCTCTGGGCTTCGATTGCCTTGGTGCAGTTATGTTGCGCCGACCAGGCATTGCCCAGCCAGTACTGCGCGTTGGGCGCCAGCGTGGCGGTCGGGTATTGCTGCACGAAGCTGGCGAAGGCGGCGGCCGCTTCCGCGTATTTCGCCGCCTTGAAGAGGTCGAGGGCGGCGTCGTAGCTGCGGGTTTCCGCGCCTTGATCGCCGGCCACCGTCGCCTGCGGGCCGGCATCGCTGCCGGCCGTCGGCGCGGCCTCGAAGCGGCGCAGCCGGCTGTCGAGGTCGAGATAGAAGTCCTGCTGCCGCTGCTTGGCCTGTTCCAGTTCGTAGCTCAGGGTTTCGACCTGGCCGCGCAGGCGGGCGATTTCTTCCGCCTGGCGCTGGATCTGTGCCGCCAGTTCGAGCTGGGCCCGGGCCTGCTGGTCGAAGCGCGCCTCGCTGGCGATCTTCAGGTCGGCGATCTGGCGCCGGGCCTCGTTGTCGTCAAACAGTGCCCAGGCAGGCTGGCTGCCCAGGAGCCCGACCAGCATCAGCAGCGGCAGGCGGCGCATGATCAGAACTCGCCGCGGCCGTCAGGGGCGCGATAGAGGATGTCGGCGCGACGGTTTTCGGCGAAGGCGGTTTCGTCATGACCCGGATTGCGCGGCTTTTCCTCGCCGAGGCTGACCGATTCGACCTGGTCTTCGCGGGCGCCGAGCAGGACCAGGGCGCGCTTGACGGCGTCGGAACGCTTCTGGCCGAGCGACAGGTTGTACTCGCGGCTGCCGCGTTCGTCGGTGTTGCCTTGCAGCAGCACCTTGAAGTCGCGGTTGGCGACCAGGAACTTGGCATGGGCGGCGACCAGCGCCTGGTATTCGCTCTTCACTTCGTACTTGTCGAGATCGAAGTAGATGCTGCGTTGCGAGAGCTGGCTCTTCGGGTCGGTCAGGACGCGCGGCAGGCCGCTGGCGTCGAGGCCTTCGGCGATCACCGGGGTGACGTCGGGCTGCTGGCTGCCGGTGCGGCTTTCGACCGGGGCGCCAGCGTTTTCATCAGGGGCGGGGGTGGTGCTGCAACCGGCGATCAGGGCGAGCAGCAGGGAAAGTGACAATAGTTTTTTCATGATTTTCTCCGACGAGGTTCTATTTCAGGAATGGGCCCCATGCCGGCTCGCGGACGTCGCCAGCGGCAATGGTGAGGCGTTGTTTTATGCGACCGTCGGCGGAGACGGCGGAGAGTACGCCGCGCCCGCCGGTTTCCGTGGCGATCAGGATCATCCGGCCGTTCGGGGCAAAGCTCGGCGATTCGTCCTTGGTCGAATCGGTGAGCACTTGTACCTGGCGGCTGGCGAGGTCCATGACCGCCAGCTGGAAACGTCCCTCGCGCCGGGAGATGAAGGCCAGCGTGCGGCCGTCCGGCGAGGGACGGGGCGAAACGTTGTAGCTGCCTTCGAAAGTGACGCGCTGGGCGGAGCCCCCGTTGGCGTCAACCCGGTAGATCTGCGGACTGCCGCCGCGATCCGAGGTGAAATAGATGCTCGATCCGTCCGCCGCATAGCGCGGCTCGGTGTCGATGCCGGAAGACTGGCTCAGGCGCTGCAGGCCGCTGCCGTCGGCGTTGACCGAGTACAACTGGGAATTGCCGTCCTTGGAGAGGACAACCGCCAGCTTGCGACCGTCCGGCGACCAGGCCGGGGCCGAGTTGGAGCCCTTGAAGTTGGCGACGATGCGACGCTGGCCGGATGCCAGCGAATGCACGTAGATCATCGGCTTCTTCTTTTCGAAGGAGACATAGGCGAGGCGGCTGCCGTCCGGCGACCAGACCGGCGAGATGATCGGTTCGGCCGAGGTCAGCGCGGTGGCTGCGCCCTGGCCGTCGGCGTCGGCGACCTGCAGCAGGTACTGGCCGCGCGATTTGACGACGTAGGCGATGCGCGTCGAGAAGACGCCGCGTTCGCCGGTCAGCTTCTCGTAGATGAAATCGGCGATGCGGTGGCCGGCCATGCGCATCTGCGCCTTGCCGGTGACATAGACGGCGCCGCCCAGCGGCTCGCCCTTCTGCGTGTCGTAGAGACGGAAACGCGCCTCGATGCGACCGTCGGCCGCGCGCAGCACGCTGCCGGCGGCCAGCGCGTCGCTGCCGCGCGCTTTCCAGGCGGCGTAATCGACCGGCGCATTCTCGTCCATCACGCCGGCGTTCGGCGGCACCATGCGGAACAGGCCGCTGCGTTCGAGGTCGGCGCGGACGATCTCGGTGATGTCGCGCGACAGGCTGGCGTCGCCGGCAAATTCGGCGATGGTGACGGGAATCCGGTTGGCGCCGGCGCCGGTGATCTCGATCGAGAGCTGGGCCTGGGCCAGGCCAGCGCCGAGCAGGCTGAAAATCAGGAAGATACGGCGGGAAATTCTGGACATTGGTGGCGGTTTCTCTGAATTGTGCGCGATTTTACTCTTCAAATGGCTTGTATTTGATTTCGAGCGTGCGCTGGAATTGGCTGGGGTCGTCGGGTTTCGGCAGCGGCGAGGATTTGCGGATCGCCCGTTCGATGGCTTCGTCGAGCGCCGGCACGCCGCTTGATCGTTTCAGGCGGATCGACAGAACGTCGCCGCCGGGTAGCTGGTTGACCTCGAACAGCGCTTCCGGATTGCCGGGCAGGTTGGGCGGCAGCACGATGTTGCCGCGCACCTTGGCGCGGATCTTCGCCGCGTAGCTTTCCAGGCCGCGCCGATTGGCGGCCGCCTTCTGCGCCTGGTTGGCCAGTTCGGCCAGGCGGTCCTGCTCGGCGACAGCCTGGCGCTGGTGGTTTTCGCGTTCGAGCATTTCCTTGAACGGGTCGTTCTTCGGCTTCGGTACCGGCTTGGGTTCGGGTTTCGGCTCCGGTTTGGGCGGTTCGGGCTTGGGCTCCGGCTTTTTCGGTTCCGGCTTCTTCTTTTCTTCCTTGACGATGATGGCTGGCGGCTTCGGCGTTTCCAGCTTTTTCGGCGGCTCGGGCTTCGGTTCCGGCTTTGGCTCCGGCTTGGGTTCGGGCTTCGGCTCCGGTGCCGGTTCCGGCGGGGCGACGCGCGTCGCCTTCTGCGGTGTCGGCGACCACAGTTCGACCTGCATCGCCTCCGGCTCGCTGCGCTTCCACTGCACGCCGAGGAAAAGGGCGCCGACCAGTGCCAGATGGACCAGCAGCGTGAAGGTCAGTGCCTTCTTCTTGCCTGGTTCGACGGGAGTTTCCGGACGCATCGCCTTACTTGACCGCGGTTTCCAGCGCGACGCGGGAGAAGCCGGCCTTCTTGACCTCGTCCAGCACGCGGATCACTTCCTTGTACGGCGCCTCGCCGTCGCCGGCAACCAGCACCGCCGTCTCGCGGGCTTCCTGGCGAGCGGTGAGCTGGTCGCGCAGTGCGCGCATGTCGGCCAGCGGGCGTTCCTTGCCGTCGAGGTCGAACAGCACCAGGGCGCCGTCCTTGTCGACCTGCACCTTGAGGTACTTGTCGGGCTTCTGCGGCGCCGTGCCGGCGCTCGGCAGTTCGACCGAACCGGTCGTCATCATCGGCGTCGCCACCATGAAGATGACGAGCAGCACCAGCATCACGTCGATGTAGGGGACGACGTTGATTTCGTTCTTGAGTCGGCGCTGGCGCATGGCTTAACGCATCTGCCGCTGCAGGATGTTGGAGAACTCTTCCATGAACGACTCGTAGCGCACCGCAAGGCGGTCGATGTCGTGCGAGAAGCGGTTGTAGGCGAGCACCGCAGGGATCGCCGCGAACAGGCCGATCGCCGTCGCCACCAGGGCTTCGGCAATGCCGGGGGCGACCGAGGCGAGCGTCGCCTGGCCGACGTTGGAGAGGCCGCGGAAGGCGTGCATGATCCCCCAGACGGTACCGAACAGGCCGATGTAGGGCGATACCGAGCCGACCGAGGCGAGGAAGGCGAGGTGCGCTTCGAGGGCGTCCATCTCGCGCTGGTAGGTGGCGCGCATGGCGCGCCGCGAACCATCGACCACGTCCTTCGAGTCGAGGTGTTTCTGGCCGCGCAGTTTGGTGAATTCACGGAAGCCGGCCTCGAAGATGCGCTCCATCGAGCCGGTCTGGTGGCGGCCTTCGACCGCGCTCTGGTAGAGGTTGCTGAGATCGCCGCCGGACCAGAAGTCGCGCTCGAAGTCCTCGGTCTTGGCGCGCGCCTGGCGTACCGCGAACCACTTCATCGCGATGTAGTACCAGGACATGAAGGAGACGCCGGCGAGCAGTGCCATGACGATCTGGACGACGGCCGAAGCCTCGAGGATCAGATGGAGGATGGAAAGGTCCTGGGTGACGTTCATTTGAGTTGTTCGAGCCGGGAATGCAGGAAATCGGGAATCGGGGCGGGGGTCATCGTCGCCATGTTGACGCAGGCGATTTCAACCTCGCCGGTGACCAGTTCCTCGTCGCCGCGGCGTACCGACTGGCGGAAGACGACGCGGACGCGGGTGAGTTTCTCGACGCTCAGGCCAACCTCGATCAGATCATCGAGCCGCGCCGGCCTCAGGTATTCGCAACTGGCCTTGCGGGCGACGAAGCCGATGCCGGCTTCATCGGCGAGCTGGGCCTGGCCGAAGCCGGCGCTACGCATCCATTCGGTGCGGCAGCGCTCGAAGAAACGCAGGTAGTTGGCGTAATAGACGACGCCGCCGGCATCCGTATCCTCGTAGTAAACGCGGACCGGGATGGAAAACGAGGGCTGGTGGGCGTGGGCTGACATCCGGCGATTTTATCTTGTGCTGGAACATCCTATTGTAACGGCTTGTTTCCACGAAAATATCGCCATTTTGAACTGTCACCGGGGAAGCTGGTCTTCTGCCGCTCCCTTGCGCATAATGCCCACCATGCCCGGAAAACTCCGTCTCATCGATCGCCGCAGCCTGATCCTGCTGCTTGGCCTGCTGCTCAGCGTCGGCTTCTTCGCCACGACGCTGTTCGGCTACTTCGTCTCGCGCGAGGCGATCCGTAGCGCGATCATCGGCCAGGATCTGCCGCTGACGGCGAGCAACATCTATTCGGAAATCCAGAAGGACCTGGTGCGGCCGGTCCTGATCTCGTCGACCATGGCGCACGACACCTTCCTGCGCGACTGGGTGCTCGGTGGCGAACGCGACGTGCGGGCGATGGCCCGCTACCTGCAGGAGGTCAAGATCAGGCACAAGGCCTTCAGCAGCTTCTTCGTCTCCGAGAAGAGCACCAATTACTACACCGGCGATGGCATCCTCAAACAGGTGTCGCCGAGCGAGCCGCGCGACGTCTGGTATTACCGGGTGCGCAAGATGAGCGACGATTACGAGATCAACGTCGATCCCGACCTGGCCAACCGCGACGCGCTGACCATCTTCATCAACTACCGGGTGTTCGATTTCGACAACCGCTACATCGGCGCCACCGGCATCGGCCTCACCGTCGATTCGGTGCGCCGGCTGATCCGCGAGTACCAGGCGCGCTTCAAGCGCACCATCTACTTCACCGACGCCAGCGGTCGCGTCGTCCTCCAGGGCGACCAGGCGCCGGTATCCAACCTGCGCCAGCGGCCGGGGCTGGCGGTGCAGCTCGACGCCATCCTCAAGCAGGGCGGCGGCATGTACCAGTTCGTCGATGAGGGCGACAACCACATCCTCAACGTCAATTACCTGCCCGAACTGCAGTGGTACCTGTTCGTCGAGCAGAACGAGGACGTCGCGCTCGCCGGCGTCCGCCAGACGCTCTACATCAACCTGGTGATCAGCCTGCTGGTGACGCTGATCGTCACCTGGCTCTGTTACATCACGCTTGGCCATTACCAGTCGCGGATCGAGAAGATGGCGTCGACCGACAAGCTGACCGGGCTCCTCAATCGGCACGCCTTCGGCATCCTGATCGACAAGCTGATCGCCAGCTACCGGCGCAACCCGCGACCGATCAGTTTCCTCATCGCCGACATCGACCACTTCAAGGCGGTCAACGACGGCTACGGGCATCGCGTCGGCGATCGCGTCCTGGTCCAGGTCGCCGCCGCGCTGCGCGCCCAGTTGCGCGAGGCCGATTTCGCGGTGCGCTGGGGGGGCGAGGAATTCCTGCTGGTCCTTGCCGGTTGCACCGCCGAAGAGGCGCACAGCGTTGCCGAGAAACTGCGTCAGGCGGTTGCCGAGTCGATTCCCTGCGCCGAATGGCAGGAATTGCGGGTGACGATCAGCATCGGGGTCAGCGAGTTCGACGGCGAGGAAACCCCGGACCAGGCGATCGGCCGCGCCGACAACGCGCTCTATGTGGTCAAGCAGGGCGGCCGCAACGGCGTGGCGATGGCCGCCGCCAGCGCCTGATCAACTGTCCGAAAGCAGATCGCGCACTGCCGCGCCGGCCGGTTCCTGCAGGCCGAGGTGGCGGTAGATCGCCGGCGTCGCGATGCGCCCGCGCAGCGTGCGCTGCAGGTAACCCTGTTGGATCAGGTAGGGTTCGAGGACATCCTCGATCGTGTCGCGCGCCTCGCCAATCGCCGCCGCCAGGTTGTCGACGCCGACCGGGCCGCCGCCGAACTTGTCGATCACCGCCGACAGCAACTTGCGGTCCATCAAGTCGAGGCCGGCCGGGTCCACGTCGAGCATGTGCAGCGCCAGGTCGGCGATCCCGCGGCTGATCTTGCCGTCGGCCTTGACTTCGGCGTAGTCGCGCACCCGGCGCAACAGGCGGTTGGCGATGCGCGGCGTGCCGCGCGAGCGCTTGGCGATTTCCAGCGCGCCGTCGGGGTCGATCGGCGCGTTCAACAGCGTCGCCGAGCGGCTGACGATGCTTTTCAGTTCCTCGGCGTTGTAGAACTCGAGGCGGGCGACGATGCCGAAGCGGTCGCGCAGCGGGTTGGTCAGCATGCCGGCGCGGGTGGTTGCGCCGACCAGCGTGAACGGCGGCAGGTCGAGCTTGACCGAGCGCGCCGCCGGGCCTTCGCCGATCATGATGTCGATCTGGAAATCTTCCAGCGCCGGGTAGAGGATTTCCTCGACGACCGGGCTCAAACGGTGGATTTCGTCGATGAACAGCACGTCGTGCGGTTCGAGATTGGTCAGGATGGCGGCCAGGTCGCCGGCGCGTTCGAGCACCGGGCCGGAAGTCTGGCGCAGGTTCACGCCCATTTCGGCGGCGACGATGTGCGCCAGCGTCGTCTTGCCCAGGCCGGGCGGGCCGAACAGCAGCACGTGGTCGAGCGATTCGCCGCGCTTCTTCGCCGCCTGGATGAAGATTTCCAATTGCTCGCGGATTTTCTGCTGGCCGGTGTAGTCGGCCAGACGCTTGGGCCGCAAGGCGCGTTCGAGCGCCTCTTCCTGGGCGGATTTGGCGGTCGGCGCGATGATCCGCTCCAGCGGCGCCAGCTTGTCGGTTTCGATCATGATGTCGTTTCCTCGCGCAACCAGCGCGTCAGGAGCAGTTGGCCCAGCGCCAGCAACACCGGGCCGAGGAAGATGCCGATGAAGCCGAACACCAGCACGCCGCCGAACACGCCGAGGGCGACGATGAGCACGGAGAGGCCGGCGCCGCGTGCCATCAGGACGGGTTTGACGACGTTGTCGATGCTGCTGATGATGAGCAGCCCGTAGAGCGCCATGAAGATCGCCCAGCCGGTCTGGCCGTCGCCGTAGAGCCAGAGCGCGGCGCCGCCCCAGATCAGCGGCGGGCCGACCGGGATCATCGACAGGAAGAAAGTGGCGAAGCCGAGCAGCACCGGCGCCGGCGCGCCGGCAATGAAGAAGCCGAGCATCGCCACCGAGCTCTGCGCGGCGGCAGTGCCGACGATGCCGAGCATGACCCCGAACACGGTGCCGCGCGCCTTGTCGACCAGGCCTTCGCCGAGTTCGCCGCCGAGCTTGCGAGCGCCGCCGTAGAGCGCGGCGGCAACCACCTCGCCGTCGCGATAGAGGAAGAAGACGACGAACAGGACCAACGCCAGTTGCAGCAGACCGTTGGCGACGACGCCGCCGGCCGCGATCAGGAATTGGCGGGCTGGCGCCACGCCCTGCGCGAGCAGGGTGTTGAGCGCCTCGCGGCTGCTTGCCACTTCGTGCCAGAAGTCGATCATCCGCTGGCCGAACAGCGGCACCTCGGCAAACCAGGTCGGCGGTTCGGTCGGCAGTCCCTGCTCGACATAGGGCTTGACCAGGTCGATCAGGTGATCGGCGCCGCTGGCCAGCGCGCCGGCCAGGAAGATCGTCGGTACCAGCAGGATCAGCACCAGCAGCACGACCATCAGCGCGGCGCCCAGCGTGTCGCGCCCGCGCAGTCGAGGCAGCAGGCGGTCGCGGTAGCTTTCCCAGGTGCACACCCAGATCACCAGCGCGAACAGCAGCGCGCCGACGAAGGGCAGCAGCACGGCGACACAGCCGACGATGATCAGCACCACCAGCGCAATCTGCGCCAGCCGTTTGGGTTCGTCGTCGAGCAGCATCAGCCTTTGGACAAGAGTTTGAGCGCCTGGCGGATGCCGTCGGAGGTCCCGACGTCGGCCGGCAACTGCTTCATTGCGGCGGCGGCTTCCTTCTCGTTGTAGCCGAGCGCCAGCAGCGCATTGGAAATGTCGGCGCGGGCGTCGTCGGCCGCGACATTGAGCGTCACGCCGTCAGCCTGCGCCAGTTTGCCCTTCAGTTCGAGCAGCAGGCGTTCGGCGGTCTTCTTGCCGATCCCGGGAATCTTCACCAGGCGGCCGAGCTCCTGCTGCGCCACGGCCGCTGCCAGGTCATTGACCGACAGGCCGGAGAGCACCGACAGCGCGGTGCGCGCGCCAATCCCCGAAACCTTGAGCAACTGGCGGAAGGCGAAGCGCTCGGCCTCGCCGAGGAAACCGTAGAGGAAATGCCCGTCCTCGCGTACCGCGAAGTGGGTGAGCAGCGTCACCTTCTCGCCGACTGACGGCAGGTTGTAGAAGGTGCTCATCGGCACGTCGAGCTCGTAGCCGACGCCATTGACGTCGAGCACGATCTGCGGCGGGTTCTTTTCGACGACGAGGCCGCTGAGTCTTCCGATCATGAGGTAATCCGATACTGTATGTCCAAACAGGTTCTCATCCTATCAGTCGTCCGCCGCGAACGCGATACCCCGCCGTCGCCAGCGCCCCCAGACCCTGGCCGCCGTGCGCGTGACAGATCGCGCAGGCGAGCGCGTCGGCAGCATCCGCCGTCGGCGCGCCGGGCAGGTTCAGCAGGCGGACGATCATCGCCTGCACCTGCTCCTTAGCCGCCTTGCCGTGCCCGACCACCGCCTGCTTGACCTGCAGCGCGGTGTACTCGGCCACCGGCAGCCCGCCATGAACCAGCGCCGACATCGCCGCCCCGCGCGCCTGGCCGAGCAGCAGCGTGGACTGCGGATTGACGTTCACAAACACCTTCTCGATCGCCGACTGATCCGGCCGGTAAGTGGCAATCACCTCGCCGATGCCAGCGAACAGCGTACCGATGCGCTCGGGCAGCGATTCCTTGTCGTTCGACTTGATGCAGCCGCTGGCGACATAGGCCAGCTGGTTGCCATGCTTCTCGATGACCCCAAAGCCGGTCACGCGCAGCCCGGGATCAATACCAAGAATACGGAGCGCACTCATTGCAGCGGCTTTCCGCATTGCGCGTGGTCGGCTTCAGCGCAGGCTGACCGGCGTCGCCGGTCAAGCGGGCGAAGCCCGCGGCCGAAGCTAAAACCGGTCACGCGCAGGCCGGGGTCGATGCCGAGGATACGTACGCCGCTCATTTGGCCGGCCTTGCCACCAGATACACCCCGCCGACCGCCACCGCCATGCCGAGCACGGCGACCGGCGTCAGCGTCTCGCCGAACACGGCCCAGGCGATCAGCGCCGTCGTCGGTGGCGTCAGGTAGAAGAGGCTGGCGACATTGACCGCGCTGCCGTTGCGGATCAAGAGGTTGAGCAGGCTGATCGCGCCGAGCGAGAGGATCAGCACCAGCCAGCCGAGCGCGAACAGGAATTCGCCGCTCCAGTCGATGCGGTAATCCTCGAACAGTGCGACGGCGATACCGGTGACGATGGCGCTCGGCACGAACTGGATCAGCGCGCCGGTACGCAGGTCGAAACGGGCGCAGAAACGTTTCTGGTACAGCGTGCCGGCGGTGATCGCCAGCAGCGCGACCAGCGCCGGCAGCAGCATCGGTCCGAGCGCGCCGTCGCCGAGCTTGCCGGAAACGACCAGGGCGACACCGACAAAACCCATCGCCAGGCCGCCCCACTGGCGGCCGCTGACCTTTTCGCCGAGCAGCCAGCCGGCGCTGCAGGCGGTGAGCAGCGGCTGCATGCCGACCACCAGCGCGGTGATCCCGGCCGGCAGGCCGTGGCCGATGGCGACGAAGACGCCGCCCAGGTAAAGCGCGTGGACCAGCAAGCCGGAGACCGCGATGTGCAGCCACTGTTGCGCATCGCGCGGCCACGGCGCGCGTGTCGCCAGTGCCACCGGCAGCATCAGCGCGACGACCAGACAGTAGCGGGTGAGCAGGAAAGAGAGCGGTTCGGCATGCGGCAGGCCGAACTTGGCACCGATGAAACCGGTGCTCCACAGGAAGACGAACAACAGGGGCCAGGCTGCGGCGGTCATTGCCCGGCCCCGCCCCGCGATGTCGTCTCCCGTCCCGGGGTCACTCCTCGATGACCGCCGTGGTGTAGATTTCCTGGACGTCGTCCAGGCCTTCCAGCGCGTCGAGCAGCTTCTGCATCTTTACCGCGTCGTCGCCGACAAAGACGTTCTCGCCTTCCGGCTTCATCGTCACTTCCGAGAACTCGGGCGTGAAACCGGCCGCTTCCAGTGCGTCCTTGACGGCGATGAACTCGGTCGGCGCGGTCAGCACCTCGATCGAACCGTCGTCGTTGGTCGCCACGTCGTCGGCGCCGGCTTCGATGGCGGCGTCCATCAGCGCCGCCTCATCGGTACCGGGAGCGAAGATCAGCTGGCCGCAGTGCTTGAACTGGAAGGCCACGCAGCCGTCGGTGCCCATGTTGCCGCCGTACTTGTTGAAGGCGTGGCGGACTTCGGCCACCGTGCGGGTCTTGTTGTCGGTCAGGCAGTCGACCATGATCGCCGCGCCGCCGATGCCGTAGCCTTCATAGCGGATCTCGACGTATTCGACGCCTTCCAGCTCGCCGGTGCCCTTTTTGATCGCCGTGTCGATCTTGTCCTTGGGCATGTTGACGCCCTTGGCCTTGTCGACCGCGACGCGCAGGCGCGGGTTGAAGCTCGGATCACCCCCGCCCATCTTGGCGGCGACGGTGATTTCCTTGGCAATCTTGGAGAAAGTCGCGCCGCGCTTCTCGTCCTGACGGCCCTTGCGGTGCTGGATGTTTGCCCACTTCGAGTGACCTGCCATGCTGATTTCCTGAATGCGAATAACGAAGAAGCGGCGATTTTACCCGTCCGGCGTTCTCCCGTCAGGCCGCCACGCCGCTTTTTGGGTCCGCTTGTTGCTTGCTTTGACGATCTTTTCTGCGGAACCCGCCATCACCATGAAGAAACCCACCCTCAGCCAGAGCCTCAAGGCCCGCCGGCGCAGCCGGCAGATGGTCATCGGCGTCACCTGGTACACCCCGGAAACCTGGGCCCGCGTCAAAGCCACGGCGACCGATCCGGAATGTTTCGAAGACAGCTTCGACAAGTGGAAAGCCATGGCCGTCGCGGCTCGCCGCAATTTTCAGCGCTCCGGCGTGATGGCCCTGGAATGCCAGATCGACCCCGACGAATTCGCCGCCTGGTGCGCCGCCAATCAGCAGGAAAACAACTCGACCTCGCGCGGCGAGTTCGTTTCGGTCGTGCTCAGCGCGGCGCACGAATAAAAGGACTGAAACAGTCGGCTTTGTCGCAAAGGAGACAAGGGGGCGCCGTCGCACTGCGGGCTGGCGTCTGTAAAGTTCCGGTTTGTCGACGAATCATCTTCCGAGGTGATGCGCGATGCAGTCGTGCTTCTGGCTTGCCGCGCTTGCTTCGGCCAGCCCGGCCAGAGAAGTTCGGGGCAATGTTCGGCAAGGCGCTGTTCGCCGCCGCTGGTCGTCGCTTTACCCTCCTTCACCCCAGCCCGCCGCCCGGGCGCTAGAATGCCGGCATCTGATCCTGCCCGGAGTTTTCCCCATGTCCGAACCGCTTTACCTCGCCAAGTCCGCCGACGGCTATCCCGCCCTGCTGCCGCAGATGACCAACCGCCACGGGCTGATCACCGGGGCGACCGGGACCGGCAAGACGGTGACCCTGCAGACGCTGGCCGAACGCTTGTCCTACATCGGCGTGCCGGTGTTCATGGCCGACGTCAAGGGCGACCTGTCCGGCATGGGGGCGGTCGGTACGCCCAGTCCCAAGCTGTTGAAGCGGGTCGAGGAACTGGGGTTGGAGGGTTACGCCAATTACGCCAATACCGTCGCTTTCTGGGATGTTTTCGGCGAGAACGGCGTGCCGGTGCGGGCGACGGTGTCCGACATGGGGCCGTTGCTGCTGGCCCGCCTGCTCAACCTCAACGACACCCAGTCCGGCGTGCTGCAACTGGTGTTCAAGATCGCCGACGACCAGGGCCTGTTGCTGCTCGATCTCAAGGACCTGCGGGCGATGGTCCAGCACGTCGGCGACAACGCGGCGCAGTTCAAAACCGAGTACGGCAACGTGTCGACGGCGTCGATCGGCGCCATCCAGCGCGGCCTGCTGACGCTCGAGGAGCAGGGCGGCGACGTCTTCTTCGGCGAGCCGATGCTCGACATCGCCGACCTGATGCAGGTCGACAGCAACGGGCGCGGCGTCATCAACGTGCTCGCCGCCGAGAAGCTGATCCATGCGCCGGCCCTCTATTCGACCTTCCTGCTCTGGCTGCTCGCCGAATTGTTCGAGCAGTTGCCGGAAGCCGGCGATCTCGACCAGCCGAAGCTGGTCTTCTTCTTCGACGAGGCGCATCTGCTTTTTGACGACGCGCCGGCGGCGCTGGTGGACAAGGTCGAGCAGGTGGTGCGGCTGATCCGCTCGAAGGGCGTCGGCGTCTTCTTCGTCACCCAGAACCCGCTCGATGTCCCGGAAAAAATCCTCGGCCAGCTCGGTAACCGCGTCCAGCATGCCTTGCGCGCGTTTACGCCGCGCGACCAGAAGGCGGTGCAGTCGGCCGCCGAGACGATGCGCGCCAATCCGAAGTTCAACGCTGCCGAGGCGATCACCGAACTGGGCGTCGGCGAGGCGCTGGTTTCCTTCCTCGACGAGAAGGGGCGGCCCAACATCGTCGACCGCGCCTTCATCTTCCCGCCCGCCTCGCGCCTCGGTCCGCTGAGCGTCGACGAACGGCGCGCCAGCATCGAGGCCTCGCCGCTGCTCGCCACCTACGGGACGACGGTCGACCGCGAATCGGCCTACGAAATCCTGCGCGGCCAGCCGGCGGCGCCGAAGAAGGCCGGTCCCGGCGCCATTCCGGCACCTGCCGCACCCGGCGGTCCGGCCCGGCCGACGGCGATGCCGCGCCCGCAACCGGCCCCGGCGCCCGCGCCAGCGGAAACCTCGGGCGGCGGTTTCCTGGGCGGCCTGGGCGACATGCTGACCGGTACCACCGGCCCGCGCGGCGGCCGCCGCGAAGGGGTGCTGGAAGCTGCCGCCAAGAGCGCCGCGCGCAGCGTCGCCGGCACCGTCGGCCGCGAGCTCGGCCGGCAGATCCTGCGTGGCGTGCTCGGCTCCATCCTCGGCGGCCGGCGCTGAGAAGCGCGGTCCCGGCCAGCGGATGCCGCCAGCATGGCAAAACGTCGCCAAGCGCAGGAAGAGATTGGCCGCCTTGTCGGTGAGGCCATGCTGGGCGTCGATCGGGCGGTGAGCGCGGCGGCGACCGGCAAGGATCGCCCGCCCGGCGAAATGATCGAGCTCTGGCTGGGTAGCAAGCTGCTGCAGGCATCGGGTCTGGCGCCGCAGCGGCAGCCGGCGGCGTCGGCAGCGCAGATTGCGGCGGCCGAAGCGCGGCTGGGCTGGCCGCTGCCGGAGCAACTGCGCGATTTCTATCGGGCCAGCAACGGCATCGCCTGGTCCGGCCTCGCCGAAACTGGGGGCTATTTTCCGGCGCTCGACCGGTTGTCGACCGCTGGCAAGCTTGTCCCGCCGTTATCGCTGCGCCAGGAGGCGCACTGGCGCAAATATCGGGCAAATAATGGCGAAGACCGGCGAATTGGTCTCTATCCGCCGGGGGTTTTCAGCGTTCTCGGGGAACCGGAGCGCTGGCTCGAGTATGCCGAACTCGATCCTTTCCTCGCCCTGCAGCAGGCCAGCGCTTCCCGTTGTCTGCTGATCGCGCAAGGTCCCGGCCTGGCCGTGCCGGTCGGTCATGTGCTCGATGTGGAGAACCTGGTGGCGAGCCATTTCCAGAGTCTTGCCCACTGGTTGTCGGTGCAACTCTGTCTGGGGGAGTGAACAGATGAGGATCGTCCTGCTGCTGTTGTTTCTGGCACTGTTGTTTGCCGCCTATCGCCTGCTGCGCCGCTCGCGTTTCGGCCTCGACGCGGTACTCGATGACTACGCCAGACGGCGCGCCACCGAGGATGTGACGCCGGAAAGCGCCCCCTGGTTCGGTCGCACCGGCCTGCCGGAAGCCGACGAGCGCGAACTGCCGCGCTACCTGCGCCGGGAATTCGGCGAACTGCTCGATGTACCGGGTGCGTTGCAGGCAGCCGATCTGGTCTATCTCGGCCGGTTTGCCGATGGCGCGGGCAGCGTCCATTTCTGGCGCATTCCCCGCCGCGACGGAGAAACGGACTATTACGCCTACATCGAGGTCGCTGCCGACGGCGAGACCGCTTGCTTCGGCTGGGGCGACCGCAGCCCCGAGCAACTGCCGGCGCGATGACCGACCTGCCGCCCCTGCACACGCTGCCCGCCTTCGAGGCGGCGGCGCGCCTGGGCAGTTTCCTGGCGGCGGCGCAGGCACTGCACCTGACGCCGTCGGCGATCAGTCACCGCATCCGGCTGCTCGAGGCGCACCTCGGCCAGCCGCTGTTCGAACGCCGCCACCGGGCGGTGGCGCTGACCCCGGTCGGCCGCCGCTACCTCGCCGTGGTGCGCGATACGCTGCTACGTCTCGACGAAGCAAGCGCTCACCTGCGATCGCCGCGCCAGGAGCGCTTGCGCATTTCGGCGGCGCCAGCGCTCGGCAGCCAGTGGCTGGTCGGCCGCGTCGCCGCTTACCAGGCGCGCCACCCGGCGCTGGAGTTCGCGCTTGCCACCGCCACCGGGCTGGGGCCGCTGCTCGCCGGCGAGGCCGACATCGGCCTGCGCTACGGCGAGGAGGAATGGCCCGGCCTGCTCGCCTGGAAGTTGTTCGAGGAACGCGTCTTCCCGGTGTGCAGCCCGGCGCTGGCCGCCGGCCTGACGGTGCCGGCCGACCTCGACACCTGCCGCCTGTTGCGCCACCCGCTGCTCTCATGGGCTCGCTGGTTCGCCGCCGCCGGCTTGCAGCGGCCCGAGCCGGCGAGCGGGCCGCTGTACGAGGATGCGCTGCTGATGCTCGAAGGCGCCGTCGCCGGCCATGGCGTGGCGCTGATGGCCGGCAGCCTGGCGGCGCCCTACCTGGCCGACGGGCGGCTGTGTCGGCCGTTTGCCGTCGACTGTCCTGACCGCAGTTTCTACGTCGTGGCGCCGCCGGCGATCCAGGAGCGGCCGGCGGCGATGGCTTTCATCCGCTGGCTGGTACGCGGCGCGCACGATGCCGTTCAGGTGGCGGCGAAGGCAGCGAGCGCGGCGGCAACAGCATCGATCACCGGCGACCAGCCGCCGCCCGGCGGCTGACGGAAGAGACGGACGACGCCCGGGTACCAGGGCGTATCGGTGCGTCCTTCCAGCCAGCGCCAGTCGGTTTTGTAATCCGGCAGCAGCACCCAGCACGGCTTGCCGAGTGCGCCGGCAAGGTGGGCGACGGCGGTGTCGACGGCAATCACCAGGTCGAGGTTGGCGATGATCGCCGCCGTATCGGCGAAGTTGCCGATTTCCGCCGCCAGGTCGGTGAGTGGGAAGGGCGGTGCGGCTGCCTCGTTCTCGCCGGCGCCCTTCTGCAGGCTGAAAAATTGCAGGCCGGGGATGCCGGCCAGCGGCGCCAGCGTGCCTAGCGACGGTAGCGAGCGCTCGCGGTCGTTCTCGAAGCGCGGGTTGCCCTTCCACACCAGGCCGACACGCCGTCCCTCGTCAGCCCCAAGGCGACCGGCCCAGGCGGCGACAGCGGCAGGTTCGGCGGCCAGGTAGGGGAGTTCAGCGGGGATCGAGTCGAGCCGGGTGGCGAAGCGGTAGGGCAGGCTCAAGGGCGGCGTCCAGAAATCCCAATGCGGGTCGGCGACGCCGTCGCCAAGCGCGATGCTGTCGTCGACGCCGGGCAGGCGGCGCAGCAGACGGGCCAGCGGCGGATGGCAGAGCACCGAGACGCGCCGCGCGCCGGCCGCCTTCAGTTGCGCGCTGTAGCGACAGAACTGGATCATGTCGCCGTGCCCGGCTTCCAGGCCGATCAGGATCGCCTTGCCGGCAAGCGGCTCGCCCTGCCAGCGCGGCAGCGCCAGTGCACGGTCGAGCGCGGCGTACCAGTCGCGCGCTTCCAGGCGGGCCCAGCCTTCCTCGTAGCGCCCCTGGCGCAGCAACACGTAGGCCAGGTTGAAGGCGGCAGCGCCGTGCCCGGAGTTGATCGCCAGTGCGCTGCGGTAGCACTGTTCGGCCTCGGCTTCCCGCTTGTGGCAGGCGTAGAGAACACCGAGCTGGCTCCAGGCGTCCGCCGCCTGCGGGTCGTCCCGCAGGGCGCGCAGGTAGCAGGCCTCGGCCTCGGCGAAACGCTTCTGCGCGGCGAGCAGCAGGCCGAAATTGAGGCGCGCCTGCACTAGCGCCGGGGCCAGCGCCAGGGTTTGCCGGTAGGCGGCTTCGGCCAGTTCGCTGCGGCCCTGCCGGTCGTACACCAGGGCGAGGTTGGCCCGGGCTTCGGCGAGGTCGGGTGCTTCCCGCAGGATGTCCTGCAGCAGCACTTCGGCGGCCGCCAGTTCGCCGTCGCCGAGCAGGCGGCTGGCGCTCAGGAAGAGGGTTTCGAGGTCGGGCATGCGGTCGTGGACAAGCTCGGTAATAGGTGCGCCATCCGGAAACGGCAGCTGACTGTTCAGTGGGGTTTCCCGGCGCGTAACGGCGGTTCAGGGCGGCGCGCCTTCAGCGCCCTGAATCTGGTTGCGGCCGGCCGCCTTGGCCCGATACATGGCGCTATCGGCCTCGGCCAGCAGTTGGGAAAAACGCGCTGCGCAATCCGGCGTGATCTCCCGATCCGCGGCCAGGGTTGCCACCCCGATACTGACGCTGCAGGAGGTGACGATGTCGCTGGCGAGGCTGATCGGCTGTTCGGCGACCGATTCGCACAACCATTGCGCGAGTCGCCAGGCGTCGGTGTAGCCCGTTGCCGGCAACAGGATGGCGAACTCTTCGCCACCGATCCGGGCCACCAGGTCGATGTCGGAACGGAAGCGCTTCCGGCAGCGATCGGCGACCGCGCAGATCACGCGGTCGCCTGCCGGATGGCCCCAGGTGTCGTTGACGCACTTGAAGTGATCGATGTCGACGATCAGCAGCGACAGAGGCTGCGTCTGACGCTGGGCGCGGCGGCATTCCTTCTCGCCCATCTCGAACAGACTGCGCCGGTTGGCCAGGCCGGTCAGCGCATCGGTGGTCGCCAGCGTCTGCAGGATGGCGTTCATGCGGTCGAGTTCGCGGTTCTGCTCGGCCAGCTTGTAATTGGCGGCGGAAATTTCCTCTTCGCGGCGCTTGCGGTCGTCGATATTGAAAGTGACGCCGATGAAGCGGCGGCCGGCGGGTTCGGCGAGCGTCATGATCTTGCCGTAGTTGGCATACCAGACCCAGGCGCCGTCGCGCGAGCGCCGCCGGAATTCGCAGCGGTATTGCCGCGTCCTGCCGTCCAGGTGCTCGGCGATGGCGGCCCGCACCCGCGCCAGATCGCCCGGATGCACGAGGGCGAACAGATCGTCCATGTAGGCCAGCGATTCCTGGCTGTCGTAGCCGAGGTCGCTGAGTATGCGGGAGACGCGGTGCGTCACCTCGCCGCTGATCAGATCGTTTTCCCAGAGGTCCATGCCGGCAGCCTCCAGCGCCAGGTGCAGGCGTTCCCGGTAAGGTTCGCTATCGATCACGATATCGGGCGCGGCATTCCGGCATTGCGTCGCCAGAACCGATGCGGCGCGGCAGGCTGGCCAGCGCTGCACTGGAAGTCGTCAAGTCTGTACTCGTCGTACTTCACTGCGTCTCCTCACGAATATCGTTTTGCGCACGCCGAAGCCTGCCCTTGTCTCGGAATAGTATTGCCGTCGAATCCGTTCTCCGTCAATGCAGGAAACGGCGCGTCCGGCAGGCGAAGTGATGCGACGGTCTGGGGCGCGCCCGGTGGGCTTAAATGAAACGAATTCATGTGCGATGATGAAGATTCGTTTGTTTTCACTCTTGCTCAGGCCGATCCTTTCCTCACCGTTCATTCCGTCAGCGCACGCCTACCCGGTGCTTGTGACAGCGGACATCGTCGCGCTCAACCCGGCGCGCGCTTCAGCGGACCGCTGTCGCGGTCAACCGAGATATCTCCATGAGGAAAACCACCATGCAAGACAAAGACGGATTCATCTGGCTCGACGGCCACTGGTTGCCCTGGCGCGATGCCAAGGTGCACGTGCTGACCCATACCCTGCATTACGGCTACGGCTGTTTCGAAGGCCTGCGCGCCTACGCGACGCCGGCCGGCCCGGCGATCTTCCGGCTCGCCGAGCATCTCAAGCGCCTGGAAGATTCGGCGCACATCCTGGCCATCGAACTGCCTTTCGAGCGTGCCGCGCTGGCCGCCGCCTGCCGCCAGGCGGTGACGCGCAACGGCCTCGCCAGCGGCTACATCCGGCCGCTGGTCTTTCTCGGCGCCGAAAAGACCGGCGTCGACCCGGCCGGCGCCGCCACCCACGTGATGATCGCCGCCTGGGACTGGGGCGCCTATCTCGGCCAGACGGCGCTGGAGAACGGCATCCGCGTGCGCGTTTCGTCGTACGCGCGGCACCACCCGAACGTGCAGATGTGCCGGGCCAAGGCCATTTCAATGTACGCCAACTCCATCCTCGCCGTGCGCGAAGCGCGCCGTGACGGCTACGACGAAGCGCTGCTGCTCGACACCGAGGGCTACGTCGCCGAAGGTTCGAGCGAAAACCTCTTCCTGGTCCGCGACGGCGAGCTGCTGCAGCCGGAAACCACCTCGGCGCTCGACGGCATCACCCGCCGCACGGTGTGCACGCTGGCCGGCGAACTCGGCCTGGCGGCGCGCAGCAAGCGCATCACCCGCGACGAACTGTACTGCGCCGACGAGGTCTTCCTGACCGGTACCGCCGCCGAAATCACGCCGGTGATCGAGGTCGACCGCAGGAAAATCGGCAACGGCCGGCCCGGTCCGCTCACCCGCCAACTGCAGCAGGCTTTCTTCGCCTGCGTGCGCGGCGAGGATGCGCGCCACGCCGATTGGCTGACCCCGGTCTGAGGCCTCAGGCGCCCATGGTCGCCAGGTGGTCGAACAGCGCACGCGCTGCCGGGCCGAGGGCGGCGCGTTCGCGGACGCACAGATGGAGGTCGCGCGGCGCCCAGGCGTCGGCGATCTCCACCGTCTGCAGGCGCTCGTCGGCGGCGACCGAGGAGCGCGGCACCATGCCGATGCCGACGCCGGCGCCGACCATGCGGCAGACGGCGGCGAAGCTGCGCACCTGGATGCGCACGTCGAGCCGGCCGCCGAGGCGCGCCGCGTGGTTCATCATGAAGGTGTGGATGGCGCTGCCGGCGTGCAGGCAGACAAAGGACTCGCTCAAGACGTCGGCGAAAGCGATTTCGGTTTTTTGCGCCAGCGGATGCTCGGCGGCAACGATCAGCACCAGCCGGTCGCGCCGGTAGGGTGTCACTTCCAGGCCACCGAAATCGCCTTCGGCGGCGACCACGCCGATATCGACCTGGCCGGCGGCGACCGCGCCGACGATCGCCGGGCTCGGCTGTTCTTCCAAGCTGACGCGAATCTGCGGGTGCTCGCGCAGGAAGTCGCCGAGGTCTTCGGGCAGGAAGCAGTTGATCGCGTTGGTGTTGGCGAATACCGTCACCTGGGCGTTCAGGCCGCTGGCGTAGGGGGCGAGGTCGGCGTGCATCTGTTCGAGCTGGGCGAACACCTGGCGGGCGTGGCGGAGCAGCGATTCACCGGCGACGGTCGGCGTCAGGCCGCGCGCGTGGCGTTCGAAGAGGGCCACGCCGAGGCTCGCCTCAAGTTGGCTCAAACGATGGCTGGCCGACGACGGCGCCAGGTGCACGCGCTCGGCAGCACGGCTCAGGGCGCCGCAGTCGGCGATCGCGGCGACGAGCCGGAGATCGGGAAGGTCGTAGTGCATGGTTTCGTCTGTATCGAATGCTCGCTTGCGATAATACCAATTGCCGACGACGCCCGCCCGGCGTTCAATCGACCCCCTGAACCTTGCCGGGAAACGCCTTGTCTTCGCCCCTTTCGTTCCGCATCACGCTGGCCTTGTCGCTGGCGGGATTTTCCTGCTTCCTGCTGCTCTACGGCACGCAGCCGCTGCTGCCACAACTGACGGTCGCTTTCGGCATCACGCCGGGAAGCGCCAGCCTGGCGGTGACCGCCGGCACCGGCATGATGGCCTTGCTGCTCATCCCGCTCAGCCTGATCGCCGACCGCTGGGGGCGCGAGCGGCTGATGCGCATCGGCCTTGCCGGCGCCGCCGTCTTTTCGCTGGCCTCCGCCTGGGCCCCCGATTTCTGGTTGCTGGTGGCGGCCCGCGCCGGGCTCGGCGTCTGCATCGCCGGCGTGCCGGCGGCGGCGATGGCCTATCTTGGCGAGGAACTGCCGCCCGCCGAGCGGGCGCGGGCGATGGGTCTCTACATCGGCGCCAATGCGCTTGGCGGCATGGCCGGCCGCCTGCTCGCCGCCGCCGTCAGCGACTGGGCCGGCAACTGGCACGACGGCCTGCTCGCCGTCAGCCTGCTCGGCCTGCTGGTTGCCGTCGCCTTCTGGCGCCTGCTGCCGCCGGCCGCGCACTTCCGGCCACATTCGCTGCAGCCGCGTCAGCTGTTTGCCGACGTCCGCCGCATCTACGCCGATCCCGGGCTGCCCTGGCTGTTCTGCACCGCCTTCCTGAGCATGGGGACGCTGGTCGGCCTCTACAACTACCTGCCCTTCCGCCTCGGCCTGGCGCCTTACGAACTGGGGCCGGCGGCGATCGGCAGCATCTTCCTGCTCTATGCGGTGGGCAGTTGGTCGTCGGCCTGGGCCGGCCGCCAGGTCGCCCGCCACGGCCGCCAGCGCATGCAGTTGCTGATGGCGCTGCTGATGACCGCCGGCATCGCGCTGACGCTGGCGACGCCGCTGTGGCTGATCGTCGGCGCGCTGACGCTGTATACCTTCGGCTTCTTCGCCGTCCATTCGGTGGCCAGCGCCTGGGTCGGCCACCGCGCCGGGCCGCGTCGCGGTTTCGTTGCGGCGCTTTACTTGTCGAGCTACTACCTCGGCGGCAGCGTCGTCGGCACCGCCACCGGCTGGGCCTGGAGCCATGCCGGCTGGCCGGGGGTGACGGCGGCGGCGCTGCTCTGCGCCGGGGCGGTGATCGGCATCGCCTGGCATCTGCGGCGGCTCGCGCAATGAGCGGCAACGGCGGCACCGAACGCCTCGGTCTCCTGCTGGCGCTGGTCGGCGCGCTCGGCTTCTCGCTGAAGGCGATCTTCATCAAGCTTGCCTACCCCTACGGCGTCGACGCGATCACCCTGCTCGCGCTGCGCATGGGTTTTTCGTTGCCGGTCTTCCTGTGGGCCGGCCTGCTGCGCCGCCACGGCGGCGCGCCGCTCGGCGCCGGCGACGGCTGGCGCCTGTTCCTGCTCGGCGTACTCGGCTACTACGGCGCCAGCATCCTCGATTTCTGGGGGCTGCAGTACATCTCGGCGGGGCTGGAGCGGCTGATCCTGTTCACCTACCCGACGCTGACCCTGCTCATCGGCGTCCTTTTTCAGGGCCGCCCGTTCACCCGCCGCGAACTGCTTGCCGTCGTCCTCTGCTACGCCGGCATCGGCTTCGCCTTCGCCCACGACCTGGCCTTTGCCGATACCCGTAGCGTGCTGATCGGCGGCGGCCTGGTGTTCGCGTCGAGTGTCGCCTATGCCCTCTATCTTTCCGGCAGTGGGGCGATGATCCAGCGTCTCGGGTCGCTGCGTTTCTCGGCGCTGGCGATGCTGATGTCGACCGGCGTCACCCTGCTCCACTTTGCCGTCGCCCAGCCGTTGTCCGCCCTCGTCCAGCCGCTGCCGGTGTATGGCTGGGCGCTTGCCATGGCGGTTTTCGCAACGGTGATTCCGGTCTTCGCGCTGGGCGGTGCGATCCACCGTCTCGGCGCCGGGCGCGCCGCGCTCTACGGCATGGTCGGGCCGATCCTGACCATTGGTTTCGGCTGGTGGTTGCTCGCCGAGCCGGTGTCGGCGGCGCAACTGGCTGGCGCGGCGCTGGTCGTCGCCGGGGTTTTCGTGGTCGGCAGGGGGCGCAACAAGTAGGTCTCGCGGGTTAGAATGGCCCGCATGATCGGCATCTTCCTCATCACTCACGGTTGTTACGGCGAAGCACTGGTGCAGGACGTCTGCAACGTCCTCAACCAGCGGCCGCCGCTGCTGGCCCAGCTCGGCGTCGCGCCGCAGGACGATCCGCTCGACCTGCTGCCGACGGCGCGCGAAATGCTGGCCACGGTCGACCATGGTGGTGGCGCGCTGGTGTTGACCGACCTGTTCGGCGCGACGCCGGCCAATCTTGCCCTCAAACTCCTGCAGCCCAGCCGCGTCGTCGGCCTGGCCGGGGTCAACCTGCCGATGTTGCTGTCGGCGCTGACCCACCGCGACAAGGACCTCGAAACCCTGCTCGTGCGCGCCCGCGACGGCGGCCGCAACGGCATCCTCAACCTGCTCGACCACTGAACCATGCTCACCCGGGAAACCCTGATCATCAACAAGCTCGGCCTGCACGCCCGGGCTTCCGCCAAACTGACCCAGCTCGCCGGCAAGTTCGCCTGCGAGGTGTGGATGAGCAAGGGCAGCCGCCGCATCAACGCCAAGAGCATCATGGGCGTGATGATGCTGGCCGCCGGCAAGGGCTCGACGGTGACCATCGAAACCGACGGCAAGGACGAGGCCGAGGCGATGGAGGCGCTGCTGGCGTTGATCGCCGACTATTTCGGTGAGGGAGAATAGGCGCGATGAGCTTCATCCTGCACGGACTGGGCGTTTCCACCGGCATCGCCATCGGCCGTGCGATGCTGATGTCGCATGCGACGCTGGAGGTGTCGCACCTGACGCTGGCGCCGCGTCTGGTGGACAAGGAGATCGCCCGTTTCGACGCCGCCGTCGCAGCGGTCAAGCAGGAACTGGTGCAGATGCGCGAGCACGCCGAACACGCGCCGGCCGAACTGGGTGCCTTCATCGACATCCACACGATGTTCCTCGAGGACAACGAGCTGGTCGGCAAACCGCGCGAGATCATCCGCGAGCGCCGCTGCAATGCCGAGTGGGCGCTGGTCCAGCAGATGGAACATCTGGTCGGGCAGTTCGAGGAGTTCGACGACCCCTACCTGCGCGAACGCCGTTTCGACGTCATCCAGGTGGTCGAACGGGTGATCAAGGAGTTGCTCGGCCATCCCGGGCGCGCTTCACTGAAGGCGGCCAAGCAGACCAAGGAAGAGTCGCTGATCGTCGTCGCCCACGACCTGTCGCCGGCCGACACCATCGCCTTCAAGGACCACCGCTTTGCGTCCTTCATCACCGACGTCGGCGGCGCCACCTCGCACACGGCGATCCTCGCCCGCAGCATGGCGATTCCCGCCGTGCTCGGCCTGGAAAACGCCCGCGCCCTGATCCGTGATGGTGAGCAACTGATCGTCGACGGCCTGCGCGGCGTCGTCATCGTCAACCCCGATGCGCGCGTACTCGACGAATACCGGCTGCGTGCGGAGCAGATCGAACTCGAGAAGACCAAACTGCGGCAACTGCGCAGCGCGCCGACACAGACCATCGACGGCGTCGAGGTGGCGCTGCACGCCAACATCGAACTGCCCGGCGATGTGCCCGACGCGCTTGACGGTGGCGCCGAAGGCATCGGCCTGTTCCGCACCGAGTTCCTCTTCCTCGATCGCGGCGACATGCCCGATGAGCAGGAGCAGTACGAGGCGTACAAGAAGGTGGTCAAGGGCATGGCCGGTCGGCCGGTGACCATCCGCACCTTCGACCTCGGTGCCGACAAGGACCTCAAGCCGGAAGCCACCGCCGGCGACCGCGTCAAGACCAACCCGGCACTCGGCCGGCGGGCGATCCGCCTGTCGCTGGCCGAACCGAAGATGTTCCAGACCCAGTTGCGAGCCATCCTGCGCGCTTCGCGTTTCGGCCCGATCAAACTGCTGATCCCGATGCTGGCGCACGCGCACGAGATCGACCAGACGCTGGCCGCCGTCGAACAGGCGAAGTCCAGCCTGCGCGGCGAGAAGATCACCTTCGACGAGCACATCCAGGTCGGCGGCATGATCGAGATACCCGCCGCGGCGTTGGCTGTCGGCATCTTCCTGCGCCGGCTAGATTTCCTGTCGATCGGCACCAACGACCTGATTCAGTACACGCTGGCGATCGATCGTTCCGACGAGCAGGTCGCCGCGCTCTACGACCCGCTGCACCCGGCGGTCCTGATGCTGCTGGCGCACACCATTTCCAGTGCCGAGAAAGCCGGCGTGCCGGTCTCGGTATGCGGCGAAATGGCCGGCGATCCCAAGCTGACCCGCCTGCTGCTCGGCATGGGGCTGCGCATTTTCTCGATGCATCCGTCGCAGATCCTCAAGGTCAAGAGTCGCGTCCTGAAATCGGAGCTTGCCGAGTTGGCGCCCAACGTGCGTAAGATGCTGCGCCTGGACGAGCCGGCCCGCTTGCGCGAGGCGCTGGAAAAGCTCAACGCCTGAACCAGCGGCGTGACGGCCCGCTGCCGCAGGAGTGCGACGATTTGTCACATTCCCGTGGGCAGCTTCCTTGCCGACAATCGCCCCCTTGTCGTCGATCAAAAATAATTGGGGGTTCGTATGTCTTTTTCCGTTCGGCCGCTGGCGGCGGCCATCGGCTTCGCCTTTTCCTCGTTCGCCCTGAGTACGCCGGCAACGGCGCAGACCCTCGGTGAAATCACCGTCAGCGCCGAGCGCGACAAGAGCGCTGGCAGCACCACCCAGCTCGACGCAGCCGAACTGCGCCAGCGCGGCGCCCGCAACAGCGATGTCGCATCGCTGCTGCAGGAGGTTCCCGGCGTCAGCTTCTACGGCGCCGGCGCCGTTTCCAGCCTGCCGGCGATCCACGGCCTGGCCGACGACCGCCTGCGCATCAAGGTCGACGGCATGGATTTCATCGCGGCCTGCCCCAACCACATGAACCCGGCGCTCTCCTACCTCGATCCGAGTCAGGTCGGCGCCCTCACCGTCTTTGCCGGGATCAGCCCGGTCAGCGTCGGTGGCGACAGCATCGGCGGCAGCATCGTCGCCGAGACGCGCGCCCCGGAATTCGCCGCGCCCGGCGAGCGCCTGGTCAAGGGCGAAGTTGGCGCCTTCTATCGCAGCAACAACGACGCCCGCGGCGTCAACGCCAGCGCCACCGTCGCCAGCGACAGCCTCAGCCTGAGCTATAGCGGCGCTTACAGTGCCGCTGACAATTACAGCGCCGGCGGCAACTTCAAGAACTACACCGCCACCGGTCGCGCCGGCCACCGCCTTGATCGCGACGAGGTCGGTTCGACCAGTTACCGGAGCGGCAACCACACTCTCGGCCTGGCCTTCCGCAACGCCAACCACCTGTTCGAAGCCAAGCTCGGCTACCAGGACATGCCGGAGCAGCTCTACCCGAACCAGCGCATGGACCTGCTCGACAACGAGCAGAAGCGCATCAACCTGCGCTGGCTCGGCGACTACGACTGGGGCAAGCTGGAAGCCCGCGTCTATCACGAGACCGTCGATCACTTCATGGACTTCGGCGACGACAAACGTTACTGGTACGGCTCGAATTCCGGCGCTATCGATGGTTCGCCTTGCACGCCGATCCGCTATACCGGCGACCCGGCCGGTACCTGCGCCGCCGGGATGCCGATGAAGACCGCCAGCAAAACCACCGGCGCCAGCCTGAAGGCCGATGTGCAACTCGGCAGCAAGGATCTGCTGCGCGTCGGCGGCGAGCTGCAGAAATACCGTCTCGACGACTGGTGGCCGGCTTCCGGCGGCGGTATGGGGCCCGGGACCTTCGTCAACATCAACGACGGCCAGCGCGACCGCAGCGCCTTGTTCGCCGAATGGGAAAGCCGTCGCAGCGAACGCTGGACCACGTCGCTGGGCTTGCGTTTCGAACGGGTGGCGATGGATGCCGGCAAGGTGCGCGGCTACGACGTCGACCCGGCGCCGCCGGGAAGTTTCGGCATGACCAGTGCCGATGCCGCGCGTTTCAACGCCAGCGACCGTTCGCGCCACGACAACAACTGGGATTTCACCGCCCTTGCCCGCTACGCCGCCAGCAACTCGCTCGATATTGACATCGGTTTCGCGCGCAAGACGCGTTCGCCCGGCCTGTACGAGGCCTATCCGTGGTCGACCTGGCCGATGGCGGCGACGATGAACAACTATGTCGGCGATGGCAACGGTTACGTCGGCAATCCGGATCTCGATCCGGAAAAGGCCTACACCCTGTCGACCACCTTTGACTGGCACAACGCCGAGCGCAGCCGCGAACTCAAGCTGACGCCTTACTACACGCATGTCAGCGACTACATCGACGCCGTCCAGTGGAACGCCGCCACCAACGCGCCGCGCACCACGCTCCTCACCGACCAGTTCACAGTGCTGCGCTACGTCAATCAGTCCGCCCACCTCTACGGTCTCGACCTGTCCGGCAAAACGCCGCTGGCCAGCACCGGTTTCGGCCAGTTCGGCCTGAAGGGCGTGTTGAGCTACACGCGCGGCAAGAACCGCAAGACCGGCGACGATCTCTACAACATCATGCCGCTCAACGCGACGCTGACGCTGACCCAGAAGCTGGCTGGCTGGGAGAATGCGCTGGAGGTGGTCGGCGTGGCGGCGAAGAACAAGGTGTCCGACATGCGCAACGAGGTCAAGACCGCCGGTTACGGGCTGGTCAATTTGCGGTTGAGCCACACCTGGAAGCAAGTCCGTCTCGACTTCGGGGTTGAAAACCTATTCGATCGCTACTACGAGATGCCGCTCGGCGGCGCTTACCTCGGTCAGGGGCGGACGATGTCGATGAATCCGCCGGTGGCCGACGGGATGATCGGCTGGGGCAACCCGGTGCCCGGCATGGGCCGCTCGCTGTATGCCGGCATCAACATCAAGTTCTGAGGCAATTGCCTGAAATGACCCCGGTCGATCCCGACCGGGGTTTTGTCGTTTGTGGAGGAGTGGAAGATGGGCTTGTTCAGGATCGATCGCAAGACCCCGGCGACTGCCGGACCGCGTCGTCTCGACTGCGGCGTCAGCCTCTACCGCGCCGGTGATGAAGGCGTGGCCTGGCGCCTGCGCCGTGGCGTGCTCCGTCTCGACAGCCCGCAGGCGGGCGGCGAGCGTTTCGCCAGCCTGGCCATCGCCAACGACATCGTCGGCTGCGAAACCCTGCTGTTCGGCGTCTATACCTTCTCGGCCTGCGCCCTGACCGACTGCGAAATCGTCCCCTGGCCGGAGGGCGAGGCCGGGCTGGCCGGCGATTCCCTGCTCGCCACGCTGGCCCGCGCCCAGCAGCGGGCGGCCGAGGTGGTGGCGTTGCGCGGCGGCCAGGCGGTCGATCGTGTCCTGGCGCTGGTCCGTCTGCTGGTCGAAAGCGACGGGCAGGTGGTGCTGCCGACGCGGCAGGCAATCGCCGACATCACCGACCTGCGCTTCGAGACGGTGTCGCGGGTGATCAAGCAACTGGAGCGTAGCGGCATCCTCAATCCGGCGCGCGTCGTCGGTGTCCATGCCACGCGCAGCTTCCATTACGCCGGCTGAATTGCCGGTCGTAAACGTGACGACGGGGACCGAAGTCCCCGCCGGCTGTCTTTGGTAACAAGGCTTCAGCAGCCCCGGCTATCCGTTTTTAGGCGGCAATAGCGAATTGCTCATCGTTGGCAATTATGGATTTGCGCGGATTACGTCCGTCGCCTTTCGAGTTGCCTGCGCACCTTTGTCCGCCCTGTCGAAACCAGTACACCCCCATCGCAAGGACACTCCTCGAATGTCCTTGGGTGGAGGTGAGGGGAATCGAACCCCTGTCCAGAACGCCTCCAGATTGCCGGAATTACAACCATGCTCTGGATTATGGGGGCGGCCGGGGGCTTTTTCAAGGGCGCTGCGGAAAACGTTTCAGCGGCTGCACCAGCCGCGGAAATTACCGAACCAGTTGAGGCCGCGCAAATCTTCGGAGGCGGCGTAGGTCGAGCGGACGCGTCGGGTGCGGCCGTCGAACATGACGTCGAAGCGGGCGGGTTCGTTCCAGTCGTCGCAATAACGCCATTCCCAGACCAGTTCGTCGCGCGCCTTGAAGTAGGTGACCCAGTGCGGAACCGGTGGGCCGAGCAGGCGGAGGACGTCTTCCTCGCGCATCTGCGGCTGGATTTTCGCGAACTGGGCGGCGACCAGCACGTTGTCGCGGGCGACGACATGGCCGCTGGCATCGCTGCGCACGAACCAGGTCCGGTAGCCTTGCGGCCCTTCCGGGTAGGCCAGGGTTTCGCCGCCGTCCGTCTCGCTCCAGCGCATGGCGGGGGCGCCGAGGCGTTGTTCGAGTTCGGTGACAGTGAGACTACCGGGGAGCGCTCCGCTGCCGGCACAGCCGGCGAGCAGGACGGCCGCCAGCAGAGTCGCGGCAGCGCGCATCGGTGGTCAGGCGGCGCGGTCGGCGCTGAGCAGGCGTTCGCAGTAGCGGGCGATCAGGTCGACCTCGAGATTGACCTTGCTGCCCGGCTGCAGGCGGTTGAGCGTGGTGTTTTCCAGCGTGTGCGGGATCAGGTTGATGGTGAAATCGGTGCCCTTGACCTCGTTGGTGGTCAGGCTGGTGCCGTCGACGGCGACCGATCCCTTGCGCGCGATGTACTTTGCGATGTCCTGCGGGGCGCGGATTTCGAGCAGGCGGTTGTCGCCGACGGCGTCGAAACGCAGCACTTCGCCAACGCCGTCGACGTGGCCGGAGACCAGGTGGCCGCCGATGACGTCAGCCAGACGCAGCGCCTTTTCCAGGTTGACCGGGCCGGGGGCGTCGAGGCCGACGGTGCAGGACAGGGTTTCCGGGGAGACATCGACCATGAAGCAGTTGTCTTCCTTGCCGACGACGGTGAGACAGACGCCGCTGTGGGCGATCGAATCGCCGATGGCGAGGTCGCTGATGTCGAGTTTGCCGGCGTCTACGGTCAGGCGGTAGCCGACTTCGCGCGGCGTCAGTTCGGTGATGCGGCCGACGGCCGCGACGATTCCAGAGAACATGGCAGGGTCCGTGGTGGGAAAGAGGGCGACTTTATCATGCCGCTCCCGGCTCGGTCGCTCAGCTATCCGGTCCGACGCCGTATTTTTTGGCCACCGCGAGTTGCATCTGCTTGGCCGACGCCACTTTCGGACTCTTGCGGTCCTTCTGCTGGGCGCGCGCCAGGTATTCGCCGGCACGTTGCGCCAGTTCGTCGTTCCAGCCCCGCTTGTCGAGCAGGGTGTAGATCGCTTTCGCCGCGTTGACCAGGAACTGCAGGTTGGGCATCTGGTCGGCGGCCTGCATCAGCAGCCTGACCGATTCCTCGAAATTGCCGGCGCGCGCGCCCATCACCCCCTCGTTGTTGAGGCGGACGATCTCCTTGCTGACTTCGGCGAGCAGCGCCTTGCCGGTGTCGACCTGGCCGGTTTTCTCGAACACGTTGTGGATGTGGCCGAGCAGGTGGTTGTCGTCGTTGTTCTCGGCGGCGACCTGGCGCATGATGCGTTCGGCATCGGCTTGCTTGCCGGTGGCGATGCAGGCGTGGGCAAGGTCGACGGCGAGGCGCTGGGAGACCGGGCGGCCTTTTTCGCTGGCCTCGGCGCTCAGTTCCTGCTGCATCTCCAGTGCCTGGTCGATCAGTTGCGTGGCCTTGGCCGGTGCCCCCTCGCGTTCGAGGCAGAGGCTTTCGACGACCAGGGCGGCGAGCGTCGCCTGCTTGTCGCCGCGCAACTCGCGCTTCATCTCGCCGACGATGCGCCGCGACGCTTCGACATCGCCACGCTCGACGAGGACGCGCGACAGGTTGGCGAAATCGTCGACGCTGCGCAACAACGAACCCCGGCTGCGCTCCATGACCTTGCTGTAGGCTTTCTCGGCGACCAGGAAATCCTTGTTGCGGGCGGCGACGTCGCCGACCAGGCGCTGCCGCACGGTGTTGTGCGGCGAGGCTTCGGCAGCCCGTTGCAGGACCAGTTGCGCCTCCTGAAGGCGGCCCTGGGCTTCATGGACCGAGGCCAGGAAGTCGTAGGCGGAGAGAAATTCCGGGGCTTCGAGCAGTACCTGTTCGGCGAGCTGCTTCGCTTCGTCGAGGGCGTTGCGGTCGCGCAGCGCAGTGGCCAGGCCCATCTTTGCCCAGGGAACGACACGGCCTTCGAGGACGCGTCGATAGACTTCCTCGGCTTCCTGGGTGCGCCCTAGCTGGTGCAGCAGTTCGCCCTTGAAGCGTAGCGCGTCGTACATGTACAGCGGTTGCTGCTGGATCACGCGGTCGCAGGAGGCGACCGCCTCCAGCAGTTCGCTGGCTTCGATGTGCTCGTAGATCTTGCGCAGCACATGCTTCTTGTAGATGGCGCGAACCAGGCGTCCCTGCAGTTGCTCGGCGGTGAAAGGCTTGATCAGGTAATCGTCGGGGGCCAGTTCGGCGAGGGCGACAACATTGGTATAGCCGCGTTCGCTGGTGATGATCATGTACACCGTCGCCAGCGGAATCAGGTGGGCGTGGCGCAGTTCCTCGAGCAGTTGCTGGCCGTCGCGGCCATCGTCGAGGACGAAGTCGGAAAGTATGATGTCGAAACGGTTGGCTTTGACCTGGCGGATCACCTCGGCCGAGTTGCCGGCGCCATGCACCGCGGTCACACCGAGCGCGCCGAGCATCAGGCGCAGCGCGTCGCGCGCCGGCGGGTGGCGGTCGATGAGCAGGACACGTTTCTTGGTCAGCGAGTGCTGGAGGACGAGCAGCATTTCCTCGTCGTCGAGCGGGCTGCCGTTGCCGGCGGTTTTGTGATTCATTTCCGGAAAATTACTGTAGAAGCCCGGCGACGGCAAGCCGAACTGTGTGTTGTGTTTGCCTGGCTTGCTTAAGTCTGTGATTTTCCAGTTGCCTGACGTAAAATCGCCGGTCCCATACTGCGCCGCAACAAGACATTTTCCCATGCTTTATCCCACCCGTTTCGATGTCATCGTCGTCGGCGGCGGCCACGCCGGTACCGAAGCCGCGCTTGCCGCGGCGCGGGCCGGTGCGGCCACGTTGTTGCTGACGCACAACCTCGAAACGCTCGGGGCGATGAGCTGCAACCCGTCGATCGGCGGCATCGGCAAGGGCCATCTGGTGCGCGAGGTCGATGCGCTGGGCGGCGCGATGGCGGCGGCGACCGACGAAGCCGGCATCCAGTTCCGCATCCTCAATGCGTCGAAAGGCCCGGCGGTACGCGCGACGCGCGCCCAGGCCGACCGTGTGCTGTACCGCCAGGCGATCCGTTGGCGCCTGGAAAACCAGCCGAATCTGACGATCTTCGCGCAGGCCGTCGACGACCTGATCGTCGATGGCGACCGTGTGCGTGGTGCGATCACCCAGCTCGGCATCCGCTTCATGGCCGACGCCGTCGTCCTCACCGCCGGCACCTTCCTCAACGGCAAGATCCACGTCGGGCTGGAGAACTACACCGGTGGCCGCATGGGCGATCCGGCATCGGTCTCGCTGGCCCGCCGCCTGCAGGAACTGCAGCTGCCGCAGGGGCGCCTGAAGACCGGGACGCCGGCGCGCCTGGACGGCAAGACGATCGATTTTTCGGTGATGGAGGAGCAGTACTCGGACGATCCGCTGCCGGTCTTCTCCTTCCTCGGCAATGCCGCCCAGCATCCGCGCCAGTTGCCGTGCTGGATCACCGAAACCAACGAGCGCACGCATGAGATCATCCGCGGCGGCCTCGACCGCTCGCCGATGTACACCGGCGTCATCGAAGGGGTCGGGCCGCGCTACTGCCCGTCGATCGAAGACAAGATCCACCGCTTCGCCGACAAGAGCAGCCACCATGTCTTTCTCGAACCGGAGGGCCTGGGGACGCACGAGATCTATCCGAACGGGATCTCCACCAGCCTGCCCTTCGACATCCAGCTGGCGCTGGTGCGTTCGATCCGCGGCCTGGAGAACTGTCACATCCTGCGCCCCGGCTACGCCATCGAATACGATTTCTACGACCCGCGCGGGCTCAAGGACACGCTGGAAAGCAAGGCGATCGGCGGCCTCTTCTTCGCCGGTCAGATCAACGGTACTACCGGCTACGAGGAAGCGGCGGCGCAGGGCCTGCTCGCCGGCATCAACGCGGTGCGCCACGTGCGCGGCGAAGCCGGCTGGTGCCCGAAGCGCAACGAAGCCTACCTCGGCGTGATGGTCGACGACCTGGTGACGCGCGGCGTTGCCGATCCTTACCGGATGTTCACCAGCCGCGCCGAATACCGCCTCAGCCTGCGCGAGGACAACGCCGACCTGCGCCTGACCGAAAAGGGGCGCGAACTCGGCCTGGTCGATGACGTGCGCTGGGCCGCTTTCTGCCGCAAACGCGACGCGATTGCCGCCGAGCAGGAACGGCTGAAAGCGACCTGGGTCAATCCGAAGATCGTCGCCGCCGACGATTGCCAGCGCGTGCTGGGCAAGCCGATCGAGCACGAATACAGCCTGTTCGAGCTGCTGCGGCGGCCGGAGGTGGCCTGGCGCGAACTGGTTTCGCTGCCGATCGACGGCGTCTTGCCGGCGGCGCCGGAAATCGACGCGGCGGTGATTGAGCAACTGGAGATTGCCGCCAAGTACCAGGGCTACATCGACCGCCAGGCCGAAGAAGTGGCGAAGTCGGCCAGCTACGAAAGCACCGAACTGCCGGACGACATCGACTACGCAACGGTCGCCGGTTTGTCCAACGAGGTCCGTCAGAAGCTGCAGCAGCACCGGCCGCAGACCATCGGCCAGGCTTCGCGCATTCAGGGCATCACGCCGGCGGCGATTTCGCTGCTGCTGATCCACCTGAAGCGCCTCAACCTGTCGCGGGCGGCATGAGCGCGATCACCCTTCCGGAAGGTCTCGCCGCACTCGGCATCGACCTGCCCGACGCCGCGCAGCAGCAACTGCTCGCCTTCCGCGACCTGCTGCTGAAGTGGAACAAGACCTACAACCTCACCGCGCTACGCGATCCGGACCAGGCGATCTCGCATCATCTGCTCGATTCGCTGGCGATCCTGCCCTACGTCAATGACGGCGCCCTGCTCGACGTCGGTTCCGGCGGCGGCCTGCCCGGCATCCCGCTGGCCATCGCCCGTCAGCAGCTTTCCGTGCGCATGGTCGATACCGTGCAGAAAAAGGCGACCTTCCTGCAGCAGGCGGCGATCCAGCTCGGCCTGAAGAATGTCGCGGTCGACCATGCGCGGGTCGAGGAGCTGGGCGGCCAGTACGCGCAGATCAGTTCGCGTGCCTTTGCCGAGCTCAAGCTTTTCGTTGAACTCACCCGCCACCTGCTGGCCCCCGGCGGTCGCTGGCTGGCGATGAAGGGCGTTTGCCCCGACGCGGAAATCGCCGCCCTGCCGGCCGACATCGTCGTCGACCGCATCGTTCCCTTGTCCGTGCCCGGGCTGGACGCCGAAAGACACCTGATCATCCTGAAAGCGGGCCAATGAAAGTACTCGCCATCACCAACCAGAAGGGCGGCGTCGGCAAGACGACGACCGCCGTCAACCTCGCCGCTTCGCTGGGTGCCGAGGGTCAGCGCGTGCTGCTGATCGATATGGACCCACAGGGCAACGCGACGACCGGTTCCGGCATCACCAAGAAGGAAGCGTTGCCCACCGTCTATCAGTTGCTGATCGGCGCTGCTTCCCTGCGCGAAGTCTGCATCAAGACCGATTTTGACTTCGACATCCTGCCTGCCAACCGCGAGCTGGCTGGCGCCGAAGTCGAGTTGATCGAACTCGACCGGCGCGAATACCGGCTCAAGGAGGCGCTGGCGCAGAATCACGATGAATACGATTTCGTCCTCATCGACTGCCCGCCGGCGCTCAACATGCTGACCGTCAACGCGCTGGTCGCCGCCGATTCGGTGCTGATCCCGATGCAGTGCGAGTACTACGCGCTGGAAGGCCTCTCCGATCTCGTCGAAACGCTGCGCAAGGTGCGCCACCACCTCAACTCCCGGCTCGAAATCGAGGGGCTGCTGCGCACCATGTACAACGGCCAGAGCACGCTCACCCAACAGGTCTCGAACGAGCTCGAAAACCACTTCGGCAGCAAGGTTTACCAGACCATCGTGCCACGCAATGTCCGTCTCGCCGAGGCGCCGTCCTACGGCAAGCCGGTCAATGCCTTTGACAAAAACTCCAAGGGGGCGCAGGCCTATACCTCGCTTGCCCGCGAAATTCTCGAAAGGGTCGCCAAATGATCAAGATGAAGGGACTCGGCCGCGGCCTCGATGCGCTGCTCGCCGGCAGCGATGCCAAACCCGAGGACGAACTGCGCAACCTGCCGGTAGACCGCCTGAAGCCAGGTAAGTACCAGCCGCGCACGCGGATGGACCCGGAGTCGCTCGCTGAACTGGCCGCCTCGATCAAGGCCCAGGGCGTGATGCAGCCGATCCTGGTACGCGCCGTTGACAAGACGCCGGGTGCCGAGCGCTACGAGATCGTCGCCGGCGAACGCCGCTGGCGCGCGGCGCAGCAGGCTGGCCTGGGCGAGGTGCCGGTGCTGGTGCGGGCGATCCCCGACGAGCAGGCGCTGGCGATGGCGCTGATCGAGAACATCCAGCGCGAGAACCTCAATCCGCTCGAAGAAGCGCAGGGCCTGCAGCGTCTGATCCAGGAATTCGGTCTCACCCATCAGCAGGCGGCGGATGCCGTCGGCCGCTCGCGCCCGGCAGCGTCCAACCTGATGCGCCTGCTGCAGTTGTCGGCGCCGGTCCAGGAGCTGCTGATGAGCGGCAAGCTCGACATGGGCCACGCGCGCGCCCTGTTGCCGCTGCCCGGGGCGCAGCAGGTGGCGGTGGCGCAGCGGGTGGTGCAGAAGGAACTGACCGTGCGCGAGACCGAGCGGCTGGTGCAGCAGATCGTCAATCCGCCGAAGAAACCGGCGACGCCGGTGGTCGACCGCGACCTCGTGCGCCTCCAGGAAGAGCTCTCGGATGCCGTCGGGGCGGCCGTCGCCATCCGCAGCAACAAGAAGGGAGCGGGCAAGGTGACCATCGAATTCGGCAATCTCGACCAGCTCGAAGGCATCCTCGGCAAGTTGCGTCAGGGTACTTAGATTGCGGTAAACCCTTATTTTTCATTGACGCTATTTTTTGAAGTCTTGTATCATTTAGGTCTGTGTGGCTAAGCCGGTCAGCGATTGCGTGACACCATGTTGAAAGCGATATATCTACAACTTGGTGCAGCATTGATAACAGCGATCGCGGCTGGTGCTATCGTGGGAACCCGGGGGCTGGTTTCGGTTGGGATTGCGGCTGTGGCTGCTATCGTGCCCAACCTGTTCTTTGCTGTCCGGCTGACGATGTTGAAGAATCGCGCGGGGGCGTCCTACGCAGCGAACTTCTTTGTCGGCGAATTCCTCAAGATCGGCGCCACCATAGGAATACTGGCAATCGCCATCAAGGGGTATCCCGGGATGCACTGGCCCAGCTTGCTGATTGGTCTGGCGATTGTTCTACATGCTGGTTTTATTGCGTTTTGGAAGAAATCCTGATCATGTCTACAGCAGGCCACGAAGCAGCAGCGAACGCGCCCACCGCCGGCGAATATATCGTTCACCACCTGACCCATCTCAATAGCACGGGTCATGCGCAGAAGAGCATCATCGACTTCAGCGTCATCAACCTCGATACGGTGGTTTTCTCCGTTCTGATGGGCGTCCTCGGCCTCTTCGTCATGTGGCGTGTGGCCAAGAGCGTGACCTCCGGCGTGCCGGGCCGCATGCAGGCTGCCGTCGAAATCGTTCTCGAAATGGTCAATGAGCAGGCCAAGGGCATCGTCCATAGCGCCGAATCGCGCAAGGCCGTCGGTCCGCTGGCGCTGACCGTCTTCATCTGGATTTTCCTGATGAACTCGATGGACTTCCTGCCGCTCGACCTGCTGCCGACGATCTGGCAGACCGTCACCGGCGATCATCACGCCTACCTGCGCGTGGTCCCGACCGCCGACCTGAACGGCACGCTGGGCATGTCGATCGGCGTCCTGCTCGTTTGCCTCTACTACAACGTCAAGATCAAGGGCTTCGGCGGCTGGATGCACGAACTCTTCACCGCGCCGTTCGGCAGCCATCCGCTGCTCTACCCGATCAACTTTGCGATGCAGATGATCGAGTTCCTGGCCAAGACCGTTTCGCACGGCATGCGGTTGTTCGGCAACATGTACGCCGGCGAACTGGTGTTCATGCTGATCGCCCTCATGGGTGCCGCCTGGGCTGGTACGACCACCGGCGTCTTCCTGTTCATCGGTCACATCCTGTCGGGTTCGATCTGGGCCATCTTCCACATCCTGATCGTCGCCCTGCAGGCTTTCATCTTCATGATGCTGACCCTGGTCTACATCGGTCAGGCGCACGAAGCACACTAAGACTCACCCAACAGATTCAACGTAGTAACCCTGTTTTCGCTTTACCTTTTCATTACTTAAACTTAGCAAGGAGTTGTCATGGAACACGTTCTCGGTTTTGTTGCTCTGGCTGCCGGCCTGATCATTGGTCTGGGTGCTATCGGTGCCTGTATCGGTATCGGCCTGATGGGCGGCAAGTACATTGAAGCTTCGGCTCGTCAGCCGGAACTGATGAACGCCCTGCAGACCAAGATGTTCCTGCTGGCCGGTCTGATCGATGCCGCCTTCCTGATCGGCGTCGGTATCGCCATGATGTTCGCCTTTGCCAACCCGTTCCAACTGGTCGCAGGTTAATTACTCCTCTTCCGATCAACCCTTTAGAAGAGGACTAACACCGTGAATCTGAACGCAACGTTGTTTGCACAGCTCGTTGTGTTCTTCATTCTGGCGTGGTTCACGATGCAATTCGTGTGGCCCCCCATTGTGAAGGCGCTCGACGAGCGTGCGAAGAAGATCGCGGATGGTCTGGCTGCTGCTGAACGCGGCAAGCAGGATCTCGAACTGGCCACCAAGCGCTCCACGGATGCTCTCCGTGAAGGCAAGGAAAAGGCTGCCGAACTGATCGCCAACGCTGAAAAGCGCGGCGCCCAACTGATCGAGGAAGCCAAGGCGAATGCCAAGGTCGAAGCCGACCGCATCGTCGCCGGTGCGAAGGCCGAAATCGAACAGGAGGCCGTCCGTGCCAAGGAACAGCTGCGCGAACAGGTCGCTGCCCTGGTGGTCACCGGTGCCGAGCAGATTCTGCGCCGCGAGATCAACGCCCAGGCTCATTCCGACATTCTGGCCACGATCAAACAGGATCTGTAACGCTTATGGCTGAATCCGTCACCATCGCTCGCCCCTACGCCGACGCCGCTTTCAAGCTGGCCAAGGAAAGCGGGGCCCAGGGCATCTGGTCGCAGCGCCTGCAAAGGCTGGCGCTGATCGCCCAGGACGGGGACATGGCTCAGGTCATGGGCAATCCCCGGCTCTCCGCTGAACAGATTGCAGAATTGTTCATTTCGCTGTCCGAAGACAGCGACCCGATTCTCGCCAATTTTGTTCGTACCCTCGCAGAAAACCGGCGTCTCGCACTCCTGCCGGAGATTTCCCGGCTTTTCGATCTGGCCCGCAGCCAGGAAGAAGGGGTCCAGGAGGCGGTGGTGTATTCCGCATTCCCGATTGACGACGCCCAGGTCGCTGCTCTGCTGCAGCAACTGGAGCCGCGTTTCGGAACCCGCCTGACCGCCCGCGTCGAAGTCGATGCGAGCCTGATCGGTGGTGTGCGGGTTACCGTCGGTGACCAGATGCTGGATGCTTCAGTCCGCGGCAAGCTTGACGCGATGGCCGTGGCACTGAACAACTAGGAGATTTTCATGCAGTTGAATCCTTCCGAAATTTCTGAACTGATCAAGAGCAAGATCCAGAACCTGCAAGGCGCATCGGAAGTGCGTACGCAGGGCACCGTGGTTTCCGTCACTGACGGTATCTGCCGCGTGCATGGCTTGCAGGACGTCATGCAAGGCGAAATGCTGGAATTCCCCGGCAACACCATCGGCATGGCGCTCAACCTCGAACGCGACTCCGTCGGCGCCGTTATCCTGGGCGAATACGAGCACATCTCCGAAGGCGATACGGTCAAGACGACCGGCCGCATCCTGGAAGTGCCGGTTGGTCCGGAACTGCTCGGCCGCGTGGTCAACACCCTGGGCCAGCCGATCGACGGCAAGGGCCCGATCAACGCCAAGGAAACCGACAAGCTGGAAAAGGTCGCTCCTGGCGTCATCTGGCGTAAGTCGGTTTCGCAGCCGGTGCAGACCGGTCTGAAGTGCGTCGACTCGATGGTTCCGGTTGGCCGCGGCCAGCGCGAACTGATCATCGGCGACCGTCAGACCGGCAAGACCGCCGTCGCTGTCGATGCGATCATCAACCAGAAGGGCAAGAACCTGTTCTGCGTTTATGTCGCCGTCGGCCAGAAGGCTTCCACCATCGCCAACGTCGTGCGCAAGCTCGAAGAGCACGGCGCCATGGAATACACCATCGTCGTTGCCGCTTCCGCTTCGGAATCGGCCGCGCTGCAGTACCTGGCTCCCTACGCCGGCTGCTCGATGGGCGAATACTTCCGTGACCGTGGTCAAGATGCCCTGATCATTTACGACGATCTGACCAAGCAAGCTTGGGGCTACCGTCAGGTTTCCCTGCTGCTGCGTCGTCCGCCGGGCCGTGAAGCCTATCCGGGCGACGTCTTCTACCTCCACTCCCGCCTGCTGGAACGCGCTGCCCGCGTTTCCGAAGCCTGGGTCGAGCGTTTCACCAACGGCGCCGTGACGGGCAAGAGCGGTTCGCTGACCGCGCTGCCGGTTATCGAAACGCAAGCCGGTGACGTTTCCGCTTTCGTTCCGACCAACGTGATCTCCATCACCGACGGTCAGATCTTCCTGGAAACCGACCTCTTCAACGCTGGTATCCGTCCCGCGATCAACGCCGGTATCTCGGTGTCCCGCGTCGGTGGCGCTGCTCAGACCAAGCTGATCAAGAAGCTCGGCGGCGGTGTCCGTCTGGCCCTGGCCCAGTACCGCGAACTCGCGGCCTTCGCCCAGTTCGCCTCCGACCTCGACGAAGCGACCCGCAAGCAGCTCGAGCGCGGTCGTCTGGTCACGGAACTGATGAAGCAGCCGCAGTACGCCCCGATGAGCATCTCCGAGATGGCCGTCACCCTTTACGCCGCCGACAAGGGCTACTTCGACGACGTCGAAGTCAAGCGCGCGCTCGAATGCGAAAAGGCCATGATCAGCTACCTCAAGGCCAATCACGCTGAAGTCATGAACACCATGGAATCGTCGGCCGACCTGAGCGGTGATACCGAAAAGGCGCTGGCTGCCGGCATCCAGGCTTTCAAGAGCACCTGGGCCTGATCTTAGGAGAACGCCATGCCTAGCGGCAAGGAAATTCGCAACAAGATCAAGAGCGTAGAAAATACGCGCAAGATCACCAAGGCCATGGAGATGGTGGCCGCATCCAAAATGCGCAAGGCGCAGGACCGGATGCGGGCTGCCCGCCCCTACGGCGAGAAGATCCGGCGCGTGGCCAGCAACTTGTCGCATGCGCTGACCGAGTACAAGCATCCCTTCCTCGAGAAGCGCGAGCAGAAGGCGATCGGCATTGTCCTCGTCACCTCCGACAAGGGTCTTTGCGGCGGTCTGAACTCCAACGTCCTGCGCCTGGTCCTGGGCAAGATGAAGGAGCTGGACAGCCAGCAGATCAAGTTCCAGGCAACCTGCATCGGCAACAAGGGTCTGGGTTTCATGCAACGCGCCGGCGCGAAGGTTGTCTCGCACGTCGTCGCGCTGGGTGATACCCCGCACCTGGAAAAGCTGATCGGCCCGCTCAAGATCCAGCTCGACGCCTACATGAAGGGCGAAATCGACGCGCTGTACATCGGCTACACCCGCTTCATCAACACGATGAAGCAGGAACCGGTTTTCGAAAGGCTGCTCCCGCTCGCTGACGACGTCGTCAAGACCGATCATCAGCCGGGTTGGGACTATGTCTACGAGCCGGAAGCCCAGCCAGTTATCGACGATCTGTTGATCCGCTATGTCGAAGCTTTGATTTACCAGGCCGTGGCTGAAAACATGGCCTCCGAGCAGTCCGCCCGGATGGTCGCCATGAAGTCTGCTTCCGATAACGCCAAGAACGTCATCGGTGAATTGAAGCTGGTCTATAACAAGGCCCGTCAGGCCGCGATTACCAAGGAACTCTCGGAAATCGTCAGCGGCGCCGCCGCAGTCTGACGCCAGCGCGCAGCTTTTAATTATTGGGGATTTGAATATGAGTCAAGGTTCCATCGTTCAGTGTATCGGCGCAGTTGTGGACATCCACTTCCCGCGCGACGCGATGCCGAAGGTCTACGACGCACTCAAGCTCGACGCCTCCGAAGAAAACGGCATGGTTGAAACCGGCCTGACCTTCGAAGTGCAGCAGCAACTGGGTGACGGCGTCGTCCGTACCATCGCCATGGGTTCATCCGACGGCCTGCGCCGCGGCATGAAGGTTAACAACACCGGTGCCGGCATCTCGGTGCCGGTCGGCATGGGCACGCTGGGTCGCATCATGGACGTGCTCGGCCGTCCGATCGACGAAGCCGGCCCGATCGACAGCAACGAGCTGCGTGAAATCCACGCCGCCGCGCCGAAGTTCGACGAGCTGTCGTCTTCCGTCGATCTGCTCGAAACCGGCATCAAGGTTATCGATCTGATCTGCCCGTTCGCCAAGGGCGGCAAGGTCGGCCTGTTCGGCGGCGCCGGCGTCGGCAAGACCGTCAACATGATGGAGCTGATCAACAACATCGCCAAGCAACACTCGGGTCTGTCCGTGTTTGCCGGTGTTGGTGAGCGTACCCGCGAAGGGAACGACTTCTATCATGAAATGAAGGACTCCAACGTTCTCGACAAGGTCGCGATGGTGTTCGGTCAGATGAACGAACCCCCGGGCAACCGTCTGCGCGTCGCGCTGACCGGCCTGACCATGGCCGAGCGTTTCCGTGACGACGGTCGTGACATCCTGTTCTTCGTCGACAACATCTACCGCTACACGCTGGCCGGTACCGAAGTGTCCGCCCTGCTCGGCCGCATGCCTTCCGCGGTGGGCTACCAGCCGACGCTGGCAGAAGAAATGGGCCGTCTGCAAGAGCGCATCACCTCGACCAAGGTCGGCTCGATCACCTCGATCCAGGCCGTGTATGTGCCTGCCGATGACTTGACCGACCCGTCGCCGGCCACCACCTTCCTGCACTTGGACTCCACGGTCGTGCTGTCGCGTGACATCGCCTCGCTGGGTATCTATCCGGCCGTCGATCCGCTCGACTCCACCTCCCGCCAGCTCGACCCGCAAGTCGTCGGCGAAGAGCACTACGGTGTTGCCCGTGCCGTGCAGATGACGCTGCAGCGCTACAAGGAACTGCGCGACATCATCGCGATTCTGGGTATGGACGAACTGTCGCCGGAAGACAAGCTGGCCGTCAGCCGCGCCCGCAAGATTCAGCGCTTCCTGTCGCAGCCCTTCCACGTTGCCGAAGTGTTCACCGGTTCCCCGGGCAAGTTCGTTCCGCTCAAGGAAACCATCAAGGGCTTCAAGGGCATCGTCAGCGGCGAGTACGATCACCTGCCGGAACAGGCCTTCTACATGGTCGGCGGCATCGAAGAAGCTGTCGAAAAGGCGAAGACGCTGCAGTAATGCGGCCTCAGCATAGGAGCCAGTAATGGTTATGACCGTTCATTGTGATGTCGTCAGTGCCGAAGAATCGATTTTCTCCGGCCTGGTGGAAATCGCAGTGTTCCCCGGCGAAGCCGGGGAACTCGGCATCCTGCCGCAACATACCCCGCTGTTGACCCGCATCAAGCCCGGCACCATTCGTCTGAAGGTGCCGGAGCAGAGCGAGTTCGAACTGGTGTATGTCTCCGGCGGCATGCTGGAAGTCCAGCCCGACATGATCACCGTGTTGGCCGACACCGCGATTCGTGCCCATGACCTCGACGAGGCCAAGGCAATGGAAGCCAAGAAGCGCGCCGAGGAAGCACTGGCCAATCGTCAGGCGGAGATGGATTACGCCGCTGCGGAAGCCGAACTGGCCGAAGCCATTGCCCAGTTGCAGGCGATTCAGCGTCTGCGCAAGCACACCCACTGAAACGGGCAACATGTCCCGCACAAAGAGCAGCCTACGGGCTGCTTTTTCACTTTTGCGACCGGCATCGGCGCGCCATCGCGCACAGCGCGATCGGCGAATTCGCCTCGCCGGGCTGTGTCCGGCGGGCGAATCCTGTCAGAATGCCGCCATGGATTGTTTTTCTCAACCCGGGCGCCTGATCGTCCTTCAGGATACGGAGCGCTGTCGTGGCTGGTGATGCCGGTAAGGCCGTGGGCCGGACTGAAAAAATGCGCGCTTACCTGGAAAACCGGTTCGCACGTGCCCAAACCTACGTTCGCGCCAATCAGAACTACCTGCTCGCGCAGCTCAGGATCTGGCTGGGACGACTGGTTTTCTGGGGATGCGGCATCGTCGTCGGGTTGGCTGCAGTACTCTTCGCCCTGCTCAGTGACGACGCAGCGAAGGGCTTCGCGAACTTGGCGGCACTTTACCCGTGGTTACCCTTCGTCGTCACGCCGCTGGCTGGAGCCGCGCTGTTGTGGGTGACCCGCAATGTCTTTCCCGGCGCGCAGGGGAGCGGTATTCCGCAGGTAATCGCCGAAATGAAGCGGCCCGCCGTAGCGGAGTGGAGGCCGCTGGTATCGTTACGGATTGCCGTCGGCAAAATCCTGGTTGGCGTTGCCGCGGTGGGGAGCGGCTTCTCCTTCGGGCGCGAGGGGCCGACGGTGCAGGTTGGCGCCAGCCTGATGGCCGCCGCCGGACGCTTCATGCCGGCGACCTTGCGCATCCACCGCCAGCACTTGCTGGTCGCTGGCGGCGCTGCCGGCATTGCCGCCGCCTTCAATGCCCCACTGGCGGGGATCGTTTTCGCCATCGAAGAACTGTCGCGCTCGGTGGAATCACGTCTGAGCGGCGTCGTCATCGCGGCGATCGTCCTGGCCGGGGTGATCGCTCAACATTTCCTCGGCAGCGACAACTATTTCGGCCGCGTTGTCGTGTTCGGCGAAAGTGGCGAACTGCTGACGACGATCCTGACCTGCGCGGTCGTCACCGGCATTGCGGGCGGCCTCTTCGCACGCATGCTGATCGTTTCGGCCACCGCCTGGAAAGGTTCACTGGCCAACCTGCGCAATGCTCATCCCTATGTGTTCGTGGCCTGTTGCGGAGTCCTGCTGGCCTCCCTGGGCTGGGTGACGGGCGGGCTAACCTGGGGTAGCGGCTTTGCCGAGACCAAGGCGCTGCTGATCGGACAGAGCGACCTGCCTTGGTACTTCGGGCCCGCGAAATTCGTTGCCACCGTCGTCTCGTATCTGAGTGGTCTGCCGGGCGGGATCTTTGCGCCTTCGCTGGCGATTGGCGCCGGCCTCGGCCAGGATCTGGTTCCCGTCCTCGGTGGCGAGGCATTTCCGACCACCATCATCGTTCTCTGCATGGTCGGCTTTCTGGCCGCCGCGACCCAGGCGCCGATCACCGCCTTCATCATCGTCATGGAGATGGTTGATGGTTACTCGCTGGTGATCGGCCTGATGGCAACCGCCCTGATTGCCTCGGCGGTGTCCCGGATGTTTTCGAAGTCGCTGTACACGACACTGGCCGAGAACATGCTGCGCCAGCAAGTGCCGGTCGACAGCCCGCCGCCGAAATGACGGCCATCTGCCGCCCCGGCTGCGGTGCTTGCTGCATCGCCCCGTCAGTCTCCTCGCTCGCCAAACCGGCAGGCGTACCCTGTCGCCATCTCGACGCCGAGCGGCGTTGCCGCATTTTCGGGCGACCGGAGCGGCCCGCCTGCTGCAGCGGCCTGCAAGCTTCGGCGGAAATGTGCGGCGAAACGCCGCTGCAGGCGCTGCAATGGCTGGCCGATTTGGAGGCGGCGACGCGTCCGCAGGGGTAAAATGCGCGCTCTTGTCATAGCGCATCCCTCCATGGACCCGATTCTCCTCTTCAAAGCATTGATCCTCGGCATCGTCGAGGGTTTGACCGAATTCCTGCCGATTTCCTCGACCGGCCACCTGATCATCCTCGGCAGCTTGCTCGACTACACCGACGAGCAAAGCAAGGTATTCAAGATCGTCATCCAGCTAGGGGCGATTCTCGCCGTCTGCTGGGATTTTCGCGAACGCATCGGCAAGGCGTTGGGCGGTCTCGGCAGCGATCCGGTGCAACAGCGCTTCGCCGGTCTGTTGTTGGTCGGTTTCCTCCCTGCCGCCGTCCTCGGCCTGCTTTTCCACAGCACGATCAAGGCCTATCTGTTCAACCCGTTGAGCGTCGCTGGCGCGCTGATCGTTGGCGGTTTCCTGATTCTCTACATCGAACGCAAGGCCTACCATCCGCGCATCAGCAGCGTCGATGACATGCGTTGGCCGGACGCCCTGAAGGTCGGTTTCGCGCAGGCGATGGCGATGTTTCCCGGGACCTCGCGTTCCGGCGCGACGATCATGGGCGGCCTGATCTTCGGTCTGTCGCGCAAGACGGCGACCGAGTTTTCCTTCTTCCTCGCCATTCCGACGATGTTCGCGGCAACCGTCTATGACGTCTACAAGAACTGGTCCTTGCTGCACATGGCGGACCTGCCGGTCTTCGCGGTTGGTTTCCTGGCCGCCTTCGTCGCCGCGATGCTGACCGTCAAGGCCCTGCTGCGTTATGTGTCGAACCACGACTTCACGGTATTCGCCTGGTACCGCATCGTCTTCGGCGTGATCGTGCTGCTCACCGCGGAGATGGGTTGGGTCGAATGGACGGCCTGATCCTTTATCTGCACGGCTTCTGTTCGTCGCCGGCGTCGTGGAAGGCCCGCCTGCTCGGTGAAGAAATGACCCGCCGCGGGCTGGCTGCGCGCTTCGTCTGTCCAGCCTTGTCGCCGGTTCCTGCGCAGGCGATTGCCGACCTGTCGCGCTTTCTCGACAGCGTCGGGCGCCCGGTGACGCTGATCGGTTCCTCGCTGGGCGGTCATTACGCCAGCTATCTGGCGGCGCAGTTCGGCCTGCCGGCGGCACTGATCAATCCGGCGGTGGTCAGCGCGCTGTCAGCCGAGCAGTTCATCGGCGAGCACGCCAATTTTCACAGCGGCGAGCGTTTTGTGTTCACCGCCGAGCACGTGGCGCAGCTCGCCGCACAGGTAGCCCGGCCCGATCCGGCACGGCTCTGGCTGCTGCTGGAAACCGGTGACGAGGTGCTCGACTATCGCGCCGCCCAGGCGCACTGGTTCGGTAGCCGGCAAAGTGTCTTTGAGGGCGGCGATCACAGCTTCACGCGCTTTCCCGAATTGATGCCGCAACTCATTGAATTTGCCGGGTTATAATCCGCCGATGAATGTATTGTTTGAAGAAGATGGCGGTTTCAAGGCGGGCAGCATCCTGGCCGACAACGATAGTTCGTTGCAGGTCGAAATGCCCTCCGGCAAACGCAGCAAGATCAAGGCGGCCAGCGTCCTGCTGCGCTTTGCCCAGCCGGCGGCCGGTGCCCTGCTCGAGCAGGCGACGCCACTTGCCGCAGAGATCGAGGCGGATTTCCTCTGGGAGTGTGTCAGCGATGGCGAATTTTCGTTTCTGGATTTTGCCCGTGATTACTACGGACACGACCCCGCACCGGTCGAAGCGACGGCGGTGCTGCTTGCCCTGCACGCCGCGCCCGTCTATTTTCACCGCAAGGGCAAGGGCCGCTTCCGCAAGGCGCCCGCCGACATTCTCGCAGCTGCTCTGGCCAATCTTGAAAAAAAGCGTCAGCAAGCGCTGGCGATGGAAGGCTGGCTCGCCGAACTGAAGGAATTCCGCCTGCCGCCGGAGATCGCCGTGCTGACCGACGCGCTGCTCTACGCGCCGGACCGCAACAAGCCGGAAACCAAGGCCTTCGAAACGGCCTGCGCCGAAACCGGCCTCTCCGCCGCCCAGTTGCTGTTCAGGTGCGGCGCCATCAAGTCGGCCTACCACCTGCACTACAAGCGTTTCCTGCACGAGCAGTTCCCGCGCGGCACCGCCTTCCCGGCGCTCGATGCGCCGCCGCTGCCGATCGACCTGGCGCGTGCCGAGGTCCGCGCCTTTTCGATCGACGACGCCCACACCACCGAAATCGACGACGCACTGTCGGTCACCTGGCTGCCCGGTATCGGCAGCCGCATCGGCATCCATATCGCGGCGCCCGGGCTGGCCATCGAACACGGTTCGCCGCTCGACGGCGTCGCCCGCGCCCGCCTGTCGACCGTGTATATGCCGGGCAACAAGATCACCATGCTGCCCGATGCCGTGGTCCAGAACTACACGCTGGCCGGCGGTACCGATTGCCCGGCGGTATCGCTCTACCTGACGGTCAACGAGCAGTACGAAGTGCTGTCGCACGAGTCCTGCATCGAACGCGTGCACATCGCCGAAAACCTGCGCCACCACGATGTCGAGCCCTGGTTCAACAGCGAGACCGTTGGCGCAGCGCTACCGGACAAACCCTTCGCTCGTGAACTGCTTCACCTCTGGCATTTCGCCAACGCCTGCGAAGGCCGGCGCGGCAAACCGTCGGCGATGCAGGGCGTGAACGACTACAACTTCGCGATCGCCGGCGATCTCGCCGACCCGGAAAGCTGCACTGTAGACATCAGCGAACGCAAACGCGGCAGCCCGCTCGACAAGCTGGTCGCCGAGTTGATGATCGTCGCCAATTCGACCTGGGGCGGCCTGCTCGCCGAGCGCAACATCGCCTGCCTGTACCGCGCCCAGACCCAGGGCAAGGTGCGCATGACCACTTCGCCGCTGCCGCACGAAGGCCTGGGCGTGCCGCAGTATGCCTGGATGACCTCGCCGCTGCGCCGCTACTGCGACCTGGTCAATCAATGGCAGTTGATCGCCTGTCTGCGGGAAACGCCGCCGCCCTTCCCGCAGAAGTCGGCCGAGCTGTTCGCGGCGATGCGCGATTTCGAGTTGACCTACGCCGCCTACGCCGAATTCCAGCGCCTGATGGAGCGCTACTGGTGTCTGCGCTGGCTGCAGCAGCACGGCCTCGTCGAAATCGACGCCACCCTGCGCCGCGAACAGACGGTCAAGCTCGATCATCTGCCGCTGCTGGCGCGCGTCGCTTCGGTGCCCGCCGACCTGCAGCCCGGTCAGCGCCTGCATCTGGCGGTCGAGAGCATCGACCTGCTGCAGCCCGAAGTCGCCCTGCGCTTCGTCGCCCTGCTTGACGCTGACGAGCCCGCCTGCGACCTGGAGGAGGACCTCGCGTGACGCGCCAGATCCGCCCGCTGACCGGCACGCCGAGCGATCGTCGCCTGTGGCTGGCGCTTGGCGTTTCCCTGTTGCTGCACGGCCTGCTGCTCAGTCTGCATTTCGCCTTCCCGGAAGCTTCGCGGGTCGCCCGCGAGAAGGCGCTCGACATCATTCTGGTCAACGCCCGCGCCCAGCGCCCGCCGGCCGATGCCCAGGCCTTGGCGCAGGCCAATCTCGACGGTGGCGGCAACACCGACGAGAACCTGCGCGCCAAGACGCCGCTGCCGGCGACCGAGCAGCAGTCCAGCGGCGAGGACATGCAGCAGATGCGGCGCCGCGTGCGCGAACTCGAGGCGGCGCAACACAAGATGCTGACCCAGGCGGCCAATCTCGCGCGCGTCGCGGCTGCCGAAACGCGCAGCGAACAACCCGAGCCGTCGCCGCAGTTGACCGGTACCGATCTTGCCGATACGGCACGGGCGATGGCCCGCCTCGAAGGCGAGATTGCCAAGTCGATCGAGGAATACAACAAGCGGCCGCAAAAGAAATTCATCGGTGCGCGCACCAAGGAATACCGCCTGGCGCCGTATTTCGACGCCTGGAAGCAGAAGATCGAGCGCATCGGCACGCTCAATTACCCGGAAGCGGCGCGCGGCAAGCTCTACGGCAAGGTGGTCATCTTCGTCGAATTGCGCGTTGACGACGGCAGCCTGTACAACGTCGAGATTTCCCGTTCGTCCGGGCACAAACTGCTTGACCAGGCGGCCCTGCGCATCCTGCGCATGGCGGCGCCGTTCGGGCCGATTCCGCGCGAGGCGATGGACGGCGCCACCGTGCTGTCGTTTGCCCGGGAATGGAATTTCGTCCCCGGCGACACCCTGGCGACCCGCAACAGCAATTAAGCCTGCCCATGCCTGACCTCTACGCCGTTTTCGGCAACCCGATCGCCCACTCGAAATCGCCTTTCATTCACGCCGCCTTCGCTGCGCAGACCGGCGCCGACCTGGTCTATCAGGCGCGTCTGGCGCCCGTCGATGATTTTGCCGGCGCCTTGCGCGCCTTCGTTGCCGAGGGTGGCCGTGGTGCCAATGTCACGGTGCCGTTCAAGGAAGAAGCCTTCCGCCTGTGCGACGAGTTGACGCCAAGGGCGGCGCGCGCCGGCGCGGTCAATACGCTGAGTTTCGCCGACGGTCGTGTGCGCGGCGACAACACTGATGGCGCCGGTCTGGTCGCCGACATCGAGGGCAATCTCGGCGTCGTCCTGGCCGGCAAGCGCGTGCTGCTGCTCGGCGCCGGCGGCGCCGCGCGCGGCGTCATCGAACCGTTGTTGGTGGCCGGTGTCGGCGAACTGGCGGTCGCCAACCGCAGCGCCGACAAGGCGCTCGTGCTGGCGGCGGCATTCGCCGATCTGGCACCGGTCGGCGGCGGCGGTTTCGGCGACCTGGTCGGGCGTCGCTTCGATGTCGTCATCAACGCCACCTCGGCCAGTCTGGCCGGTGACCGCCTGCCCTTGCCGGAAGGACTTTTCGCCGCCGGTGCGCTGGCTTACGACATGATGTACGGCAAGGGCGAGACGCCTTTCCTGGCGCAGGCCCGGGAAGCCGGCGCGGCGCGCCTGGCTGACGGTCTCGGCATGCTGGTCGGCCAGGCGGCCGAGGCCTTCGCGGTCTGGCGCGGCGTCCGTCCCGCCGGCGCGCCGGTGCTGCAGGCGCTGCGCGCGCAACTCGCGGCATGAAACGTTTTGGCCGCTGGCTGCGCTGGGGGCTGCTGGCGCCCTTCGCGCTCGCTTTTCTGTGGCTGCTCTGGCTGTTCCTGTGGGTGGTCTATTGGGGGCAGTTCAACCCGGGAACCACCCGCTTCATGGAAATTCGTCTCGCCGAGCTGCGCGAGAAGAATCCGGACGCCGTGCTGCGCCAGCAGTGGGTGCCCTACGCACAAATCTCGGTACACCTGAAGCGGGCGATCATCGCCGCCGAGGACGCCAAGTTCGTCGATCATGAAGGCTTCGACTGGGAAGGCATCCAGAAAGCGATGGAAAAGAACCAGAAGAAGGGGCGTTTCGTCGCCGGAGGGTCGACGATCAGCCAGCAACTCGCCAAGAACCTGTTCCTGACGCCGACCAAGTCCTACTTCCGCAAGGCCGAGGAGGCGGTGATCACGCTGATGCTGGAAAACCTGTGGAGCAAGCGCCGCATCTTCGAGGTCTATCTCAACGTGATCGAATGGGGTAACGGCGTCTTCGGCGCCGAAGCGGCGGCCCGCCATTACTTCGCCGTCGCTGCCCGCCAGCTCGGCCCGGCGCAGGCGGCTCGGCTGGCCGGCATGGTGCCCAATCCGCGTTTCTACGACCGCAACCGCAACGCGCCGGGGCTCGGTCGCAAGACGGCGATCATCCTGGCTCGCATGCCCTCGGCCGAAGTGCCCTGAGTCGCCCGAGCAAGCGCCGGCCTAAGGGAAATCCGCAGCAATTGGGCGGCTGGCCGGCACCATAGCGGTGCTAAAATGGCGCACCTATTGCGGCGCTGCACCATGAGCGAAGAAAACCAGCTAACCGATGCCGAAGACCTGCAGGAGCGCCTCGCCGAGGTGCACACCCTGCTCGCCCGGCACAAGCTGGTCGAGGAGATCGTGCACCGGCAGGAAGGGCCGCGCCACGATCTGGTCGAAGGCATCGTGCACAAGCAGCATTTGCAGGAACTCCAGCACAAGCTGGAGCCGATGCACCCGGCCGACGTCGCCTACATCCTCGAAGCGCTGCCACCCGACGAACGCCTGATCGTCTGGGACCTGGTCAAGGCCGAGCACGACGGCGAAATCCTGCTCGAAGTCTCGGACGCGGTCCGCGAGAGCCTGATCGAGTCGATGGCCCGCAACGAGCTGGTCGCCGCCGCCGAAACCCTGGACGCCGACGAACTCGCCGACCTCGCGCCCGACCTGCCGCAGGGCGTCATCGACGACGTTTTCCGCAGCCTGCCAGCAGAAGAGCGCGAGCACCTGCGGGCGGCAATGTCCTATCCCGAGGATGCGGTCGGCTCGATCATGGACTTCGACATGGTCACCGTGCGCGAAGACGTCACGCTCGAAGTCGTGCTGCGCTACCTGCGCCGTTTCGACGAGCTGCCCGACCATACCGACCAGCTCTTCGTCGTCGACCGCGACGAGCACCTGAAGGGCGTGCTGCCGCTCAACATCCTGCTGGTCAACGAAGTCGAGGTCGAGGTCGGCAGCCTGATGCACACCGAGTTCGTCGAGTTCGAACCGGACGACGAGGCCGAAGACGCCGCCAAGGCCTTCGAGCGCTACGACCTGGTGTCGGCGCCGGTGGTCGATGCCGACGGCAAGCTGCTTGGCCGGGTCACCGTCAACGAGGTGGTCGACTTCATCCGCGAGGAAGCCGAGCAGGAACAACTGGCGCACGCCGGTCTGGCCGAGGAGGAAGACATCTTCGCCTCGGTCTGGGATTCGGTGAAGAACCGCTGGGCCTGGCTGGCGGTCAATCTGGTCACCGCTTTCGTTGCCTCGCGCGTCATCGGCGCCTTCGAGGATTCGATCGAGAAGCTGGTGGCGCTCGCTGCGCTGATGCCGATCGTCGCCGGCATCGGCGGCAACTCCGGCAACCAGACGATCACCATGATCGTCCGCGCGATCGCCATGGGCCAGGTTCAGCCGGACGCGATGCGCCGGCTGTTGCGCAAGGAACTTGGCGTCGCCAGCATCAACGGCCTGATCTGGGGCAGCCTGCTCGGCGTCGCCGCCTGGTGGTTGTACGGCAGCGCCCAACTCGGCGTGGTGATGACCGCCGCGATGACGCTCAACCTGCTGCTTGCCGCGACCGCCGGCGTCGGCATCCCGCTGCTGCGCCAGAAGTTCGGCGCCGACCCGGCAATCGGCGGCTCGGTGATGATCACCGCGCTCACCGACTCCGGCGGCTTCTTCATCTTCCTCGGCCTGGCGACGTTGTTCCTGATGTAATTCGCTCAGGTGTTCCGGCCAAGTAGGCCGGGCAGCCAGCTACCCTCCTCCGGCATGGCGCACATGCCGCTGCGCTTGAGGATGCGATCGACGCCGAGCACCATCAGGATGCGCCGCTCGCCATCCTCGCCGCCCGGTCTGACCAGGCTTTCGATCAGGGAATCGCCTTCGCTCATCAGCGCCGGCAGCGGTTCGACGCGGGCCAGCGGCACTTCGCGCACCGGTGCCAGACGGTCGACCAGGATGGCGAACATCGCTTGCCGGGCCGGCGAGCGCAGGACCAGGATCTGCCGCCGTCCACCCGGCTGCGGCCGGCGCCGTTCCTCGTCCGGCTGGCGGGCGCGCAGCATCAGCGCCGGATCGATGACGCCGATCGCCTGTTCGCCGTACATCAGGCAGCCGCACTGACCATCGGGCAGGCCAGGCATCGGCGTCAGGCGGTCGATGTCGACCGCCTCGATGACGCAGTCGGCGCGCAGCCCGTACCAGTTGCGACCGATGTGGAAGCAGGCGATGTCCAGGCTCTCGCCCTGGCCATGGCGCCGGTAGGGGGCGGCGCCCGCCTCGGGCGCTTCGGGCAGCATGGCCGGATCGATCACCCGTTCCGACAACGGCGTGAAGATCAGCGCCAGCAGCGCGCCCGTGCGCCCGTCGCGCTCGGTCGGGTATTCGCGGTAGCCGGCGCCGGCCGCCGAGCCGACAGCGTAGTAGCGGCCGTTGTAGATGATGACGTTGCTGTAGTGTTGCCCAGGCGGTACGTGGAAGAACTCGTTGCCGATCATGAGCGGTGTGCCCGGCGTCAGCTCGTCGTCGGTACTGGCGATCACATGCCCCTGGCGGTCGGCGAAGACAGCGAAGGCGCCAGCGGCGACCCGGCCATCGGCGGCGCGCGGCAGCGCATCGTGCAGCATGGCCTGTAACTGCGGCTCAGCGTCGAACACCAGTGCAATGCCGCCGACCGGTTCCCGGCCTTGCGGATCAAGCACCGCAGCGGCGAACACATAGCTTGGACGGCCGTCGTAGAGGGCGCTGGCACGGAAGGGCGAAACCACGTAGCAGCCGCTGTCGGTGAGCGCCAGCGTCGGTCGCAGCCAGGGCTCGTCAAGGACGCGGCCGACACAGTCGTTGTAGGCCGGATTGGAAACCGCGACCACGCGGCCGCCCTGGTCGAACAGGATGAGGTTGGTGTAAACCGTGTAAAGCTTGTTGAGCTGGCGCAGGATCGCGGTCAGCGGTGCCCGTTCCGGCGCTTCGCCCTGCTGGGCGGCAGCCAGCGCGGCGCGGAAGCGGCCGGTCAGCGCCCACCAGCGGCAATCGTTGGCCCGTTCGTAGAGATTGCGCTCCATGATGTCGATGGCCATCGCCGCGTGCGCCGAAGCGTCGAACAGCGCCGACGAGATGACCGTCTTGTACAGGTTGTTGATCGATTCGCCGAACACCGCCCGCGTCCGCACGCCGGTATTGCCGATCTCGCTCAGCAGGACCTTGGCGAAACTGCCGCTCTGCGCCGCCTCCGGCTCCCGCGCCAGCCAGACATGGCCGTTCCACACCGCCCGGTTGAGGTCGTTCTGGATGCGCGCCGCCTCGCGCGGGACGCGACGCAGTTCGGACGAAAGCAGGGTGGTCGTTTCCAGTACGCAGGCCAGGAAATCCTCCGCCACCGCCGCCAGTTCATGGGCCGCTGAAAGATCGAAAGCATGTTCCAGCGGGGCCAGCGCCAGGCCGTACCAACCGGGGCCGGCATAGCCCTGGTAGGCCTGGCCCGGCCGACCGCAGGCGAGATATTCGCGGCCGGCGAAGCGGGCGATGCGGGGAGCGCCGTCGGCGCACATGGCGAGTCTGGCGCCTGGAGGAAACTGCCAGGGGTCACTGCTGGCCAGGATGCGACCTTCACCGTCCGCCAGCGTGAGCACCCGCCAGTCGTCGCCGCCCAGCAGATTGGCGAAGATGCGCTCGCATTCGTCCTGGAAGCGGAAACACAGGCAGAGGACGCCGAGCGGCGTGCCGTCGTCGTCGCTGACGCGGCAGGCGTAGATCAGTGGATTGGCGTCGTCGGGTAGCAGGTCGGTACGGCGGAAGACCTCGAGATAGGGGCGTTCGCCGCTCAGCGCGGTGGCGACGAAGGCGTCGCTGGTTCGGGGTAGCGGATTAGCGCTATCGAGACGTGCCAGGATCTCGCCTTGCGGAGAAAGCAGGACGACGTCGTGATAGACCGTGTATTTGTCGACGTATTCGGCAAAGCGCGCCTGCAGATGCGTACGCTCACCAGTGTCGCCTGCCTCGCTGCCGGCGTTGCGGGCAAAGGCGACGATTTCGGTGTCGGTGGCCAGGAAACCGATATCGGCGGTGCGCTCGTAGAGGTTGCGCACCATGACGTCGATCGCGGCGCGGGCCGAGGATTCGAGGCCGAGCACCGCCTTGCGGAAATGCTCGTCGGCGAGTTGCGCGAGCAGACTGTCGGCCAGTTCGCCGAAAGCCTGGCGCATCGCCGAGATGTCGGTGCCGGCGCAGAGCAGTTGGCCGAGCAGGGCCAGGTTGTCGTAGGCCGACTGGATCTCGGCCAGGCGCTTGGCGTCCGGCCGCAGTCCGCGCATGTACTCGCGCAATTCCCCGGCGCGGGCGGGCAGCGGTTTGGCTTGCAGTGTTTTCATGGTTTCCCTTCTGCTGTTCTGCATGCGCACCACGAGGGCGCGACATGTGGATTCAGCAAAAAGGGTGCCGGGCGGAAAACGCACGGAAATGGTGAAAATTGCGACCTGCAGCCAGCGCAACGGGCGCCGCAACGAGGCGCTTGGCACCAGAATGGTGCTGGCTAGTGCGGGTTCGGCGTCAGCAGCTTGAGGCCGACGATGCCGGCGACGATCAGCGCGATGCTGGCCAGGCGCAGCGCCTCGCGCGATTCGCCGAACAGCAGCATGCCGCAGATCGCGGTGCCGACCGCGCCGATACCGGTCCACACCGCGTAGGCGGTACCCAGTGGCAGGACGCGCAGCGACCAGCCGAGGAGGACGACGCTGGCCACCATCAGGCCGACCGTCCATACGCTCGGCCACAGGCGCGAAAAGCCCTCGGTGTATTTCAGCCCGACCGCCCAGCCGACCTCGCAGAGACCGGCGAAGAAGAGGACGATCCAGGCGGCGCCGGCGTTCATGATTGCTGGGCGAACCAGGCGTCGGCAGCGGCGACGGTCGCCGCGATCTCGGCGTCGCTGTGCGCGGCCGAGACGAAACCGGCTTCGAAGGCCGACGGCGCGAAGTAGTGGCCGGCGTCTATCATGGCGTGGAAGAAGCGGTTGAAGGCGTCCTTGTCGCAGGCCAGCACTTCGTCGTAAGTACCCGGGCAGCGCTCGGCGAAGTAAAGGCCGAACATGCCGCCGACGTTCTGGGCGGCGAAGGCGACACCGTGTTTCCTGGCGGCGGCGACCAGGCCGTCGCACAGCGCCTTGGTCTTCGCCGTCAGCGCCGCGTGGAAGCCCGGCGCCCGGATCAACTTCAGCGTCGCCAGACCGGCGGCCGTGGCGATCGGGTTGCCGGACAGCGTGCCGGCCTGGTAGACCGGGCCGAGCGGGGCGATCTTTTCCATGATTTCGCGGCGACCGCCGAAGGCGCCCAGCGGCATGCCGCCGCCGACCACCTTGCCGAAGGTGGACAGGTCCGGGGTGATGCCGAACAGGCCCTGCGCGCACTTCAGGTCGACGCGGAAGCCGGTCATCACTTCGTCGAAAATGAGCACGGCGCCGTACTGCGCGGTCAGTTCGCGCAGTGCTTTGAGGAATTCCGGGGTCGGCGCGATCAGGTTCATGTTGCCGACCACCGGCTCGAGGATCACGGCGGCGATCTTGTCGCCGTGTGCCTTGAAGGCTTCAGCCAGGCCCTGCGGGTCGTTGTAGCTCAGTACCATGGTGGTTTCGACGGTGCCGGCCGGGACGCCGCCCGACGACGGGTTGCCGAAGGTGAGCAGGCCGGAGCCGGCCTTGACCAGCAGGTGGTCGGCGTGGCCGTGGTAGCAGCCCTCGAACTTGACCAGGATGTCGCGGCCGGTGAAACCGCGCGCCAGGCGGATCGCGCTCATCGTCGCCTCGGTGCCGGACGAAACCAGGCGCACCATGTCGAGCGACGGCACCATCTCGCACAGCAGGTCGGCGATCTCCACTTCGCGCTCGGTCGGCGCGCCGAAGGACAGACCGTCGACGACGGCTTCCTGAACGGCGGCGATGACTTCCGGGTGGGCGTGGCCGAGGATCATCGGCCCCCAGGAGCCGACGTAGTCGGTGTACCACTTGCCGTCGGCGTCCTGCACCTGGCTGCCGACACCCTTCTGGAAGAACAGCGGCGTGCCGCCGACCGAACGGAAGGCGCGCACCGGCGAATTGACGCCGCCGGGGATGTGTTTCTGGGCACGGGCAAAGAGTTCTTCGTTACGCGAGGTCATGTCAGGCTTTCTCGAAAAGTCGTTGGTATTGGGCGGCACGGGCGGTGATGTCCGGCGCCGAGAAGAGGTCGGTGATGACGGCCAGCAGGTCGACGCCGGCATCGAGCAGCGCCGCCGCGTTGGTGGCGGTGATGCCGCCGATGGCGCAGACGGCGACCGGCAGTTCGGCCCGCGCCCGGGCATAGAGTTCCAGCGGCGCGCGGACGGCGTCCGGCTTGGTCGGCGACGGGAAGGCGGTGCCGAAGGCGACATAGTCGGCGCCGGCCGCGCAGGCGCGGCGTGCCGCCTCGAGGTCGGCGTAACAGGAGGCGCCGAGGATGCGTTGCGGGCCGAGGATGGCGCGGGCGACCCGGAGGTCGCCGTCGTCACGTCCGAGGTGCAGGCCGTCGGCATCGACCAGTTGGCAGAGGGCGAGGTCGTCGTTGATGATCAGTCGCGCGCCGTGGTCGCGGGTCAGCCGGCGCAGGGCGTGGGCGCGGGCGAGACGTTCCGGCATCGGCCCCGACTTGTCACGCAGTTGGACGATACGGCAGCCGCCAGCCAGGGCGGCGGCGACGCCGGCGAGCAGGGTTTCCCGCGGCAGGTCGTCGGGGGTGACCGCGTAGAGGCCGCGCAGTTCAGCTTGCGCCATCGCCGGCCTCCTTGGCTTCGTCGTCTTCCCGGGCCCAGAACAGGCGGTCCGGGATGAACTGGCCCATGCCGCCGCGGAAACCGTGGCGGAGCGCCTGCCAGGTGTAGTCCTGGGCGTCGCGTACCGCTTCCTCGACGCTGGCGCCGCCGGCCAGGCAGCCGGCGATCGCCGACGCCAGCGTGCAGCCCGAGCCGTGGTAGCTGCCGGGCAGGCGTTCCCAGCGGTCGTGGCGGATCACGCCGTCGGGGCCGTACAGGGTGTTGATCACCTCCGGCGTGCTTTCGTGGGTGCCGGTGATCAGCACGTACTGCGCGCCCATTTCGATCAGGCGGGCGGCGCAGACGTCGAGTGCCGGTTCGTTCTCGTCCTCGTCGCTTTCGGCGAGGCGGCGCGCTTCGGGCGCGTTGGGGGTGATGATCGTCGTTTGCGGCAACAGCATCTCGCGCATGGCGGCGATGATTTCCTCGCCGGACAGCGCATCGCCTCGCCCCGAAGCCAGCACCGGGTCGAAGACGAGCGGGATTTCCGGGTAGTCGCCGACGATCTCGGCAATCGCCAGCACGTTCTCGACGCTGCCGATCAGGCCGATCTTGAAGGCGGCCACCGGCATGTCCTCGAGCACGGTGCGCGCCTGCTGTTCGAGCAGTTCGGCGGCGACCGGTTGCATTGCGACGACGCCCGAGGTGTCCTGCACGGTCAGCGCAGTGAGCGCGCTCAGCGGGTGGCAGCCGAGGCTGGCCAGGGTCAGCAGGTCGGCCTGGATGCCGGCGCCGCCGGTCGGGTCGCTGGCGGCGAAAACGAGAACTTGCGGCAGATTGGCGGAAACAATGGGCATGGGCGGGTGTGGCGCGGATGTCCGGGCGCGGGCTGGAAAGCGCGATTTTATCCGAATACGCTGTACTGCCGCGGGATTCTGGGCTTATGCTTAGCGACTTCCGGTTGGCGATTGTTATCCGTTCCGTAGTAATATGTTCGCCATATGCTAAGTGCGCCAAGAGACACTCGGGGGGCTGGGAATTGACTGATTTATCGAGACTGCGCGGTATCCGTGTCATGGTCATCGACGACAGCAACACGATACGCCGCAGTGCCGAGATTTTTCTCGTCCAGGCCGGTTGCCAGGTCGTTCTTGCCGAGGATGGTTTCGACGCCCTGGCCAAGATCGCCGATCATCAACCGGCGGTCATTTTTTGCGACATCATGATGCCGCGCCTCGACGGTTACCAGACCTGCGCGCTGATCAAGAAGAATCCCCGTTTCAAGGCCACGCCGGTGATCATGCTTTCCTCCAAGGATGGCCTGTTCGACCGGGCGCGCGGTCGCATGGTCGGTTCCGACCAATACCTCACCAAACCTTTCACCAAGGATAGCCTGCTGCAGACTGTCGCCAGTTTCGCATTGCCGGCCGAACCGGAAATCAAACCGTAGTCCAGGGAGCAACAATGCCCGTGAAGAACATTCTCGTTGTCGACGACTCTCCGACAGAGCGTTTTTTCGCCGTCGACCTGCTGACCAGAGCGGGTTATCTGGTGGCTACCGCTGAAAATGGCGAAGAAGGGATCGCCAAGGCCAAGGCGACCAAGCCCGACCTGATCCTGATGGATGTCGTGATGCCCGGCCTCAACGGCTACCAGGCGACGCGCACGCTGACCCGCGACGAGGAAACCAAGCATATCCCGGTCATCGTCTGTACCTCGAAGGGCCAGGAAACCGACAAGATCTGGGGGCTACGCCAGGGGGCGGTGGATTATCTGGTCAAGCCGCTCAATCCGGAAGAACTCCTGCAACGCATCGCCGCCTTGCCGTAAGCGATATGGCCCGCAAGAGCAGTCTGCGCGATTTCCAGACTTACCTGGCCGGACGCCTCAGCGACGCGGCGCAGGGACATGGCGGTGCCTCATGGCTCGGGTTGGAGATCGGCGATGACGGCTGGCTGATCGATCTCGCCGACGGCGGGGAAATCGTCCAGGCGCCGCAACTGGCCGGCGTGCCGCTGGTCCGCCCGTGGTTTTCCGGGATCGCCAACGTGCGCGGCAATCTGTATGCCGTGACCGATTTTGCCGCCTTCCTTGGCGCCCGGCCGACGCCCAGGAATGCCAATGCCAGGCTGTTGCTGGTCGGGGTTCGCCATGGTTCGAACGCGGCACTGCTGGTGCCGCGCATGCTGGGCCTGAAGAAGCCGGAGAATTTTGCCGAACAGGCTGCCGACGAAGCGTTCCCGGCATGGGGGCGGCGACGCTACGTCGATGAAGATGGGCGCCTCTGGCGCAAGTTGTCGGTGCGCGAGCTGCTTGCCGATCCGGATTTCATGAATATCGGACTATGAAAAAGGGGTCCCGCCGGGGCGGGGTCGAGTGGAGGTAAGACATGGCTTTAGGCTTCAAGCTCCCGAAAATCGGGTCATCCAGGAAAAACGAGGCGCCGCTGACGGTGACCGGCGACGAACCGTCGGACAAGCCGGCGCGGGCGACCGCCGCACCGGCGTTGCTGGCCGGCAAGTCGGCCAACCAGCAGATGAAGCTGCTGGGCGGTGTCTTCGTTGTCGTCCTGCTCCTGATGGCGATCCTCGTTGCCCGCGATGGCCGGGATTCCTCCAACACCACGGCCTACGTTTCCGCGGCCGGCGAGATGCGCATGCACTCGCAGCGCCTGGCCAAGGCCTCGTCGCTGGCGCTGCAGGGCAACTCGGCGGCCTTCTCGCAACTGCGCGAATCGCGTTCGACCTTCAACGACCTGATTCAGAAACTCGCCAGCGGCGGCGAAATCGGGCAGGTTAACGTGCCGCCGTCACCGGATTCGGTGCAAGCGCAGCTTGAAGCCTTGAACCAGCGCTGGACGCAGGTCGACAAGGATGCGACGAGCGTGCTCGGTCAGGAAAAGCAGCTTATCGAACTGGGCAAGAGCGTTGCCCTGATCGACAGCAAGAACCCCGCCCTGCTGGAACTGGCGGAAAACGTCGCTGCCGCCAAGCTGCAAGGCGGCGCGGCGCGCGAGATCGGCGCTGCCAACCATCTGGTGGTGTTGACCCAGCGCATCGCCAAGAACGCGTCGGCGCTGCTGGTCGGCGGGGAGATTGATCCGCAGATTGCCTTCACGCTGGGCAAGGACGCCAAGAGCTTCCACGAACTGCTGCAGATGCTCGGTCGCAGTAGCGATGCCGGCAAGGTCGAGGCACTGGAAGCCGCTTTCAAGGAATACGACGTGGCGATCAGCGGCATCCTCGCCAACATGCAGCCGCTGGTGCAGGCCAAGCAAGCCGGTTCGCGCATCTTCCGCGACAGCGAGGAACTGCTGGCGGCGACCGACGCGCTGGCTCAGGGCTATCAGGAGTCGCGCGGCAGCAAGCTGCTGTTCGTCCTCTTCATGTTCATCCTGGTCGCCGCCGCGCTCACCGTGCTGGTGATGCTGGTGCGCGCCTATCTGGAAGACGCGAAACGCCGGACCCTGGAAGTCGATAAGCAACGTCAGGCGTCGGAACACACCAACCGGGAAAACCAGGAAGCCATCCTGCGCCTGATGAACGAGTTGGGCGACCTCGCCGACGGCGACCTGACGGTGACGGCGACGGTGTCCGAGAACATCACCGGCGCCATTGCCGACTCGATCAACTACACCATCGAAGAACTGCGCGTGCTGGTCGGCCGCATCAACGACGCGGCGAACCGAGTCACCGCGGCGACCGAGATCGCCCGTCGCACGTCGGCCGAGCTGCTCGACGCGGCGGGCCGCCAGTCGAGCGAAATTCAGGAAGCCGGTCAGTCGGCGCTCGACATGGCGCGCTCAATGAACGAGGTATCGGGTAACGCCGCCCAGTCGGCGCAGGTTGCGAACCAGTCGCTGGCCGCCGCCGAGAAGGGTACCCAGGCGGTGCAGGACTCGATCAAGGGCATGAACGAAATCCGCAACCAGATCCAGGAAACCTCGAAGCGGATCAAGCGCCTCGGCGAAAGCTCGCAGGAAATCGGCGAAATCGTCGAACTGATTTCCGACATTACCGAACAGACCAACGTGTTGGCCTTGAACGCCGCCATCCAGGCCGCTTCCGCCGGCGACGCCGGGCGCGGCTTCACGGTCGTTGCCGAGGAAGTGCAGCGGCTGGCCGAACGCTCCGGCGAAGCGACCAAGCAGATCGCAGCGATCGTCAAGACGATTCAGACCGATACCCAGGACGCGGTGTCCGCGATGGAGCAATCGACCCAGGGTGTGGTCGAGGGGGCCAAACTGTCCGACGCCGCCGGTCAGGCGCTGGCCGAGATCGGCCAGGTGTCGCGCAACCTGGCCGAACTGATCGAGAGCATTTCCAGTTCGACGCAGAGCCAGGCCGATTCGGCGACCAATGTGGCCCGCTTGATGCAGGACATCCTGCGCGTCAACGAGCAGACCACGGCAGGTACCCAGCGGACCGCCCAGGCGGTGGATGAACTGTCGGCACTGGCCTCCGAACTCAAGGGCTCGGTGGCAGGCTTCAAGGTCGACTGACCAGCGAACGAGAGAGCATGAACGCGGCAACGGAATTCGATTTGGGCCCGCTGACGTGGGTCAAGGGCGAGATCGACCAGGCGCTGGGACGCGCCGACGAAGCGCTGGGCTTGTTCGCCGACAACGGCGACCGGACGCAGTTGAAGTTCTGCCGCACCCATGTCCACCAGGTCCATGGCGCGCTCGACATCGTTGGTCTCAATGGCATCACCGAACTCACCGAGTCGCTCGAGGAGGTCCTCAAGGCGCTTGAGGAAGAGCGCCTGGTGGCTGGCGACGCCGCGCTGCCGGTGGTCCGTGAGGCGATCGCCGCGTTGCGCCAGTACCTCGACGACCTGATGGCGGGCGAGCCGCACCAGCCCCTGCGCATGCTGCCGGTATGCAGCCGACTGGCCGAGTTGCGTGGCCTGCCGCCGGTGCACCCGGGCGATCTCTTCTACCCCGACCTCAGCCTGCGCCCGCCGCGTTCCGGCGTGGTGCCGCCGGTCCTGCCGCCGGAGCAGATGCAGGCCGTGCTGCGCAAGCAGCGCATGCGCTTCCAGAAGGGCTTGCTCAACTGGTTGACCCGCCCCGAACAGCGCGCCAGCGGCAAACAGGCGATGGCCGAGGCGCTGGCGGCGATCGAGGCATTGCAGCCGACGCCCGGTGCCCGTTCATTCTGGTGGGTGTCGCAGGCTTTCCTCGAAGCGCTCGACGATCCCGAAGTTTCCGCCGATCAGCTGGCGCGTCAGCTATGCGCCCGCATCGACCTGCAGATCCGCCGCCTGCTCGAAGGCTCCGGCAACCTCGCCGAACGGGTGATGCGCGAGGCCTTGTACTACGTTGCCCGTACCCCGGCCACGCCAGATTCGCTGGTCGCCCAGGCGCAGCAGATCTACGCCTTGCCGGCGCAACTGCCCAGCCTGGCCGCCGTGCAGACCCTGCCCAAGTCCCAGGAACAGGGCCTGCGTCGTCTGCGCGAGTTGCTCGCCGGCGTCGAGGAAGTCTGGAACAAGTACTGCGCCGGTAGTCCGGCCAGCCTGAATACCTTCTGCGATCAGGCGCGAGCCTGCGCCCAGGTCACCGCCGACCTCGGTCACACCGATCTCAAGCGCCTCGGCCAGGCGCTGGCGGCAATCTCCGGCTGGCTGCAGGAAGACGCCAAGCGCTTCAACGATGGCGTGGCCATGGAAGTGGCGACGACCATCCTGCTGTTGCAGAACGCGCACGACAATTTCCGCCATCTTGGCAGCGACTTCGCGCAGCAGGTCGATCTCATGGTCGACCGCATCCATGCCTGTATCGCCGGTCGCCCGGCAGCCGGTGGCGAATTGCCGCTACTCGACGAGATGACGCGGCGCGCCCAGGAAAAGCTGCTGATCGCCCAGGTCGGGCGCGAGATCCAGAGCAACCTGGCGCAGATCGAACAGACGCTCGACGCGTTCTTCCGGGCGCCCGCCAAGGGCTTTTCGATGGCCCAGGTGGAAGGCCCGCTCAAGCAGGTCAGCGGCGCGCTGGCGATGCTCGGTCACTTCCCGGCCGTCAGCAGCCTGAAGAACAGCATTGCCCACATCGCAGGTTTCGCCGCCGCCGATTATCAACCGCAGGAAAGCGATTTCCAGCGCGTCGCCGACGAACTTTCGGTGCTCGGCTTCTTCGTTGATGCCCTGCAGCATGGCGAGAGCAGTTTCGACGCCTTCGTCCGCCGCCTGAACGGCGAGGCCGCGGTCGTCGTCGCCGAGGAAGCGCCGACGCCGACCGTCGAAGCCGAAGTCGCCGCCCAGACCCGGCAGGCGCGCGCGCTCGCCGAAGCCCTGCGCGAGGCGCCGGATGACCGTCGCTTGCAGGACGAACTGAAACAGAACCTGGAAAACCTGCAGAAGGATGCCGACCTCGTCGCCGACCGCGAACTCGGCGAATCGGCGAAGGCGGCGCTGGCGGCGCTCGAATCCGGTGGCCCGGTAGACGCGCTGGCCGGTCTGCTCACGCCGCAGGTCGAAGCTCCGCAGCCGTCGGCGGAAACCCTGCTGTTGGCCGAATCGAGCCACGAGACGATCGACGCCGAACTGCTCGCCATCTTCATCGAGGAAGGTCACGAGGTGCTGGCCGAGATGGCGACGCAGAAAGCGGCGCTGGCAAACGATCCGCTCGATCGCGAGGCGCTGACGACGATCCGCCGGTGCACGCATACCCTCAAGGGCTCCGGGCGCATGGTCGGGCTTGCCGATTTCGGCGAAACCGCCTGGGCCGTCGAGCAGACGCTGAACCTGTGGCTGCGCCAGGACATGGCGGTGAGCTCGGAACTGCTGGCGATGGTCGACGAGGAACAGCGCGTCTTTGCCGTCTGGATCGAGCATCTGGCGCAAGGCAGCGGCATGGCCCCCGATCCCTCGGGCTTGGTGGCGCAGGCGGTCGCGCTACGCGGCGGCACGGGCGATGCCCTGCCGGTGGTGCCAACGCCGCTTGCCCCGCCGCCGCTTGCCGTCGACACGGCGCCCGCCGAGTCGCCCGCAGAACCGGAAGCGCCGGCAGAACCGACAAGCGAACCGCTGCTCGATGCCTTCGAGATCGACCTGCCGGAAGCCAGCGAGGTCGCCGAGGAACTGGCCGAGGTCGAAGCCGCGGTCGTCAGCACCGCCGCCGCACCGGCCGCCGACAGCGCGCAGACGCTGTACGAAATTTTCCGGACCGAAGCCCAAGGTCATCTGCAGTCGCTGGCGGAATCCTTCGCCGTGCTCGAAGCCGAGCCGGCGACGCCGACCAATTTCGAAATGACGCGGGCGGCCCACACGCTCGGCGGCATCGCCGCCATCGTCGGCCTGAAACCGCTCAACCACCTCGCCATCGCCCTCGAACACGCCCTGCTGCGGCGCGATGCGGCGCTCCAGCCGGACAGTCTGGAAGGCCTGGAAGCAATGCGCCAGGCTATCCTGATGTTGCATGAAATGTACGCCGGGCTGGCCGAAGAACGGGCGCCGGTGGAACAGCCGGCGCTGGTGGCCGCGCTGGAGGACAGTTACCCGCCGGCCCCGGCCGCGGAAGTCGACGACAGTGGCGCTCGCGTCATCCCGCTGCCCGGCCTGAGCGGTGAATTCACCCTCGACCGCGCCAGCGAAGCCGCACCGCCACCGCCAGCGGAACCGGTCCGCCAGCTGGTCGACGAACTCGACGAACAATTGCTGCCGATCTTCCTCGAGGAAGCCGCCGATCAGGTTCGCGAACTGACCGAGCAACTGCGCGCCTGGCGCGCGGCGCCCGCTGATGGCGCACCGCCGCAGGCGATTGCCCGCCTGTTGCATACCTTCAAGGGCAACTCGCGGATGGCCGGGGCGATGAACCTCGGCGAAGCCACCCACCTGCTCGAGACCCGTGTCCAGGAAGCGCTCCGCGCCGGTAGCGCGAGCCCGCAACTGATCGATGAAATCGAAGCCGGTTGCGACGCCCTGGCGCTCGCTGCCGATGAACTGCGCAACGGACCGGCGCCGGCTGTCGAAGCGGCGCCTGCCGCCGAACCAGCCACGGTAACGTCCGCGACTCCGCTCGTGGCGACCACCCCAACGGCCGATGCCGAAGGCGAGGGCGACAGCGGCGGCCAGCGGGCGATGCTGCGGGTCCGTGCCGACCTGGTCGACCGCCTGGTCAACGAAGCCGGCGAACTGTCGATCGCCCGGGCGCGGATCGAAGGCGAAATGCGCAGCCTGAAGACCTCGCTGCTCGACCTCACGGAAAACGTCATCCGCCTGCGCCGCCAGTTGCGCGAGATCGAAATCCAGGCGGAAAGCCAGATTCAGGCGCGCGTCGCCCAGGCACACGACGGCCAGGCCGATTTCGACCCGCTCGAACTCGACCGCTTCACCCGCTTCCAGGAACTGACCCGTTTCATGGCCGAGTCGGTCAACGACGTGGCGACGGTGCAGCAGAACCTGTTCAAGAACCTCGACGACGCCAACGCGGCGATCCTCGCCCAGGCCCGCCTCAACCGCGGCCTGCAGCAGGAACTGATGGGCGTGCGCATGCTGCCCTTCGCCAGCCAGGCCGAGCGTCTCTACCGCATCGTCCGGCAGACCGCCAAGGAAGTCGGCAAGCGCGCCAACTTCGACATCGTCGGCGGTCAGGTCGAAATCGACCGCTCGGTGCTGGAAAAGATCATGGCGCCGATCGAGCACATGTTGCGCAACTCGGTGACCCACGGCATCGAGACGCGCGAGCAGCGCGCCGCGGCGGGCAAGCCGGAAACCGGCGAAGTGACGCTGAAGCTGGCCCAGGAAGCCAATGAAATCGTCCTCAGCCTGAGCGACGACGGCCGCGGTCTCGACCGCCAGCGCATCCGTGCCCGCGCCGAGGAAATGGGCCTGCTGCAGCCGGGTCAGGAGGTGGCCGATGCAGCCCTGCTCGACTTCATCTTCCGGCCGGGTTTCTCGACCGCCACCGAAGTGACCCAGGTCGCCGGGCGCGGCGTCGGCATGGACGTGGTCAGGAATGCCGTGATCGAACTCGGCGGACGCATCGAAATCGTCTCCGAAGCCGGCCACGGCAGCACCTTCCGTCTCTATCTGCCGCTCACCCTGGCCGTCACCCAGACCCTGCTGGTGCGCGCCGGCAGCACCGTGTACGCCGTGCCCTCGACGATGATCGAGCAGGTACTCGAGGTCAAGGAAAAGGGCCTCGCCGAAATCCGCGACGCCGGCGCCGCCGACTGGCAAGGCAATCACTACCCCTTCCATTTCCTGCCCCGCCTGCTGGGCGATGCCGAAGCCTTGCCGGAAACCCGCCGCCGCTACTGGATACTGCTGCTGCGTGCCGGCTCGCAACGGATCGCCCTGCTCGTCGATGAACTGCAAGGCAACCAGGAAGTCGTCGTCAAGAACATCGGCAGCCAGCTCGCCCGCGTTGCCGGCATCGCCGGTGCCACCGTGCTTGGCGACGGTCGCGTCGTGCTCATCCTCAACCCGGTGGCGCTCGCCGCCCGGGCGCCGTTGATCGCGGTCGCCGAGGTCGCCGCGCCGGCCGTGGTCGCTGCGCCCTTGCCGGTTGCCGCGCCGCACCTGCCGACGGTGATGGTGGTCGACGATTCGCTGACTGTGCGCAAGATCACCAGCCGCCTGCTGCTGCGCGAGGGTTATCAGGTGGTCGTCGCCAAGGACGGCGTCGATGCGCTCGAGCAACTGATCGACGCGCTGCCCGACGTCATCCTCTCCGACATCGAGATGCCGCGCATGGACGGCTTCGATTTCGTCCGCAACCTGCGTGCCGACGAGCGCCTACGCGACATCCCGGTGGTCATGATCACCTCGCGTACCGCCGACAAGCATCGCAACTACGCGCTCGAGATCGGTGCCAACCACTACCTCGGCAAGCCCTACGACGAAGACGAGCTGCTCGGCCTGCTCGCCGGCTACTGCGGGAAATCCACGTAAAGCGACGGTCGATCGCGGTGTCTACCGCGATCGACCGTGTTCAAACCGCCTTCTTCACCACAGCGTAGCGCGCCAGCGTCTTTTCGCGTGCCGCCGCGTGGTCGACGATCGGCCCCGGATAGTCACGGCCGATGACGACGCCGAGCGCTTCCTGCTCCAGCCGGCCCATCGTCCACGGGGCGTGGATGTACTTGTCCGGCACCCGGGCCAGTTCCGGAACGTAGCGGCGGATGAATTTGCCGTCGGGGTCAAACTTCTCCGACTGCGTCACCGGGTTGAAAATGCGGAACCAGGGCTGCGCGTCGCAGCCGCTCGACGCCGCCCATTGCCAGCCGCCGTTGTTGGCCGCCAGGTCGAAATCGTTGAGCCGCTCGGCGAAGTAGCGTTCGCCGAGCCGCCAGTCGAGGCCGAGGTCCTTGCACAGGAAGGAAGCGACGACCATGCGCAGGCGGTTGTGCATCCAGCCGCTGTGGTTCAACTGACGCATCGCCGCGTCGACCAGCGGGTAACCGGTGCGCCCCTGCTGCCAGGCGGCCAGGCCTTCCGGCCAGTCGGCCCAGCGGATGGCGTCGTATTCCGGCTTGAAGGCGCGGTCTACGACCTGCGGGAAGCGGTCGAGGATCATGAAGTAGAAATCGCGCCAGATCAGCTCGTTGAGCCAGGCGTCGGCTTGTTCCGCAAGTGCGGCGCTGACCAGTTCGCGGATCGAAATGGTGCCGAAGCGCAGGTGCACCGACAGGTAGCTGACGCCCTTGACTGCCGGAAAATCGCGCAGTGTGCCGTAGCGGTGGATGCGGCCGGCGCGGAATTCGTCCCACAACCGGCGGGCGCCGGCCATGCCGGGAACGATGCCGAGTTCGGGAAGATCGGTCGGCGCGAAGCCGAGTTCGGCCAGCGTCGGCAGGCCGGCCGGCGCTGGCGGGAACCGCCCTTGCGTGGTGAAGGGCGCATGGTCGGCGGTGCTCAGGCGTTTCCGCCAGGCGTTCTTGTACGGTGTGAATACCGTGTACGGACGGCCGGCGCCGCTGAGCACTTCGTCGCACTCGAAGATGACCTGGTCCTTGAGCAGGTGCAGCCGCCCGCCGGTCGTCGCCAGTTGCCGGTCGACGGCAGCGTCGCGAGCCTGCGCCGCCGGTTCGTAGTCGCGGTTGGCGTAGACCTCGGCGACACCCAATTCGCCGGCCAGCCGGGGAATCTCTTCGCCGGCGTGGCCATGGCGGACGATCAGGCCGCCGCCACGTTGGCGCAGCGCGGCATCGAGCTGGAGCAGGCTGCCATGAATGAACTCGACGCGCCGGTCAGTGCGGCTGGGCAGGGCATCGAGGATGTCGCGATCGAAGACGAAAGCGCAATGCACCGGGCGGCCGCTGGCCAGGGCGGCGGCGAGGGCGGCGTGGTCGTGGTCGCGCAGGTCGCGGCGGAACCAGACGAGGGCGGGGGCGGTTTCCATCGGCCGATTATAGAGGCCAGCGGGCGGGCATGAAAAAGGCCACCCGCGCGGGGTGGCCGAAAGTGAACCGCTCTGTCGGCGGCTTCAGTTCATCGTGTAGCTGCTCAAGGCTTGCGGCAGCTTCAGCAGCCACAGCCGGGTCGGTCGCTCGGATGCCTTGCCGCGGGTGACGCGGGCGCCAGTGGCGCCGTTCGGGCAGTTGCTCAGGACGCCGGTCGAGGCGTCGAGCGTGCAGTCCTCCGGGCTGCCATCGACTTCGTTGCCGGCGGCGTCGACCAGGATCGAGCGCAGGCCGAAATCGTTGTCGTTGATCAGCCCGATCGTCTGCCCGTCGACCAGGGTCAGCCCCTCGGCCTTCTCGGCCTTCCAGCCGAGTGCGTTGAGATCGACCAGCAGGCGCTTGCGCAGCGGCACGACGCTGGCCCAGCTACGCGTGGTGTCGGTCAGCGTGCTGCCGTCGATGCTGTTCATTTCCAGACCGTAACCGTCGCCCGCGATATCGGTCGCGTTGGCCGGCAGTTCGACCAGCATCAGGAAGTTGCGGACCGCACCGTTGGCGTCGGCGCCCTGTTCGATGACCAGGAAGCGGTTGTTGCCCAGGGCCACGACATCGCCCAGTTTGGCGCTGCCGCTCCGGTTCTTGGACCACTTTTCGCCGGCAATCGCGTAATCGAGCGGGTAGGCGTAGAGGTGGGAAGTGCCGGTCGCCGGGTCGAAGGCGAGCCAGCGGGCGAAACGGGCGAAGTCCTTGACCTTGACCTTGTCGCTGGTCTTGCCGTCCTCGTCGAGGTCGCTGATGTCGACCGCCTCGATCGACTTGCCCTTGGCGTCGAACGGATCGATCGGGCTCTGCAGGAAACCGTGCAGGACGCCGCCGCTCATGGTCAGGCCTTCCATGCCGCGGTTGGCGCGACGATGGGCGAGCACCGCCGGCAGGTCGCCGGCGGCAGTGCCTGGCTGGTATTTCTGGACGATCTTGCCGGTCGCCGCGTCGATCTTGGCGATGAAGGGGCCGTACTCGTCGGAGGTCCAGAAGACGCCGTTGGCGCTGTCGTAGATCAGGCTTTCCGGGTCGAGGCCGTTGCTGTCGTAGCCGGCGCGCGTGGCGTCGTAGGTGAAGGCGTCGGTGAGCGGAATCTCGCCCGAGTTGCCGACCGCGCCGGCCGGTACCGGGCGGCCGCTGATCGGCGTGCCGGCGGCGGTCTTCAGCGTCAGCAACTGGTCGATGCGGGCGCCGTCGCGGTCGATGACGATGGTGGCGATCGACGGTACGAAGTCGGGTGAGGGAAAGACCTTGCTCGCCTTGCCGTCCGGGTTGCTGACCGTGGCCGGCGCGTCGCCGTTGGGGCCGCGGTCGGTGATGCCGTAGAAGCTCAGCGTGCCGTCGCTGGCCTTGCCCTTGAAGGCGAGACCGGAACCGGCAGCGGGGAAGAAACCATGCGGAAAATCGGCGGCGATGGCAGCGTTGCTGCCCGGGTAGGCGACGTGCAGGGCGTCTGCCGCGGCGAGCGTGTACTTCGTGACGGCGATCGTACCGCCGGCGCTGGCTTGCGCCTGCGACGAAGTTTCGCCCTGGCCGAGCGCGGTTGCCAGGGTGCCTTCGAAGTGCTCGCGGGCGAGCGCTTCGCGTTCGTCGTTCGGGACGCGGGCGGCGTAGGGCTGACCGAAGGCGTCATTGACGCCGGCTGGCAGCAGGGCGGCCAGCGCGGTCCGGAAATCGCCGGCGGCGAGGGTGAAGTCGATGGTCTTGCCGGCCAGCGCGACGATCACCGCCGGCGTGATGCGGATGCCGTTGGCCGGGTTGTCGTCGTCGTCGAGGATTTGCAGCAACAGCAGGCGGTTGTTGACGCCCTGGGTGCTCTCGCTCCAGGTGGCGACGCCGGCCAGTTCGAGCGGGGTGACGGTGGCGGCGCAGGCAGCGTTGCCGAGTTCGATGTCGGCCAGCGAGAAGCTGACGGTGTCGCCCGTGCGGCATTCGAAGCGGCCGTCGTCGCCAGTCGTGCCGCTCTTGCCGGAGCGCGAGGCCGCCCAGTCGATGCCGCTCACCGCGGCGTCAAGGAAACGGCCGCTGACGCTGCTCGAGCCGCCGTCGCTACCGAGACAGCCGGCAAGGCTGAAGAGGAGGGCGCAGGCGAGGGCGATGCGGGTTTTTTGCATGATTTTCTTCCCTTCTTGAAAAAAAAGCCCGCCGATGAGGCGGGCGGAAAGTATTGCCAGAGAGGATCAGGCGCCGACGATGCCGCCGTCGTCCTTGGTGATGACGACGGTCGTCGAGCGCGGCCGGGCATTGCCGCCTTCCGGCCAGTGGCTCTGGAAGTTCGCCGGCGTGGCGATGTCGGCGGCGGTGGTGCGTTCGCCCGGGTGCTGGATATTGACGAACAGCGTCTTGCCGTCCGGCGTTTCGGTGATGCCGGTGATTTCGCAGCCCTTCGGGCCGACCAGGAAGCGGCGCAGGGTGGCTGCCGTGGCATCGGCACCGGCCTGGGTGGTGACCGTCTGGTCGGCGTTGGCATTGCTCGGCACGGCGGCGCTGGTGACATTGACCGGTCCGCCGTCGCCATGCTTGCCGGGCAGTGCTGCCAGCATCATGCAGTTGGTGACGTCGGTGTAGGCGCCGTCGTCGGTCTGCAGCCACATCAGGCCGGGAACCGCCTGGCTGAACCAGAGGCCGTCCGGGCTGGAGAAGTCGTTGTCGTCGGTGAGGCCGGAGATGTTGATCGAGGCGTTGCCGAACTGATCATTCTCGGCGCCGAACAGGTAGACGTCCCAGGCGAAGGTGGTCGCCGCGTGGTCGCCGCCGGTTTCGTGGATGCGCACGATGTGGCCGTTGGGGTTACCCTTGCCGCCTTCGCCGTCGTCGTAGTAGCGCGGGTTGGCGGCGTCCAGGCCGTAGGACTTGCCACCGGTGGTCAGGCTGGTCGAGCCGCGCTTGCTGTTGTTGGTCAGCGTGATGTAGATGTCGCCAGTGACGGGGTGGACGCCGGTCCATTCCGGGCGGTCCATCGGCGTCGCGCCGACGGCGTCGGCGGCCAGGCGGCAGTTGATGCAGACATCGGCCTGGTCGGCGAAGCCGTAGGTAGCAGCGGCAATCGCCGCGTTGGTGATGGTCAGTTCGGTCCACGTGCCCGAGCCGTCGGCGTTGAAGGTGGCGACGTAGAGCTTGCCGTCGTCCAGGTACTTGTTGCCGGCGGTCAGGCCGCCATTGGCGTCAGCGGCGTCCCAGTTGGCGTTGGAGACGTACTTGTAGATGTATTCGCCTTGGGCGTCGTCGCCCATGTAGTAGACCAGCGGCTTGCCGGCGACCGCCTTGGCCGGCATCGCGCCTTCGTGGCCGAAGCGGCCCATGGCGGTACGCTTGCGCGGCGTCGCGCCGGGGGCGAAGGGATCGATCTCGACCACCCAGCCCATGGTGTTGGCGGCATTGCGGTAATCGTTGGCTGCGCTGGCGCCGGTCGGCGTGATGTTCCAGCGGTCGTACTGGCCGGTGCCGCTGGTATCACCGCCGGCCGGGTTGGCCCAGCCGTAGCTGCCGTTGCTGGCGCTGCTGCCGATGTAGCGGTTCTGCGCGGCGGCGGCCTTGGCGCTCAGCGTGCTGCTGGCCGGGCGCTTGAAGTAGCCGGCCCAGTTTTCCTCGCAGGTCAGATAGGTGCCCCACGGGGTGACGCCGTTGGCGCAGTTGTTCAGCGTGCCGCGGGTGGCGCTGCCGGCAGTCGAGTAGGCAGTGACCAGCAGGTCGTCGCCAGCGGCCGGACCGCTGATTTCCATATTGCTGAGCGCGGTGTAGCGGCGGTTGAAACCGGAAAGCTGGTTGATCGAGAAAGACGAGCCCTTGAGCACTTCGATCACCGAAATGCCGTGCGCGTTGACTTCCTTGTCGATCTGCGCCGGAACGCGGGCGCTGTTGTTGAAGCCGGCGCCGACTTCGGCAGCGGTGTGCAGGAAGATCTGCGTGATGTTCTCGTGGTTCATGCACAGCAGGCCACGCGCGTTGTTGCTCAGGTCCTTGGCCAGGCCGGCAGCGTTGAGGCCGAAGTAGGCCATGCCGTCGTGGTGGTCGCCGGCGCGGAACTGGAAGCTGGCGGCACTGTCGCTGCCGTCGTTGGCGTAGGCGCCGGTGCTGGCGTTGAGCGGGTCGCCGAGACGGTAGAGGGCGCTGAAGCTGTAGCCGGCCGGGATGCGCAGCGCATCGTCGATGCCCTTGGCGACAGCGCTGAAGCCAAGCTTGAAGGCATTGTCGTTATTGCTGCCACCGCCGCTGCTCAGACAACCGGTCAGGCCGAAGCTCATGAAGCTGCCGGCAGCCAGCCCGAACCCGCCCTTGAGCAGGTTGCGGCGCGACAGACGGGCGTTGAGGACGCTGGCAAATTCGGTGTTGCCGGATTCGTTGTGGCAGACGTCGTCGCAGCCATTCGGCGACGCGGGGTGATGCTTGGTCAGGATTTCGGACATGAGCGTGGTCTCGTTATGGGTTGGAGGAAAACGCCGATGATTATCGATAGCAAAGATGACGTGCCGATGACCGCGCTATTTCAGCGCCAGCGGTAATCGACCGTGTAGTAGCCATCTCCGCCGCCACTGACGGCCGGTAGCAGGCGCAGGTAGGGGGCGAGCGCGGTGCCGGCGGCCCCCTGCAGTTCGAGCTTGCCGTGTACTCGCGCCGGCTCGATGCGGCCGTCGACACGGATTTCGCCGGGGCGGCCGCCGCTGACGACGGCGCTTGCCGCCTGGCCGTCCCAGGTCCAGTCCAGGCGATAGTCGCCGAGCGGGCGCCCGGCAAGCAGACCGCTCGCCGCGCCCAGCCAGTGCAATTCGCCGCTCGCCCGCGGCAGCGAGGAAGTTGGCGCCCACTGCAGCCGGGTGGCGCGCAGTTGCAGCGTTCCCTGCCAACTACCGAGCGGCAGGTCGAGCGCCGGCTGGGAGAACAGCGCGGCAGCCGGCAGGCTGATGCCGTCGAGGTCGATGCGGTCGGCGGCGGACCAGACGAGCTTGCCCTGTTCCAGGCGGGCGCTGGCCAGCGCGTCGCCGGCCGGTAGTTGCCAGGCGAGCTGGCCGAGGGCGTACCAGTCCTTGCCGCTGGCGACGTACAACTGCCCCTGGCCTTGCCACAGCGTGCCGCTCGTTGCCACCAGTCGGCACTGCTCGGCACAGGCCGCAGCGAGCAGGCGAGCGGCGAGGTGGGCCGGCAACTGCGCGAGGATCAGGAGCAGGCAGAGCAGCGCGAGCACCAGGCGGCCGCCTCTCATGACGCTTTGCCGGCGGCCCGATAGCTGGCCTCGATCTGCAGCGTCTCGCCGCTGCCGGTGATGCGGCAGCTTTCCAGGCGCAGCCGTTGTTCCTCGTGTACGGCGGCGGTCCAGCGTAGCCAGGCGGTCAGCGCGGCCTTGCCGCGTAGCGTCAGCCGGCCATCGTCCTCCCAGTGCGCGGCGATCTCCGGTCCGAGTTCGCCCAGCCGTGTCTGCACGACGCTGCGCAGCGCCGCTGCGTCGACCGGAGCGAGCGGCGTCGCCGCCAGACCTTGCCAGGCGGCGGCGAGCGCCGCCATCTGCGTCGCCTGCGCGGCGAGTTCCGGCAGCAGGCGCAGTTGCCGGCGGCGGGCGTCTTCGAGTTGCCACAGCAGTTGGCCGGCGATAGCGAGGGCCAGGACGCCGGCGGCGAGGCGCAGGATGCCCTGTTCGCGCGGCGAGCGGGCGGCCCAGAAAACGGCGGCGCGGCGCCGCCAGGCGGGGGCGAGATCGGTTTTCATCGATGTTCTCCGGCACTCAGGGTGAATTCGGGCGGTGTTCCGGCCGGCGGACTCAGCGTCAGGCCGCGCTGCCGGGCGGCGGCGGCCAGACGCTCGGCGGCGCCGGCGTCGAGGTGGGCGACGCTGACGCGCAGGCGGCCGTCGGCGTAAGCCAGTGCCAGCAGCGGCAGTTGTTCCGGCGCTAGCTCGCTGAGCGCGTCGGCGAGCACCAGGAAATCGTTGGCCGCCAGGGCGCCGCCGGCCTGCGCCCGGGTATCGAGCTGGCGCTGTGCCTGAAGGACGGGATCGACCATTGGTGTCTGCGGCAGGATTTCATGGAACTGGCGGGCGATTTCGCCGCGTAACTGGCGTGCCTGCCAGGCGTGCCAGCCCCATTGCCCGAGCGCCATCGCCAGCAGTAGCGCACCGAGGCCGGCGGCGAGGCGCACGGCCGGCCGCAGGCGGCGTACCCAGTCCACATGGGGGCGCGGCGGTGCCAAATCGTCGACCAGGAAGCCGGGGCCGTCGGGGATGCGCAAGGGCGGCAGCTCTTCCGCCTGCAGGCGCTTGTCCGCCGCCGCCAGGGCGTGTGCGGCGTCAGTGTCGAGGGTGCTGGCGTGGATCGGCGCGGCGGGCGCCAGCAGGTCCAGCCATTCGGGCAGCGTGGCGTCGAGCGGCAAAGCGATGAAGCCGTCGTCCTGGCGCAGGCTCAGTTCGCCAGCGAGTGCCAGCGCCTGCCCGGTCGGCAGCGCCAGCGCCAGTGGCCAGGCGGCGGCGGGCGGCCAGCCCAGTTCGCGCAGGCGCTGGCAAAGGGCGGCGAGGCGGGCGCGGCTGACGCTGGCGACGCAGCGTCGACCATCGGCCAGCGGCGTCGGGGCGAGCGCGAACAGCAGGTGTTCGGCCGGTTCGAGCAGGCTGTCTTCGAGCGCGGCGGCGATCACCGCCTGGCGTTCGCCCTGCGGCGGCGGCGGCAGGCGGGCCGGCTGGGCGGCGACCTGGCGGCCGGCGAGGAGCAGGCGGCAGCGGTCGTCTTCGCCGGCGGCCGGCCATTGGCCGGGCTCGGCGCAGCCTTGCGCCAGCAGGCGGTCGTCGGCGGCGTGCAGTTGCCAGGGGCAGGCGCGGGTTTCCTGCGGCCAGCCGGAGGGGATGATCAGGGTCAGGATCTGGTTCATAGAAGGGTTTGCCAGACAATTTCCGGCAATTTGCCGTTGGGGTTGCGGCGGACCAGACTGGCGACGCGGCTGCGCGCCCGGTCGCGGTCGACCTCGATTTCGATCAGGAAGTGGCGGCTGGCGGCGGCAATCGGCAGCAGGCTGCCGGGCAGGCCGGGGTCGCCCAGGCGGTTGCGGAAATCGCCGCTGTCGCGGAAGGGCAGGCCGCGCCGGCCGCTGGCGAGACTGGCCGCGGCGGCCGGCGAGAGACCGGGCTGCAGCGCCGAAAGGACGGCGGCTGGCGCAGTATTGACGTTGACCGGCTGGCTGCCGGCGAGGACGCAGACCTCTCCGGCCAGGCGGGCGAGCACGCCGGCGTCGTAGCCGGCCAGGCCTTGCAGTTCGCCGAAGGCGAGCAGCGGTCGTCCGCCCGCCGGGGCGTCGTCGCTGGCGCCTTCTCGTGTGCCGGTCAGGCGTTCGGCCAGCGCATTGGCCAGCTTGTCGGGCAGGCCGAGAATGGCCAGCAGGCGGCGGTAGGCGGCGAACGCCTGGGGGTCGAGGCGGCCGTCTTCGCGGCGCAGGTTGTTGAGGTTGAAGCGGCCCTGCAGGTCGACGATGCGACCGCCGATGCGAGCGCCTTCGTGGCGCAGCGGCGGCAGTTCGCGCGCCCAGTCCTCGTCCAGCGTGTCGATGGCATTGCTGGCGCCGTCGGCGGCGAGCAGGGCGCGGGCGTAGGCGACGGCGTTGCGCGCCTGCTCGGTGGCCTGGGCCTTGTCGCGGGCGCTGTCCACGTCGTCGATCCAGGCGTCGAGGTCGGTCAGCAGCGTCGCCATGGTCGCGCTGACCAGGGCCACGACGAGCAGCGCGGCGACGACGGCGGCGCCGCGCTGGCGCTCATTCGGCCGCGGCGACATCGAAGATCCTTTCGATCATGCCACCCTCGGCCAGACTCAGGCGCAGGCGCAGGGCGCGCGGCAGCGTCCGGCCGTCGCGCTGCGGCCAGACGGCCAGCCAGCGACTTTCGTGGTCGAGCACGCTCATTTCACAGCCAGTGATTCCGGCGAGCAGGCGGTGGCTGACTCGCGGCGCCGGCGCGTCGTAGGCGGGCCAGAGCAGCAGTTCGAGGCCGCCGGCCTGGCAGCGGTAGGCCAGGCGGCGCAGTTCGCCGCCAGCGACGGCGCGGGTCAGCGTCAACTGGGCCGGTTGGCCGCCCAGTTGCCAGGCCGGCAGTTCGCGCCCGTCGGCAGCGCGGCCGGCGACGGCGATCGCCTGCCGGCTGTCGTCGCCGACCCGGGCCAGGGCCAGCGCGATGTCCTGCCAGCGCCCGGCTTCGCCGCTCAGGTGGGCGGCGTTGGCGCTGGCCGCGGCGACGCCGCGGTAACCGAGGACGCCGAGCACCGCCAGCAGGCTGACGGCGACGAGGATCTCGATCAGCGTGAAGCCGCGCTGCCTCACGGTTGCTCCAGGTAGCCGGTGTAGCGCGCAGCGACGCTGTCGGGCGCCGCTTCGACAGCGCGGACGACGATCTCGACGCGGCGGAACTGACCCTGGGCGGCGGCCGTCACCTGCATGCGCCAGGCGAAATCGCGCCCGGCCAGCCGGCTGTTGCCCTGACTGTTACCCGGGTCGGGCCAGGCGCGCTCGGCGTGCAGCAGGGCCAGCCGGTTCTCCGCCACCCAGCCGGCGAGCAGTCGTTCGCGCAGGCTGCCGGTCGTCTCCGTTGCCGTCCCGCCGGCGCGCGCCGCGGCGCCCAGGGCGAGGGCGAGGATGGCGAGGGCGACGAGGATTTCCAGCAGGGTGAAGCCGCCGGCCCGGGCGTTCATGGTAGTTGCTCCAGCGTCACCCGCCCGTTCGGCTGGCCGGCGATGCGCCAGCGGCGGCCGTCGCCCTGCAGGTCGACGGCGAAGATCGGCGGGACGGCGGCAAAGACGATGGCGCTACCGGGCGGCCGCCGGACGCCGTCGATCTCCGGTCCGCCGACGGCCAGGCCACTGCTGCTGAGCGGCTTGCCGGCCGCTTGCCAGCGCCCGTCCGCGGCCACCAGCAGGCGTCCGCCGTCGGCATCGACCTGCCAGGCCCACGGCTGCGCCTCGCTGCGCGCGTGACGGGCGGCGCTCGCCGCCTGCGCGTGCAGGGCCTGGGCTGTCGCCTGCTGGGCGGTGCGCGCCGGATCGGGCAGGGTCAGCGCGACGCCGCCGGCCAGGATGGCGACGATGGCCAGCGCGACCAGGATCTCGACCAGCGTGAAGCCGGCCTGCCCGGCCCGCTCGGCCTCACAGCGCCCAGTTGCCGATGTCCGCATCTGCGCCCTCGCCACCCGCGACACCGTCGGCGCCGAAGCTGAAGACGTCGATCTCGCCGCGCAGCCCGGGGTTCAGGTATTGGTAGGGCTGGCCCCAGGGATCGAGCGGCAGGCGCTCGACGTAGCCGCCGGGTTTCCAGTTGTCGGGCAGTGGCGGTTGCGCCGGTTTCTCGACCAGGGCGCGCAGGCCCTGTTCGCTGCTCGGATAGCGGCGGTTGTCCAGGCGGTAGAGCTTGAGCGCCTGCAGCAGTCCGCCGATGTCCTGGCGGGCGGCGACCTGGCGCGCCTCGTCGGGGCGGCTCATCACCTTGGGGACGACGAGGGCGGCAAGGATGCCGAGGATGACGACGACGACCATGACTTCGATCAGGGTGAAGCCGGTCTGGCGGGCAAGGGTTTTGGGCATGGCGTTCAATGCAGCAGTTGGTTGATCTCGATGATCGGTTGCAGGATGGCGAGGACGATGACCAGGACGATGCCGCCCATGGCCAGGATGAGCAGCGGTTCGAGCAGCGCGGTGGCGGTGCCGAGGCGGGCGGCGACCTCGTCGCTTTGCTGGCGGGCGGCCTTTTCCAGCATTTCGCCGAGGCGCCCGGACGCTTCGCCGCTGCCGATCATGTGCACCAGCAGCGGCGGAAAACGCCCGGAGCGGGCGAGGGCGCGGTGCAGGCTGGCGCCTTCGCGCACTTCGCCGCTCGCCGTCGCCAGCGCGCGGCGCAGCGGCAGCAGCCAGAGCACGGCGCAACCGGCGTCGAGGGCGGCGAGCAGCGGCACGCCGCTGGCCACCAGGATGGCCATGGTCTGCGCCAGGCGGGCGCTGTCGAGCGCCTGCAGCAGGCGGCCGAGGACCGGCAGGCGCAGCAGTTGCAACTGGCGGGCGTGGCGGAAATCCTCGTTGCGCCAGGCGCGGCGGAAGCCCCACAGGCCGCCGCCGAAAACGACGGCGAGCAGCGGCCAGGTGGTGCGCAAGAGATCGCTGACGGCGATCAGCGCCCGGGTCAGGAAAGGCAGCGTGTGCTTGCCGCTGTTGAAGACGGCGACCACCTGCGGCACGACGTAGAGCATCAGGGCGCCGATCACGGCGCTGGCGACGATGACCACGAGCACCGGGTAGATGGTCGCCTGCAACACCTTCTGGCGCAGCGCGCCGCTGCTTTCCAGGCTGTCGGCGAGGCGCTGCATGACCTGGTCGAGCTGGCCGCTCTGCTCGCCGGCGGCGACCAGCGCGCAGTAGAGGCGGTTGAAGGTCTGCGGAAAGTTTTCCAGCGCCCGGTGCAGCGGATGGCCGGCCTGCAGTTCGTCGCGGATGGCGCCGAGCAGGCTGCGCGTCGGGGCGTCGTCGCTCTGTTCGGCGAGCGCCGCCAGCGCCCGCTCGACCGGGATGCCGGCAGCGAGCAGCGTCGACCACTGGCGGGTGAGCAGCATCAGCGCCGTGTTGCCGAGGCGCGGCAGCTTGCGCTGGGTACCGGCGCTCCGCGCCGCCTGCAGGTCGACGGCGAGCAAGCCCTGCTCGCGCAAGCTGGCGCGTGCCTGGCGGCTGCTTTCGGCGTCGACGGTGCCGCTGCTTTCGCGGCCGTCGAGGGCAATGGCGCGGTAGTGGAAGGCGGGCATCGGCGGCTTTCCGTCAGGCGCGCGTCACGCGCAGCAGTTCTTCGAGCGAGGTTTCGCCGCTCTGCAGCCAGCGTTGCCCGTCCTCGTGCAGCAGGCGCAGCAGGCTCGCGCCACGGGCGGGGTCGCGCGCCGCCGCGCGCAGCGCAGCCTCGCCGCTTTGTTGATGGACCAGCGGGCGCAGCGCGTCGTCGATCTCGAGCAGTTCGTAGACGCCGAGCCGGCCGAGATAGCCGGTGTGGGCGCAGTGCGGGCAGCCGACGGCCTGCCAGAGGCGGCCGATCTCGGCCGGCAGGCCGGCGTCGCTAGCCGCCGGGCCGGGTTGCCGGCAATGCGGGCAGAGGCGGCGCACCAGGCGCTGGGCGAGGACGCCGAGCAGGGACGAGGAGAGCAGGAAGGGCTCGATGCCCATGTCGGTCAGCCGGGTCGCCGCGCTCACCGCGTCGTTGGTGTGCAGCGTGGCCAGCACCAGGTGGCCGGTCAGGCTGGCCTGGACGGCAATCTGCGCGGTTTCGGCGTCGCGGATTTCGCCGATCATGACGACGTCCGGGTCCTGGCGCAGGATGGCGCGCAGGGCCTTGGCGAAATCGAGTTCGATGCGCGGGTTGACTTGGGTCTGGCCGATTCCCGGCAGGTCGTATTCGACCGGGTCCTCGACCGTCATGATGTTGAGGCGGCGGGCGTCGAGGCGGGACAGCGCGGCGTACAGCGTCGTCGTCTTGCCCGAACCGGTCGGCCCGGTGACGAGCAGGATGCCGTGCGGCTGGCGGATCAGGCCGTCGACCCGGGCCAGCGTGTCGGCGGCCATGCCCAGGCGGGCGAGGTCGAGACGTTGCGGGTCCTTGTCGAGCAGGCGCAGGACGACGCGTTCGCCGTGGCTGGCGGGCAGCGTCGATACGCGCACGTCCATGCCGCGGCCGGCGATCCGCACGCTCAGCCGGCCGTCCTGCGGCAGGCGCTTCTCGGCGATGTCGAGGCCGGCCATGATCTTGATCCGCGACACCATCGCCGCGTGCAGCGCGCGCTTCGGGGCGACGACATCGTGCAGCACGCCGTCGAGGCGGAAGCGGACGACCGATTGCCGCTCGTAGGCTTCGATGTGGATGTCGGAGGCGTTCTCGCGTGCCGCCTGGGTGAGCAGGGCGTTGATCATGCGGATGATCGGCGCGTCGTGGCGGGCGTCGAGCAAGTCCTCGACCGGCGGCAGTTCCTCGACCAGGCGGGCGAGGTCGAGATCCTGGCCGATGTCGCTGGCGACTTCGGCGGCGCTCTGCTCGCCGCTGGCATAGGCACTGGCGAGGCGGCGTTCGAACTCGTCGGCGGGCAGCGGCAGCGGGCGCAGCGGGCGGTCGGCGGCACGCGCCAGTTCGGCCAGCGCGGCCAGTGGCGGCGGGCCGTCGGCGCGGTAGAAGACGCTGTCCGTCTGCTCGCCGGGCAGGATGCCGGCGGCGCGGGCGAAGGCGTAGGGCAGGCGGGGCAGGCTCATGGCGTCGTCGCGGGCGCGGGCAGCGCCGGCAGGGTCGGCGTCGAACGGTCGCCCCAGGGCGGCGGATTGAGCGTGCGTTGCCGTGCCTGGACGTCGAGCAGTTCGCGGTAGCGGTCTTCGGTCAGGGCTTGGTAGTCGCGCGTGTCGCGGACGATGCTCGGGCGCAGGAAGACCATCAGGTTGGTCTTCTTGCGGCTGCGGTTTTCGTAGCGGAAAAGGTTGCGCAGCACCGGCACGTCGCCGAGCACCGGCACCTTTTCCTCGTCGTTGCCCAGCTTGTCTTCGATCAGTCCACCGAGGACGATCAGCCGGCCGTCGTCGACCAGCACGCTGGATTCCAGCGAGCGCTTGTTGGTGACCGGGCCGGACGCGTTGCTGGCGGTGCCGGTCTGCACCGACGAGGCTTCCTGGTAGATCTGCAGATGGACGACGCCGCCCTCGGTGATCTTCGGCTTGACCTTGAGCGTCAGCCCGACGTCGCGCCGCTCGTAGGTCTGGAACGGCGTCACCGCGTTGCTGCCGCTGGTCGCGCTGTAGGAGCCGGTGATGAAGGGCAGGTTCTGACCGATGACGATCTTCGCCTCTTCGTTGTCCAGCGTCATGATGCTCGGCGTGGACAGGATGTTGGCCTGCGCCTCGCTTTCCAGGAAACGGGCGAGCAGGCCGAGGTTGGTGATGGTGCCAAGGCCGGGCACGTTGATCGTGCCATTGACGATGCCGAAGTTGAGGCCGCGCCCGGCGTTGGCGACGCTGGTCGCGGCCGAGATGATGTTCTGGCTGCTGTTGCCGAAGTTGGTACCGCCGATGACGCTGACGCTTTTGTTCGACAGCCCGCTCAGGTCCTGCCACTGGATGCCGAACTCGGCGGCGCGCTCGGCCGAGAGTTCGACGATCAGCGCCTCGATGTGCACCTGGGCGCGGCGCCGGTCGAGCAGGCCGACAACGTTCTGCAGGTTGGCGAAAACGCTGTCGGGGGCGGTGATGAGCAGCGAATTGCTGGCCGCGTCGGCCTGGATCATGCTGCCGGCGACCAGCCCGTTACCGTTACTGTTGCCGCTGCTGAAGCTGGTGGTTTCGGCGGCCTTGGCGGTCGAACCGTCTGTGTTGGTCTTGGTAGCGCCCGAACTCGAACTGGAAAGCGGCGTGCTGGTCGTGGCGTTGTTCGCGCTCGCGCCGCTCTCGGTGCCGAGCAGGGCGCGCAGGGTGTCGGCGATGCGCGTCGCGTCGGCGTGGCGCAGCGGAATGACGCGGATGTTGCCGAGGCCGGCCTCCGGCTTGTCCATCGCCACCGCGATGCCGGCGGCGCGCAACAGCAAGGCCGGGTTGTCGGCGCGCAGGAAGAGGCGGTTGCCGCGCAGGTCGGCGCTGACCGCGAAGGCGCCGTTGCCGCCAGCGCCGAACAGGACCTGCAGGTGGCGGGCCACTTCGAGCGCCGAGACGTGCTGCAGCGCCAGGGCTTGCGGTTCGTCGCCGCGCGGCACGTCGATGGCGGCGAGGATGCGCTCGATGCGACGCAGGTTGTCGGCCGACTCGGAAATGACCAGCGTGTTGCTGGCGGCGTTGGCGGTGATCGACTGGTTGGCGCCGACCAGCGGCTTCAGCGCGTTGACCAGTTGCGGCGCCGATTCGTAGCGTACCTGGAAAACGCGGGTGACGATCTCCTCGCCGTTGCCCGCCGTATTGCGTACCGGGCCGGGCTGGGCGCGCGCATCGGCCTCGGGCAGGATGCGCGTGACGTTCTTGCCTTCGACGACCGCGAAGCCCTGCAGGCGTAGCGCGGCGACCAGCGTCTGGTAGGCGGTTTCCGGTGCCATCGGGCGATTCGAAACGATGTTGATGCTGCCCTTGACGCGCGGGTCGATGACGAAATTGCGCCCGGTCACCTGGCCGACCGCTTTCACCGCCGATTCGACATCGACGCCGACGAAGTTGATGGTCAGCGGTTCCTGCGGCGCGGCGTGGCCGGCCAGCGGCAGGCAGAGGCTGGCCAGCAGCCCGGCGAGGCGGCAGGCGTGGCGGATCGGGTCAGTCATCGGGGTCGGTGGTGGGCGTGAGGTTGGCGGGTTTGGGCAGGGTCAGCCGGCTGTCGCCGGCGGGACCGGCGAGGGTCACGGCATCGTTTTCGATGGCACGCAGGCGCAGGCCGTTGCCGATTTCGTCACCGATGGCGACGAGGCGCAGGCCGGGTTGCCCTTCGACGCGGATCAGCGCGCGTGCCACGCCGGCGTCGGCGGAGGCGCTGATGCCGGCCAGCGTCAGGTTGAGCGGCGCTGCCGCAGAGCTGGGCGTATTGCCGGCGAAGGCGAGGCGGCTGGCCAGGCGTTCGGCGAGCGGCTGCGGGCGGTGCTCGGCGATGTACACCGGGGCGCTGGCCGGCAGCAGGAAGTCGCCAGCCAGAGCGCCGAACAGCCAGCTACCGGTGAGCGCCACGAGCGTCGTCGCCGCTGGTGCGGCGAAGCGCTGCAGGGCGGCCGGGGACGGCAGGCGACGGGAAAGGAAAAGGCTGGGCATGCCGGATGTCGGTGGGCGGTGAGTAGGGCAGATTAATGCAGCGCTGTTACCGTTCCGTGACGGCGATCGGCGCGGCAGCAGCCGGGTTTTCCTTTAAAATCGCCGCCCATGGACAACGTCAACCTGACCGACAACTTCCTGATCGCCATGCCGGCGCTGGAAGACCCCTATTTCTCGAATGCGCTCGTCTACATTTGCGAGCACAACGAGAACGGCGCGCTGGGCATCATCGTCAATCGGCCGCTCGACATGAACCTGGCCGGTCTGTTCGAGAAGATCGACATCCCGCTCGAGCAAGCGGGGCTGGCCAGGCTGCCGGTGTATTTCGGCGGGCCGGTACAGCTCGACCGCGGTTTCGTGCTGCACCGGCCGGTCGGCAACTGGCAGTCGACGCTGGCGATCAACAGCGAGATCGGGCTCACCAGTTCGCGCGACATCCTCGCTGCCGTCGGCAAGGACGGGGTGCCGGCGGAAATCCTCGTCACCCTCGGCTATTCCGGCTGGGATGCCGGCCAGCTCGAGGAAGAACTGGCGCAGAACTCCTGGCTGACGGTGCCGGCCAAGTCCGCCATCCTGTTCGACCTGCCGCCGGAAGAGCGTCTGCCGGCGGCGATGCAGAAACTGGGCGTCAGTTTCTCGCAGCTTTCCGACGTCGCCGGTCACGCCTGACGTGGGGACGGTGCTCGCTTTCGATTTCGGCGAAAAGCGGATCGGCGTCGCCACCGGCGAGACGCTGCTCGCATCGGCACATCCGCTGACGGTGATTCGTGCCGAGTCGAACGACGAGCGTTTCGCGGCGATCGGCAAGCTGATCGCCGAATGGCAGCCGGAGCGGCTGGTCGTCGGCCTGCCGACGCACGCCGACGGCACGCCGCACGAAATGACCCGCTTGGCGACGAAGTTCGCCGAGCGTCTGCAAAAACGGTTCAATCTGCCGGTCGCCATGGCCGACGAGCGGCTGAGTTCGCTCGACGCCGAGGCGCGCCTGCGCGAGACCGGACGCAATGCCAAGTCGGCGAAGCCGCTGCTCGATGCGGTCGCCGCCCAATTGATTCTCCAAACCTGGTTCGAAAGTTCGTCGCATGCTAGCCAATGACCCCTTGCCCGATGCCGAAGCCCAGTGCCGGCAACTGGCCGAACTGATCCGTCCGCTGTTGCCGAAGAATCCCGCGCTGGTCGGCATCTACAGCGGCGGCGCCTGGATCGCCGAGCGCCTGCGCGAATTGCTCGGCCTGACCGAGGAAATCGGCCTGATCGACGTTTCCTTCTACCGCGACGATTTCGCCGAGAAGGGCCTGCACCCGCAGGTCAAGCCGACGCTGATTCCGTTCGAGGTCGAAGGCCGCCACCTGATCCTGGTCGATGACGTGCTCTATACCGGGCGGACGACGCGGGCGGCGATCAACGAACTGTTCGATTACGGGCGGCCGGCGGCGGTCGATCTCGCCGTCCTCGCCGACCGCGGCGGCCGCGAGCTGCCGGTGGCGGCGACCTGGCGGGTCTGGGATGTCGATCTGGCAGCCGGGCAGAGCCTGGTCCTGGGCCGCGACGAACGCGATCAACTGGCCTGGAGGCTGGAAAATGCATAATCCGCAGCTCAACGACAACGGAGAACTGATCCACCTGCTGTCGACCGAAGGTCTGCCGCGTTCGATCATGACGCAGATCCTCGATACCGCCGAATCCTTCATGGAAATCTCCAGTCGCGAGGTGAAGAAGGTGCCGCTGCTGCGCGGCAAGAGCGTCTTCAACCTGTTCTTCGAGAACTCGACGCGCACCCGCACCACTTTCGAGATTGCCGCCAAGCGCCTGTCCGCCGACGTCATCAACCTCGACATCGGCCGTTCGTCGACGGCCAAGGGCGAGACCCTGCTCGACACCATCGACAACCTGTGCGCGATGGACGCCAACCTGTTCGTCGTCCGCCACGCCTCGTCCGGCGCGCCCTACCTGATCGCCGAGCACCTGCGCCGCATCGGCCGCGACGACATCCACGTCGTCAACGCCGGCGACGGCCGCCATGCCCACCCGACGCAGGGCATGCTCGACATGTACACGATCCGCCACTACAAGAAGGACTTTTCCAACCTGCGCGTGGCCATCGTCGGCGACCTCCTGCACTCGCGCGTCGCCCGCTCCGATATCCACGCGCTGACCACGCTCGGCGTCCCGGAAGTGCGCGCCATCGGTCCGGAAACCCTGCTTCCCAAGCACCTCGACAAGCTCGGCGTGCATGTCTTCCACGACATGGCGGAAGGCCTCAAGGACTGTGACGTGGTGATCATGCTGCGCCTGCAGAACGAACGCATGAACGGCGCCCTGCTGCCGTCGGCCGGCGAATACTTCCGCCACTACGGCCTGACGCCGCAGAAACTGGCGCTGGCCAAGCAGGATGCCATCGTCATGCACCCTGGGCCGATGAACCGCGGCGTCGAGATCCATTCGGCGGTGGCCGACGGGCCGCAGGCCGTCATCCTCAACCAGGTCACCTTCGGCATCGCCGTGCGCATGGCGGTGATGAGCATCGTTGCGGGGAACTGAAGCAATGAACATCGAAATCAGCAACGGCCGTGTCATCGACCCGAAATCCGGTGTCGATCGCAGCAACACCTCGCTCTTCATCGTTGACCGCAAGATCGCCGGCATCGGCGAGGCGCCCGCCGGCTTCGTCGCCGAGCGGACGATCGATGCCGCCGGCTGCGTCGTCTGTCCCGGCCTGATCGACCTCGGCGCCCGCCTCAACTCGATCGAGGCGGAACTGGCGGCGGCGGTCGCCGGCGGCGTGACCAGCGTCGTCGTGCCGCCGGACGCCGATCCGCCGCTCGACGAGCCGGAACTCGCCGACCGCCTGGTGCATCGCGCCAAGGAAATCCGCAAGGCGCGCGTCTTCCCGCTCGGCGCGCTGACCCTCGGTCTGAAGGGCGAGCGCCTGTCCGAGCTGGCCGGCCTCAAGAAGGCCGGCTGCGTCGCCTTCTCGCAGGCCAAGGTGCCGGTGGTCGATACTGAGGCCCTGCTGCGCGCGCTCGAATACGCGGCCAGCTTCGACTTCCCGGTCTTCCTCCATCCGCAGGACTACTGGCTGTCGCGCAATGGCATCGCCCACGACGGCGAACTTTCCGCCCGTCTTGGCCTGGCCGGCATCCCGGTCGCCGCCGAGACCATCGCCATCGCCACCATCGTCCAACTGGTGCGCGACACCGGCTGCCGCGTCCACCTGACGCGGCTGTCGTCGGCGGCCGGCGTGGCGCTGGTCAAGGCGGCGATCGACGAGGGCCTGCCGCTCAGTTTCGATATCGGCGTCCATCACCTGCTGCTGACCGAGAACGACATCGGCTTCTTCAACGCGCATGCCCGCTTCCTGCCGCCACTGCGCACCCGGGACGACCGCGCCGCGCTGTCGGCGGCGGCCGCCGCCGGCCTGGCGGCGATCTGCTCCGACCACACGCCGGTCGGAGCCGACGACAAGCTGGTCCCCTTCGGCGAGGCGAAACCCGGTGCCACCGGGCTTGAGGTTTTGCTGCCGCTGACCCTGAAGTGGGCCGAGCAGGAAGGCATCGCCCTGCCCGCCGCGCTCGCCCGCATCACTTGTGCACCGGCGGAAATCCTCGGCCTGCCCGGCGGCACGCTGACACTCGGGGCGGCCGCCGATCTCTGCATCTTCGACCCGGCGGCAAACTGGACGCTGACCCCGGAAGCCCTGAAGAGCCGCGGCAAGAATTCGCCCTGGCTGGGCTACGAAATGAACGGCAAGGTTCGCCACACGCTGGTCGACGGACGCCAGGTTTACTGAATTCCGTTTTTCCGATGCGGCCCGCGTGGCCGCATTATTTTGTCGACGACGACATTGTCATATTCATCTAGAATAAATCCGCGTGCCGGATGGGCCGGCGCGAATAATCCTGATGCATCGTTATTCCGGAGGAAATTCAGATGAAGCGTGTCACCACATTGCTGTTCGGAATGCTGGCCGGTATCGGCGCCGCGCTCGCCGCCGTCAACCTGAACACGGCGAGCGTCGCCGAACTCGACGCGGTCAAGGGCATCGGCCCGGGCAAGGCCAAGGCCATCGTCCAGTACCGGGAGAAAAACGGTCCCTTCAAGTCGGTCGATGACCTGAGCCAGGTCAAGGGTTTCGGCAAGAAGAGCGTGGACAAGCTGCGCGCCGAACTGACGGTGGGGCCGGCCAAAAAATAGGCTGGCCGGGCAGCCGTCGCCGGTCGGTTCAACTAGCGAGACGGGCGACGGCCGCCGGTGTGCTGCCGGTCACTTCCAGCACCTTGCGCCGCGAGGTCTGGCCACTCTTCAGCCGTACCGCCGCCCGCGGCAGTCCGAGGTGCTCGGCGACGAATTCGGTCAGCGCGGCATTCGCCTTGCCATCGACCGGCGGTGCCGCCAGCCGGATTTTCAGCGCGTCGCCATGGCGGCCCGCGCATTCGCTCTTCTTCGCGCCGGGCTGGATGTGCAGGGTCAGCGTGATCGTGCCGTCGGCGGCGACCCGGTACCAGTCGTCCATCAAACGAACATCAGGACGACCTGCAGCAGCAGGATGGCCACCAGCGGCGAGAGGTCGATACCGGAAATCGGTGGCACGAAACGGCGGATCGGCGCCAGGATCGGCCTCACCAACTGGTTGACCGTCGGCGCCACGGGCGAATACGGATTGACCCAGGACAACACCGCCTGCAGGATCAGGGCGCCGATCAGGATGTAGACGGTGAGCTGGATCAGGCTGCGTATCGCCAGCATCAGGATCATCAGCAGCATGCCGACGGCGTCGGCAGCCAGCGGCAGTGGCGACAGCGCGAGGATCAAGCCGGCCAGCATCAGTTGTAGCCAGAGGGCGGCGATCAGGCTCGCCCAGTCGACACCGGCGACGCCGGGAACGATCCGGCGCAGCGGCTTGACCGCCCAGTTGGTGAGCTTGATGACGAAGTCGCCGATCTGGCCGGCGAACGAGACACGCGCCAACTGCATCATGAAGCGTAGCAGGAAGAGCGTGCAGAAGAAGCCGGCGACCGCGTTGATCAGGAAAAAAGCGGCTTGCATCAATCGCCCCCGAGCTGTTTGCCGAGTTCGCGGCCACGCGCCTCGGCCGCCAGACAGCCGGCGACGATGCCGTCCTTGACGCCGCGCGCCAGCATCACCTGCAGCGCCGCTTCGGTGGTGCCGCCCTTCGAGGTCACCCGCTCGCGCAACAGCGCAGCCGGGTCGTTGGAGGCGGCGGCCAGCGCCGCCGCACCACGAACGGTCTCGATGGCGAGCTGGCGTCCCTGCTCGGCGCTGAAACCAAGTTCGTCTGCCGCCTGTTGCAGTGCCTCGATGAACAGGAAGACATAGGCCGGGCCGCTGCCGGAAAGCGCGGTGACGCCGTCCATCTGCGCTTCGTCGTCGATCCAGACAGTGCTGCCGACAGCGCGCAGGACGCGGTCGGCGAGCGCCCGGCCGGCGGCGTCGACCTCGGGCAGCGCGCACAGACCGGTGATGCCGGCACCGACCAGCGCCGGCGTATTCGGCATGCAGCGGACGATGCGCCGGTGGTCGCCCAGCCAGCGCGCCAGCGCCGTCATGCCAAGACCGGCGGCGATACTGACGACCAGTGCATCGCCAAGACGGCCGGCGAGCGGCGCGACGGCTTCCCGCATCTGCTGTGGTTTGACCGCCAGCACCAGCACGTCCGGCGCTGCCGGAGCGTCGCCGGCAGCGGCGTGACAATTGACACCATAGCTTTCGGTGAGGCGCTGGCGCGCCTCGCTGCCGGGATCGATGACGTGGATGTCGGTAGCGGCAAAGCCCTGCTTGACCATGCCGCCGATCAGTGCGTTGGCCATGTTGCCACCGCCCAGGAAAAGGATTTTCATGCGTAGTTTCTTTCACCAAAAATGGCCGTGCCGATGCGCACCAGGGTGGCGCCTTCGGCGATCGCGGCCTCGAGATCGTGGGTCATGCCCATGGACAGCGTGTCGAGCGGCAGTCCTTCGGCACGCAATTGTTCCAGGAGTTCGCGTAACTGGCGGAAAGGGCGCCGTTGCGCTGCGAAGTCGTCGCTCGGTTCGGGGATCGCCATCAGGCCGCGCAGGCGCAGACTCGGGAGGGTGGCGACGGCGTGGCAGAGATCGCGCGCCGTGGCCGGAGCGCAACCGCTCTTGCTCGTCTCGCCGGAAACATTGACCTGGACGCAGACCTGCAGCGGCGGTAGCTCGGGTGGGCGCTGCGCGGACAGGCGTTCGGCGATCTTCAGGCGGTCGATTGAATGGACCCAGGCGAAGTTTTCGGCGACAGGCCGGGTCTTGTTGGTTTGCAGGGGGCCGATGAAATGCCATTCGAGTGCCTGGCCGGCGCTGGTGCGGCATTTCTCGACGCCTTCCTGAACATAATTCTCGCCGAAGGCGGTTTGTCCCGCGGCACGAGCGGCAAGGACGTCGGCCAGCGGTTTGGTCTTGCTCACCGCGAGCAGTTGCACGCTGCCGGTGGGGCGCCCGTAAAGGCGCTCGGCAGTGGCTATTCGTATGCGTACAGCTTGCAGGTTGTCGGCGATTGCGCTCATAATCCATTGGCAATTTTTGTCACCAAAGTATACACGGGCTCCGAGGACCGATCGCATGGACATCACCGAACTGCTGGCCTTCAGCGTCAAGAACAAGGCTTCCGACCTGCACCTTTCGGCCGGACTGCCGCCGATGATTCGCGTCCATGGCGACGTCCGGCGCATCAACCTGCCGCCGATGGAGCACAAGGACGTGCACGGCATGGTGTACGACATCATGAACGACGCCCAGCGCAAGGTTTACGAAGAAACCCTGGAGTGCGACTTCTCGTTCGAGATTCCCAACCTGGCGCGCTTCCGGGTCAATGCCTTCAACCAGCAGCGGGGGGCGGCGGCGGTTTTCCGGACCATTCCGAGCAAGGTGTTGACGCTTGAGGAACTGAATTGCCCGCGCATTTTCAAGGACATCGCCGAGTACCCGCGCGGCATCGTGCTGGTTACCGGGCCTACCGGCTCCGGCAAATCGACGACGTTGGCGGCGATGGTTAACCACGTCAATGAAAACGACTACGCGCACATCCTGACCATCGAGGACCCGATCGAATTCGTCCATGAGTCGAAGAAGTGCCTGATCAACCAGCGCGAAGTCGGGCCGCAGACGCTGTCCTTCGCCAACGCGCTGCGCTCGGCGCTGCGCGAGGATCCGGACGTCATCCTGGTCGGCGAAATGCGCGACCTGGAAACCATCCGTCTGGCGCTGACCGCCGCCGAGACCGGCCACCTGGTGTTCGGCACCCTGCATACCTCGTCGGCGGCGAAGACCATCGACCGCATCGTTGACGTCTTCCCGGCCGAGGAAAAGGAAATGGTCCGCGCCATGCTCTCCGAATCGCTGCGCGCGGTGATCTCGCAGACGCTGCTGAAGACCAAGGACGGCCAGGGGCGTGTTGCGGCGCACGAAATCATGATCGGCACGCCGGCGATCCGCAACCTGATCCGCGAAAACAAGATCGCCCAGATGTATTCGGCGATCCAGACCGGTCAGGCGCTGGGCATGCAGACGCTGGACCAGTGTCTGATCGATCTGGTGCGGCGCAACGTAGTTTCCAGCAGCGAGGCGCGCGTGCGTGCCGCCAACAAGGACGCCTTCCCGGCCTGAGCGGCGGAAGGACGCAATTAAGGGGAATACATGGAACGCGATCAGGCGATGAAATTCATGCACGATCTTCTGCGTCTGATGACGCAGAAGCGTGGCTCCGACCTTTTCATCACCGCCGGCTTCCCGCCGGCGATCAAGATAGACGGCAAGATCACGCCGGTTTCCAATCAAGTGCTGACTTCGCAGCATACGGCGGAACTGGCGCGGGCGATCATGAACGATCGCCAGGCGGCGGAGTTCGAATCGTCGCGTGAATGCAACTTCGCCATTTCGCCGACCGGCATCGGTCGTTTCCGGGTTAATGCACTGGTTCAGCAGGGGCGCGTCGCCGTCGTCTGCCGGACCATCAACATGACCATCCCGACCCTCGACGACCTCGGTCTGCCAGCCGTTCTGAAGGATCTGGCGATGACCAAGCGTGGCCTGATCATCTTTGTCGGCGGTACCGGTACCGGCAAGACGACGTCGCTGGCAGCACTGGTCGATTACCGCAACGAGAACAGCTACGGTCACATCATCACGATCGAGGACCCGATCGAATACGTGCATGAGCACAAGAACTGCATCATCACGCAGCGCGAAGTCGGTGTCGATACCGACGACTGGGGACCGGCGCTGAAAAACACCCTGCGTCAGGCACCGGACGTCATCCTGATGGGTGAAATCCGTGACCGCAACACCATGGACTACGCCATCGCCTTCGCCGAAACCGGTCACCTCGCGCTGGCAACGCTGCACGCCAACAGCACCAACCAGGCGATCGACCGCATCATCAACTTCTTCCCCGAAGAGCGGCGTCAGCAACTGCTGATGGACATGTCGCTGAACATCCGCGCGATGGTCTCGCAGCGTCTGTTGCCGAAGAAGGACGGCAAGGGGCGGGTCGCGGCGGTCGAGATCATGCTCAACTCGCCGCTGATTTCCGACCTGATCTTCCGCGGCGAAGTCCAGGAGATCAAGGAGATCATGAAGAAGTCGCGCGAACTGGGCATGCAGACCTTCGACCAGGCGTTGTTCGACCTCTTCGACGGCGGCAAGATCACCTACGAGGACGCGCTACGCAACGCCGACTCGCTGAACGACCTGCGCCTGCAGATCAAGCTCAACGGCAAGGACTCGAAGGACCGGGATCTGACCAAGGGCATCGGCCATCTCGACATCGTCTGATCACACTGGATGCGCATCATGAACCTCGTTCCGACCCGCTGGCTGGCGCCGATCCTGGCGTTGTTCCTGGTTTTTTCGGTGCTGCCGGCGCAAGCCGGGGCGCTCGACGGCATCAGCAACGCCGATGCCGGTTCCGGGGTGCGTGAAGCACTGGCCAAGGGCGCCGAATTCGCGGTGTCGTCGTTGGGGCAGCAGAATGGCTTCCTCGGCAACAAGAAGGTCAAGATTCCGTTGCCGGGTTATCTCGACGACGCCGAATCGGCCCTGCGCATGTTCGGCATGGGCAAGCAGGCGGATCAACTGGTCGAAACGATGAATCACGCGGCGGAGAACGCGGTTGCCGAAGCCTTGCCCATCCTCTCCGACGCCATCCGCCGGATGACGCTGCAGGACGCCAAGGCCATCCTCACTGGCGGGGAGGACAGTGTGACCCAGTACTTCCGGCGTTCGTCGAGCGACCAACTGGTGACCCGCTTCCGACCGATCGTCAAGGCGGCTACCAGCAAGCTGCAACTTGCCGAGCAATACAACAACTTCGCTGGCAAGGCGGCCAATTTCGGCCTGATCGACAAGAAGGACGCGGACATCGACAGCTACGTCACGCACAAGGCAATGGACGGGCTATTCATGGTGATCGCCGAGGAGGAGCGCAAGCTGCGCGCCAATCCGCTTGGCGCCGGTAGCGCAATCCTGAAGAAGGTGTTCGGCGCGCTCTGATTTCGCGTTAAGTTACCGCCGGTATTCAAGTTTTTCGGCGGCGTGCCGTAGATCGGGTCAGGAGCCCGATCATGAAGATGTCACGCCTGCCCTCGACCACGCAGCAAGCCACGCCGGAAGCGGCGGAGCGGGCGGCGCTCGCCCAGGCCGGGAGCGTGCGTCGGGTGGAACCGATGGAAGGCGTGGTCAATGAGCGCGAACGCTCGTTGCAACAGGACATGGCCGAGGTCGATCCGCGTGCGGTCGGCCCTTATCAGGGCGTCGAACGACGGCGTCAGCAGGCGGACCAGCTTGCCCGACGTCTGGTCGATATGGGTTCGGATGCCATGCAGTTGCTGCGCTTCGACACTCGCGCCCGGCGCCCGGGCAAGATTGACGAGAAGGCCTGACGGCGGCGATTCCGGCATGGGGTAAAATGCGCGGCCCCGGCGACAACCCTGTCGCCGCGAGTTATACAGGTTCCTGCGTAGACATGTCCGGCCTCAATTCCCAGCAACGCGAAGCGATCTACTACCTTGACGGTCCCCTGCTCGTCCTGGCCGGCGCCGGCTCGGGCAAAACCCGGGTGATCACGCAGAAGATCGCCTATCTGGTTCAGGATTGCGGCTTCCAGCCGCGCAACATCGCCGCCATCACCTTCACCAACAAGGCGGCTAGGGAAATGCAGGAGCGCGTTGGCAAGTTGCTCTCCGCGTCGCAGGCCAACGAGTTGCAGATTTCGACCTTTCACTCGCTCGGCGTGCGCATCCTGCGCGAGGAAGCGAAGGCGCTTGGCTACAAGCCGCGTTTCTCGATCTTCGATTCGGCCGATTGCGCCGGCATCATCGGTGATTGCGCGAAGACCGTGGACAAGGCGACCTTGCGTCGTCTGCAGTCGATCATCTCGAACTGGAAGAACGCGCTGGTCACGCCCGAGGCCGCCCGCCACCTGGCGACCAACGAACACGAGGCGCTCGCCGCCAGCGCCTATCTCGGCTACGAAGCGACGCTGAAAGCCTACCAGGCTGTCGATTTCGACGACCTGATCGGCTTGCCGGTGAAACTGTTCAGCGAACATCCGCAAATCGCCGAAAAGTGGCAGAACCGTCTGCGCTACCTGCTGGTCGACGAATACCAGGATACCAACGCCTGCCAGTACCAGGTGCTCAAGCTGCTGACCGGGATCCGCGCCCAGTTCACGGCGGTGGGCGACGACGATCAGGCGATCTACGGCTGGCGCGGCGCCGACATCGACAACCTGAAGAAGCTGCCGGCTGAATTCCCGGCGCTCAAGGTGATCAAGCTCGAGCAGAATTATCGGTCGACGGTGCGCATCCTGAAGGCCGCCAACAACGTCATCGCCCACAACGAGAAGCTGTTCGACAAGACCTTGTGGTCGGAACTGGGGCATGGCGACCCGATCCACGTCACCGCCTGCCGCGACAACGAGGCCGAGGCCGAGAGCGTGGTCATGAAGCTGCAGGCGCACCGCTTCGAGCATCGCGGCAAGTTCCGCGACTACGCCATCCTGTACCGCTCCAACCATCAGGCGCGCCTGCTCGAAACCCAGTTGCGCAACCAGAAGATTCCCTATCTGCTGTCTGGCGGCCAGTCCTTCTTCGACAAGGCCGAGATCAAGGACATCATCAGCTATCTGCGCCTGCTCGCCAACGAGGACGACGATCCAGCCTTCATTCGTGCAGCGACCACGCCGCGCCGCGGGATTGGCGCCGGTACGCTGCAGGCGCTCGGCACCTATGCCGGCGAGCGTCACGTCTCGCTGTTCCATGCCGCTTTCGAAGAGGGCTTTGCCCATCGCGCGCAGGCTCGCCAGCTCGAACCCCTGCTCGAGTTCTGCCATTTCATCAACCGCATGCAGGCTCGGGCAACGCGCGAGCCGGCGCAGCAGGTGCTGCCCGATCTGCTCAAGGCGATCGATTACGAGGCTTATCTCTACGACAGCGAGGAGCAGCGCACGGCGCAGACGCGCTGGGCCAATGTCGGCGAATTCGCCGACTGGATCAATCGCAAGGGTGAGGAAGATGGCAAGACCTTGATCGACATGGTGCAGAGCATCGCCCTGATCAACATGCTCGACAAGCAGAACAGCGACGAGATCGACGCCGTCCAGCTATCGACGCTGCATGCGGCGAAAGGGCTGGAGTACAAGCACGTCTTCCTGGTCGGCGTCGAGGAAGGCATCCTGCCTCATCGCGAATCCCTCGATCCGGCCAAGCTGCAGGAAGAGCGGCGCCTGATGTACGTCGGCATCACGCGCGCCCAGCGCTCTTTGCACATCAGCTATTGCGAGAAGCGTAAGCAGGCGCGTGAACTGATTCCCTGCGAGCCGTCGCGTTTCATCGACGAGATGGGCAAGGACGATGTCCGCTTCAGCGGTGGCAAGCAGGCGGTGGCGCCGGACAAGGCCACCGGCAGTGCGCGACTCGATGCGATGAAGGCATTGCTGGCAGGCAAGCGCTGAGCGCGCTGCGGACATCCCGGTCAACGCAAAAGGGAGGCCGCAGCCTCCCTTTGTCGATCCGGGACGGGATTACTTGACCTTGCTCAGGATGTAGTCAAGCGCACCCTTGATTTCGTCTTCGGAGAGTGCCGAAGCGCCACCCTTGGGCGGCATGGCATTCTTGCCATTGAGTACCGAAGCGAGCAGGGCGTCGTTACCGGTGGCGACGCGCGGCGCCCAGGCAGCCTTGTCGTCGATCTTCGGCGCACCAGCCGCACCGGTGTTGTGGCAGGCGCCACAGACGCTGTTGTAAACCGTCGGGCCATCCTTCGGCGCGCCGGTGGCCGCGGCGGCGTCAGCCTTGGCCAGCGCGAAACCGGCAACCGGCTGGATGCGCAGTTCGGCTTCGTCAGCCCCGGCACTCGCGCCAGCGTCGGCGGCGGAATTGAAGGACTTGTTGGTCAAAGGATAGATGATTGCGATCAAAACGACGGCGACGACGATCATCGCCCACATGATGCGCTTGGAAGAATATGTTTCGGCCATGCTCAAGACCCCGTTTGTATAGTGGACTAAATGATGAATTATAGCGATTCGCGTATCATTGAGCCAAAAAAAACCCCCGCCGGCGGCGGGGGGAGCAAATGTCTCGAATGGGGGAATTCGAGAGGAGGGGTTCAATGCCCTTGCAGTTTATGACGGCGGCAGCGTCTCGTCTGTCACTCTTTCGTGCCCGTTGTGTAACCAAATGTGGCGCAACGGCCGGTGTTTCCGCCGGTACGTTGGGCTGCGGGATTTGCCATGAACGAACTTGAATTGCTCGCCGGCCGACTCGGCGCCGCCCTGAGCGAGCGCGGCGAATGGCTGGCCTGCGCCGAGTCCTGTACCGGTGGCTGGGTCGCCCAGTCGGTGACGGCGATTGCCGGCAGTTCCGGCTGGTTCGAGCGCGGTTTCGTCACCTATTCCAACGCCGCCAAGATCGAGATGCTGGGCGTCGCCGAAGCGACGCTGGCGCGTCATGGCGCGGTGTCGGAGGCGGTGGCGCGGGCGATGGCGCAGGGGGCGCTGGCGCACAGTAGGGCCGACTGGGCACTGGCGATCACCGGCGTTGCCGGGCCGGGTGGTGGTTCGCCGGAGAAACCGGTGGGTACCGTCTGCTTTGCCTGGGCCGGGCGAGAGGGCGGTTGCCTGGCGCAGACGCGGCACTTTGCAGGGGATCGGGCCGCGGTGCGTGAGCAGTCGGTCAGGCACGCCCTGAGCGGTCTGTTGAATCTGCTTGCGGGCGTCGACTGCCAGGCCTGAGTCAATGCAGGGCTTCGGCTACGATCTCGGAGAGCATCCGTTCGAGGGCGGCGGCCGATTTGCCGGACTGCTTTCGGTAACCGACCCAGGTGGTCTGCGGATTTCCGGCAAGGGTATAGATGGCGATCGTAAACGGGCAGTTCACGATGTCGTGCGGGTCGCTTTCCATCATCTGCCGCGATAGCGAAGCCGAGCAGAACTCGAGGATTTCCGCCTGCTCGTAGAGGCGCTGCGATTTGCCGAGATCGTTGCCGGTGCGTTCGAGCATGTCGCCGATATGGCTGGTGGCATTGATCACCAGTCCGCGGTTTTCGATGGCGGTGACGACGGCGTCGCGCGTATCCGCGAAATTGCCGCGCGTCGCCTCGTTGACCCGCCAGTCGCCGGCACTGGCGAGGAGCGGGGCGCAAAGCAGCAGGAGGGCGCTCAGGGTGAGGCGGGGCATGGGCTTCTCCTTGATCATGAAGACGGCCGATTGTCAGGGTGGCCGGCTCAGCCGGGGAGCGGCTCGAACAGGGCGGCGAGGTCGTCGTCGCCGAACTTGATGTCGACCTGACGGTCCTCGGAGAGGATGCCGGCGGCGAGCTCGGCCTTGCGTTCCTGCAGGGCGAGGATCTTTTCCTCGATGCTGCCGCTGACGATGAGCTTGTAGACGAAGACCGGCTTGTCCTGGCCGAGGCGGTGGGCGCGGTCGGTGGCCTGGTTTTCCACCGCCGGGTTCCACCACGGGTCGTAGTGGATGACGGTATCGGCGGCGGTCAGGTTGAGGCCGACGCCGCCGGCCTTCAGGCTGATCAGGAAGATCGGCACGGCGCCTTCCTGGAAGCGGCGAATCGGCGTCTCGCGGTCGACCGTTTCGCCGGTCAGCTTGACGTAGGCGAGGCCGGCGGCCTGCAGTTCCTGCTCGATCAGCGCCAGCATGCTGGTGAATTGCGAGAAGACCAGGATGTGGCGGTTTTCGTCGACCAGTTCGGGGAGCATCGCCATCAGCAGGTCGAGTTTGGCGCGTTCGCTGACCTTGCGCGCCGAATTGGCGGCAACCAGGCGCGGATCGCAGCAGACCTGGCGCAGCTTGAGCAGGGCGTCGAGGATGACGATCTGGCTGCGCGCGAAGCCGCGCTGGGCGATCTCGTCGCGCACCTTGGCGTCCATGGCGGCACGGACTGTCTCGTAGAGGTCGCGCTGGCCGCCTTCGAGTTCGACGCTGCGGACGATGATCGTCTTCGGCGGCAACTCCTGGGCGACATCTTCCTTCTTGCGGCGCAGGATGAAGGGGCGGATGCGGCGGGCCAGCAGGTCGCGGCGGTCGATGTCGCCGGACTTCTCGATCGGCGTCCGCCAGTGGCGGGTGAACTGCTTGTTGCTGCCGAGGAAGCCGGGGAGCAGGAAATCGAACTGGCTCCACAGCTCGCCGAGATGGTTCTCCAGTGGTGTCCCGGTCAGGCACAGGCGGTGCCGCGCGTCGATCTTGCGCACGGCTTCGGCGCTGCGGCTCTGCGCGTTCTTCACCGTCTGCGCCTCGTCGAGGATGAGCAGGTGGTAGCGGTGGCGCATCAGCTCGTCGGCGTCGCGCCAGAGCAGCGGGTAGGTGGTGAGGACGACGTCGTGCTCGGCGATCTCGGCAAAACGCTGCTTGCGCTCCGGGCCGTGCAGCGAGAGGACGCGCAGGTCGGGGGCGAAGCGCGCCGCCTCGCTCTTCCAGTTGAAGATCAGCGATGTCGGCAGGATCACCAGCGCCGGCCGGTCGAGGCGGCCGCCTTCCTTTTCCAGCAGCAGGTGGGCCAGCGTCTGCGCCGTCTTGCCCAGGCCCATGTCGTCGGCGAGGATGCCGCACAGTTTCTGCTCGCGCAGGAACTGCAGCCAGGCCAGACCTTCCCGCTGGTAAGGCCGCAGTTCCAGGCGCAGGCCCTGCGGCGGAGCAATGTCGACGATGCCCTGCGCTGCCTGCAGGCGCTCGGCCAGTGCCAGCACATCGTTCTGGCCGCGGAATTCCCAGCGGCTGGTGTCGGTCAGTTCGGCCAGGCGCGGCGCGTCGAAGCGCGACAGGCGCAACGTCGGACCGCCGCCGAAGCCGTCGAAGAGGTCGATCAGCGTCATCGCCAGCGGCTTGATGCGGCCGGCCGGGACGCGCAGGCGCTTGCCGGCCGGGGTCAGCAGTTCGATGCCTTCCTCGTCGGGGATGCGCGCCAGTTCGATACCCTCCAGCCAGCGCGGGTCGCGGCGGAAGAGCGTGGCCAGCAGCGGGGCCAGCGGCAGGCGCTCGCCTTCGACCAGGATGCCCATGTCGAGGTCGAACCAGCCATCGTCGGTTTCGATCAGTTCCGCATCCCAGGCATCGACTTCGACAACGTGGTGGCGGAAGTCTTCAGGGAACTCGACCTGCCAGCCGCATTCCCGCAACTGCGGCACGCAGCGCTGCATGAAGTCGTGCCAGGCGGCTTCCTCTGCCAGGCCGTAGATGCCCTCCGGTGGGCTGCCGAAGGTGTTCAGCGTGTTGGCTGGAATCTTCTGCAAGCCGCTTTCGACGAGGCAGGCCAGGGCTTTCTTTTCCTCGTCGGGGCGGCGCTTGACGCGCACCGTCTCGCCTTCCGGCAGGGTGACGAACTCGCTGTCGTGCTGCGGCTTGAGGTCGGCGTCGCCGTAGCGGAACAGCACGTGGGCGACATCGAACAGGCCGCCGCCGAAGCTGTAGGCATACTTGCGCCAGGGCCGGTGGCCGTGTGTGCGCAGGGTTTCCAGTTGCAGCACCGGTTGCGGCGGGCTGTCGATCTGGCGCAGGCGGGCGCTCGCGTCCTCGGCCGGCAGCGGCAACTCGGGCGCCAGTTCGGAGAGGGCGTCGGCGACCAGTGCCGCTTCCTTGGCCGACAGTGGGGGCAACGAGAACAGTCGGCCGATCACCGCCGGGTTGCCGGTGACGGTCAGCGGTCCGGCCTCGCCCTCGGTGAGGTCTACGTACCATGGCGGATCGATGGCGATCACCAGCTCGGTTGGCGGCTCCGACTTGAAATAGGGGCGCTGCAGGCCTTGGCCGTCGATCTGCCAGCCGACGCTGGCCGGCCGCGCGGCGCCGCCGTGCAGCGGCAGGCCGAGGTCGACAGCCGGATACAGGCGGTTCGTCGCCGCCATTCGTTCGAGGATTTCGGCGCCGTGTTTCGGTCCCAGGCCGTAGGCGCGCAGGCCGCTGTCGTGGCCGCGTTCGGCCCAGATCAGGCGCAGGATGCCGAGATCCTCTTCGGTAACGAATTGCGGCGGGGTGACCAGGGCGCGGTCGACCTTCCACCATTCCTCGGCGTTTTCCGGGTACTTGCCCTTGCGCAGTTCGATGCCGAAGCGGCGCCGGTCAGGCGACCATTTCAGGATGTAGTAGAGCTGCTGACGGGCGCTCGCCGGGCGTGCCTTCTTCTTGGCGACGGCGATCGAAGCGCGGCGCAGATCCTCGACCCAGGACAGGACGCTGCCGCTGACCCGTTCCTTCGGGTTGCGCTGTTCGATGGCCTTGAGCAGGACGGCGGCAACGTGCTTGCAGTTACGGCCGACCGGGCAGGTGCAGCGAGCAATCAGCCGGCCGCTGCCGCTATCCGGGGCGATCAGTGCCTCGACGCGGTAGGGTTGGCGCGCCGAACCCGGAACCACAGCGTGCATCTCGCCGTCGTCGATATTCAGGTCGCGCACCAGATCCACGTAGGGACGGCCCTTGGCAAGCTCGGCCTCGCCCAGCCAGTCGACGATGTCGTCCTCGGTGAAGCTGTCGGCGAGGTCGGCGGCGTTCTGCATCACAGGCTCAGGTAGTGGCTGCCGAGCAGCGCGGCGAGCAGCAGGGCGATGATCGCCAGCAACAGGTTCTGCCGGCGCTGGGCGGCGATCAGGCGTTCCAGTTGTGGCTGCGGATCGGCGTGACGCGGTGCCGCCAGCGCCTGATGCACGAGGCGTGGCAGTTGCGGCAGCGTGCGTGCCAGTTGCGGCGCCTCCTGCTGGAAGCTCTTCAGCAAACCGCGCCAGCCGATCTGTTCGCTCATCCAGCGTTCGAGGAAGGGCTTGGCGGTCTGCCACAGGTCGAGGTCTGGGTCGAGCTGGCGGCCGAGGCCTTCGATGTTGAGCAGGGTCTTCTGCAACATCACCAGTTGTGGCTGGATCTCGACGTTGAAGCGGCGCGAGGTCTGGAACAGCCGCAGCAGCACCTTGCCGAAGGAAATGTCACGCAGCGGCCGGTCGAAGATCGGCTCGCAGACGGCGCGGATCGCTGCCTCGAACTCGTCGACCCGGGTGTCGCGCGGCGCCCAGCCGGATTCGATGTGGGTTTCGGCGACGCGCTTGTAGTCGCGGCGGAAGAAGGCGAGGAAGTTCTGCGCCAAGTAGTTCTTGTCGGTGTCGGTCAGCGTGCCGACGATGCCGAAGTCGAGCGCGATGTAACGGCCGTCGGCGGCAACGAAGATGTTGCCGGGGTGCATGTCGGCGTGGAAGAAGCCGTCGCGGAAGACCTGGGTGAAGAAGATCTCGACGCCGGCTTCGGACAGCTTCTTCATGTCGATGCCGTCGGCGACCAGACGCGCGGTCTGCGAGATCGGCGTGCCGTGCATGCGCTCCATGACCATCACCGTCGAGGTGCAGAAGTCCCAGTAAACCTCGGGCACCAGCAGCAGCCTGGAATCGGTGAAGTTGCGCCGCAACTGCGAGGCGTTGGCCGCTTCGCGCATCAGATCGAGTTCGTCGCGCAGGTACTTGGCGAATTCGGCGACGACTTCGCGCGGCTTGAGGCGCCGGCCGTCGGCCCAGAGCTTTTCCAGCAGCATGGCGCCGCTGTCCATCAGCGCCAGGTCGTGTTCGATCACCGACAGCATGTTCGGGCGCAGGATCTTGACCGCCACCTCGTGGCCGCCGTCGCGTTCGTGCAACTTGGCGAAATGCACCTGGGCGATCGACGCCGAGGCCACCGGCACCGGGTCGAATTCCGCAAAAACCTCGCTCGCCGGCCGGCCGTAGGCCTTCTCGATCTCAGCCAGGGCCTGCGCCGAGGAGAAGGGCGGCACCCGGTCCTGCAGCTTGGCCAGTTCATCGGCGATGTCGGCCGGCATCAGGTCGCGGCGGGTGGATAGCACCTGGCCGAACTTGACGAAGATCGGCCCCAGCGTCTCCAGCGCCAGGCGCAGGCGCTCGGCGCGCGGTGCCGACAGGTTGCGCCAGAACTGCAGCGCGTTGGCCAGGCGGACGAGACGGCCCGACGGCTCGTGCTCGAGCACCATTTCGTCAAGGCCGAAACGGCTGGCTACGGCAGCGATCTTGAGCAGGCGGAAAAGGCGCATCGGCGGGGCGGGCCAGATTGGTCAAACGGGCATGTTAACACGCCGCGCGCCCTGTGTTGTCCGCATCTGCGGTAAACGGCGAATGCCGTCCGCCAGCGCGCGGGCTTCGGATAAACTTGGTGTGAACGAACGGTTGCCGAGTACAACCGCAATGCAGTTCTCCCCACTGGATGTCGTCATGGCCGATGCACGCAACAATCCCTCCGAAATCGCCCGCGAAGCCTTGAAACGCCTGGCGGAGCGCCGGGTCGCGCCGACCCCGGCCAACTACCAGGCCTGTTATTTCGAAATCGCCCGCCTGCCCAACGTCCTGCCTTTCCCCGAGCCGGCGTTGCGCCAACTGGCCGGTGCCTTGTGTGCCCACGGCGATGCCCAGGCGGCGCAACTGGCACGACTGGATTCGGCGATCAGCGGGCGTAGCTGGCAGGGTGTGCAGGAGGCATTGCTCGGCTATATCGCCGCCGGTCAGGCGAGCAGTGGCGCGGCGAGCCTGCCGCACGAAACGACGCTGCTCCTGCTGCGCCTCTGCGAACCGCTGTTTGCCGCCATGGGCAAGGAGGATCGGCGTTTTTCCCGGGCCGCCGACGAAATGCTTGCCGTGCTACGGGTCAGTCCCTGCGAGGCGAAGCGCTTCGAGCAGGCGGCGCGGCGCGTCGTCGACATGCTGCCCTGCGTGGTCGAGGAAGAGGTCGAAATCCGCGAGTCGCTGCTCAAGCTGCTGCACATGATCATCGAGAATATCGGCGATCTCGGCATTGACGATGCCTGGTTCAAGGGGCAGATCGACGGCCTGCTCGCCGCCGTGGCGCCACCCTTGACCCTGCGTCACCTCGACGAAATGGAGCGGCGCCTGCGCGACGTCATGGAAAAGCAGGCGCAGGCGCGGCTTCGTTCGCTCGAGGCGCAGCAGGAAATGCGCGCGATGCTGGCCGCCTTCATCGAACGCCTTGGCAGCATCAACCAGAGCAGCGAGGCCTTCCAGGCACGCATCGAAAACAGCGCGCGGCAGATTGAAGCCGTCAAGCGGATCGAGGACCTGGCGCCCTTGCTGGCCGACGTGGTGTCGGCGACGCATTCGATGGCCGAGGAAACGGCCGGTTCGCGCGAGCAGTTGCGCGCCCTGCAGGAGCGCGTGCTGGCGACCGAGGCCGAACTGGTGCAACTGCACCGCGAGCTCGACAACGCCAGCCTGCTGGCCCGCCACGATCCCCTGACCGAAGCGCTCAACCGCAAGGGGCTGGACGAGGCGCTCGAGCGCGAGATCGGCGCGGTGCGCCGCCACAACACGCCGTTGTCGCTGAGCATGCTCGACATCGACAACTTCAAGCGCCTCAACGACCAGCTCGGCCACGAAGCCGGCGACAAGGCGCTGATCCACCTGGTCAACCTGGCGCGGCGCTGCATGCGGCCGAGCGATACGCTGGCCCGTTACGGCGGCGAGGAATTCGTCATCCTGATGCCGGATACGACGCAGGCCCAGGGCATCGAGGCGATGACCCGGCTGCAGCGCGAGCTGACCAAGGCCTTCTTCCTCGCCGACGGGCAGAAGGTGCTGATCACCTTCAGCGCCGGCGTCGCCGAACTGCGCGAGGGCGAGAATGGCCACGACGCGGTGTGCCGCGCCGACAAGGCGATGTACCTCGCCAAGCGGGCCGGCAAGAATCGCGTGGTCGGCGCCTGAGGCGGACGGCTTGGACGAGGTCGCCAGCTTTCCGCCGGTGGCGGCGGCCGATGCCCGGCTGCTGATCCTTGGCAGCATGCCGGGTGTCGCCTCGTTGCAGGCCGGTCGCTACTACGCCCACCCGCGCAACGCCTTCTGGCCGATCATGGGCGAACTGCTCGGTTTTTCGCCCGACCTGCCCTATGCGGCGCGCCTGCTTGCCCTGCAGGGTGCCGGCATCGCCTTGTGGGACGTCATCGCCGGCTGCCGGCGGCGCGGTAGCCTGGACGCCGACATCGTCGGCAGCAGCGTGCGGGCCAACGACTTCACCGGATTCTTCGCCGCCCATCCGGCGATCCGCCGCGTCTGCTTCAACGGCGCCGCCGCCGAGCAGGCCTTCCGTCGCCACGTCCTGCCCGGAATCGCCGCCGATCGCCTGCAACTGTGCCGGCTGCCGTCGACCAGTCCGGCCCACGCCGGGCTTTCCCGCGCCGACAAGCTGGCCGCCTGGTCGGCAATCCTCGACCTGCCGCAGGCGGCGGGCAGCGTATAATCCCGCCTTTACATTTTTTTCCGCCAAAGCTCAATGGCCCAAGATGTCAAGAACCAGCTGACCGCCCTGTTGCAACAGGCGCTGGCCAGCGTCGCCCCGACCGCCACCGCCACGCCGATCAATCTGGAGCGCCCGCGCGACCCCGCGCACGGCGATTTCGCCACCAACCTGGCGATGCTGCTGGCCAAGGCGCTGAAGAAGAACCCGCGCGAGATCGCCCTGCAACTGGTCAAGGAACTGCCGCCGTCGGCGCTGGTCACTGCCGCCGAAGTGGCCGGTGCCGGCTTCATCAACTTCCGCCTCAATGCCGGAAGCAAGACTGACGTGGTCAAGGCCGTGCTCGCCGAGCAGGAAAACTTCGGCCGTTCCACCGCCGGCGGCTGGCAGAAGGTGCAGGTCGAATTCGTTTCGGCCAACCCGACCGGCCCGCTGCACGTCGGCCACGGCCGCGGCGCCGCCTATGGCGCCTCGCTGTCCAGTCTGCTGACCTTCGCCGGCTGGGACGTCACCCGCGAGTACTACGTCAATGACGCCGGCCGGCAGATGGACATCCTCGGCCTGTCGACCTGGCTGCGCTACCTCGAACAACACGACGTGGTCGTGCCCTTCCCGCCCAACGCCTACCAGGGCGGCTACGTGCGCGACATGGCGACGCAGTTGAAGAACGCCCATGGCGACAAGTACGTGCGTGCCGCCGATGCCGTTCTCGCCGGCACGCCCGGCCTGCCGGAAGCCGGTCGCGCCGACGACGAAGCCAAGCAGCAGCGCGAGCTGCATCTCGACGCGCTGATCGCCCGCGCCAAGGAACTGCTCGGCGGCGACTGGCGTTACGTGCACCAGCACGCGCTCAACGAACAGCTCGAGGACTGCCGCGACGACCTCAAGGAATTCGGCGTCGAGTTCGACGTCTGGTTCTCGGAAAAGGCGCTCTACGACACCGGCCTGGTTGCCCGCTGCGTTGAATTGCTCGAACAGAAGGGGCACCTCTACCTGCAGAACGGCGCCCGCTGGTTCCGCTCGACCGCCTTCGGCGACGAGAAGGACCGCGTCGTTCAGCGCGAAAACGGTCTGTATACCTACTTCGCCTCCGACATCGCCTATCACCTGAACAAGTTCGAGCGCGGTTTCGACAAGGTCATCAACATCTGGGGCGCCGACCACCACGGCTACATCCCGCGCGTCACCGGCGCGATCAAGGCACTCGACCTCGACAGCGACAAGCTGCAGGTGGCGCTGGTCCAGTTCGCCGTGCTCTACCGCAACGGCCAGAAGGCCTCGATGTCCACGCGCTCCGGCGAATTCGTCACCCTGCGCGAACTGCGCGGCGAAGTCGGCAACGACGCCTGCCGCTTCTTCTACGCGTTGCGCAAGTCCGACCAGCACCTCGATTTCGACCTTGACCTGGCCAAGAGCCAGACCAACGAGAACCCGGTGTACTACATCCAGTACGCCCACGCTCGCGTCTGCTCGGTGCTCAACCAGTGGGGCGGCGACCTGGCCAGCCTGGCCGAGGCCGACCTGTCGCTGCTGGCCAACCCGCGCGAACTGGCGATCGCCAACCAGCTCGGTCAGTTCCGCGAAGTCATCGAAAGCGCGGCGCGCGACCTGGCGCCGCACATGATCGCATTCTACCTCAAGGACCTGGCCGGCGAATTCCACGGCTGGTACAACGCCGAGCGCATGCTGGTCGACGATGCCGCTCTGCGTGACGCCCGCGTCGCGCTGGCCGCCGCCGTCCGTCAGGTGATCCGCAACGGTCTCGCCATCCTCGGCGTCAGTTGCCCCGAATCCATGTAAGGAGCGTCCATGAGTCGCGACATGAAATCCCGTCGTTCCCCACCGGCCAAACGCAAGTCCGGTGGCGGTACCCTGGTCGGCATGTTCATCGGGCTGGTACTCGGCGTCTGCATTGCCGCCGGTATTGTCTGGTACATCAACAAGGCGCCGCTGCCGTTCAACGGCAATGTCCAGCAGCCGCAGCAGGAACGGCCGGTGCCCGAACAGCCGCTGGCCCTGCCCGGCAAGCCGGGCGATCCGGTGCAGGAAAAGCGCTTCCAGTTCTACGACATCCTGCCCGGCAAGGCCGAGGGCGAACCGGACAAGGCCGGTGCTGCTGCGCCTGCCGAAGCCGAAAAGGAAACGGCAAAGTCTGCGGACAAGGAAGCCGGCAAGGAGCCTGCCAAGGAATCCAAAGTGCCGCTGTTCCTGCAGGCCGGCTCGTTCAGCACGGCGCAGGATGCCGACAACCAGAAGGCGAAGCTCGCCTTCATGGGCATCGAATCGGCTGTCCAGCAGGTGATGATCGAGGAACGCACGCTGTACCGGGTGCGCATCGGCCCCTATTTCAAGCTCGATGAATTGAACAAAGTCCGTGCCGAGCTTGCCAAATCCGGTATTGAAGCCCAGTTATCCAAGTAAAGGAGTCATGCATGGCCATTGATCGTCGCCGCTTCGTTTCTGCTGCGCTTACCGTTGGCGCCTCGCTTTCGCTGCCCGCTGCGGCGCTCGCCCAGACCGCCGGACGTGATTACACGGTGCTCAACCCGGCGCAGCCGACCGACAACCCGGGGAAGATCGAAGTAACCGAATTCTTCAGCTATGGTTGCCCGCATTGCAGCGATTTCAATCCCCTGCTGACCCTGTGGGCGGAAAAACTGCCGGCCGACGTCGTGCTGCGCAAGGTGCCGGTCAGTTTCGGCCGCGCCGCCTGGGGTAACGCTGCCCGCCTGTTCTATGCGCTGGAAGTGAGCGGCGACCTGAAACGCCTGGATGGCGATATTTTCAAGGCGATCCACCAGCAGCGCACCAATCTCTTCGACGAGAAGACGATCCGCGAATGGGTCGCGGCGCGCGGAGTGAATGCCAAGAAATTCAACGAAGCCTTCGCCTCGTTCGGCGTCCAGAGCAAGGTGCGGCGTGGCGACCAGATGGCGCAGGCGCATCGCATCGAAGGCGTGCCGGCGCTGATCATCGACGGTCGCTTCCAGGTCGGGACGCTGGCTTTCGAGCAGCAACTGGCGGTTGCCGACAAGCTGATCGAGCGGGTGCGCGCGGAAAAAAGCGGCAAGAAGTAATCCTTGAAACCTCAGTTGACCGCTTTCTCTCCTCGTGTCGCCGCATGAATGCTGACCTCCGCGCCTGCGATACGACGCCTCCTTTGGGTGATGGCGCTACGCTGCCGCTGGCACGTCCGGACGGGCGCCCGGCTTTGTCTCTCCTCCTTGCAGGCATGAGCCTGCCGCGTCGTCGCTTCGCGCCGGCCATCCAGTCCAAACGCGCCATCGGTCGCGTCCAACTGAGGTTTCAAGGATAATTGACGCAACGCGTATTCATCACGGGCGCCTCGTCGGGAATCGGCGAGGCACTTGCCGTTTATTACGCCGCCCAAGGCGCCCGCCTCGGTCTGGCGGCACGGCGCGGCGATGCGTTGGCGGCGCTCAACGAACGTCTGGGTGGCGGTCACGCCTGCTACCCCCTTGACGTCACCGACGCCGCGGCGCTGGCGGCAGCGGCGAGCGATTTCTGCGCGCGTTTCGGTACACCCGACATCGTCATCGCCAGCGCCGGCGTCTCGGTCGGCACCCTGAGCGAATGCGCCGAGGACCTTGCCGTGTTCCGGCGCGTCATGGATATCAACGTCTATGGCATGGCGGCGACCTTCGCCGCCTTCATTCCGGCCATGCGTGCCGCCAGCGGCGAGCGGCGGCTGGTCGGCATCGCCTCGGTGGCCGGCATCCGCGGCCTGCCGGGGGCGGAAGCCTATTCGGCGTCGAAGGCGGCGGCCATCGCCTACCTGGAGAGCCTGCGTCTTGAGATGCGGCCGGCGGGGATCAAGGTGGTCAGTATCGTCCCGGGCTACATCGCAACGCCGATGACGGCGATCAACCCCTACCGCATGCCCTTCCTGATGCCGGCGGACCGGGCAGCCGCCCGCTTCGCCCGGGTCATCGCCGCCGGCAAGTCGTATGCGGTGATTCCCTGGCCGATGGGCATCGTCGCCAAGCTGCTGCGCCTCCTGCCGAACGGGCTTTACGACCGCCTGTTTACCAACGCGCCGCGCAAGCCGCGCGGCCTGGCGCGGTAGCGCCGATTTTCCTCAATGCAGGCGGGAGGTCTGCAGCAGGATTTCGGTAGCCTCTTCGCAAATCCCGCTGCGTTCGGCAAAGCAGCCGTGCAGCGGGCAGTCGCGACCGGGCGGACAACCATGTTCGCGGGCGCATTCGCGTTCGGTTTCGTCGGTCAGCACCATTTCATGGATCGCTTCGCAGCGCGAGATCGGGGCGTCGAAAATGGACATGGCAGGCACCTCCTTGAGTATCTGATTTGAATATAGACGGTTTGCCGGCGATTGCCGGCAAAATCCAATCGCTGTGGCGACTCCTGCTAAAATGCCGGCCATGCTCGAACTCAAGATCAATGGCGAAATCCGCCAGTTTCCCGACCCGCTGACCGTTGCTGGCCTGATCGAGCAACTGGGCTACGCGGGCAAGCGCATCGCTGTCGAAAGAAACGGCGAAATCGTCCCGAAGAGCCAGCACGCGGCAACGCCGCTGGCCTCGGGCGATCAACTCGAAATCGTTGTCGCCGTCGGCGGCGGCTGAAAGGGAGAAAACCATGCATCAACTGACCGTCGCCGGCAAGGCGTACCGTTCCCGTTTACTCGTCGGCACCGGCAAGTACAAGGATTTCGCCGAGACCCGCGCCGCCATCGACGCCTCCGGCGCCGAGATCGTCACCGTCGCCGTGCGCCGCGTGAACATCGGCCAGGACGCCAGCCAGCCCAGCCTGCTCGACGCGGTGCCGCCGTCACAATTTACCATCCTGCCCAATACCGCCGGCTGCTACACGGCCGACGATGCCGTGCGCACCCTGCGCCTGGCGCGTGAGCTGCTCGACGGCCACCCGCTGTGCAAGCTCGAAGTCCTCGGCGACCCGACCAACCTCTTCCCGAACATGCCGGAAACGCTGAAGGCCGCCGAAACGCTGGTCAAGGATGGTTTCGAGGTCATGGTCTACTGCGCCGATGATCCCATTCAGTGCAAGATGCTCGAAGAGATCGGCTGCGTCGCGGTGATGCCGCTGGCCTCGCTGATCGGCTCCGGCATGGGTATCGTCAATCCGTGGAACCTGCGCCTGATCATCGACAACGCCAAGGTGCCGATCATCGTCGACGCCGGCGTCGGCACCGCCTCGGACGCCACCATCGCCATGGAACTCGGCTGCGACGGCGTGCTGATGAACACCGCCATCGCCCACGCCAAGGACCCGGTGCTGATGGCCAGCGCCATGAAGAAGGGCATCGAAGCCGGCCGCGAGGCTTTCCTGGCCGGCCGCATGGCGCGCAAATACTACTCGGCCGACCCCTCGTCGCCGACTTCCGGACTGATCGGTTCATGAGCGACGACCTGCTGATCCACCCCGCCGCCGAAGGCGACGAAGGTGAATACACCGCCGGTCGTACCGGGCATGGCCACATCAAGAGCTTCGTCCGCCGCGCCGGCCGCATGTCGGAAGCGCAGCAGCGCTACTACGAGACGATGCTGCCGAAGATCGGCGTGCCCTACCAGGCGGAAAACATCGACCTGACGGCGGTGTTCGGCCGCCAGGCGCCGAAAATCCTGGAAATCGGCTGCGGCATGGGCGAGACCACGGCGCGCATCGCCGAGGCCCACCCGGAAAACGACTACTTCGGGCTGGAAGTCCATGTTCCCGGTGTCGGCGCGCTGTGCAAGCTGATCGCCGAGAAGAACCTGAGCAACCTGCGCATCGGCAACCACGACGCGGTCGAAGTGGTGCGCGACATGCTCGCTGAAGGTTCGCTCGACGGCATCCACATCTTCTTCCCCGATCCCTGGCACAAGACGCGGCACAAGAAGCGCCGGCTGATCCAGCCGCCCTTCGTCGCGCTGCTCGCCTCGCGCCTGAAGCCGGGCGGCTACATCCACTGCGCCACCGACTGGGAAAACTACGCGCTGCAGATGCTCGACGTGCTCGGCCGTGAGCCCAGCCTGGACAACAGCGTCGCCAATCCCGCGCCCGAGGCGCTGGCCATGGCGCTCGACGCCGATTCCGCCGCCGGTCTGGCCGGCTTCGCCCCGCGTCCGGATTACCGGCCGCTGACCAAATTCGAGAACCGCGGCCTGCGTCTGGGCCACGGTGTCTGGGATCTCGTATTCAGGAAACGCTGACATGTGGTTCAAGAACCTGCAGATCTACCGCCTGCCGACGCCGTGGGCGATCGACCTGGCCAAGCTCGACGAGCAACTGGCGCGCGGTGAATTCACCCGCTGCCCGTCCAACCAGCCGATGTCCCGTGGCTGGGTGTCGCCGCGCAAGGACGGCGCGCTGATCTACGCCAACAACCGCCAGTGGCTGATCGCGCTGGCTGTCGAGCAGCGCCTGCTGCCGTCGTCAGTGGTCAATGAAACGGCGCAGGAACGCGCCGAGCAGATCGCCGATCAGCAGGGCTACCCGCCCGGCCGCAAGCAGATGAAGGAAATCAAGGAGCGCGTCACCGAGGAGCTGATGCCGCGCGCCTTCACCCGCAAGCGCTCGACCTTCGTCTGGATCGACCCGCAGAACGGCTGGTTCGTCGTCGACGCCGGCAGCCCGGCCAAGGCCGAGGAAGTCATCGAACACCTGCGTCACTGCCTTGACGAATTCCCGCTGAAGGCGCTGCACACGCAACTTTCGCCGCAATCGGCGATGGCCGACTGGCTGGCCGGTGGCGAAGCGCCGGCAGGCTTCACCGTCGACCGCGACTGCGAACTGAAATCGGTCGCCGAGGAAAAGGCCGCCGTGCGCTACGTCCGCCATCCGCTAGGCGACGAAGTCGGTGCCGAGATCAAGTCGCACCTCGCCGCCGGCAAGCTGCCGACGCGCCTGGCGCTGACCTGGGACGAGCGCATCTCCTTCGTTCTCACCGAGAAGCTGGAGATCAAGCGGCTGGCCTTCCTCGACATCCTCAAGGAAGAAGCCGAGAAGAGCGCCGAGCATGCCGACGAGCAGTTCGACGCCGATTTCGCGCTGATGACCGGCGAACTGGTGCGCTTCCTGCCGCAACTGGTCGAAGCCCTGGGCGGCGAACAGGTCGAAGCCGAAGCGCCGGCTGCGGCACCAGCCACCGGCGACACCCCGCCGTGGGAAGCCTGAAGCCCGGCGACGCCTGTCCCTGCGGCAGCGGCAAGCCTTACGCCGCCTGCTGCGGGCCGCTGCACGCCGGCGACAAGCCGGCGCCAAGCGCCGAAGCGCTGATGCGCTCGCGCTACGCCGCCTACGTCCTCAAGCTCGAAGACTACCTGCTGGCGACCTGGCACGCCTCGACGCGGCCGAGCGAACTCGACCTCGCAGCCGACGACAGCAAATGGCTGGGCCTGGAAGTACGCGCTCACCAACTTCAGGACGAGACGCACGCGACGGTCGACTTCGTCGCCCGCTACCGCATCGCCGGGCGCGGCCACCGGCTGCACGAACTCTCCCGTTTCGTCCGCGAGGACGGGCGCTGGTACTACGTGGACGGCGAGTTTCTGGCCTAAGGGCATTCTTTCGGCTTGCCTTGACATTTGATACTGCCAGTAGAATCATGGGCAATATCATGCGAGTCGTCCTGGATACCAACATCCTTGTTGCCGGTCTGAGCAGCCGCCGTGGTGCGTCGCACGAGTTGTTGCGCCTTGCCCTCGCGCAACGTTTGCGGATTTTGGCGGCGCCAGCACTATGGCTGGAATACGAGAGCGTGCTTAAACGCCAGGAAATCCAGCGCATGCATGGTCTGTCCGGGATCGAAATCGATCGCTTTCTGGATGCGCTCGCCATTCTGGCCGAACCGGTCAGTATGAATTACCTTTGGCGGCCGCAATTACGCGACCCCAAGGATGAAATGGTCCTGGAGACCGCCCTGAATGCCGGCGCTGATGCGCTGGTTACTTTCAACCAGCGCGATTTTCAGCCGGCTGCTGACAATTTCCGCCTGCGCCTGCTGTTGCCGGCCGCATGCCTGCTCCTGATGGAGGAAACACCATGAGCCAACTTGCCCTGCGCCTGCCCGATTCCCTGCACGAACGCGCCCGCCTGCTCGCTCAGCGCGACAACACCTCATTGAACCAGTTCATCGCGCTGGCGGTTGCGGAGAAAGTTTCCGCGCTGGAAACCGCCAGTTTCTTCAGCGAACGCGCAGCCCGGGGAAACCTGGACGAGCTGCGCGCGATTCTCGACAAAGTGCCCGACGTCGCGCCGCAGGCCGGCGACGAACGCTGAATCCGTCCCGTCACCCGGCGCAGTCTCAAGCGCAAGCCGCGCGCACGATCCTTTCCGTCTTCGCTTCGTCGATCCCGGCATGACCGCCGAGCGCCATCTTGCCGTGCGCGCGCAGGCCGGCCAGGACGCGGTCGGCGGCGTCGGGTTCGCTGATGCCGCCGTCGCGCAGATGGAGCGGCATGTTGACGCTGCGGTAGAAGGCTTCCATGGCGGCGATGGCATCTTCGGCGCTCGGGGCGTTGAGGCCGAAGACTTCGCGGCCGAATTGTTCCAGCTTTTCCCGCTTGTACTCGATCAGCTCACGCAGCAGCGCCGGCTGGATGATCGCCAGCGTGCGGCCGTGGTCGATGCCCCACAGCGCGGTCAGTTCGACGGCGATGCGGTGCGTCGCCCAGTCCTGCGGCACGCCGACGCCGATGATGCCGCACAGCGCCTGGTTGGCCGCCCACATCAGGTTCTGTTGCCAATCCGGCTCGGCATGCCGGTCGAAGGTCGCGGCCAGCTTGACCAGTGCCTTCATCACCGCCTCGGCGTAACCGTCCTGGACCAGCGCGCCGACCGGGTAGGTCAGGTATTGCTCGCAGACGTGGACGAAGGCATCGACGATGCCGTTTTCCAGTTGGCGCAGCGGCAGGCTGCCCATCACCGCCGGGTTGAGCACGGCGAAGCGTGGCCGGGCGGGCGGCACGAAGAAGGCGCGCTTGTCCTGCGTCGCAGTGTTGGTGACCACCGAGCCGGCGTTCGATTCCGAACCGGTGGCCGGCAGCGTCAGTACGATGCCGACCGGCAGCGCCTGCTGCGGCTGGTGTTTGCCGATCACGATGTCCCAGCCGTCGCCGTCGTAAAGCGCGGCGGCGGCGACGTACTTGGCGCCGTCGGAGACCGAGCCGCCGCCAACGCCGAGGATGAAGCCGATTTTTTCGCGTCTGACCAGGTCGACCGCACGGTCCAGCGTGGTCTGCGTCGGGTTGGCCTCGACGCCGCCGAACTCGACCAGGTCGCGCCCGGCCAGCGCGGCGCGGATGCCGTCGTAGACGCCGTTCTGCTTGATCGAGCCGCCACCGTAGAGGAGCAGCACGCGTACGTCGGCTGGCAGCAGCGAAGGCAGTTGCGCAAAGCTGTCGGGGCCGAAGACGATGCGCGTCGGGTTGTGATAGTTGAATTCGAACAGATGGTTCATGGCTGTCTCCGTTGTTTTGATGATTGCTCGGGGTATCCGCAAGTTTGCCGCAAAAACCTCAGTCGGCGCGACACGCCGCCGTGGCGATGTCGAGCGCGCGCAGGCGCAGCGCCGGGTCGAAGATGTCGCAGACCAGCATCAGCTCGTCGGCCTGCGTCGCCTGGCGCAGCGCGCTCAGTCCTTCGCGCACGCGGTCCGGCCCGCCGATCACCGCAGCGCCGAGGAAATCGCCGATGCCGGCTTTTTCCTGCACCGACAGCCCGGCGAGGAAGCCGGCCACGGGTGGCGGCAGCGGCCGGCGGTCGCCGCGCAGGATGCCGAGCACGCGCTGGAAGATGCTGGTGGCGAGGAAGTCCGCCTCGTCGTCGCTTTCGGCCGCGACCAGCGGCACGCCGACGATCACGTAAGGCTGGGCCAGCGTCGGCGACGGCCGGAAGTTGCCGCGATAGACGGCCAGCGCCTGGTGCAGCAGGGCCGGCGCGAAGTGCGACGCGAAGGCGTAGGGCAGGCCGCGCTCGGCGGCGAGGCGGGCGGAGAACAGGCTGGAACCGAGCAGCCAGATCGGCACCTCGGTGCCGGCACCGGGCACGGCGACCAGCGGCTGGCCGGGCTGGGCCGGGGCGAGCAGACGCTGCAACTCGGCGACGTCGCGCGGGAAATCGTCCTCGCGCTCGATGCGCTCGCGGCGCAGCGCGTGCATGGTCAAGCGGTCGGTGCCGGGGGCGCGGCCGAGGCCGAGGTCGATCCGCCCCGGATACAGCTCGGCGAGCGTGCCGAAAGCTTCGGCGACGACCAGCGGCGCGTGGTTGGGCAGCATGACGCCGCCCGAACCGACGCGGATCGTCTTGGTCGCGCCGGCCATGTGGCCGACCAGTACGGCGGTGGCCGAACTGGCGATGCCCGGCATGTTGTGGTGCTCGGCCAGCCAGTAGCGGGCAAAGCCAAGCTTTTCGGCGTGGCGCGCGGCGTCGGTGGCGATCCGCAGCGCCTCGGCCACGCTGCCGCCCTGGCGCACGGCGACCAGATCGAGCAGGGAGAGTTTCACCTCGGCGAGCGGGTTCATGCCTTTTCCTCCTGCAGACGTTGATTGATGGCGGCGACCGCCGGGCGTCGGCTGGCGATCCAGCCGAGCAGCGAGAGTAGCGCCAGGCCGCCGCCGATGAGCAGGATGCCGGCGACTTCGCTGCTCTTGAACGCTTCGCCGAAGGTCAGCCGCGACGACAGGATGGCGACCACCGGCGTGCCCAGCACCGACAGGCTGGCTTCCCAGGCCGGCACGCGGTCGAGGATGTAGATCCACAGCCACCAGCAGAGCGCCGTGCTGAACACCGACATGAAGCCGAGGATGCCGGCGTAGCTCCAGGTCCAGTCGGTCGGCCGTTCCGGCACGAGCAGCGCCAGGATGACCAGGGGAATCGAGCCGAGCGCCATCTGCCACGCGGTCAGCGTCAGCAGGTCCACCGGCTGGCGACCGCGCAGGCGTTTGACCAGGATGGTGCCGATCGCCCAGCAGATGGCGGCGACGATGCCGAGCGCCGGGCTCAGCAGGCCGCCGTGCATTTCCCACGGTTCGATGATCAGCAGCAGGCCGATCAGCGTGCACGCGGCGGCGATCCATTGCGTGCCGCGCACCCGTTCGCCGAGGATCGGCCAGGCCAGCAGCAGGGTCCAGATCGGCATGGTGAAGATGAGCACCGCCGTCTTGCCCGGTCCGCCTTCGACCAGCGCCCAGGTCTGGAAGATCATGAAACCGGCGACCTGGGTCAGCGCGATGCCCAGCGTCGCGCCGGGGGCGGTCAGCGTCAGCTTGCGGCCGGTCAGGCGCAGCGCGATGAACAGCGCCACGGCGCTGCCGATGCAGCGCTCGGCGGCGAAGGCGAAGGGCGGCGCGTATTCCAGCCCGTGCTTGGCCAGCACCCAGGTGTAGCCCCAGATCGAGGTAAGGACGATCAGCGCCAGGATCGGACGCCAGCGGTCGGAAGAAGTCATGCTGTTCTCTGTCTGGCGCGGCGGCCTCTGCGTGCCGCCGCGCCCGGGGTTGGGAGTGGGCGCTTACGCCAAGGTCGGATAGTCGGTGTAACCCTCGGCCCCGCCGCCGTACAGCTTGTCGGCGCGCAGTTCGTTCCACGGCGCGCCTTCGCGCAGGCGGCGGACGAGGTCCGGGTTGGCGATGAAGCCGCGGCCGAAGGCGATCAGGTCGGCACCGCCATCGGCGATCACCTGCTCGGCCAGCTCCTTGGTGTAGCCGTTGTTCACCAGCCACGGCCCCTTGAAGGCGCGGCGCGCGGCGGCGTAGTCGAAGCTGGCGGCCGGCGTGCGCGTGCCGCCGGTTTCGCCTTCGATGATGTGCAGGAAGGCCAGGCCGTAGCCGGCCAGCTTGTCGATCACGTAGCCGTAGAGCGCCTGCGGGTTGCTGTCGAGCGGCGCGGTGAAGGTGGTCAGCGGGCTCAGGCGGATGCCGGTGCGGCCGGCGCCGATCTCGCCGACGATGGCGTCGACCACCTCGAACAACAGGCGGGCGCGGTTCTCGATGCTGCCGCCGTAGGGGCCGCTGCGGTCATTGACGCTGTCGCGCAGGAACTGCTCCAGCAGGTAGGTGTTGGCGGCGTGGATCTCGACGCCGTCGAAACCGGCGGCAATGGCGTTGCGCGCCGCCTTGCGGTAATCCTCGACCAGACCGGGCAGCTCGTCGTCGCGCAGGGCACGCGGCGCCGACACCGGCACGAAGCCGTCGCGGGTGAAGGTGCTGGCCTCGGCGGTGCGGGCAGTCGACGACACCGGCGCGGCGCCGTCCGGCAGCAGCGACACATGCGAAATGCGGCCGACGTGCCACAACTGCAGCACGATCTTGCCGCCCTCGGCATGCACGGCGTCGGTCACGGCGCGCCAGGCGGCGACCTGCTCGGCCGACCAGATGCCCGGGGTGTCGAGGTAACCCTGCGCCATCGGCGAAATCGGGCTGGCTTCGGCAATGATCAGGCCGGCGCTGGCGCGCTGGCGGTAATACTCGACGGTCAGCGGGCCGGGGCAATTGCCGGCAACGGCACGATTGCGCGTCAACGGCGCCATCACGATACGGTTGGCGAGGGCGATGTCGCCGATCTGGATCGGCTCGAACAGCGTGGTCATGGCGTTTCTCCTGAGGTTTGATTAGACCGGTCGTCTAGTTTCTTGCGTCAAAAAAGGGCCGTCGACGGACGGCCCGGAAATCAATCAGCGGCTCAACAACTGCCGGGTGAACTGCAGGGCATTCTCCAGCGGCTGCGCCTGGCGCTGCAACTTCGCCAGCAGGCTGGCGCCCAGCCACAACTGATACAGCGTCTGCGCCGTCGCGGCGGCATCGAGCGGCGGGATCGAACCGTCGGCCATGCCGGTTTCGAGCAGCCGGGCAATGCGGCTGACAATCTGCCCGGTACCGTCGCGCAGCGTCTCGCGCATCGGATCGGACAAATCCGCCACCTCGCCGCCCAGCTTGACCACCAGGCACTGCTGCTCGGCGCACGCCGCCTGCTTGTCCAGCCAGCGCTGCCAGTAACACGCCAGCCGCTCCTGCGCACTCAGCGCCTCGGCCGCGAACAGCGCATCGAGATCGGCCAGATAACGCGCGAAGTAATCCTCCAGCAGCGCCTGCCCGTACTGCTCCTTGGACTCGAAGTAATGGTAGAACGACCCCTTGGGCACCCCGGCCGCGGTCAGAATCTCGTTCAACCCGACACTGGCAAAGCCCTTGCCGGCAATGATGCGCTGGCCGGTTTCAAGGACATGCTGGCGGGTGTTGTCGTGACGGGTTTTCATGGGGTGGCATTGTGCGCTTGATTAGACCGGTCGTCTAGTTGTTTTTTGAAGGGCTGTAGTTCGGCCGAGGAAGTCCGATTTCGTCCAATACACCGGCGGTTCCGGGAATCGAAGCAGACCTTCGAGGTGTACGCTTAACGCGGGCCGATTCGGTAGGTACTTAACTCTTGAGGCTAAGCCATAGCACTTGCTTTGTGCCGCTAGCCAGTCAAGCTCCCTTGAATCGCACATCGTTAGAAACGCCATTTTCCTTGGCCCAAGCTTGGACAACTTTGGTTAGCCAAGACAGGTAGTCTCCTTCACCCAGAGCTCCGTCAACAAAGGGTTCATGCTGGGCAGATGTAAAGAGCGCCGTCATTAGGTCCTGCACTTGTTGTGCCTTTTTGTTGTCTTTGGCGACGACGAGGTAAGTGTTCAAGGGCTTGTCTTTCGATTCTTCCTCGCCTCCAAGAAATCGTTCAAAGTCTGGAATGCTGATCCTGTGACGAGCCTCCAACCCAGCAGTACGAGCACCCAAGACCGCGTTGCGAATCTTCTCGTTCTCCGTCCACATACCGTTCTTGTGACCATTTTTATTGAACGGTGAATCGGTATCGTGAACGATCCCGAAGTTGATCTTAAAGTGCGTCATCACCCTAATCAGGGGTACCAGAATCGCCTTCCCCCGAGCTCGAATAACCGTGACCCGATCCATCAACCCATGTTGACGTTCGAGGATCGACGACATGAAAGCAGCATGCTCTGTATCCCCTTCGACTAGAACAGGATATGAACCAAAGAATATTTCAGAAAAGCTTGGGTCGATGTGCTGTAGAGCTTGGAGGCGCTGCTTGTCATCCCCTTCAAACTCAATCAAATCAGAGCGGTAAGTCTTCGGCGCGACGAATGCCGCCTCACCATCGCCGGCACGTTCGAGACGAACGATGGTGGTGTGATCTTCAAAAGGGTTAACAAAATGGGGAGAGTGGGTTGTCATGATCACTTGCCAATCGGGGCTCTCTGCCAGCTCGTATAGATGGCGTTGGGCGGCTCGTGCTGCCATCGGGTGCAATGCGTTCTCTGGCTCATCGATCAGCAGCAGGTAGCCGGGGAAGGCAGGGTCATCAGGGCTGTCGGGAATCGGTGCCCCGCCATCGTGGGCCTCTAGCAGCGCCTTAAGCTGGCCGATAGTCTCCTCTAGGGCGTGCTTATTAGCAGCCTCCTTTGTCTTCGCCAGTTTTTTCTCGGCTTCGCCAAGCTCCTTCTCGAGTCGCTTACGGTAGTCTTGTCGAATTTCCTTGTCTCGAGACAATTCGTTGTGAACCTGAAGCATCGACCAAAATAGTGCGCGTCGAGCTCCCGTACCTTGCTGAATTAGGTCTGTTTCTGCAGCGCCGTCTTGAACCTTGAGGCTTGATCCGCCCTTGATTAGGTCCCCAAGCTTGGGGACCAACGGGGCCGCACCAATCTTCAGCTTGACGTCCAAGCGGGGAAAGACCCCCCGAAAGCCTGTCGCGATACGACCGGCAATGGTATTAAAGTGATCTTCGTGCGCACCACTGAGAGCGTCAAGGCGATCAGACACACTGGAGATTGCCTTGGAGAGTGCAGACTCTGGATTGACACGTTCCTTTTCAAGGCTGGAAAGCAACGGCCCGAGCGCAAGGGCTAGCAGCATTTCCTCTGTCTTCGCTGCATCGTCCAGAGAACCAATACGCAACGGACGCGGCAATCTAGAATTGAAAACTGGATCGGCACCGCCCGCCTTCAAGTCGTCAGCCCATGCGCCTTTACCATCGGCGCCCCCCGTGGGATCCCAGGTAGTGCGTACCTTTTGATAACTCGGGCCCGCCCATTGCCATCGGCTCTTAACGATCAGGAAGCCGTCCTTTTCAGTCTTCCACTTGGCATCGACATTGCCGATGCCGTCCGGAATGTGCACCTCAAGTAACACCTCGGATGGTTGGTCCTTCGGAGCGTATTGGCAGCGATCTTTAGCAAAATCGAAGCCCACCGATCCTTTCGCTAGCTCATAGGCGCGCAGGACGGTGGATTTTCCAGCGTTGTTCTTGCCGACCAAACAGACAACATTGTCTAGCTCGATCTCGACTCCGTCGTTACCGATGCAACCTATATTGCGCACCGTAATACGCATTAGCTTGGAACGATTCACTTCTGCCATCTTGCCTCCGTTGACGACTCATTTTTGCGCTGATGTCCACGTAACCCGCCTCCTTAATCTTGAAGGCCTTCCCGCAATGCGGGCAGATGATTTCTGCACGTGTGATCTCCCAATACAACCGAATGTGGCTGTTTCTGCTTGCGGCTTCATGTACAAGGCATATTAACCTGTGTCGCTCCGGCTTTTCTAGTTTCAGTAAAGTCTGCTTTCCATTCAAACCGGTTACTAAGCTCGAAGCTCCCCAATGGCCGCCGCAATGGCCGCCGAGCAGCCCTTGAAACATATAACGCAGCTGCTTCCGACTGGTCTTGTCCCCACGTCACAATTCTTAACCTACCCTTTGCATCATCCCGGTACGATGGCCTTTTCCCCTCAGGAGCGAATCATGGGTCTTCTCGATCAGGTAGTCGGCGGGCTGGCCGCCAATGCACTCGGTGGCAAGGGTAACGGGCTGGCCGAGATGGCCATGCAGTTGGTCAATCAGTATCCGGGCGGTATTGGCGGGCTGGTGCAGGCTTTCCAGCAAGGCGGGCTGGGTGAGATCGTCAATTCCTGGGTGTCGACCGGCAAGAACCTGCCGATCTCGGGCGATCAGTTGAGTTCGGTGCTCGGTGGCGATTTCCTCGGCAAGCTGGCCGGGCAGGCCGGGATGGCGCCGCAGGAAGCGGCGAACGGGCTGGCCGATCTGCTGCCCGGTCTGGTCGATCAACTGACGCCGAACGGCCAGTTGCCGCAGGGCGGCGACCTGCTCGGCCAGGGGCTGGGCATGCTGAAGAAGGGCGGGCTGTTCGGCTGAGGCCGGGTGGCGTCTGCCGGGAGCGTCCGATGAAATTCGGCTACACCATCCTTTACGTCGACGACGTCCGCCGGACGCTCGACTTCTACGTTGCCGCCTTCGGGCTGAGCGTGCGCTTTCTGCATGAGAGCGGCGATTTCGGCGAGCTGGAGACCGGCGGCACGGCGCTTGCCTTTTCCTCGCGGGCGCTGATGCGTCAGCTGGGCAAGCAGCCGTCGGCGCCGGTCAGCGGCGCGCCCTGTTTCGAGATTGCCTTCGTCTGCGACGATGTCGCGGCGGCGGTCGACCGTGCCGTGGCAGCCGGCGCGCGCCTGGTGCAGGCGCCGGAGGCGATGCCCTGGTGGCAGACGGTGGCTTACGTGGCCGACCTGGAGGGTTTCTTGGTCGAGTTGTGTACGCCGGTCGGCGGCTAGAGGAAGCGTTCCAGCAACACGTTGAGGAAGCGCCGGCCCTTGGCGGTCGGCGCGATTCTTTCCGGGCCGAGGTCGAGCAGGCCGTCGGCCTGCGCTGCCTTGAGTTGCGGCAGGATGGCGGCGAGTGGCCGCGAGGTGCGCAGTTCGAACAGGCTGGGGGCGAAGCCGTCGGCCAGGCGTAGCGCGTTCATCATGAATTCGAAGGGCAGTTCGGCGGCGGCGACGTCGTGTTCTTCCTGGATCGGCCGGCCGGCGCGGACGTTTTCCAGATAGGCCTTGGGGTGCTTGTGGCGCATCTGGCGCAGCACGCGGTCGTGCAGCGTCAGCTTGGAATGGGCGCCAGCGCCGATGCCGAGGTAGTCGCCGAAATGCCAGTAGTTGAGGTTGTGCAGGCACTGCCGGCCGGGCTGGGCGAAGGCCGAGGTCTCGTAGTTGGCGTAGCCGGCGGCGGCCAGCCGGGCTTCGATGGCTTCCTGCATGTCGGCGCACAGGTCGCCCTCGGGCAGGTCGGGCGGGAAGGCGGCGAAGTGCGTGTTCGGCTCCAGCGTCAGCTGGTAGCAGGAGAGGTGCGGCGGCGCGAAGGACAGCGCGCTGTCGATGTCGGCGAGCGCTTGCTCCTGCGTTTGATAAGGCAGGCCGTACATCAGGTCGAGGTTGAAGCGCTCGAAGTGCTCGCCGGCCAGTTGCGCCGCGCGCTTCGCTTCGGCGCTGCCGTGGATGCGGCCGAGCGCCTTGAGGTGCTCGTCGTTGAAGCTCTGGATGCCGAGCGACAGCCGATTGACCCCGGCGGCGCGAAAGCCGGCGAACTTGCCGGCCTCGACCGTGCCGGGATTGGCTTCGAGCGTGATTTCGGCCTCCGGCGACAACATCGCCAGCGCCCGGAAGGCGCCGATCAGCTCGTCGATGGCGCCCGGCGACAGCAGGCTGGGCGTGCCGCCGCCAAAGAACACCGTCTGCACCGGCCGGCCCCAGATCAGCGGCAGCGCCGATTGCAAGTCGGCGATCAGCGCATCGACGTACTCGCGCTCGGGAATCTCGCCGCCGTTCTCGTGCGAGTTGAAGTCGCAATACGGACACTTGCGCACGCACCACGGGATATGGACGTAGAGCGAGAGAACCGGGGATTTGCGGAATTCGAGCGGGCTGTCGGGCGAGCTGGCAGGCGAGCGGGACGGGGCGGGAATGATCGGGATGGTGATCGACATGCTTCGAGGGGGCGGGATTCAATCCGGGAGCGCGGTGTTCTTCGCTTCGGCCGGTGGGGGTGACGGTGGGGCGGGTGGCTCGGCTGCGCCGCGCAGGATTTGCGCTACGGCTGCCTTGCCAACGGGGGTCAGATAGGGCTGCAGATCGGCAAAGGGAATCGTGTAGCGGGCGTAGCAGATGCGCATGATACGCGCGGGTTCGGGGAGCCACGGGATGAACGCGATTCCCTTGGGGGTCAGGCCGATGTCGTAGCCACCGTCGACCATGCCGAAGTCGAAGTCTTCCGGTTTGCAGGGGGCGATCTTGTCTACCTCGGGTTTCGTTTTGGCGATGCGCCTGGCGAGATTTTTCGGAAGGCAGCGATCCTCCAGGGAATCGCAGATCTGGTCCGGATTGCCTTCGCTCTTTTTGACCACGCGGAACCAGGACCAGAGGTCTGCTTCCTTGCCGGTGTGCAGGCTAAGCACCCGGGTTTCGTTGTTGAAAGAGGGGTGGGCGCCGCCGCAATACCACTCGCCATGCGACGACCAGGATAGCCAGTCATCGTCCCAGAAGCGCAAACGGACGCTGTCGGTCCAGTCGCCTTGGCGGGGCGGATCGAAGCTGTCGCAAGCGAGATAAGCGGCGATGCTGTCCTGCAATAGTTGGCGCAGGCGTTTGTTGGCGCGTTGAATTGGCTCGCCTTCGCCCTCCAGTTCCAGCGACGCGACATTGCCCTGCATGGCCTGGATGACCCGGTAGGTTCTGCCCATGAATACCTTGGCTTGCCCCGTCGTGATCTTCTGTGCGGCAATGCGCGGTGCGTTGAACGCGGTCTGGAGTGGGCTATCGAAAAGGCAGTCGGGTGTTTGGCCTTCCCTGGCCTGGTTCAGCTTGACGCGGCTAAGCCGGATCGGCGATGGCGGTGCCGCTTCGCTTTGCCGCCAGGTTCCCGTCAGCCGCTTGCCGGTCGGCTTGTCCAGTTGCCAGGTGCTGCTGGTTTCGATGCCCAGGTTTTCGATCCAGTGGGGATTTTCCCCGTCGGGGGCCGACAGGCTGATGCGCAATGGTTTGCGCAGCGGATAGTAGTGGCCGCCAGTCTGATCCCAGCAGGCGACGATCTGCCGCTTGCCGATCGTTCCCTGCCAGACGCCGATCAGTTCCGCCGGTACATTCTGGCTTTGCGCCGGGGAGGAATGCAGCAGGAAGGAGAGTCCCAGAGAGATGAGAAGGTGAAGCGGACGCGGGCGGTTGGTCGGGGCTGTTCCCGCTTGGGATTTCACTGCGTTTCTCCCGGCGCAAATGCCTCGTTTTTTGCCAGTTCTGCCTCGATCCGTTCAATACTCGGCAAGCTCGTCTGCAATTCCTCGGGCAGGGATTCCAGCAGCTTGTACTCGGCGATGCCCATCGGCTGGCCTTTGTCGCCCAGTGCGTATTCGGCCACTACCTTGTTCTTGCTCTTGCACAGCAGCAGGCCGATGGTCGGGTTGTCCTGGGCGTGCCTGATCTGGCGATCGACAGCGGTCATGTAGAAGCCGAGTTGTCCCAGGTGTTCGGGCTTGAACTTGCCGCCTTTCAGTTCGATCACGACGTAGCAGCGCAACTTGAGGTGATAGAACAGTAGGTCGATGAAGAATTCCTCGCCGCCGACGTTCAGCAACACCTGCCGGCCGACGAAGGCAAAGCCGGCGCCCAGTTCGAGCAGGAAGTCGGTGACGTGCTGCATCAGGGCGTTTTCGATGTCGCGTTCGTGCGCCGCTTCGGTCAGGCCGAGGAAATCGGAACGGTAGGGGTCTTTCAGCGCCTCGCGGGCGAGGTCGGATTGCGCTGCGGGCAGTGTGTCGGGAAAATTCGAGACAAGATTGCCGCTGCGCTCCAGTAGCCGGGCTTCGATCTGCATCACCAGGACATTGCGCGACCAGTTGTGCTCGATGGCCTTGGCGGCGTACCAGCGGCGGGTTTCGGGGCCGGGGAGTTTGTCCAGCAGCGCGATCTGGTGGTACCAAGGCAATTGTGCAAGCACCCCTTGCACAATTGCCTCGTCCGGCCAGGCTTCGGCAAAGGCGCGCATGTACTTGAGGTTGCGCGGCGAGAAGCCTTTCATGGCGGGGAAGGCCTGGCGCAAATCCTCGGCCAGGCGGTCGATGACCTTGGCGCCCCAGCCCTGTTCGCCTTGCCGGGCCAGGATGTCGCGGCCGATCTGCCAGTAGAGCAGCACCAGTTCGCGGTTGACCGCCAGCGTTGCGCGCTGCTGGGCCGTGTGGATGCGGGTTTTCAGGTCGGCCAGCCAGTCGGTGTAGCCGGCCGGCGGTTCAGTGAAGCGGAGGGGCTGTTCGCTCATGGCTGAATTCCGGATGACATATGAATTAAACCTGCTGGGCGACCAGCATACCGGAAACGGCGGGCGAGGTGAGGGTCAGAGTTCCGGCAGCCGCTCGATCAGCTTCTGCATCGCCTGGCCGCGATGCGAGAGTTTGTTCTTGACCGTCGGGTCGAGTTCGGCGGCGGTGCACGCGTAGGTAGGGACGTAGAACAGCGGGTCGTAGCCGAAGCCGTCGGCGCCTTGCGGAGCGGCGAGGATTTCGCCGGGCCATTCGCCTTCGGCGATGATCGGCTGCGGGTCGTCGGCGCTACGTACGAGGACGAGGACGCAGACGAAGTGCGCCTTGCGCTCGGTCATCTGCGGGAAGGCGGCGAGGTCGGCGAGCAGCTTTTCGTTGTTGCGGGCGTCGGATTTCGGTTCGCCAGCGTAGCGGGCGGAGATCACGCCGGGGGCGCCGCCGAGTGCCTTGACGCACAGGCCGGAATCGTCGGCGAGCGCCGGCAGGCCGCTGTGCTGGGCGGCGTGGCGGGCCTTGGCCAAGGCGTTCTCGACGAAGGTGCAGTGCGGTTCCTCGGCTTCCGGGATGCCAAGCTGGCCTTGCGGGATGACTTCGAAGCCGAGTGGCGCGAGGAGCGCGTTCAGCTCCTTCATCTTCTTGGCGTTGTTCGAGGCGAGGACGAGCTTCTTCATGCGGCGAGCGCCTTTTGCTGTTCGGCGACCAGCTGGCGGATGCCCATCTGGGCGAGGTCCATCAGCACGTTCATCTGCTCGCGGCTGAACGGTTCGCCTTCGGCCGTGCCCTGGACTTCGACGATGCCGCCGTTGCCGGTCATGATGACGTTCATGTCGGTGTCGCAGTTGGAGTCTTCCGGGTAGTCGAGGTCGAGCACCGCGCTGCCGTTATAGATGCCGACCGAGACGGCGGCGACGTGGTCCTTGACCGGGTTGGCCGGCAGCTTGCCGGACTGCACCAGCTTCTCGCAGGCTTCATAGAGGGCGATCCAGGCGCCGGTGATCGAGGCGCAGCGGGTACCGCCATCGGCTTGCAGGACGTCGCAGTCGAGCGTGATCTGGCGTTCGCCAAGGGCCTTGAGATTGGTCACGGCGCGCAGGCTGCGGCCGATCAGGCGCTGGATTTCCTGGGTGCGGCCGGTCTGCTTGCCCTTGGCCGCCTCGCGCGCGCTGCGCGTGTGCGTCGAGCGCGGCAGCATGCCGTATTCGGCGGTGACCCAGCCCTGGCCCTTGCCGCGCAGGAAGGGCGGCAGGCTCTCCTCGACCGAGGCGGTGCACAGCACGCGGGTGTCGCCCATTTCGATCAGCACCGAACCTTCGGCATGGCGGGTGAAGTTGCGGGTGATGCGGACGGCACGGAGCTGGTCCGGCTGGCGCTGGCTGGGACGCATGGGGATTCCTTTACTTCTTGGGGTTGAACTTGTCGATGGCGGCGCGGATTTCCTCGATCGCCGCTTCGATCTCGTCGTCGGAGAGTTCGCTCTTGTAGGTCGGGTTGCGGCCGAACTCGTCGAGTTTGGTGGTGACTTCACCGACCGGCATGGTTTGTGTCGAGATCGCGCTGCTCAGGGCTTCGACGTAGTTGTCTTCCCAGCAGACGGCGACCGCCGACAGGTTGTCGCCGTGGCTGCCGGCCTTGGTCTCGGCCTGGTTGACCAGCATCGGCAGGGCCTGCAGGAGGTTGGCGCCTTTCAGCGCGACCGCCATCATTTCGCCGGAGGTGACGCCCCACAGGCCGTCGGTGCACAGCAGCACGACATCGCCGTGTTCGAGCGGCGTCTTGCGCGAGAAATCGATGTCCGGCAGGCTCGGCCCGCCCAGGCAGCTATAGATCTTGTTGCGGTCGGGGTGACGCGCCGCCTGGGCTTCGGTGATCAGGCCTTCGTCGAGCAGCAGGCGGATGCGCGAGTGGTCGCGCGTCTGGGCGATGACGCGGCCGTTGCGCATCAGGTAGAGGCGGGAATCGCCAGCGTGCGCCCAATAGGCGACGTTGTCCTGGATGACGCAGGCGACGCAGGTGGTGCGCGGCGAGTCGTCGAGGTCGTGACGCGCGGTGTAATCGCGGATCGCATGGTGGGCATGGGTCATGCCGCGGTGCAGGAAGTCGAAGGGGTCGTCGAGCAGCGGTTTGGCTTCGTTCTGGAACGCCGCAGCCATGGTCTGCACCGCCAGTTGGGCGGCGATCTCGCCGTGGTGATGGCCACCCATCCCGTCGGCGATCACCATCAGCAGCGCGTCGCGCGAATAGCAGTAGGTGCTGCGGTCTTCGTTGTTGGCGCGTCCGCCCTGGCGGCTTTCCTGGTAGATGGTGAATCTCATCGCGGCGAATTCCTGAATTTGTCGACGAAGCGGCCGATCCAGCCGCTTTCCAGGCGGGCATGCGGCGGGTGCGTGTCGGCGACCAGTGCCTTCTGCAGCGCGAAGACGCTTTGCGGACGGTAGAGATGGTTGAGGCTGAGGCACCAGTCGATGATTTCGAGCAGGCGGTCAGAATACTGGCCTTCCCAGCGCACCATGGCCGGCGTCAGCGTGTCCTTGCGCAGGCGCTCGTCGGCGGCCTGTGGCGCGGCGCCGTCGAGGCAGGCGTACATCGAGGCGCCGACGCTGTAGATGTCGCTCCACGGGCCGAGATCCTGGCGGTTGCCGTAGTGCTCCGGCGAGGCGAAGCCCGGGGTGTACATCGGCTTGAGCATCGGCTGGTCGCTGACCAGGGTCTGGCGGGCGGCGCCGAAGTCGATCAGCACCGGCGTGTTGTCGCTGCGCAGGTAGATGTTCGAGGGCTTGAGGTCAAGGTGCAGCAGCTTGTGCGAATGAACTTCGCGCAGGCCGTTGAGCATGCGGGTGAACACGCCGCGGATGAAGCGTTCGGAAATATGCCCCTGGTGTTTCTGGATGAATTCCTGCAGGGTGCGGCCATGTTCATATTCCATGACCATGTAAACGGTTTCGTTGGCGCGGAAGAAGTTCAGCACGCGGATCACGTTCGGATGCGACAGGCGGGCCAGGGCGCGGCCTTCCTCGAAGAAGCACTTCATCCCGTAGCGGAAGGCGCCGAGGTGATCGTCGGTGATGACCGGGCAGATGTCGCCCTTGGCACGCAGGGCCAGGCTGTTGGGCAGGTATTCCTTGATCGCGACCTGGTTGTTGTCGGGGTCGCGGGCCAGATAGACGATGGAAAACCCGCCCAGCGACAGCTGGCGTTCTATGGTGTACTCCTCCAGCTGGTGGCCGCCAGGCAGCGGGTGGTTGGCTTGTTGCGCCATCGATCTCGCGGTTATCATGCAATCGCAGGCATTGTCGGGCGTGTTGTCCGACCTGTAAAGCTGGAGAGCGAGCCCCGATGATTTGCAGCATGACCGGATATGCAGTGAAAACCCGCGATCTTGAGCGGGGAACGCTGCAATTGGAACTAAAAAGCGTCAATTCCCGCTATCTGGATTTTCATTTCCGGGTTGCGGAAGATTTGCGCAGCATGGAATTGCCGCTGCGCGAACTGCTCGCCAGCCGTCTGTCGCGGGGCAAGGTCGAATGCCGCCTGTCGTTCAATGCGGCCGTGGCGCGCGGCGAGCAACTGACGCTCAACGACGAATTGCTCGCCGCCCTGCGCGGCCTCGCCGACCAGGTGCGCACGGCGATGCCGGAAGCGGCGCCGCTGTCGGTCAATGAGGTGTTGCGCTGGCCGGGCATGTTCGGCGACCAGGAAATCGATTTTGCCGCGCTCGGCCCGGTCGTCCTGGCACTGGCCCGCGAAGCGCTCGACGATTTCACGGCAACCCGCGCCCGCGAAGGCGAAAAGCTGGCGGCGATGATCGTCGACCGGGTCAATGCCATGCGCGCCATCGTCCGCGATGTCGCGCCGCGCATTCCCGAGGCGCAGGCCGTGTTCACCGACAAGCTGCGGCAACGTCTGCAGGAAGCGCTGGGCAACGCCAGTGACGACCGCATCCTGCAGGAAGTGGCGGTGTTCGCGACGCGCATCGACGTCGCCGAGGAACTGTCGCGCCTGACTGCCCATCTCGACGAGGTCGAGCGGGTGCTGAAGGCCGGCGGCGCCAGCGGCAAGCGCCTCGATTTCCTGATGCAGGAACTCAACCGCGAGGCCAACACGCTGGCGTCGAAGTCGGCGATCACCGAGGTTTCGCAGGCGGCGATGGAGCTCAAGCTGCTGATCGAGCAGATGCGCGAGCAGATCCAGAACCTGGAATGAGCGGAGGGTAGATGGCGGGCGATCTTTACATCATTGCGGCGCCCTCGGGCGCCGGCAAGACGACGCTGATCAGGATGCTGCTCGAACGCGAGCCGGCGATCCGCCTGTCGATTTCCCACACCACGCGCAGCCCGCGACCGGGCGAGGCGGATGGGCGCGAATACCATTTCGTCGCCGTCGACGCCTTCCGGGCGATGATCGCCCGCGACGAATTCCTGGAGTGGGCGGAAGTCCACGGCAACTTCTACGGCACCTCGAAGCAGTGGATCGCCGACCAGCTTGCCGCCGGCCGCGATGTCCTGCTCGAAATCGACTGGCAGGGCGCGCAGCAGGTGCGTCGGCTGTTTCCGGAAGCGATCGGGGTGTTCATCCTGCCGCCGTCGCTCGACGAACTGACCCGTCGCCTGACCGGCCGCGGCACCGACGCGCCGGACGTCATCGAGCGTCGTCTTGCCGCGGCTGAGGCGGAGATGCGCCATGTCGGGGAATTCGACTATGTTATTATTAACGACCAATTGGAGCAGGCATTGGACGATCTGCGCGCCATCGTGCGCGTTCCCCGCCTGCAGCCCGGTCGGCAGCGATTGCGCCATCCCGCGTTGTTCGCCCGGCTGATGTAAACGGATTTGAACTGAGGTTAGACATGGCTCGCGTTACCGTCGATGATTGCCTGAAAAGGATTCCCAACCGCTTCCAGATGACCCTGGCGGCTGCCCACAGGGCGCGCCAGATCGCCAACGGCGCGACGCCGCTGGTCGATGCCGAGAAGGACAAGCCGACCGTCATCGCCCTGCGCGAGATGGCCATCGGCAAGGTCGGCCTGGAAGTGCTCAACCGCGGTCAGGCCTGACCGCGCGGGGCGGTGAACCCGGATGGAGCCTGCGCCTCAACACCGCCCACCGGTTGTCGGAGACGAGGTCTACCGCCAGTTCATCGCTCGTCTCGACTACCTGCCGCCGTCTGATGTAGCACGCATCGAGGCGGCCTACGCCTACGCCGAGCAGGCGCATGCGCACCAGAAGCGCATGTCGGGCGAACCCTACATCACCCATCCGCTGGCGGTGGCCAGCGCCGTCGTCGAATGGTGCATGGACGCCGATGCGATCTGTGCCGCCCTCCTGCACGACACGATGGAGGACACCGGGGCGACCAAGCAGGAGTTGGCCGAGAAGTTCGGCAAGGAAGTCGCCGAAATGGTCGACGGCCTGTCCAAGCTGGACAAGATGGAATTCGCCTCGTACAAGGAGGCGCAGGCGGAAAACTTCCGCAAGATGCTGATGGCGATGGCGCGCGACCTGCGCGTCGTGCTGATCAAGCTCGCCGATCGCCAGCACAACATCCGGACGATGTCGGCAATGCGCGCCGACAAGCGCGTGCGCATCGCCCGGGAAACCCTCGAAATCTACGCGCCGATCGCCTTGCGCCTGGGCTTGAGCCGGCTCTACCGGGAGTTGCAGGACACCGCTTTCCGGCTGATCCACCCGCATCGTGCCGAGGTGCTGGCGAAGGCGCTGAAGGCGGCGAAGGGCAATCGGCGCGAACTGCTGACCCGGATCCAGGAAAGCGTCTGCGACAAGCTGGCGCATGCCGGGCTGGAAGCGGAAGTCTTCGGGCGCGAGAAAAGTCTCTATTCGATCTTCTGCAAGATGAAGGAAAAGCGGCTTTCCTTCTCGCAGGTGCTCGACATCTACGGCTTCCGCGTCGTCGTCGACAAGGTGCCGAACTGCTATCTGGCGCTGGGTGCCCTGCACAGCCTGTACAAGCCGGTGCCGGGCAAGTTCAAGGACTACATCGCGATTCCCAAGGCCAACGGCTACCAGTCGCTGCACACGACGCTGATCGGCCCCTATGGCACGCCGGTGGAAGTCCAGATTCGTACCCGCGAGATGCATCACGTCGCCCAGGATGGCGTCGCTTCGCACTGGCTGTACAAGGATGGCAGCGAGAGCAGCGCCGAGTTGCAGATCAAGACGCACAAGTGGCTGCAGTCGCTGCTCGAGTCGCAGACCGGGAATTCGGCCGAGTTCTTCGAGGACGTCAAGGTCGATCTCTTTCCGGACGAGGTTTACGTGTTCACGCCCAAGGGCAAGATCATGGCTTTGCCTCATGGGGCGACGGCGGTCGATTTCGCCTACGCGGTGCATACCGACGTCGGTAACCATTGTTCGGCGGCGCGCATCAACCACGAACTGGCGCCGCTGCGTACGGAGCTGAAGAACGGCGATCTGGTCGAGATCATCACCTCACCCGACGCATCGCCGAACCCGGTGTGGCTCAACTACGTCAAGACCGGCCGCGCGCGCAGCAAGATCCGCCATTTTCTGCGCACGACCCAGAACGTCGAATCGGCCCGTCTCGGCGAGCGCCTGCTGCGTCAGGAGTTGCTCTCGCTCGGCGTGGTGCCGATTTCGATTCCGACCGCCGCCTGGGAGGCGCTGGTCAAGGCGGGCGGCCAGCAGTCGATCGACGAGGTTTACGCCGATATCGGGCTCGGCAAGCGCCTGCCCTCGGTCGTCGCCCGTCGCCTGCTGGCGCGCGAGGGCATGGCGGCAGCGGTACCGGGCGGATTGACCCTGGCGATCCATGGCAACGAAGGCATGGCGATCCAGCTTGCCCCATGCTGCCAGCCGATTCCCGGCGATCCGATCATCGGTTCGATCCGCAAGGGCAGTGGCATGATCATCCACACCCACGATTGCCCGGCGATCCGCAAGTCGCGTTCGAGCGAGCCGCAGAAGTGGATCGATGTCGAGTGGGAGCCCGAAGAAGGCAAGCTGTTCGACCTGCGTATCCGGGTCGAGGTGAAGAACAAGCGCGGCGTGCTGGCGCAGGTTGCCGCCGCCATTTCAGAGGCCGCTTCGAACATCGAACATGTGTCGATGGAAGCCGATCCCGAGCGCTTGTTCACGACCCTGCATTTCACCATCCAGATTGCCAACCGCAAGCATCTCGCAGCGGTGATGCGCGGTATCAGGCATTTGCCGGAAGTCAGCCGCATCGCCCGGGAGAAGGGGGGCGAGGCTTGAGGATACTGGTCCTCGGGGCGGGGGTTGTCGGTACCGCCAGCGCCTGGTATCTGCATGCCGCCGGTCATCAGGTCACGGTCGTGGACCGGCAAGCCGCGGCCGGCCTCGAAACCAGCTTTGCCAACGGTGGGCAGATATCGGTTTCACACGCCGAACCCTGGGCCAATCCACATGTTCTGCCACGCTTGCTGAAATGGCTGGGGCGCCCGGATGCGCCCTTGCGCTGGCATTGGCGCGCCGACCCGGGACAATGGCTGTGGGGTTTGCGTTTCCTGCGCCAGTGCCTGCCCGGCCGGACGCAGGCCAACATCGCGGCGATCCTGGCGCTGGCGTTGTACAGCCGCGGCCAGTTGCAGCGTTTGCGCGAAGAACTGGGGCTCGAATACGAGCAGCTGCAGCGCGGCATCCTGCATATCTACACCGATCAGGACGAACTGGCGGCGGCAATGAGCGCGGCCCGCCTGATGGCCCGTTTCGGCCTCGACCGAGAGATGCTTGACGTCCGGGCCTGCGTGGCCCTCGAGCCGGCGCTGGCGGGGGCGGAAAAACTGCTGGTCGGCGGCGACTACACGCCGTCCGACGAATCCGGTGATGCCCATCGTTTCACCCAGGCGCTGGCTGCCCGGGCAGCCGCTGCCGGCGTCGTTTTCCGTCACGAACAGAGCATCGAGCGGATCGCCAGTGCCGGCGGTCGTGTCGCCGGCGTTGTCGTGCGCGATGCGCAGGGCGAATCGTCCTTGCTCGCCGCCGACGCTTATGTCGTTGCCCTCGGCAGCTACTCGCCCCTGCTCCTGCGGCCGCTCGGGATACGCCTGGCGATCTGTCCGGCCAAGGGCTATTCGGCGACGCTGCCGCTCGCCGACGGTGCCGTGGCGCCGACCGTCAGCCTGACCGACGACGAGCACAAGCTGGTCTTTTCCCGTTTCGGCAACCGTCTGCGCGTCGCCGGCACCGCCGAGTTCGCGGGTTACGATCTGGCACTCGACGAACTGCGTTGCCAGGCCTTGATGCGGCGCACCCGGCAGTTGTTTCCCGACCTGCGTCTGGCTGGCGAGCCGCAGTTCTGGTGCGGTCTGCGCCCGGCGACGCCGTCCAACGTTCCCTATCTCGGGCGCTCGCGCTTGCCCAATCTGTGGCTGAACACCGGTCACGGCACGCTTGGCTGGACGATGGCCTGTGGTTCGGCGGCGGCCTTGAGCGATCTGATCGACGGCCGCCGCCCGGCGCCCGATTTCCCTTTCCTGCGCGGATGATCGACACCCACTGCCACCTCGACGCGGCGGAGTTCGATGCCGATCGGGAGGCGGTACTGGCGGCGGCGCAGGCCGCCGGGGTGAGCCGGGTCGTCGTTCCGGGCGTCGCCTTCGCCGCCTTCGCCAGACAGCGGCGGATTGTCGCCGATAGTCCGTTGTGCGTGGCAGCGTATGGCATCCATCCGCTTTATGTCGATGCCGCCGGAGATGCCGACCTCGAGCATCTCGCTTCCTGGGTGGACGCCGAACGGCCGCTGGCGATCGGTGAGATCGGCCTCGATTTCTTCGTTGCCGGCAGCGACATCGAACGCCAGACGCGTTTTTTCGTCAGCCAGCTCAAGCTGGCGCGGGCGCTCGACTTGCCGGTGATTCTCCACGTCCGGCGCGCGGTGGACGCCGTGCTGCGCGAGTTGCGGCGGGTTCGCGTGCGCGGCGGCATCGCCCATGCCTTCAACGGCAGCCCGCAGCAGGCCGCGGAATTCATCAAACTCGGTTTCAAGCTCGGCTTTGGCGGTGCGGCGACCTACAGCGGATCGACGCGCATCCGCGCGCTGGCCGCTGCCTTGCCGGTCGACGCGATCGTCCTCGAAACCGACGCGCCGGATATTCCCCCGGCCTGGCTCAATCGCGGCCGCAACGCGCCGGCCGAACTGCCGCGCATTGCCGGAGAAATTGCCGCGCTGCGCCGGATGCCGGTGGCGGCGCTGATCGCCGAGGTCGACAAAAACGCCCAGGCGGTGCTGGGCGTTTTCTGAGGCCCGCCGCGCGGCGCGCGGTGGGCTGGCGGGGGAGGGCGATCAGAGATCGACCTTGAGGTTGGCCTTCAGCAACTCGTTGATGATCTGCGCATCGTTGGCCCCGGCACCAGCCAGGCTGTCGAGCGCAACCCCCTGCAGCAGGATGGTCTGGTCGGTGGCCGTGGCGTGGTTGCTGCCGGTGTAGGCGCCCTGGCTGCTGATCTGGATCAGGGTGTCGCTACCGCTGGCCGAGAAGTGCAGGTAGTTGGTCAGGTTGCCGCTGTTCTCGCCCTGCAGCAGGTCGCGCAGGTCGAGGACGTCACCACCGTTGCCGGCACTGAAGTCCTTGATCACGTCGCTGGCCGGCGTCTTCGTCGTTCCCTGGTCACCGAGCGACCATTTGAAGGTGTCGGCACCGAGACCGCCGATCAGGGTGTCGTCGCCCTGGCCGCCGACGATCAGGTCGTTGCCTTCCTTGCCGTCGATATAGTCACCATAGTTGCCGCCATTGAGCGTGTCATCGCCGCTGCCACCGAAGATTTTGGCCGGCGGCGGGGTGACCGTCAGCGATAGCGTCGAGGCAGCGTGGTCGCCGTCGTTGTCGATGATGGCGAAGCCGATCTGCTCGGTGGTCGCGTTGCTCTTGATCGGCGGCGTATAGATGTAATCGCCGCTGAGCATGTCGACCACCAGTTTGCCGCCGGCATCGGTGAACACCGTCCACTTCTGGCCGTCGAACTTGTCGGCGGTGCCGATTGCCGTGCCGCTGACGGTGCCGTCGAGCAGATAGGTGGTGCCGTCGATGCTGAACGAGGTCAGATGCCCGCCGTCGGCACCGACCCCGGAGCCCTGGTGCAGGGTGCCGTCGAGGAAGTTACCCTTGAAATTGGCATTGACGGTATCGCGCAGGATCGGACCGAGTTCGCTTTCGTTGGCGACGATGACGGCGTCGGTATCAGTCTTGGTGACACCGTTGTAAGCGACCGGATTCATGCTGGCCTGGGTGGTGTCGCTGCCCATGCCGAAGGCGAAGGCGTTGATCTTGTTGGTTTCGAGGAAGGACTTCCAGAGCGCTTCTTCTTCCGCCTGAATGCCTTGGCGCGCCGGCAGCGGACCGCTGCCGTCCCAGTCGCTGGAAGCGTTCGGTTCGCCGTCGGACAGGAAGTAGGCGACATTGGTGCCGTCAGGGATCTTGCCGGACGACTGGAAGGCTTCCATGGCTTTGAGCAGGGCCGCGTCGTAGTTGGTGGCACCGCCTGTGCCCAGGGCATTGACGTAGGCGATGGCGTCGGCGGCACTGACCCAGCCTTCGGTATAAGACTTGGCCGAGGAGCTATAGACGACGATGCGGACGGCAACGTCGCCGAGCATGTCGTAACTCTGAATCAGTTCGCGCACCGAGTTGCGCAGGATCTCGATGCGGCTGCCGGCCATGCTGCCCGAATTGTCGAGGATGAGCAGGATGTTGGTGTCCTGATGGCGCATGGCGTCGGCTTCGGTTTCCGGAACTGCCTTCGGCGCATCGTCCTCGATGTCCAGCGTCAGGGTCGCCTGGGTGCTGCTCAAGCCATCGTCGGCGGTGAGGTCGAAGTGCAGGGTTTCGACGTTTTCGTCCTGGCCGGCCGCGTGGTCGATGGCTTGCGATAGCTTGATTTCGTAGTTGCCGTTGCTGTCGACCGTGACCCGAAGCACTTCGGGGCCGCCCTGGCCGGCCGTGCCGATCAGCGGTGAAGCACTGCTGCCGCTGCCCGACCAGACGATCTGCACGCCGTCGGCGCTCAGGGCTTCGCTCGGTGGCGCAACGCTGACCAGCAGGGAGGCGCCGCCGGCACCGGTGACGCCGATGTTGCCGCTGGCCGTCGCGCTATCGGCAACATCGCCCGGGTTGCCGCTGCTGTCCTTGATGCCGCCGGCCAGTCCCTCTTCGGAAACGGTGGCGAGCAGGTCGCCGAGCTGGATCAGCGCGAAGCGGGCCTGATCGCTACCGGTTTTGCCGACGTTGCCGGCCGGGTCGAACATGTAGGCGTCGACGGTGATGGTTTCGCCGGCGGGGCGCGCCGCGAAATCGGTGGTGATGTAGCCGTTCGCCTTGTCGGCAGCGCTGATGACGAAGTCCTTGGTGTTGACGCCGTCGGAGACGCGCAACGTATCGCCGACCTCGACCTTGGAACCGTCGAATTCGATCCTGACGTCGACGTTGCCGCTGAGTTCCGGCGCGCTGATCAGGGCGTCGTTGTTGGCGTCCTCGGTGATGATGACGGTGGGCGGATTGCCGTCGTTGGGGATGCTGGTGTCGATAGTCGCGCTGTCGCTGCCGGTTTTGCCGACGTTGCCGGCGGCGTCCTTGATCTGGGCGTCGACGGTGAGCTTGACGCCATCGCCGGGGCTGGCGACGCCGGGCAGGGCGATCGAGCCCTTGAGGATGTCGGCCTGGGTGATGGTGATCGGCGCCTGGGCCACGCCATTGACCGTGGTCAGCAGGGTGTCGCCGGCAACGGCGGTGGCCGGCAGGGTGATGCTGACGTCGATGTTGCCCTGCAGTTCGGCCGCGTTGATCCAGGTGTCGTTGTTGGCGTCTTCGAGGATGGTGACGATCGGCTCGCTGGGCGGCGCAGTGATGATGCGGGCCGTGTCGTCGACCGGGCCGGCGGCGTTGCCGGCGGCATCGACGATGCTGGCGGTGACCTTGAAGTCGGTGTTGTCGGCGGTCGGGTTGAACTTGACGTCGATGAAGCCGGCGGCGATCTGGGCAGCGCTCAGGGTGAACACCTGGTCGACGTTGCCGGCCGCGGTGACGGTCAGCGTGTCACCGACGGCGGCGCCCTGCGGGATGGTGACGCGGACGTCGATGTCGTTGTCCTTCAGTTCGGCCTTGTTGATGTAGCCGTCGTCGTTGGCGTCTTCGGTGATGGCGATGGCGAGACCGGAGAAGACGCTGGGATCGACCTGCGCGGCGTCGGAACCGGTGGGACTGAAGTTGCCGGCGAAGTCCTTGACCTGGGCGGTGACTTCGAAGGGCTGGTCATTGCCGGGGCTGGGGAAGTCCAGGTTGACGCTGCCGCCGGCGATGTCGGCGGCGCTGAGGACGATTGCTGTCTGGGCGACGCCGTTGATCGAGACGAGCAGCGAATCGCCGGCCTGAGTGCCGCTGGGCAGCTTGATGCTGACATCGATGTTGCCCTGCAGTTCGGCGGCGTTGATGTAACCGTCGTTGTTGGCGTCCTCGGTGATGTTGACGGTCGGGGCGCCGATCGGATCGGTGACGATGGTGGCGTCGTCGCTGGCGACATTGGATTTGTTGCCGGCGGCGTCGGCGACCTGGGCGGAGACCTCGAGCTTGGTGCCGTTGGGCGGCGCCGTAAGTTCGACGATGAGCTTGCCGGCGTCGATCTGCGGCTGGATCAGGGTAATGGTCTGGGTGGCGTTGCCGGTGGCGTTGATGGTGATCAGGTCGCCGGCGATGGCGTCCTTGGGCAGGACGATCTCGACGCCGACGGTACCCTTCAACTCGGTGGCGTTGATGAAACCGTCGTTGTTGGCATCCTCGGTGATGGTCAGGCTGAGGCCCTGCAGGGTGCTGAGGTCGACCTTGGCGTAGTCGGTGCCGGTGGCGGACTTGTTGCCGGCCGGGTCGAAGAGGAAGGCGGAGACGTTCAGCGAGCTGCCATCGGGCGGCATGGCGAAGTCGGTGGTGACGTAGCCGTTGGCCTTGTCGGCGGCGCTGATGACGATGTCTTTGGTGGTGGTGCCGTCGGTGACGCGGACGGTATCGCCGACCTCGACCTTGTCCGCGGCGAAAGCGACCTTGACGTCGGCGTTGCCGCTGGCTTCGGCGCGGTTGATGAAGCCGTCGTTGTTGGCGTCTTCGGTGATGGTTACTTCGGGCGGATTGCCGCCGTTGGGCAGGTCGGTGTCGATGGTGGCGGCGTCGGAACCTTGTTTGGACTGGTTGCCGGCCGGGTCGGAGAGGTAGGAGGTGACGGTGATGGTCTGGCCGGAAGCCGGTGCCGGGAAGTCGGTGAGGATGTAGCCGTTGGCCTTGTCGGCGGCAGTGATGACGAAGTTCTTGCTGCTGGTGCCGTCGGAGACATGGACGGTATCGCCGACATCGACCTTGCTGCCGTCGAACTCAACCTTGACGTCGACGTTGCCGTTCAATTCGGCGGCGTTGATCAGCTTGTCGTCGTTGGCGTCCTCGGTGATGGTGACGGTCGGCGGATTGCCGCCGTTGGGGATGCTGGTGTCGATGGTCGCGCTGTCGGAGCCGGTCTTGCCGATGTTGCCGGCGGCGTCCTTGATCTGGGCGTCGACGGTGAGTTTGGCGCCATCGCCGGGGCTGGCGATGCCGGGCAGGGCGATCGAGCCCTTGAGGATGTCGGCCTGGGTGATCGTGATCGGCGCCTGGGCAACGCCATTGACCGTGGTCAGCAGGATGTCGCCGGCGACGGCGGTGGCCGGCAGGGTGACGCTGACGTCGATGTTGCCCTGCAGTTCGGCGGCGTTGATCCAGGTGTCGTTGTTGGCATCCTCGATGATGGTGACGATCGGCTCGCTGGGCAGGGTGTCGATGATGCGCGCGCTGTCGTCGACCGGGCCGGCGGCGTTGCCGGCGGCATCGACGATGCTGGCGGTGACCTTGAAGTCGGTGTTGCTGGCGGTCGGGTTGAACTTGACGTCGATGAAGCCGGTGGCGATCTGGGCGGCAGTCAGGGTAAATACCTTGTCGACGTTGCCAACCGCAGTGACGGTCAGCGTGTCGCCGACGGCGGCGCCCTGCGGGATGGTGACGCGGACGTCGATGTCGTCGTTCTTCAGTTCGGCCTTGTTGATGAAGCCGTCGTCGTTGGCGTCTTCGGCGATGGCGATGGCAAGGCCGGAGAAGGCGGTGGTGTCGACCTTGGCGGAGTCGCTGCCGGTCGGGCTCAGATTGCCGGCGCTATCCTTGACCTGGGCGCTGACTTCGAAGGGCTGGCCGTCGCCGGGGCTGGGGAAGTCCAGGCTGACGCTGCCGCTGGCGATGTCGGCGGCGCTGAGGAGGATCGGCGCCTGGGCGACCCCGTTGATCGAGACGAGGAGCGACTCACCGGCCTTGGTGCCGGCCGGCAGTTCGATGCTGACGTCGATGTTGCCCTGCAGTTCGGCAGCGTTGAGATAGCCGTCGTTGTTGGCGTCCTCGGTGATGCTGACGATGGGCGCGCCGGGCGAGACGAGGGAAATGGTGGCGGCATCGCTGGCAATGTTGGACTTGTTACCGGCGGCGTCGGCGACCTGGGCGGAGACCTCGAGCCTGGTACCGTTGGGCGGCGCGGTGAGTTCGACGGTGAGCTTGCCGGCGTCGATCTGCGGCTGGATCAGGGTGATGGTCTGGGTGGCGTTGCCGGTGGCGTTGATGGTGATCAGGTCGCCGGCGATGGCGTCCTTGGGCAGGACGATCTCGACGCCAACGGTGCCCTGGAGTTCGCTGGCGTTGATGAAGCCGTCGTTGTTGGCGTCCTCGGTGATGGTCAGGGTGAGACCCTGCAGGGCGCTGAGGTCGACCTTGGCGTAGTCGCTGCCGCTGTCGGACTTGTTGCCGGCGGGGTCGAAGAGGAAGGCGGAGACGTTCAAGGTGCTGCCGTCGGTCGGCATGGCGAAGTCGGTGGTAACGTAGCCGTTGGCCTTGTCGGCGGCGCTGATGACGAGATCCTTGGTGGTGGTGCCATCGGTGACGCGGACGGTATCGCCGACCTCGACCTTGTCCTTGTTGAAGGCGATCTTGACGTCGGCGTTGCCGTTGGCTTCGGTGCGGTTGATGAAGCCGTCGTTGTTGGCGTCTTCGGTGATGGTCACGGTCGGGGCGAAGCCGTCGTTGGGCTTGCTGGTGTCGATCGTGGCGCTGTCGCTGCCGGGCTGCGTGGTGTTGCCGGCGGCGTCGAAGATGGTCGAGGTGACGGTGATGGTCTGGCCGGAGGCGGGGGCCGGGAAGTCGGTGGTGATGTAGCCGTTCGCCTTGTCGGCGGCGGTGAGCGCGAAGTCCCGGGTGGTGATGCCGTCGGAAACGCGCAGGGTGTCGCCGATATCGACCTTGCTGCCGTCGAATTCGATCTTGACGTCGACGTTGCCGTTGAGTTCGGCGGCGTTGATCAGCGCGTCGTTGTTGGCGTCTTCGGTGATGGTGACGGTCGGTGCATTGCCGCCGTTGGGGATGCTGGTGTCGATAGTCGCGCTGTCGCTGCCGGTCTTGCCGACGTTGCCGGCGCTATCGCGGATCTGGGCATCGACGGTGAGCGTGGCGCCATCGCCGGGGTTGGCGATACTGGGCAGGGCGATCGAGCCCTTGAGGATGTCGGCCTGGGTGATGGTGATCGGCGCCTGGGCCACGCCATTGACCGTGGTCAGCAGGGTGTCGCCGGCAACGGCGGTGGCCGGCAGGGTGACGCTGACGTCGATGTTGCCCTGCAGTTCGGCGGCGTTGATCCAGCGGTCGTTGTTGGCGTCTTCGAGGATCGAGACGATCGGCGCGCTCGGCGGCGAGATGACGATCAGCGCGCTGTCTTCGACCGGGCCGGCGCTGTTGCCGGCGGCATCGACGATGCTGGCGGTGACCTTGAAGTCGGTGTTGTCGGCGGTCGGGTTGAACTTGACGTCGATGAAACCGGTGGCGATCTGGGCGGCGGTCAGGGTGAATACCTGATCAACGTTGCCGACCGCGGTGACGGTCAGCGTATCGCCGGCGACGGCACCCTGCGGGACGGTGACGCGGACGTCGATGTCGTTGTCCTTCAGTTCGGCCTTGTTGATGAAACCGTCGTCGTTGGCGTCTTCGGTGATGGCAATGCTCAGGTTCTTGAATTCGGTGAGGTCGACGATGGCGCTGGCCGAGCCGGTGTTGCTGACATTGCCGGCGCTGTCCTCGATGTAGGCAGTGACCTTGAGGGTGGCGCCGTCGGCGGGCAGCGGGAAATCGGTGCTGACGTAGCCATTGGCCTTGTCGGTGGCACTGATGACGATCTCGCGGGTCGTCGTGCCGTCGCTTGCCTTGACGACGTCACCGACATTGACCTGGTCCTTGGCAAAGCTGATGCGGACGTCGGCGTTGCCGTTTGCTTCGCTACGGTTGATGTAGCCGTCGCCATTGGCGTCCTCGACGATGAGCACGGCGGGCGGCTGCAGGTTGTTGGGGATGCCGGTGTCGATGACCAGGTCGACGCTGGTGCTGGTCGTGTTGCCGGCGATGTCGGTGGCGGTGACCTTGATCGGGGCGGGGCCGTCGGCGAGCGGTTGACTCGGCGTGACCGACCAGGTGCCGCCCGGCGTGACGGTGGTTTTCAGGATTTCGCCGGTGCCGGGCAGGGTGACGACGATGCTGGCGCCGGGTTCGCCGGTGCCGCTGATGGTCGGGGTGTTGTCGTTGGTGATGTTGTCACCCTTGGTGCCGCTGTCCGATGCCGGATCAAGCTGGGCGGTGACGGCCGGCGGCGTGGTGTCGATGCGGGCGTCGTTGCTGCCGATGCTGCCGAGGTTGTTGGCGACGTCGCGGATCTGCGCGGTGACGGTAAGGGTGGCGCCTTCACCGGGGTTGGCGATGCCGGGCAGGCTGACGCTGCCGTTGGCGATGTCGCTGGCGCTGAGGACGATGCCCGGCTGGGCGACGCCGTTGACCGTGGTGAGCAGGGTGTCGCCGGCGGCGGCGGTAGGCGGCAGGCCGATGCTGACGTCGATGTTGCCCTGCAGTTCGGCGGCGTTGATCCAGCCGTCGCTGTTGGCGTCTTCGCCGATGGTGACGAGCGGGGCGTCGGGCGGCGAGAGCTGGAGGCGGGCGCTGTCGCTGACCGGGCCGGCGGCATTGCCGGCGGCGTCGGCGATGGCGGCGGTGACGACGAAGTCGGTGTTGTTGGCGGTCGGCGTGAAGGCGAGGTCGACGTGGCCGGCGGCGATCTGCGCAGCGGTCAGGGTGACGACCTGGGTGCTGTTGCCGGAGGCGGTGACGGTCAGCGTGTCGCCGGCGGCAGCGCCACTGGGCAGGGCGACGCGGACGTCGATGTCGTTGTCCTTGAGTTCGTTGAGGTTGATGAAGCCGTCGTTGTTTTCGTCTTCAGCGATGGCGACGGCGAGGTTGGCGTATTGCGTGGTGTCGATGACCAGCGGCAGGGTCGTCGTACTGCTGTTGCCGATGCCATCGACCGCCGTCACCTGAACCGCGGTCGGGCCGTCGGGCAAGGCCTGGCTGGGGGTGACCTGCCAGTTGCCGTTGCTGTCGGCGGTGGTGCTCAGTTGTTCGCCGGTACTGGGGATGGTGACGGTGATTTTGGCGTCGGGGTTGCTGACGCCAATGATGGTCGGCGTGTTGTCGTTGGTCAGGTTGTCGCCCTTGGTGCCGCTGTCGGATGCCGGGTCCAGTTGCGCGGTGAGGCTGGGCGCGGTGGTGTTGATGGTGGCGCTGTCGCTGGCGATGTTGGACTTGTTGCCGGCAGGGTCGGCGACCTGGGCGGAGACTTCGAGCTTGGTGCCGTTGGGCGGCGCGGTGAGTTCGACGGTGAGCTTGCCGGCGTCGATCTGCGGCTGGATCAGGGTGATGGTCTGGGTGGCGTTGCCGGTGGCGTTGATGGTGATCAGGTCGCCGGCGATGGCGTCCTTGGGCAGGACGATTTCAACGCCGACCGTATCCTTCAGCTCAGTGGCGTTGATGAAGCCGTCGTCGTTGGCGTCCTCGGTGATGCTCAGGCTGAGACCCTGCAGGGTGCTGAGGTCGACCTTGGCGTAGTCGCTGCCGGTGTCGGACTGGTTGCCGGCCGGATCGCTGAGGAAGGCGGAAACGGTCAGGGGCGTGCCGTCGGCGGGCAGCGGGAAGCTGGTGGTGATGTAGCCGTTGGCCTGGTCGGCGGCGCTGATGACGATATCCTTGGTCGTGCTACCGTCGCTGACGTGGACGGTGTCGCCGACCTCGACCTTGTCCTTGGCGAAAGCGACCTTGACGTCAACGTCGCCCTGGGCCTCGGTGCGGTTGATGAAGCCGTCGTTGTTGGCGTCCTCGGTGATGGTGACGACCGGCGCAAAGCCGTCGTTGGGCTTGCTGGTGTCGATCGTGGCGCTGTCGCTGCCGGGCAGCGTGGTGTTGCCGGCGGCGTCGAAGATGGTCGAGGTGACGGTGATGGTCTGGCCGGAGGCGGGTGCCGGGAAGTCGGTGAGGAGGTAGCCGTTCGCCTTGTCGGTGGCAGTGAGCGCGAAGTCGCGGGTGGTGGTGCCGTCGGAGACGCGCAGGGTGTCACCGATATCGACCTTGCTGCCGTCGAATTCGATCTTGACGTCGACGTTGCCGTTGAGTTCGGCGGCGTTGATCAGCTTGTCGTCGTTGGCGTCCTCGGTGATGGTGACGGTCGGCGGATTGCCGCCGTTGGGGATGCTGGTGTCGATGGTCGCGCTGTCGGTCCCGGTCTTGCCGATATTGCCGGCGGCGTCCTTGATCTGGGCGTCGACGGTGAGCTTGACGCCATCGCCGGGGCTGGCGATGCCGGGCAGGGCGATCGAGCCCTTGAGGATGTCGGCCTGGGTGATGGTGATCGGCGCCTGGGCCACGCCGTTAACCGTGGTCAGCAGGGTGTCGCCGGCGACGGCGGTGGCCGGCAGGGTGACGCTGACGTCGATGTTGCCCTGCAGTTCGACGGCGTTGATCCAGGTGTCGTTGTTGGCGTCCTCGAGGATGGTGACGATCGGCTCGCTGGGTGGCGCGGTGATGATGCGGGCCGTGTCGTCGACCGGGCCGGCGGCGTTGCCGGCGACGTCGACGATGCTGGCGGTGACCTTGAAGTCGGTGTTGTCGGCGGTCGGGTTGAACTTGACGTCGATGAAGCCGGCGGCGATCTGGGCGGCGCTCAGGGTGAATACCTGGTCGACGTTGCCGACGGCAGTGACGGTCAGCGTGTCACCGACGGCGGCGCCCTGCGGGATGGTGACGCGGACGTCGATGTCCTTGTCTTTCAATTCGGCCTGGTTGATGAAGCCGTCGTCGTTGGCGTCTTCGGCGATGGCAATGGCGAGGCCGGAGAAGACGGTGGTGTCGACCGTGGCGGAATCGATGCCGGTCGGGCTCAGGTTGCCGGCGCTATCCTTGACCTGGGCGGCGACTTCAAAGGGCTGGCCGTCGCCGGGGCTGGCAAAGGCGAGCTTGAGGCTGCCGCTGGCGATGTCGGCGGCGCTGAGGACGATCGGCGCCTGGGCGACGCCGTTGATCGAGACGAGGAGCGACTCACCGGCCTTGGTGCCGGCCGGCAGTTCGATGCTGACGTCGATGTTGCCCTGCAGTTCGGCAGCGTTGAGGTAGCCGTCGTTGTTGGCGTCCTCGGTGATGCTGACGATGGGGGCGCCGGGCGAGACGAGGGCGATGGTGGCGTCGTCGCTGGCGATGTTGGACTTGTTGCCGGCGGCGTCGGCGACCTGGGCGGAGACCTCGAGCTTGGTGCCGTTGGGCGGCGCGGTGAGTTCGACGGTGAGCTTGCCGGCGTCGATCTGCGGCTGGATCAGGGTGATGGTCTGGGTGGCGTTGCCGGTGGCGTTGATGGTGATCAGGTCGCCGGCGATGGCGTCCTTGGGCAGGACGATTTCAACGCCGACGGTACCCTTCAATTCGTTGGCGTTGATGAAGCGGTCGTCGTTGCTGTCCTCGGTGATGGTCAGGCTGAGGCCCTGCAGGGTGCTGAGGTCGACCTTGGCGTAGTCGCTGCCGGTGCCGGACTTGTTGCCGGCGGGGTCGAAGAGGAAAGCGGAGACGTTCAGCGTGGTGCCGTCGGCCGGCATGGCGAAATCGGTGGTGACGTAGCCGTTGGCCTGGTCGGCGGCGCTGATGACGATATCCTTGGTGGTGGTGCCGTCGGTGACGCGGACGGTGTCGCCGACCTCGACCTTGTCCTTGGTGAAGGCGATCTTGACGTCGGCGTTGCCGCTGGCTTCGGCGCGGTTGATGAAGCCGTCGTTGTTGACGTCCTCGGTGATGGTCACGGTCGGGGCGAAGCCGTCGTTCGGCGTGCCGGTGTCGATCTTGGCGCTGTCGCTGCCGGTATCGGTCTTGTTGCCGGCAGGGTCAACAATCCAGGCGTCGACCTTGATGCTGTTGCCGGATGCCGGCGCCGGGAATTCGGCGGCGACGTAGCCGTTGGCCTTGTCGGTGCTGCTGATGGTGATCTTCTGGGTGGTGCTGCCGTCAGTGACATGAACGGTGTCGCCGACCTCTACCTTGCTGCCGACGAATTCGATCCTGACGCCGAGCTTGTCCCTGCCGCCGAGTTCGGCGGTGTTGATCAGGCCGTCGTCTGGGTTGTTGTCCTGAGTGAGGGTGACGGTCGGCGCATCGCCGTCGTTGGGGATGCGGGTGTCGATGGTCGCGCTGTCGCTCCCGGTCTTGCCGATGTTGCCGGCGGCGTCCCTGATCTGGGCGTCGACGGTGAGCTTGACGCCTTCACCCGGGTTGGCGATCCCGGGCAGGGCGATCGAACCCTTGAGGATGTCGGCCTGGGTGATGACGATCGCCGCCTGGGCGACGCCGTTGACGCTGGTCAGCAGGGTGTCGCCGGCAACGGCAGTGGCCGGCAGGGCAATGCTGACGTCGATCGCGCCCTGCAGTTCGGCAGCGTTGATCCAGGTGTCGTTGTTGGCGTCCTCGAGGATGGTGACGATCGGCTCGCTGGGCGGCGTGTTGATGATGCGGGCGCTGTCCTCGACCGGGCCGGCACTGTTGCCGGCGGCATCGACGATGCTGGCGGTGACCTTGAAGTCGGTGTTGCTGAAGGTCGGATTGAACTTGACGTCGATGAAGCCGCCGGCGATCTGGGCGGCGGTCAGGGTGAACACCTGGTCGACGTTGCCGACGGCGGTGATGGTCAGCGTGTCGCCGACGGCGGCGCCCTGCGGGATGGTGACGCGGACGTCGATGTCGTTGTCTTTCAGTTCAGCCTGATTGATGAAGCCGTCGTCGTTCTCGTCCTCGCGGATGGCGATGGTGAGGTTCTTGAACTCGGTGAGGTCGACGATGGCGCTGGCGCTGCCGGTGTTGCTGGTATTGCCGGCAGCATCGACGATGAAGGCGCTGACCTTGAGGGTGGCGCCGTCGGCGGGCAGCGGGAAGTCGGTGTCGACGTAGCCGTTGGCCTTGTCGGCGGCGGTGACGGTGACTTCGCGGGTGGTGGTGCCGTCGGAGGCCTTGACGATATCGCCGACATTGACCAGGTCCTTGGCGAAGCCGATGCGGACGTCGGCGTTGCCGGTGGCTTCGCTGCGGTTGATGTAGCCGTCGCCGTTGGCGTCTTCGACGATGAGCACGGCGGGCGGCTGCAGGTTGTTGGGGATGCCGGTGTCGATGACCAGGTCGACGCTGGTGCTGCTCGTGTTGCCGGCGATGTCGGTGGCGGTGACCTTGATCGGGGCGGGGCCGTCGGCGAGCGGTTGGAGCGGGGTGACCGACCAGGTACCGCCCGGCGTGACGGTGGTTTTCAGGATTTCGCCGGTGCCGGGCAGGGTGACGACGATGCTGGCGCCGGGTTCGCCGGTGCCGCTGATGGTCGGGGTGTTGTCGTTGGTGATGTTGTCGCCCTTGGTGCCGCTGTCCGATGCCGGATCAAGCTGGGCGGTGACGGCCGGCGGCGTGGTGTCGATGCGGGCGTCGTTGCTGCCGATGCTGCCGAGGTTGTTGGCGACGTCGCGGATCTGCGCGGTGACGGTAAGGGTGGCGCCTTCACCGGGGTTGGCGATGCCGGGCAGGCTGACGCTGTGATTGGCGATGTCGGCGGCGGTGAGGAGGATTTCCGCTTGGACGACGCCATTTACCGTGGTGAGCAAGGTGTCGCCGGCAGCGGCGGTGCTCGGCAGACCGACGCTGACGTCGATGCTGCCCTGAAGTTCGGCGGCGTTGATCCAGCGGTCGCCGTTGGCGTCTTCGGTGATGGTGACGACCGGTGCGTCGGGCGCCGAGAGCTGGAGGCGGGCGCTGTCGCTGACCGGGCCGGCGGCGTTGCCGGCGGCATCGGCGATGCTGGCGGTGACGACGAAGTCGGTGTTGTTGGCGGTCGGCGTGAAGGCTAGGTCGACGTGGCCGGTGGCGATCTGGGCGGCGGTGAGGACGACGGTCTGGGCGGCGTTGCCGGAGGCACTGACGGTCAGCGTATCGCCGGCGGCGGCGCCGTTGGGCAGAGCGACGCGGACGTCGATGTCGTTATCCTTGAGTTCGTTGAGATTGATGAACTTGTCGTCGTTCTCGTCTTCGAGGAGGGAGACCTCAAGGCCGCTGAATTGCGTGGTATCGATGACCAGCGGCAGGGTCGTGCTGGTCGGGTTGCCCGCCGCATCGGTCGCCGTGATCTGGATCGGGATCGTGCCGTCGGGCAGCGGCTGGGTCGGCGTGATCTGCCAGTTGCCCTTGTCGTCGGCAGAGGTGGTCAGTGTTTCGCCGGTGATCGGCACGGTGACGGTGACCGTGGCGCCCGGGTCGGTGACACCGCTGATGGTCGGGGTGTTGTCGTTGGTCAGGTTGTCGCCCTTGGTGCCACTGTCGGAGGCAGGGTCGAGCTGGGCGGTCAGTTTGGGTGCTTCGGCGTCGATCAGCACGGTCTTGCTGGCGATCGCCGACTTGTTGCCGGCGGCGTCGGTGACCTGGGCGGTCACTTCCAGCGTGCTGCCCTTGACCGACGGCGGCGTCAGTTCGACGGTGACTTTGTGGGCGTCGATCTGCGCCTGATTCAGAGTGATGGTTTGGGTGGCGTTACCGCTGGCAGTGACGGTGACGAGGTCGCCGGCCACCGCGTCCACCGGCAGGAGAATATCAACGCCGACACTGCCGTTGAGTTCGGCGGCGGTGATGGTGCCGTCCTGATTGCTGTCTTCGGTGACCTTGATCTGGACGTCGAGCAGCGCGCTGAGGTCGACCTTGGCCAAATCGGTGGCGGCCGGAGACTGGTTGCCGGCGATGTCGAAAATCTGGGCGCTGACATTGAGCAGGGTGCCGTCGGCCGGCAGCGGGAAGCTGGTGCTGACGTAGCCCTTGCTCAGGTCGGCGGCGCTGACGACGATCTCCTTGGTGGTGGTGCCGTCGCTGATGCGGACGGTGTCGCCGGCGGCGACCTTGGTGACGTCGAAGGAAACGCGGATGTCGGCTTCGCCGTTGGCCTCGGCGCGATTGATGAAACCGTCGTTGTTGGCATCTTCGACGATGTTGACGGTCGGGGCCGGGATCGGCGTTGCGTCCACGGTGAGTTCGACGTTGGTCGTCGTTTCGTTGCCGGCTTCATCGCTGGCCACGACGACGATCTTGTGCGGACCGTCGCTCAGCGGCTGGGTCGGGGTCACGCTCCAGGTGCCGTCGGGGGCAGTGACGGTGGTCAGGACTTCGCCGGTCTCGGGGAAAGTTACGGTCAGCGTGGCGTTGGGTTCGCTGGTGCCGGTGATGGTCGGCGTGTTGTCATTGGTGATGGCGTCGCCGATGATTCCGGTGTCGGAGCCGGCGTCGAGTTCGGCGGTGACCGGCGGCGGCGTGGTGTCGAAGATGCCGGGCTGTTCGCGTTCGAGATCGGGCGAGTTGAGCGCGTTGGCGTCGATGCGGTAGCTATTGCCCTCGCCGACGGCTTCGCTGATGCGCTGGAATTCGACGAAGGAGTGGCCTTCGCTGGAATCGCCGGCATTGCCGGCGGCGGTTCCGCCTTCCTCGTCGATCACGTCGTCCAGATTGCCGCCTGCCTTGACCAGCTTGGCCAGTTTGCCGAGCGCGGCCGGCTTGGTGAACACGGCACTGTTGCCGGCATCGGGCGGGGTATGGATGGCTGCCACTTCGGCATCGACGCTGACCGATTCGCCGGGGCCGACCGAGACGTTGCGGCCGTCGGCCAGTTTGAGCATGGCCTGTCCGTCATGCCCGGCAATGATCGTTTCGCCTTCGAAAATGGAGTCGCCGCTCTTCAGGCGGCGGACGCCGCCATTGGCGGCACGGGCGACAACTTCACCGGAAACGGCGGAAATCCTGGCGATGACGGCAGACATGGCATTGCTCCACTGAATATGAATAGGCCGCGATCATATTCCGTTGGCAATTATGCCGGTATCGTACGATGGTGCTACGCCATTGGTATTAATTGCTCCGCTTCAGATGCCCGGGGCGTCAGCGATGGCCCAGAAAAAAGCCCGCCCCGGGAGCCGGGGCGGGCCTGGATTCTGGCGCAGGGCGGCGCGGTCAGGCAGCGAGCAGTCCTCGCATCTTCTGCAAGGCTTTGGCTTCGATCTGGCGGATACGTTCCGCTGAGACGTCGAACTCGGCGGCCAGTTCATGCAGCGTTGCTGCTTCGTCGTCGGCCAGCCAACGGGCTTCGACGATGCGCCGGCTGCGCGGATCGAGGGCAGCCAGCGCCTGGTGCAGGCCCTCGTCCTGCAGACGGGCCCGGGCCTTGTGCTCGAGCATCCGGGTCGGTTCGTAACGACTGTCGGCCAGGTAGTCGATCGGCGCAAAGCTGTCCTCGCCGTCGTCCGGGTTGCCATCGAGCGCAAGATCGCGGCCGCTGAGGCGGGTTTCCATTTCGACCACTTCCTCGCGCTTGACGCCGAGGCGTTGCGCCACTTCCTCCGCCTGTCGACCGGAGAGCGTGTCGACGCCTTCGTAATCAGCCTTCATGCTGCGCAGGTTGAAGAACAGCTTGCGCTGGGCCTTGGTCGTGGCAACCTTGACCAGTCGCCAGTTCTTCAGGATGTATTCGTGAATCTCGGCCTTGATCCAGTGCATCGCGAAGGAGACCAGGCGAACGCCACGGCTGGGGTCGAAGCGCTTGACCGCCTTCATCAGGCCGATGTTGCCTTCCTGGATCAGGTCGGCATGCGGCAATCCGTAGCCGAGGTAGCCGCGGGCGATCGAGATCACCAGACGCAGGTGCGAGAGCACCAGTTGGCGTGCAGCATCGACGTCGCCGTCGTTGTGGAAGCGCTCGGCCAGCCGGGTTTCTTCCGCTTCGGACAGCATGGGGTAACGATTCGCCGCCTGGATGTAGGCGTCAATGTTGCCAACGGCCGAGGGTACGGGAAGCGCCAGGGCATGGGTCATAGCGTAGAATCCTCCTTGATCTGACAGAACTATTTTAGCACTCGCTGTCTGAGAGTGCTAAGTATGGAGCAAGTTTCCGGCGCGTGTGTAACAAAAATCAACTGCCATGTTCGTGACCGCCGCGGTGCCGTATCGCGGGCGCTTCGCACCGTCGCCGACCGGGCCGTTGCACTTCGGCTCGCTGGTCGCCGCCTTGGCGAGCTGTCTCGAGGCTCGCAGCCGGGGCGGCGAGTGGTTGCTGCGGATCGAGGACATTGATACTCCGCGCAACATTCCCGGTGCCGCCGACGCGATCCTGCGCACGCTGGACGCCTGCGGGTTTGCCTGGGACGGTCAGGTGCTTTACCAGAGCAGCCGCTTGTCGGCCTACGAGGCCGCACTGGACATGCTGCGCCGACGCGGACTCCTTTATCCCTGCGCCTGTTCGCGGAGCGACATCGCGGCGCGGGCCAGCCGGACCGCGATCGATGGCGGTCTGCTCTATCCCGGAAGCTGCCGCGACGGACTGGCTCCGGGGGTAGAGGTGCGGGCCTGGCGGCTGCGGGTTGACGATACGCCGCTCGGCTTCGAGGACCGCTTGCAAGGTGTCGTCGAGCAGCGTCTGGCCGAGCAGGTCGGCGATTTCGTCCTGCGTCGCGCCGACGGCATTCACGCCTATCAACTGGCGGTGGTCGTTGATGACGCCTGCCAGGGCATCACCGACATCGTGCGCGGTGCCGATCTGCTTGCCTCGACGCCGCGGCAATTATGGCTGCAGCAGTGCCTGGCTTATCCTCGACCGTCTTATGCCCATCTGCCGGTGGCGACCAACCCGGCCGGCGAGAAGTGGTCGAAGCAGACGCTGGCGCCGGCGCTGGTGGCCGGAAAGGCGGCAGCCGAGCTGGTGCGGGCTTTGCGTTTTCTCGGGCAGCCGGCGCCAGCCGAGCTGGCGGTCGCCAAAGTGGCCGAGGTTTGGGACTGGGCACTGGTCAACTGGTCATTCGCCACAATTCCCCGGGTGCCGGCGATCAGCGTTCCGGCGACTGCGGCTTGACCGGCTCGCCGCCCCGCCAGTGACGGTCGCCGTAACCGGCGATGCCGACCAGCAGGCGGACCAGGCCGTAGCTGAGCCAGCGCAGGAAACGCGAATGCCAGGGCTGGCCGGCGATGTCCTGCGCGCGTAGTTCGCGGCTGCCGGTATCGATCGCCTCGTACAGGCTGGCGCGCAGTTCTTCGGCGAAAGCGCGGTCGCGGGCGACGACATTGGCTTCCTTGGCGAGCAGCAGGCTGAAGGGGTCGATGTTGGAGGAGCCGACGGTGGCCCAGCGGCGGTCGATGACCGCAACCTTGGCGTGGAGGAAGCTCTTTTCGTATTCGAAGATGCGGATGCCGGCGGCCAGCGCGCTGGCGTACAGGGTCTGGGTGGCGTAGCGCAACAGCGGATGGTCGGTCTTGCCCTGGAGCAGGATGTCGATCCGTACGCCGCGCCGCGCCGCCGCGTAAAGGGCGCGGCCGAAACGGATGCCGGGCAGGAAATAGGCGTTGGCGATGAGGATTTCCTCTTGCGCCGCCTCGATCGCGTCGATGTAGGCGTTGAGGATGTCGTTGCGGTGGCGGATGTTGTCGCGGATCAGGAAGGCGGCGGTCTGCTCGCCGGCGGTCGTGCAGCAGGGCGGGAGCAGCGGCGCCAGGCGGAAGCGGCGGCGGAAATTGACCCAGGTGACGATTTCCCACATGCGCCGGACGGCATGGTGGATCGGCGCCAGTAGCGGACCTTCGACACGCACCGCGTAGTCGTAGCGCGGCCGCATCTCGGCTGGCGCATTGTCGTCGTCGACGATGTTGATGCCGCCGACGAAAGCGGTCGTGCCGTCGATCACCGCCAGTTTGCGGTGCAGGCGGCGCAGGCGATGCCGTTGCAAGCGGAAGCGGCGGATCTCCGGGCGGTAGAAGAGGGCGCGGACGCCGGCGGCGGCCAGTTGCGGCCGGAAGTCGTCGGCGAAATTGCGAGCGCCGAAACCGTCGACCAGCAGATTGACGACAACGCCGCGCCGTGCTGCTTCGCACAGCGCCGAGGCGACCTCGTGGCCGATCGGGTCGGCGGCGAAGATGTAGCTTTCCAGGTAGATTTCCCGCTGCGCGCCGGCGATCGCCGCGAGCAGCGCGGGAAAGTAGTCGCGCCCGGAATTGAGCAGCGTCAGGCGGTTGCCGGGCAGGAAGTCAGGACTCATGCCTCGTCAGTCGCGCCGACAGCGCCGCGTGGTCGGAGATTGCCGACCACGGCGGGCCAAAGTGCACGCTGGTTTCGCGCACGGCAAAGCCGCGCACGTAGATGCGGTCGAGCCGGAACATCGGCATGGCGGCGGGAAAGCTGCGTACCGGGCGGCCGCCGACTTCCTGCGAAAAAACCTCCTGCAGCTTGAGGCGGGCGGCCAGTTGCTGGCAGGCGCGGCTGCGCCAGTCGTTGAAATCGCCGGCAACGATCAGCGGCGCGCCTGGGTCGTCGAGACGATCCAGGTAATCGGCCAGGGCGTCCATCTGGCGGCGGCGCGAATGGCCGAACAGCGAAAGATGGACGCACACGCAATGCGCTGGCGGGCCGTCCGGCAGTTCGATCCGGCAATGCAGCAGGCCGCGTTTCTCGAAGTGCAGGTGAGTGACGTCCTGATTGTGCGCGTGGATGATCGGGAAGCGCGAGAGGATCGCGTTGCCGTGGTGGCCGTGGTCGTAGATCATGTTGCGGCCGTAGGCCGCCTGCCAGATGTCTTCGGCGAGGAATTCGTGTTGCGGCGAATCCGGCCAGTCGGCATGGCGCTCGGCGTGGCCGAGGTGCAGCCCTTGCACTTCCTGCAGGAAAACCAGGTCGGGGTTGAGGTGACGCAGGCGCTCGCGCAGTTCGTGCACCATCATCCGCCGGTTGAACTGCGAGAACCCCTTGTGGATGTTGTAGGTGACGACGTGCAGGGCCTGCGGCATGGGCGTCCGGTCAGGAAATGGCGAGCATGCGGTCGAGCGCGAGGCGGGCGAACTCGACCTCGTGTTCCGGTACCTTGATCTGGTTGACCACTTTGCCGTCGACCAGATTTTCCAGCGTCCAGGCCAGGTGCTGCGGGTCGATGCGCTGCATCGTCGAACACATGCAGACGGTGGTGGCCATGAACTGGACGATCTTGTCCTGCGGCAGCACTTCCTTCGCCAGCCGGTCGACCAGGTTGAGTTCGGTGCCAACCAGCCAGCGCGTGCCGGCCGGCGCTTCCTTGATCGTCTTGACGATGTGCTCGGTCGAACCGACGTAGTCGGAGGCGGCGCAGACCTCGAAATTGCACTCGGGGTGAGCGATCACTTTGCCGTCCGGGTACTTGGCGCGGAAGGCGTCGATGTGCGATTTCTGGAACATCTGGTGCACCGAACAGTGACCCTTCCACAACAGGATGCGCGCCTTCTTGATCTGTTCCGGGGTGAGGCCGCCCATTTCCAGGTCGGGGTCCCAGACCACCATCTCGTCCATCGGGAAGCCCATGTTGTGGCCGGTCCACCGGCCGAGGTGCTGGTCGGGGAAGAACAGCACCTTGGGGCGCTGGTCGAAGGCCCATTTGGCGATGGTGCCGGCGTTCGACGAGGTGCAGACGATGCCGCCGTGTTCGCCGCAGAAGGCCTTGAGGTCGGCGGCCGAGTTGATGTAGGTGACCGGGGTGACTTCGTTTTCGACGTCGAGCACTGCGCCCAGCTCGCGCCAGCAGCGTTCGACCTTGGCCAGATTGGCCATGTCGGCCATCGAGCAGCCGGCGGCGAGGTCGGGCAGGATCGCGATCTGGTGCGGCGCGGTCATGATGTCGGCGACTTCGGCCATGAAGTGGACGCCGCAGAAGATCACGTATTCGGAGTCGGTCTGCGCCGCCAGCTTGGACAGCTTCAGCGAGTCGCCGGTGAGATCGGCGTGCTGGTAGATGTCGGCGCGCTGGTAGTGGTGGCAGAGGATCACGGCCTTCTTGCCGAGCTTGGCGCGGGCGGCGCGAATGCGCTCCTGGCAGTCGTCGTCGGCAAGGTCGTTGAAGGGGGCGAAGGAAAGGGTCGCGGTGTGCATGCTGATTCCGGAAATGGCGCGGACGGCCGCGCAGAAACTCGAATTATCCCTGATGCCAGGGCAGGCCGGCGCGCCGCCAGCCGCCGACGGTGTTGCGATGGCCCTTGGCGTCCTTGTCGCCCTCGAAGCCTTCGAGCACGTTGTAGCAGTTGGTGTAGCCGGCGTCGCTGGCGGCTGCGGCGGCGCCGATCGAACGGACACCACTGCGGCAGATGAACATGAGCAGCGCTTCCGGATCGACCTGGCGGCGCAGTTCGGCGAGGAAATGCGGATTGCGGGTGCCACCCGGGTACTGGTTCCATTCAATCTCGACGGCGCCGGGAATGCGGCCGACCCAGTCCCATTCGGCTCGCGTCCGCACGTCGACCAGGCGGGCGCCCGGGGCGTGCTGCAGGAGCTCGTAGGCTTCGGCCGGCAACAGCTCACCCTGATAGGGACGTTCCAGGCCTTCGGCCCGGGAATGCGCGATGTCGAGAATGTCGCTGAGTTTGCCCATGGTGGATCGCTGCTAGAATCTTGGCCCTACAGTATATAGGACAGACCCGATGGGAAAAGTGGATTCCGGGCCGCCGGGCAGTGCTGCGGACCGTGCCGGCGAGGCACAGAAGGCGACCTGGATCAGCGTGCTGGTCAACCTCGCGCTGACCGTCGCCCAACTGATCGTCGGTTGGCTGGCGCACTCGCAATCGCTGGTGGCGCACGGCTTGCACTCCTTTTCCGATCTGTTGTCCGATTTTCTCGTCATCTGGGCCAGCCGGCAGAGCGTGGTGCCCGCCGACCGCGCTCACCCCTACGGCCATGGCCGCGTCGAGACGGCGGCGACGCTGGCGCTCGGCGTCTCTCTGGTGCTGATCGGCGCCGGTATTCTGTGGGATTCCTCGATGCGCCTCGGCGAACATGGCAGTCAACCGGCGATCGCCATGCAAGCTTTCTGGATTGCCGTTTTCACCGTTGTCGCCAAGGAAGGCCTCTACCGTTACCTGATCAGGGTTGCCGAGAAACTGCGTTCCCAACTGCTGACCGCGAACGCCTTGCATACCCGGGCCGACGCGGCGTCGGCGCTGGTGGTCGTGGTCGGCATCGGCGGCGCGCTGCTCGGTTGGGGCTTCCTCGACCTGCTGGCGGCGGCGTTGATGGGCTTCATGATCCTGCGCATGGGCGGCAAGCTGGCCTGGGAGGCGATCGAGGAGCTGATCGACACCGGGCTCGACGAAGCCCGCGTCACGGCGATCCGCAACACCTTGTGCGCGACGCCCGGTGTGCTCGACCTGCATGCCCTGCGCACGCGGCGCATGGCGCACCAGGTGCTGGTTGATGCGCATGTTCAGGTCGATCCGCGGATCAGCGTCTCGGAAGGGCACCATATCGCTGAATCGGCGCGGGCGGCCGTGCTCAGGGAGCACCCGGAAGTACTTGATGTGCTGGTGCACGTCGATCCCGACGATGATGTCGAGCCCGATCGTTCGGCGCTCGGCCTGCCCGGGCGCGAATCGCTGTTGCCCCAACTGGCGCCGCTGCTCGTCGATCTGCCGGCGCCGGATCGGATTGTCCTGCACTATGTCGGAGGTCAGGTCGAGGTCGATCTCTATTTTGCCCTGGGTTCTCTGGCCGGCTGTGCTTCGCTGTGCGAGATGGAGTCGCGTCTGGCCGAGCGCTTGAAGGCGGTGCCGGTGGTGCACGCGCTGCGCCTGAATTGCACGGCGGCACCATAGTGGTGCCGTCTATCCCTGAATGCACAAAAACGGTGCGTGCATTTGCCTATATTCCCTGCCAGTCCCTTGTGGCACAATGAAAAACTTCGCTCGGGACCCTTGGCATGCTTTCTGCTATCTCTCAGGCGCTGGATTTTGAATGGCGCCGGCCCGGCCGGCATCCTGTTTTCTTAGGAGACTAACGCGTATGGCAACCCCGCAAGACGTGATCAACATGATCAAGGAAAACGACGCCAAGTTCGTCGATTTCCGCTTCACCGACACCCGTGGCAAGGAACAGCACGTTACCGTGCCGGTCTCCGCTTTTGACGAAGACAAGTTCGAAAACGGCCATGCCTTCGACGGCTCCTCGATCGCCGGCTGGAAGGGTATCCAGGCTTCCGACATGCTGCTGATGCCGGATCCGGCCACCGCCTACGTCGATCCCTTCTTCGACGAAACCACCGTCGTCCTCTCCTGCGACGTCGTCGATCCGGCCGACGGTCGTGGTTACGACCGCGATCCGCGCTCGATCGCCAAGCGCGCCGAAGCCTACCTGAAGTCCTGCGGCGTCGGTGACACCGCCTACTTCGGTCCGGAACCCGAATTCTTCATTTTCGACGGCGTCGAATGGTCGGTCGACATGTCCGGCTGCAACCTGAAGATCCATTCCGGCGAAGCCGCCTGGAAGTCCGGCGAAGCCAACGACGGCAATGGCTCCTCCGGCCACCGTCCGGGCGTCAAGGGCGGCTACTTCCCGGTTCCCCCGGTCGACAGCCTGCACGACATCCGTTCGGCCATGGTTCTCACCCTCGAATCGCTGGGCGTGCCGGTCGAAGTGCACCACCACGAAGTGGCCAACGCCGGCCAGTGTGAAATCGGTACCGTGTTCTCGACCCTGGTCAAGCGTGCCGACTGGACCCAGATCCTGAAGTACGTGGTGCACAACGTTGCCCACCAGTACGGCAAGACCGCCACTTTCATGCCGAAGCCGATCGTCGGTGACAACGGCTCGGGCATGCACGTGCACCAGTCTATCTGGAAGGACGGCAAGAACCTGTTCGCCGGTGACCAGTACGCTGGCCTGTCGGAAACCGCCCTCTACTACATCGGCGGCATCATCAAGCACGCCAAGGCGCTGAACGCGATCACCAACCCGGGTACCAACTCGTACAAGCGTCTGGTCCCGCACTACGAAGCGCCGGTCAAGCTGGCCTACTCGGCGAAGAACCGTTCGGCTTCGATCCGCATCCCCTTCGTCGCTTCGACCAAGGCCCGTCGTATCGAAACCCGCTTCCCGGATCCGATCGCCAACCCCTACCTGTGCTTCTCGGCGCTGCTGATGGCCGGTCTGGACGGTATCCAGAACAAGATCCACCCGGGCGACCCGGCTGACAAGAACCTCTACGACCTGCCGCCGGAAGAGGATGCCAAGATCCCGACCGTCTGCGCTTCGCTCGAGGAAGCCCTGGAAAACCTGGACAAGGATCGCGAGTTCCTGACCCGTGGCGGTGTCTTCTCCAACGACTGGATCGATGCCTACATCGCCCTGAAGATGGAAGAAGTGAACAAGATCCGCATGACCACGCACCCGGTCGAGTTCGATCTCTACTATTCCTGCTGATATCTCGCCGGAATCAGGAAGGGCGGGGGTTTCCCCGCCCTTTTTTTGTTCACTTTTCGGCAAGTCGCTCGTTTACTCCGGTACACTGACCCGGTTTCCAGGAAGCATGACGATGACACGCAAGCTGCTAATTCTCTCCCTGGCGCTGGCACCGCTGGCGCTGTCGGCCCAGACCATCTACAAGTGCACCGATGCCGGCGGCGGCGTGCTGATCTCCAACAGCCGGGTCAACAAGAACTGCCAGGCGATCGTCAGCGAAGAGCACAACACGATCCCGGCGCCGCGCAGCGCCCCGCGCGCCGCCGGTAACCCGACCCCGGCGGGTTTCCCGCGTGTCCAGGAAGACACCCAGAAAGCGCGTGATGGCGACCGTCGCCTGATTCTCGAACAGGAACTGGCCGGCGAGCAACGCAAGCTGGAGCAGGCGCGCAAGGAACTGGCCGAACAGGAAGCCGTGCGCACCGGCAATCCGGCCGAACGGACGGCACCCTACCGCGACCGCGTTGCCCAGCACGAGCGCAACCTGCAGGCGATCCAGAAGGAACTGGGCGGACTACGCTGAGGCGGCGGTCTTGCCGACCTTGTACCAGGCGGCGTAGAGCGCCGGCAGGAAGAACAGCGTCAGCGCAGTGGCGACGATCAGGCCACCCATGATGGCGATCGCCATCGGTCCGAAGAAATCGTTGCGCGACAGCGGGATCATTGCCAGCACCGCTGCTGCTGCAGTCAATACGATCGGCCGCAGGCGGCGCACCGTCGATTCGACGATTGCCTCGCAACGGGCGCGGCCGCTTGCCAGGTCCTGCTCGATCTGGTCGACCAGGATCACCGAGTTGCGCATCACCATGCCGAACAGGGCGATCGTTCCGAGCAGCGCCATGAAGCCGAAGGGCTGGTTGAAGACGAGCAGGAAGAGGGTGATGCCGATCATCCCGAGCGGCGCGGTGAGCAGCACCATGACGACGCGCGAGACGTTCTGCAGCTGGATCATCAGGATGGTGACGACCGCCAGGATGAACAGCGGCAAACCGGCGCTGACCGAGTTGCCGCCCTTCGCTGATTCCTCGACCGAGCCGCCGGGAACGATGCTGAAACCAGCGGGCAGGCGCTGGCGCAGGCTGTCGATGGGGCCTTGCAGATGGTCGACGATGGTCGCCGGCTGCGTCGTGCCGTAGAGGTTGGCGCGCACGGTGATGGTCGGCACGCGGTCGCGGCGCCAGACCAGGCCGGGTTCGAAGACCGGCGTCAGGCGCGCGATCTGCGACAGCGGCACGCTGCGCCCGGCGGGCGTCGGCAGCATCAGGCCGGCGAGGGCGGCCGGGTCGTGGCGTTCCTTGTCGCCGCCGCGCAGGACAACCTCGATGCGCTTGCTGCCTTCGCGCAGTGCGCTGACGCTGTAGCCCTGCAGCGACATGGCGAGCAGGGCGGCGACGTCCTGGCTGGAAACGCCGAGCAGGCGCGCCTTGTCCTGGTCGATGTCGACGGCGATCGTCTTCGACAGCTCGTGCCAGTCGAAATTGACGTTCGACAGCCGTTCGTCGCTGCGCATGATGGTCGCCACTTCCTCGGCGATGCGGCGCAGCGCGGCGATGTCCTCGCCGGCCACCCGGTATTGCACCGGGTAACCGACCGGCGGCCCGTTCTCGATCCGCGCGACGTTGGCGCGAACCCCGTCGGGCGCCTGCCGGTAATGGGCGATCAGGCGTTCGCGCAGGGCTTCGCGGGCCGCCATGTCGCGTGTTTCGATGATGAACTGGGCGACGTTGCTGGCCGGCAACTGGCGGTCGAGCGACAGGAAGTAGCGGGGAACGCCGCTGCCGATCCACGAGACGTAATGGGAGAAATCGTCGTGGCTGGCGCGGTCGGCCTCCAGCCAGCTTTCCAGCGCCCGCGCGGCGTTTCCGGTGGCGGTCAGCGAGGCGCCTTCCTGCAGGCGCAGTTCGACGTTGAGTTCGAGTCGGGTCGAGTTGGGGAAGAACTGCTTCTGCACCTTGCCCATGCCGAAGATGGCGAGCACGAACAGCAGCAGCGTGACGCCGATCACCAGCCAGCGATGATCGACGCAGAAGCCGACGAAGCGCCGGAAGCGCTGGTAGAACGGCGTGCCGTAAACATCGTGATCGACCGGATGGGCCGGTCCGTAGGCGCCGAGCCGGCGTGCCAGGCGGTCGAGGCGCGGCCAGCGCGCGGCGAGCCGGCCGGGCGTCTGCGCCGCACGCGGGTCGGGCAGCAGCTTGTAGCCGAGCCAGGGAATGGCGATGACGGCGGCCAGCCAGGAAATCAGCAGGGCGATGGCGTTGATCTGGAAGAAGGCGAAGGCGTATTCGCCGGTCGACGACTTGGCCAGGGCGATCGGGATGAAACCGGCGACGGTGACCAGGGTGCCGGAAAGCATCGGGCCGGCGGTGCTGGTGAAGGCGAAGGAGGCGGCGCGGGTGCGCTCCCAGCCCTGTTCCATCTTCACCCACATCATCTCGACGGCGATGATCGCGTCGTCCACCAGAAGGCCGAGCGCCAGCACCAGCGCGCCGAGCGACACCTTGTGCAGGCCGATGTCGAGGCTGTGCATGGCGAGGAAAGTGGCGGCAAGGACCAGCGGGATCGAGACGGCGACCACCATGCCGGTGCGCAGGCCGAGGCTGATGAAGGTGACGGCGAGGACGACGATTACCGCCTCGGCCAGGGCCTTGACGAAGGCGTCGATCGAGCGCGTCACGGCGGCTGGTTGGCTGACCGCCTCGTGGATGTCGACGCCGACCGGCAGCGTTGGCCGCAGGCTGGCGAGCTTCTGCTCCAGCGCCTTGCCCAGGGCGATGATGTCGCCGCCCGGCGCCATGGCGACGCCGATGACCAGCGCCGGCTTGCCGGCGAAGCGGACCTGGATGCCGGGCGGCTCGCTGGTGCCGCGGTGCACGGTAGCGATGTCGCCGAGCCGGAAGCTGCGGTTGTTGCTGCGGATCAGGGTGTCGGCCACTGCCTGTTCGCTGGCGAAGGCGCCGCTCGGCCGCAACTGGATGCGTTCGTCGTCCATCTCGAAGAAACCGGCGCCGTTGACCGCGTTCTGCTGCGCCAGCGCCTGGCCAATGGCGCTTGGGGCAATGCCCAGCGTCGCCAGCTTGGCGTTGTCGATATCGACGAAGATCTTCTCGTCCTGGATGCCGAAGATGTCGATCTTGCCGACGCCCTTGACCGGCAGCAGCGCATCGCGGAGGCGTTCGGCCTGGTCCTTGAGCAGCGGGTAGTCGAGGCCTTCGCCGGTGACCGCGAACAGGTTGCCGAAAACGTCGCCGAATTCGTCGTTGAAGAAGGGGCCCTGGATGCCTTCGGGCAGGGTTTGGCGGATGTCGCCGATCTTCTTGCGCACCTGGTAGAAGATTTCCGGCATCTGCGCCGAACGGTAGCTGTCCTTGGCGAAGAAGATCACCGTTGCTTCGCCGGCGCGCGAATAGCTGGTCAGGCGGTCGACCGAAGGCAGTTCCTGCAGCTTTTTCTCGATCCGCTCGGTCAGTTGCTGTTCCACCTGCTGCGCGGTGGCGCCCGGCCAGTAGGCCTGGATCACCATCGCCTTGAAGGTGAACGGCGGGTCTTCCGCCTGGCCCAGGCGGCCGTAGGCGACAATGCCCATCAGGGCAAGGGCGAGCATGAAATAGCCGACCAGCGTCCGGTGGTGCAGCGTCCAGTCGGACAGGTTGAAGCGCTGGCTCATCTCAGCGCTGCGCGGCAGGAGCCGGGGCGGGGCGGGTGACCACCGCCTGGCCCTCGATCAGTTGCGAGATGCCGGCGATCACCACCGCTTCGCCGCCGCGCAGGCCGCCGACGATCTCGGCGCCGTCGGCGCGGAAGTTGCCGACGCGCACCGCTACCCGGCGCAGCTTGCCGGCCTCGACGACCCAGACGAAAGGCCCCTGGCCGTTGTCGCCGACCGCCGCCAGCGGCACTACCAGTGCGGCGACCGGCGCCGCGTCGAGGCTGACGCTGGCCGTCATGCCCAGCATCGCCTGCGCTGGCGCTTCCAGCAGGCTGATGCGCGCCGGGTAGGTACGCGTCTGCGGGTCGGCGACGGCGCCCAGCTCGCGCAGCTTGCCGGCGATCGCCAGCTCGGGCGCCGACCACAGGCGGACGGTGATCTTTTCGGCCTGGCGCAGCGAGGCGACGCGGCCTTCCGGCACGGCGACCAGGACTTCCTTTTCTTCCGGGCGGGCGATGCGCAGCACCGCTTGGCCGGCGCCGACCACCTGGCCCGCGTCGGCGAGGACGGCGGCGACGACGCCCGGGAAATCGGCGCGCAGGCTGCCGTAGTCGGCCTGGTTGGCGCTGATGCTGCGCTGCGCGCGGGCTTGTTCGAGGCGCGCCTGGGCGGCGTTGAGGGCATGCTGGCGGGTGTCGAAGGCGGCCTGGCTGACGAACTTGCGCGCCAGCAGGCCGGCGTAACGCTCGCGTTCGGCGCCGGCGGTCGCGACTTCGCTCTCGGCGGCGGCGACCTGGGCGGCGGCAGCGCTCGCCGCGAGTTTCAGGTCCTGCGGATCGAGACGGGCCAGGACTTGGCCGGCACGGATTTCGCTACCGGCATCGACAAGGCGCGCCTCGATCTTGCCGCCAACCCGGAAAGCCAGCTCCACCTCGTGCCTGGCGCGGACCTCACCAGTCAGCTGCATGCCCGATGATGGTGCGGCTGTGGCAATATGCACCATGACGGTGCGCTTGTCTTCTGTGCGCTCCGGGGCTTTGCCGCAGGCGCCCAGGGAAGCCAGCACGGCGAGCAGCAGCAAGCGGGAGGCGCGGATGGCGACGGTCATGGCGCAGACGGGAAAAAGGAGTTCCAGGATGATAATGAACAGCGGGTCATTAAAGCAAGCAAGGCAGCGTAGTTGCGGGGGCGTCGCATGGGCGTGACCCACGCCAATTTCGCCGGGCTCGATCTCCTGGCGTCGGCGGTATTGCTGATCGACGACGACCAATGCATCCGCTACCTCAACCCGGCTGGTGAAAACCTGCTCGCGGTCAGTAGTCGGAGCGTGCTCGGGCGGCGCTTGAGCGAGGTCTGCAAGTGCTCGTCAACACTGCAGTCGGCGATCGACAACGGTTTGCAGAACAACTGGGGCTACACCGGCCAGAACATCGCCCTCGGCCGCGCCGACGGCGAAACCCTGCACCTCAACTGCACGGTGACCCCGTTGCGCCCGGACATCGCCGCCGGCATGCGCCTGCTGCTCGAACTGCAGCCGATCGAGCACCACCTGGCGGCGACGCGCGAGGAACGCCTGCTCGAACAGCAGCAGGCCAACCGCGAACTGATCCGCAACCTGGCGCACGAAATCAAGAATCCGCTCGGCGGCATCCGCGGCGCGGCACAACTGCTCGAACACGAACTCGGCAACCCGGCGCTCAAGGAATACACCCAGGTCATCATCAAGGAGGCCGACCGCCTGCAGGACCTGATGCAGCGCTTGCTGACGCCGCACCGGGCGATGCTGCCGACGACGGTGAACATCCACGAAATCCTCGAACGGGTGCGCAGCCTGCTGATGGCCGAGTTTTCCGAAGGCCTGAAGATTCGCCGCGACTACGACATCAGCCTGCCCGAGCTGGTCGGCGATCGTGAGCAACTGATTCAGGCCGTCCTCAACATCGCCCGCAACGCGGCGCAGGCGATGGCCGGCCAGGGCGAGATCGTCCTCCGCACGCGGGCGCTGCGCCAGGTGACGCTGGCCAAGAAGCGCTACCGCATGGCGCTGGAACTCAAGGTCATCGACAACGGGCCGGGCATCCCCGAGGACATCCGCGAGCGCATGTTCTATCCGCTGGTCTCCGGGCGCGAGGGTGGCAACGGGCTGGGGCTGACGATCGCCCAGAATTTCGTCCAGCACCATCACGGCAGCATCGACTGCTACAGCCGTCCGGGGCAGACGGTATTCACCATCCGTTTGCCCATCGAGCCGGCCTGAGTCTTGCTATACGGATTGGACAAGCAAAGAGAACGAGGCATGACATGAAACCGGTATGGATCGTTGACGACGACCGTTCGATACGCTGGGTGCTGGAAAAGACCCTGTCGCGCGAAGGCATCGCGTTCGAGAGCTACGCTTCGGCGAGCGAGGCGATCGCCCGCCTGGAAAGCGGCGAGGACGCGCCGCAGGTGCTGGTCTCGGACATCCGCATGCCCGGCCAGTCCGGGCTCGACCTGTTGCAGGAGGTGAAGAACCGCCACCCCGGCGTGCCGGTCATCATCATGACCGCCTATTCCGACCTGGAAAGCGCGGTTGCCGCCTTCCAGGGCGGCGCCTTCGAATATCTGCCCAAGCCCTTCGACGTCGATCAGGCGCTGGAACTGATCCGGCGGGCGATCGATGAATCGATGCACCAGAGTGGTGCGGCCGAGGAAGAGGGGCTGGTGCCCGAGATTCTCGGTCAGGCGCCGGCGATGCAGGAAGTCTTCCGCGCCATCGGCCGCCTCGCGCTGTCGCACGCGACCGTGCTGATCACCGGCGAATCGGGTTCCGGCAAGGAACTGGTGGCGCGCGCGCTGCACCGGCACAGCCCACGTGCCGAGCGTCCCTTCGTGGCGATCAATACCGCGGCGATTCCCAAGGACCTGCTCGAATCCGAGCTCTTCGGTCACGAGCGCGGCGCCTTCACCGGCGCCCAGGCGCAGCGGCGCGGCCGTTTCGAGCAGGCCGAGGGCGGCACGCTGTTCCTCGACGAAATCGGCGACATGCCTTCCGAACTGCAGACCCGCCTGCTGCGCGTGCTGTCGGACGGGCACTTCTACCGGGTCGGCGGGCATTCGCCGATCAAGGCCAACGTCCGCGTCATCGCCGCAACCCACCAGAACCTGGAAAGCCGGGTCAAGGACGGCCTGTTCCGCGAGGATCTCTTCCATCGCCTCAACGTCATCCGTATCCGCCTGCCGGCGCTGCGCGAAAGGCGCGAGGACATCCCGCTGCTCACCCGCCACTTCCTGCAGAAGAGCGCACGCGAACTGGGTGTCGAACCGAAGCGCCTGTCCGAGGGCGCGCTCAAGTATCTTTGCGGTCTGGAGTTCCAGGGAAACGTCCGGCAACTGGAAAACCTCTGTCACTGGTTGACCGTGATGGCGCCAGGGCAGCAGGTCGAAGTCGGCGACCTGCCGAGCGAGTTGCGCGAGGCGCCGCCGCAGGTGCTGGTCGGCGATTGGGAAAAGGCGCTGGAAGGCGAAGTCGACCGCTTGCTGGCGCGCGGCGTGCCCGACGTGCATGGCCTCTTGTCGCAGAGCTTCGAGCGCATCCTGATCTCGCGCGCGCTGGCCCACACCGGCGGCCGCCGCATCGAGGCGGCGCAGGCGCTGGGCATCGGCCGCAATACGATCACCCGCAAGATCGCCGATCTCGGCATCGACGGCGGCAAGGAGGCGGCGGGAGAGTAAAATCTTCCGCATGCCCCTGATCGATCCTGTCCTGTTGAAAGCGCGGCTCGGTCCCCTGGCCGGCCGTTTCGACGTCGATGCGCTGGCCGAGTGCGACTCGACCAGCAGCGAATTGTTGCGCCGCGCCGAGCGTGGCGCGCCCTCCGGTAGCGTCATCGTCGCCGACCGGCAGCTTGCCGGTCGTGGCCGGCGCGGGCGTAGCTGGTTATCGAGCGCCGACGGCTGCTTGATGTTTTCCGTCCTCTGGCGCAGCCAGCGCGGCCTGGCCGGCCTCGGCGGCCTGTCGTTGGCGGTTGGCGTCGCCCTGGTGCGGGCGCTGGAACGCCTGGGCGCCAGCGGCGTTCGCTTGAAATGGCCGAATGACGTGCTGCTCGCAACCCCTGCCGGTGACGCCAAGCTGGCCGGCATCCTGATCGAGCTGGCTGGCGGCCGGCGCGAGGCGCAGGTCTGCATCGGCATCGGCCTCAACCTGCAGACGCCGGCAGGCGAGTTCGCGCAGCCGGTCGCCGGGCTGGCGCAGGCGCTGCCGGCACTGCCCGAGCGTCATGATCTGCTGGCGACGATCCTCGTTGCCTTGCTCGGTGTACTCGACGACTTCGCCGAGTGCGGCTTTGCCGCCGTCAAGGACGAGTGGCAGGCGCGCCATGCCTGGCAGGACCGGGCCGTGCGGTTGATAGAAGATGGCTGCGCCGAGCGCAGCGGCATCTGCCGCGGCGTCGCCGACGACGGCGCCTTGCTGCTGGAAACCGCTACCGGCTGCGAGCGCATCCTCGCCGGCGACGTCAGCCTGCGGGTAAACGCATGATCCTCTGCATCGACAGCGGCAACAGCCGCATCAAGTACGGCCTGTGGGACGGCGTGGGCTGGTGTCGCAGCGGCAGTTGCGCGCAGGCCGACGGCGACGCCCTGGGCGAAATCCGGGGCGAGTGGCCGATGCCGCGCCGCATCATGCTCGCCAATGTCGCCGGTGCCGGCGCCGAGGCGGGCATCCGTGCCGCGCTCGGCGATTGGGGCGTGCGGCTCGAGGTGGTGCGAAGCACGGCGCAGGCCGCCGGCGTGCGCAACGGCTATCGCGATCCCGGTCGTCTCGGTGTCGACCGCTGGTGCGCGCTGATCGGCGCCCGGGCGCTCCGGCCGGGGGCGCTGCTGGTAGTGATGGCGGGCACCGCGACGACGATCGACGCGCTCGATGGCGACGGCAATTTCCTGGGCGGTCTGATCCTGCCCGGGCAGCAACTGATGCTCGGTGCGCTCGCCCGCGATACCGCCGGTTTGCCCTTTGCCGCCGGCGAACATCGCGCTTGGCCGCAATGCACCGACGACGCCATCGTCAGCGGTGCCATCGAAGCGCAGGTCGGCGCCATCGAACGGGCCTGGTCGCGACTGCCGGGGAACGAACGGCATTGCCTGCTGTCCGGTGGTAACGCCGGATTGTTGCAGCCTTTCCTTGCCATGAGCATGGTGCGGATGGACAATCTACCCATGTACGGGCTCAAGGAACTGGCCCGCGAAACGTCCAGAGAGACCTGATCCATGGAAATCATTCCGGTTGCCGAACTGAAGATCGGCATGTTCATTACCGAACCGGACTGTCCGTGGACCGAGTTTTCGTTCGCCTTGCAGGGTTTCATCATCAGCAAGCCCGAGCAGGTCGAGATCTTCCGCAAGAAGTGCCGTTTCGTGCAAATCGACCGCTCGCGCTCGCTGAACGAGCACTTCGTGGCGCCCAAGGAGCGCGTCGATCGCCAGTTGCAGGCGGCGCCCTTGAGTGGCGCCGGCAGCCAGGAAGAAGACGTTTATGGCGAGGTCCAGCCGCTGAGCGCGGAACAGGTCGTGCTGCGCCAGCGCCGCCGTCGCTTCCTCGAACTCCTGCATGGTCAGGAAGGCGACGAACATGTCCGTTCGCTGACCCGCGAACTCGACTACATCGAACCGCGCTACGACGATTTGCTCGAAGCCTTGAAGCAGACCTTCCGCAACGTCACCGCGGAAATGCAGTTCGATTTCGCCAACGTCCGCGAAGGTGTGCGCGACATCGCCGGCAGCCTGAAGCGCAATCCCGACGCCGTGATGTGGCTGCTGCGGCTGAAGAGTCTGGATCAGTACAGCTTCGACCATGCCATGGACGTCGCGGTGCATGCCTTGCTGCTCGCCGGACATATCGGCTGGCGCGGCCAGCAACTGCTCGAACTGGGGATCGCCGGGCTGCTGCAGGATGTTGGCAAGACCCAGGTGCCGTCCGAAGTACTGGCCAAGAAGGAAGCCCTGACCGAGGCGGAGCGGCAACTGGTGCGCTCGCACGTCGCCAGTTCGCTGGAAATCCTGACCACTCAGGGCAAGCTGCCGGGCGAAGTGCTGCAGATCGTCTCCCGCCACCACGAGCGCTGGGACGGCAGCGGCTATCCGCGCGGCCTGCGCTTCGAGCGCATCGGCCTGGCCGCGGAAATCGCCGGCCTGGTCGATGCCTTCTGCGCGATGCTGCGCAACAAGCCGTACCGCAACGCAATCGGCCACCAGGAAGCGCTCGAGGAATTGTTCCAGCAGCGCGGCAAGCAGTTCAACCCGGTGCTCATGGAGCAGTTCGTGCAATGCGTCGGGCTCTACCCGATCGGCGTGCTGGTCGAGTTCGAATCGGGCGAGGTTGGCGTGGTGATCCAGCAGAACCGCGTCCAGCGCTCGCGGCCGCGCGTGCTGTTGATGCTCGACCACGACAAGCAGCCGGTCCGTGATTTCCGTCTGGTCGACCTGCGCCAGCCGGAGCTGGCCGCCTTGCGTATCGCCCGGGCGCTGCCGAACGATGCCTATGGTCTGTCGTCGCATGACTACTACCTCGGCTAGCCCGGAATCGCTGATCGATTTTGCCGCCTTTGATCTGGGTGAGGACGACCTGCGTTCCCTGGCCAGTCTGGCGTCGCTGTGGAAGTCGTCGGTGACGGCGGAATGCGCGCGTAGCGAGCCGGACGCCGCGCTACAGCATTTCATCGAACTGACAGTCGCGCTGCCCGGCGAAATCGCCGATTCCGACTGGCAGCAGCGCTGGATCCGTGCCTGGCACGAACTGCTGGGCCGGGGTTACGGCCAGGTTGAAATCCTGCGCTGGTTCTTCAATATCGTCGATGCCTGTGAAAAGATCCTGCTCGGCGGGCGCGACAGTGTTGGCCGGGTGCTGCTTTCCCTGGTCGGCACCCTGCGCCGCAGCGTCATCGCCGCCATCACCTGCGTGCTGGAAGTGGATGAACTGGCGCAGCAGGAAGCGGGCGGCCTGCCCGGCGAACTGGCCGCCCTGCGTTTTTTGCGCGAACTCCTGCAGGGCGGCCGGGTAGTTGGCCTGCTCTCGGTCTCGCTGGCCAACCGCGACTCCTTCACCTACCTCGACGCCAACGACCTGCAGCGCCTGCCGGCGACGCTGGCGCGGCGGATGAGGCGCCATCTGCGCGAGGAGGACCGGGTCTTTGTCGGTCGCGAAGGCGAGTGGCTGGTCGTCCTGCCCGACGTCAAGGTGATGTCGCAGCCGACCCTGGCCGCCGCCCATCTCGAACGGATGTTTGGTGAGCCGGTGCCGCTGTTCAGTGGTCGCAAGGTCATGGTGCGGTCGACCATCGGTGCCGCGCTCCTGCCCCAGCACGGAGCGAGCGCCGAGACGGCCCTGCACGCCGCCCGCCTGGCGCGCTGGGGCGCGCAGGGACGACGCCAGTCCTTTGCCTGGTTCGATGCCGGTTTTGCCGAAAGCTGGCAGCAACGTCACGAGCTGGCCGAGGAGTTGCGCGAGGCCCTGTTCCAGGAAACCCTGGAACTGCACATTCAACCGCAGAACGACTTGGCCGACGGCCACTGTATCGGTGGCGAGCTGCTGTTGCGCTGGCGGCACGAACGAACCGGCTGGGTGCCGCCGCCGCTGATCATGGAAATGATCGAGGAAAATGGCTGGCGCCTGATGTTCAACGACTGGTTGTTGCGTGCCGCGATGCGGGCGGCCGCCGAACTGGAAAAGGCCGGCATCGGCATCGGCCTCTCGTTCAACCTCACGGCTGCCGACATGCTCGATGACGACCTGCCGGAGTTCCTCGAGCAGAACCTGCTGACCTGGCGCATTCCCGGCGAGCGCTTCACCCTCGAACTGACCGAGTCGGCGCTGATGTTCGACCGCGCCAAGGGCTCGTCGATCATGCACCGGCTGCGCAAGCTGGGCTGCCGGATCGCCCTCGACGATTTCGGCACCGGTTATTCCTCGCTCAGTTATCTGGTCAGCCTGCCGCTCAATGAACTCAAGGTCGATCGTTCCTTCGTCGTCGCCATGCTCGATTCGGCGGACAGCCTGCGCGTCGTCAGCACCATCGTCGACCTTGCCCGCGATCTCGGCATGATGCCGCTCGCCGAGGGCATCGAGGATGAACAGCAGCGCGTCCAGTTGCTGGCGCTTGGTTGTGTGGCGGGGCAGGGTTATCTTTACGCGCAGCCGATGACGGTCGAACAGTTCATCGTCTGGTATCACAGCTAGCGGCAGCACTGAACAAGGGAGCGGCAGATGTCACTGGGAACTTTCTTCAGCAAGCAGTTCATCGACGTCCTGGAATGGACGGAACCCGGCGACGGCACGCTGCTCTGGCGTTACCCGGTGGCCGACCGGGAGATCCAGAACGGCGCCAGCCTGACCGTGCGCGAAGCGCAGGCCGCATTGTTCGTCGATGAGGGGCAGATCGCCGACAGCTTCGCTCCCGGCCGCTATCGGCTGACCACGTCCACGCTGCCCTTGCTGACCAATCTGCGCCACTGGGACAAGCTGTTCGCATCGCCGTTCAAGAGCGACGTCTATTTCCTCTCGACCCGGCGCCAGATCGACCGTACCTGGGGCACGGCGACGCCGGTGACGATCCGCGACCGCGAATTCGGCGCCGTCCGCCTGCGCGCCTACGGCACCTACGCCTACCATGTCGCCGAGCCGGCGCTCTTCTTCCGCCAGGTCTCCGGCAGCGCCGAGCGCTATGAGCGCGACGAACTGGAAGGCCAGTTGCGCAGCCTGCTGGTCGCCGGATTGAGCGACCTCTTCGCCCAGTCGGCGATTCCCTTCCTCGATCTGGCCGCCAACCAGGCGGCGCTGGCGCAGGCGATGCAGGCGCGGGCGGCGGCGGCCTTCGGCGAACTCGGCCTGCAGCTCGATACCCTGGTGCTGCAGAATTTCTCCCTGCCCGACGAACTGCAGAAGGTGCTCGACCAGCGCATCGCCATGGGCATGGTCGGCGACCTGACGCGCTACACGCAGTATCAGGTGGCGAGCAGCATTCCCGACGCGGCGCGCAACGAAGGCGGGCTGGCGGCGATGGGCGCCGGTCTCGGCTTCGGCCAGATGGTCGGCCAGGCGGTAGCCGCGGCAACGCCGGCGGCACCGGTTGCGCTCAGTGCCGACGAGGTGGTGGCGACGCTGGAAAAACTGCACGCGCTGGTCGGCAAGGGCATCCTGTCCCAGGAAGAATTCGACGCCAAGAAAGCGGAACTGCTGAAGAAGCTCGGCTGAGCGCGGCGTCAGTCGCCGCCGCAGCCACCACCGCAACCGCCGTCGCTCCCTCCGTCGCTGCTGCCCGAATCGCCGCTGCAGCCGCTGCTGCAACCGATGTGGCTGGCACAAAAGCCGTCGCGGCCGGTGCCACCGGCGGCCAGGCAATCGAGCCGATAGACGAAGCCGCCGGCAATGCCCAGCGTGGCGTCGAGTGCGAACAGGCGGGGCAGGCGCTGCGGCTGCTTCGGGTCGATCCCCTCGTGCGCGCAAGCCAGCCGCCAGGCGCGTTTGAGTCCTTCGCCGGCGGCCGTTGGCGTGCGCATCGCCTCGGCCGGCGTGTGATGCAGGAAGCGGCCGAAGGCACGCTGGCAGAACTGCCGGTAGTGGCGGGTGAACAGGATGAACTCGTGCCAGGCATCGTCGACCGCCTGCGACGGCATCGCCACCATGTGCCGGCCGGCGGCGTTGCAGATCAGGAAGTAATCGCGCAGGCCCTCGCACACTTCGCGCCGCTGGCCGGCGTCGAGTTCCGGCCGGCGCGCCGCCAGGCGGCGGTCGAGTCGTTCCTGCAGCGGAAACTGTTCGATGTACGCCGCCCGCCCGGCCTGTCGCCACTTGCGCCAGGCCAGGCCGAGACCGAGCAGGACGGCGGCGAGCAGGATGAACTTCATCAGCGCACGTCGAAGCAGAGGTATTTGACTTCGAGGTATTCCTCGATGCCGTACTTCGAGCCTTCGCGGCCGATTCCCGACTGCTTGATGCCGCCGAAGGGCGCCACTTCGTTCGAGATCATCCCGGTGTTGACGCCGACCATGCCGTATTCCAGCGCCTCGCCGACGCGCCAGCAGCGGCCGACGTCGCGGGTGAAGAAATAGGCGGCGAGGCCGAACTCGGTGTCATTGGCCAGCGCCACCGCTTCTGCCTCGGTGTCGAAGCGGAAAAGCGGCGCCAGCGGGCCGAAGGTTTCCTCGCGGGCGACGCGCATCGCCGGCGTCACGTCGGCCAGCACGGTGGGCTGGAAGAAGTTGCCGCCGCGCTCGTGGCGGGCGCCGCCGCACAGCACGCGGGCGCCCTTGGCGATGGCGTCGGCGACGTGGGCTTCGACCTTGGCCAGGCCGGCGGCGTTGATCAGTGGCCCCTGGGCGACGCCCGCTTCGCTGCCGGCGCCGACCTTGAGCTGGGCGCTGCGCTCGGCGAAACGGGCGGCGAAGGCTTCGTAGATGCCCGACTGGACCAGGAAGCGGTTGGCGCAGACGCAGGTCTGGCCGGTGTTGCGGTACTTGGCGGCGAGCGCACCTTCGACCGCTGCCTCGACGTCGGCGTCGTCGAAGACGATGAAGGGGGCGTTGCCGCCCAGTTCGAGCGACAGTTTCTTGACGGTCGGCGCGCACTGCGCCATGAGCAGCCGGCCGACCGCGGTCGAGCCGGTGAAGGAGAGTTTGCGCACGGTCGGATTGGCGCACAATTCGCCGCCGATCGCCGCCGGTTGGCCGGTGACGACGTTGAAGACGCCGGCCGGAAAACCCGCCTGCTCGGCCAGCGCGGCCAGCGCCAGGGCGGTCAGCGGCGTCGCCTCGGCCGGTTTGACGACGACCGTGCAGCCGGCGGCGAGCGCCGGCGCCACCTTGCGCGTGATCATGGCGAGCGGAAAATTCCACGGCGTGATCGCGGCACAGACGCCGATCGGCTGCTTGACCACCAGCAGCCGGGTAGTCGACGCCGGGCTGGGAATGCTCTCGCCGTAGGTGCGCTTGCCTTCCTCGGCGAACCATTCGACGAAGGAGGCGCCGTAGATCGTCTCGCCCTTCGCCTCGAGCAGCGGCTTGCCGCCTTCGGCGGTGATCAGGGCGGCGAGATCGTCGGCATTATCGAGGATCAGGCGGTTCCAGTTCTGCAGCAACTGCCCGCGGCGGCGAGCGGTGAGCGCCCGCCAGGCCGGCAGCGCGGCGTCGGCGGCGGCGATCGCGCGCTGCGTCTCGGCGGCGCCGCAGCAGGGAACCTCGGCGATGCGCTCGCCGCTGGCCGGATCGACGACGCTCAGCGTGGCGCCGTCGTCGGCGCCGACCCATAGACCATCGATCAGGTTGGCGGTGCGCAGGAGAGTCGGGTTCTGCAAGTTCATGGGCTTGAAAAATCCTGTAAAAACGTTAAGTTACGAATAACTTCAAGAAAAGGCTTTAAGCGATGCGTCGATTTTTCTGCTGGTTGTCGCTGCTCGTCTGCCTGGCGCTTGCTGCCTGCGGCAGTCCCGGACCACGCGGTGGATCAACTATAACCCAGGCGCCGCGGGCGGTCAGCGGGCAAGCCAGCGAGGTCGTCATGCTGGCCATGGGGCTGATCGACACTGGTTACCGCTTCGGCGGCAAGAACCCGGAAGCTGGCCTCGACTGCAGCGGCATGGTTGCCTACGTGTTCGACAAGGCGGCCGGCGTCAAGGTCAGCGGCAGCGCCGCCGACATCGCCCGGCGCGGCCGTGCCGTCGGTCGCCACGAACTGCAGCCCGGCGACCTGGTCTTCTTCAACACGATGAACCGCCCGTTCTCGCACGTCGGCATCTACATCGGCGAGCAGCGCTTCGTGCACGCGCCATCGACCAACGGCCGGGTGCGCATCGAACGTCTCGACAGCGAATACTTCGCGAACCGCTACGAAGCCGCGCGCACCCTGCTTGATTGAATACACTGCGAGTCATGGACGCGCTTCCGCCGATGAGGTTACAATTGCGGCCTTTCCGCCCGTAGCTCAGCTGGATAGAGTACTGCCCTCCGAAGGCAGGGGTCGTGCGTTCGAATCGCGCCGGGCGGGCCAGAACATCCAATGGGTTAAGTCTTTCCGACTTAACCCATTTTTGTTTGCTGACTGCCCTAATGCTCCAGGCGCAGTGTCCCCTTGCGTTGGCCGCGGCGCAGCAGCAACCACTGCAGGAGGCCGGTGCTGGCGGCGAGCAGGGCGAGCGGCAGCACGCTGTCGTGCAGCAGGAGGCCGACCAGGTTGCTGATGGTCAGCGCGCCGATCATGCTGACCGCCCCGAACAGCCCGGCCGCGCGTCCGGCGGAGCCGGGAAAGGGCGCCAGCGAGCCGATCTGGGCGCAAGGGAAGATGATGCCGTGCGAGAACATCGACAGGCATTGAAAGGCGACCAGCAACCACCAGTTCATCACTCCCGCCAGGCAGCAGGCGAGGAAGGTCGCAGCGGCCAGCGCCATCACCGTGCTGCCGGCAAGCAAGGTTCTTTCCGTGCCCAGCACTGCGAGCAGACGGCGGCAGAGGAAGGCACCGGCGAGATAGCCGGCGCAGCCGCTGGCGAAGCAATAGCCGTAATTGGCGGTCGATACGCCGAGCAGCTCGATCAGCACGAATGACGAGCCGGAGATGAAGACGAAGATGTTGCTGTAGCTCAGGGTGCCGGCCAGCGCATAGCTGCGGAAGACCGGGTGGGTGAGCAGGCTGCGATAGCCGGCGGCCTGCCCGCTGGCGCCGGAGAGTGGCGCTTCCTGCCAGCGCCAGGCCAGCGCCAGGAGCAAGGGAACGACGCAGGCGAGGAAGACGAAGGCGGCCTGCCAGCCGAAATGGACTTGCAACTGGGCGCCGATCACCGGTCCCGAGACGACGGCGAAAGCCATGTAGCTCGATGCCTGGGCCAGCTTGGCGGCGCCGATGGCCGGCGGGTAGAGGTCGCGGATCAGGGCGCGCGCGGCGACGATCGCGGCGCAGCAGCCGCAGGCCTGGGCGAAGCGGGCGCCGATCAGCAGATAGATGCTCGGTGCCAGGGCGCAGGCCAGGCTGGCGAGCAGGTAGACGCTCAATCCGCCGAGCATGACGCGCCGTCGACCGAAGCGGTCGGACAGGGGGCCGCCGAGCAACTGGGCGAGACCGAAGCCGACCGAGAAGAAGACCAGGGTCTGCTGGACCAGGATTTTCGGTGCCGAGAAGGCCTCGCCAAGCCGCGGCAGCGACGCTAGATAGAGGTCGGTCGATAGCGGCTGCAGCATCAGGCAGCCGGCGATCAGGAGGATCAACTGGCGTTCGTTCACGAAGATTTCCGGAAATTGGTCCGCGCCAACTCTATCCGTCGCCGGTGATTTGCCCTATGCCATAAACCGACTAGGTGCTATTCCGCATTTGACTAACTGCTTCCGTCGATCATGGAATGGTGAATAAGTATCGCAATATTCAATACCTGATATGGCTTTGCCTCCCTAGGCGGGGGCGGGCGGCATTGACGACAATCCGGAGCGCTAATGGGCATTCTAGCGGTGTGTTTTTAGCGACTCGATAACACTGACTTACGGAGACAAAACATGAAAGCCAAACATCTGCTGGCGCTTGCCGCCCTGTCCACGCTGATTCCCGGGGCCGTCCTGGCCCAGGAAGTTGTCCTCAAGGTTGCCCATTTCGTGCCGCCGACGGCGCCGGGTCATACCAAATTCATCGCTCCCTGGTGCGACAAGCTGGCCAGCGAATCGGCCGGCCGCATCAAGTGCCAGATCTATCCCGCGATGCAACTGGGTGGAACGCCGGCACAATTGCTGTCGCAGGTCCGCGACGGTGTTGCCGACGTGGTGTGGACGCTGCCGGGATATACCCCCGGTCGTTTCCCGGTGACCGAGGTGTTCGAACTGCCGTTCATGACCCGCGAGCAGGAAGGCTCCTCGCGCGCGCTCTGGGATTTTGTGCAGAAGAACACCCTGAAAAGCGAATTTGCCGGTCTCCACCCGCTGGCGACCTGGGTGCCCGGCCCTTATACCCTGCACCTGCGGGCTGCCCAGCCGAAAGTCATGGCCGACCTCAAGGACATGAAGATCCGCAGCTCTTCCCGTCTCACCACCCGTCTTTTGTCGGCGCTCGGCGCCAGTCCGGTCGGCATGCCGGTGACGCAGATGTCCGAGGCCCTGTCCAAGGGGGTGATCGAAGCGACCATGCTGCCCTGGGAAGTGGTGCCGGCGATGAAGGTGCATGAGCTGACCAAGTTCTCCGCCGAGTTCGGCGGCGACCACACGCTGACGACGACGACCATGGTTTTCGTCATGAACAAGAAGAAATACGACAGCCTGCCCGCCGACCTGAAAAAGGTCATCGACGCCAACAGCGGCCGCGAGACCTCGGCCTGGGTCAGTGGCCAGTTGAAGAGCGCCGACGCCGCCAGCCGCGCCGCGACCCTGAAGAACGGCAACACGATCTACCAGATTCCGGCGGAGGAGACCGCCAAGTGGAAGAAGACTGCCAGCACGGTCAACGACGAATGGGTCAAGGAGATGTCGGCCAAGGGCGTCGATGGCAACAAGCTGCTCGCCGAGGCCAACGCCCTGGTCGATCACTACGCCGATAAAAAATAATCCGCGGATGGGGTCGGCGGCAGGTCTGTCGCCGGCCCGCAGTCGGTGATGGATGCGGAGAACGAGATGGCTGAAGTAATGGATGAGCCCGTGGCGCGCCAGTCGGGCGCCGTGGGGTGGGTGATAGAGAAGCTGTGTCAGGCGATGGCGATCATGGCCGGCGCGGCCTTCGTGATCGAGATGCTGCTGTCGGCGGTGAGCGTGATGTTGCGCGCCTTGATCGGGCGGGGCGTCGCGGGAGATTTTGAACTGGTCCAGGTGCTGTCGGCAATGGGGATCGCCTTGTGTCTGCCCTATTGTCAGCTACAGAAGGGGCACGTCTTCGTCGATTTCTTCACCCTGTGGGCGCCCGCGCTACTCAAGCGGTTTCTGGATGCCGTTGCCGCCTTGCTGCTGGCGGCCTGTTCCTTCTTCCTGGCCTGGCGCATCTGGGAAGGGATGGCTGACTTGCGTGAATACGGCGAGGCGACGATGGTGTTGAACCTGCCGATCTGGTGGGGCTACATCCCGGTGGTGCCGGCTTTCGTGATGCTTGGTGTCACAGCGCTGTACACCGCATATGGTGAATTGCGGGGGAGAGCATGATGAGTAGTACGACAATCGGCCTGATCATGGGCGGCGTCATGATGTTCTTCATGGCGGCGCGTATCCCGGTCGGGATCACGATGTTCCTGACCGGGGCCATCGGCTATGTCTGGGTGTCCGGCCTCGACCCCCTGCTCGGCTTCCTGAAGAATGCTCCCTACGGGCGCTTTTCGCTGTACGACCTGTCGGTGGTGCCGCTGTTCCTGCTGATGGGCCAGTTCGCCACCCACGGCGGCCTGTCGCGTTCCCTGTTCAAGGCCGGCAACGCTTTCATCGGCCACTGGCGCGGTGGCATGGCGATGGCCGGGACGGCCTCCTGCGCCGGCTTCGGCGCGATCTGCGGTTCCTCGCTGGCAACGGCGGCGACGATGGCCCATGTCGTGCTGCCGGAACTGCGTCACCACCAATACAATAACTCCCTGGCTGCCGGCTCGCTGGCGGCGGGAGGGACGCTCGGCATCCTGATTCCGCCGTCGGTGCCGCTGGTCATCTACGGCATCCTCGCCGAGCAGAACATCGCCAAGCTGTTCCTCGCCGCCTTCGTGCCGGGGGTGCTGGCCGCGATCGGCTACATGGTGGTGATCTCCATCGTCGCCCACCTGAATCCGGGTGCCGCCGGTCCGGGCTCGCCGCGTCACTCCTGGCGCGAGCGCCTCTTGGCGCTGGTCGAAACCTGGCCGGTATTGCTGGTCTTCCTGGTGGTGATCGGCGGCATCTACGGCGGTTTGTTCACGCCGACCGAAGCGGCTGCCATCGGCGCCCTGGCAACCGGGGTCGTCGCCTGGAAATCCGGCGGCCTGAAGGGCAAGGGGCTGCTGGAGTGCTGTTTCGGCACGGCCAAGGGAACCGGCATGATGTTCCTGATCCTGCTCGGCGCCGATACCCTCAACTCCTTCATGGCGATTTCCCAGCTTCCCGCCGAGGCGGCCAACTGGGTGCAGCAGATGGGTTTCGGGCCATGGACGGTGTTGCTGGCGATCATCGTCGTCTACCTGCTGCTCGGCTGCGTCATGGACAGCCTGTCGATGATCCTGCTGACCATCCCGATCTTCCTGCCGATCATCCTGGGCATGGATTACTGGGGGCTGAGCGCCGACGACAAGGCGATCTGGTTCGCCATCGTCGCTCTGGTCGTCATGGAGGTCGGGCTGATCACGCCACCGGTCGGGATGAACGTCTATATCATCGGCGGCATCGCCAAGGACATCCCGATGGCGACCATCTTCCGCGGGGTCATGCCCTTCCTCGCCTGGGATGTCCTGCGCATCGGCATACTGCTGCTCTTCCCGAGCATTTCCCTGGTGGCGCTGCGGGTCTTCGGCTGAGCGGCCATCCCGCATTACCGGACGGCCGCCCTGGGCGGCCGTTTTTCATTGCCGGTTGCGACCGCGGAAGCTGCCCGGAGAATGTCCGCTCAGGCGCTTGAAGAAGCGGCAGAAATACGGCGGGTCGGAAAATCCCAGTTCGTAGGCCAGCTGGGAAACCGGAACGCCGGTGTAGATCAGCCGGCGCTGGGCTTCCAGCAACAGGCGTTCCTGAATCAGGGCGAACGCCGTGCGACCGAAGCGTTTCTCGCACAGGCGGTTGAGCCGGCTTTCGCTGAGGTTGAGCTGGCGGGCGTAGCTGCTGACCGGCCAGTGGTCGAGATAGTGCTGCTCGATCATCTGGCGAAAGCCTTCGGCCGTTTCGCGCATGCCTTCGTCCGGTTGCGCGTCTGCCTGGCGCAGCGTGGCGCGCACCAGGAGCAGCAGCAGCGAGCGCACCAGCCAGACGTAGAGCGTCGTGCTGCCGGCGCCCGGGTGCGCGAACTCGGCCTTGATCTGCTCGAGGATGCCGTGGACGCGGGCCGCCGTATCGTCGCGCGTCAGGGCGAGGACTTCGGCGCTTCCCCGCAGCACCGAAAACATCTGGCTGCCGTCCGGCGAGGCGCTGGCCAGTCCGGCGGCGTCGAGGGTCAGCACGCAGCCCTCGGTGCCGGGCTGGAATTTGAAGGCATGGATGACGCCCTCGGGAATGACCACGGCAAACGCGGCGCCGTAGTCCTGTTCCTCGCTGTCAAGGCGGATGCGTGCGCTGCCGGAAAAAACGAACAGCAGTTGCAGCAGGCCGTTGTGTACATGGGTGTCTATCTGCCAGTTGCGCGCCGCGCTACGCGCCGAGATTTCCTCGACATGCAGAAACTCGCGGACGGTTTCGCGCTGGCGTTCCCCGTAGAGCGAAAACTCGGGAACCAGAATGCTCATGGTCGTTGCTGTCCTCTCGTTTCTGACAGGTTGTTGCTGGAATAGTGCAATCGGTTCCGGTGCTCGGGCGGGGGGTGGCCGGGCCTGGCCGAAAACCGAGGCTGTGCCTTGGTTTGATCTTCCTGGCGCCGCATCAGGAACGCAATCAACTTTTTCTATATAGCAGATATACGGATTTCAATAAAAGAAAAGTCCAATTGATTGCCTTGATCGTCCAAGGCTTTGAAGCCGCCAGTCCCTAGTCTTGCAACTAGTCCGGAGCCACGGACATGACGATTCGAGCGCTGCGAAATCCCCGGCTGGATGTCCGGGCGCTCGATCCAATCCAACAGGAGACAAGAATGAAAACCAGCGTTTGTATCATCGGCGGTGGCCCCTCGGGCCTGATGCTTTCCCAGTTGCTGCACCTGCAGGGCATCGAGACGGTCGTTCTCGAACGGCAGAGCCGCGAGTACGTGCTGAGCCGTATCCGGGCCGGCGTTCTCGAGCATGGTTTTGCCGAGCTGATGCGCGAGGCGCAGTGCGGCGAACGCATGGACCGCGAGGGGGAAATCCACGAGGGTTTCATCATCGCTCACAACGGCAAGCAGAGCCGCGTCGATCTGCACAAGTACAGCGGCGGCAGCTCGGTCGTCGTCTACGGCCAGACCGAACTGACCCGCGATCTTTACGAAGCGCGCGACCGGATGAACGGCATCGTCATCCACAACGCCGAGGACGTGCAGCCGCACGACCTCACCGGCAAGCCCTACGTGACTTACCGCCAGGGCGACGAGATCGTGCGCATCGACTGCGATTACGTGATCGGCGCCGACGGCTTCCACGGCGTCAGCCGCAAGTCGATTCCGAAGAACGTGCTGAAGGAGTACGAGAAGGTCTATCCCTTCGGCTGGCTGGGCGTGCTGTCGCGCACCAAGCCGGTGTCGCCGGAACTGATCTATGCCCGCCACGAACGCGGTTTCGCCTTGTGCTCGTTGCGCTCGCAGGTGCTGAGCCGTTACTACGTCCAGGTGCCGCTCAGCGACTCCGTCGAGGACTGGTCAGACGAGAGGTTCTGGGAAGAACTGAAGCGGCGCCTGCCGGAAGACGTGGCCGGGCGCCTGATCACCGGCCCGTCGATCGAGAAGTCGATCGCCCCGCTGCGTTCCTTCGTCGCCGAGCCGATGCGCTACGGCAATCTGTTCCTCGCCGGCGACGCCGCCCACATCGTGCCGCCGACCGGTGCCCGCGGTCTGAACAGCGCCGCTTCCGACATCTATTACCTGTATCACGCGCTGGTCGATCACTACAAGAAGGGCGACGACAACGGTCTCGACAACTACTCGGCCAAGGCGCTGGCCCGGGTGTGGAAGGCGCAGCGCTTCTCGTGGTGGATGACGACGATGCTGCACACCTTCCCGGACAGCCTGCCTTACGACCAGAAACTGCAGCAGACCGACCTCGACTACCTGTTCTCGTCGGAGGCGGCGCAGCGCTCGCTGGCCGAGAACTACGTCGGCCTGCCGTTCTGAGCCGGCCTTGCCGCCCGCCGGCTACTGCGCCAGGCGGGTGGCGACGACGCGCCGGATCAGCTCGATCAGCGCCCGCTGCGTCGCGGTGATCTGGCGGTGCGAGTTCATCCCCAGCGACAGCTTGGCTTTCAGCCCGTCGCCCTGGACCGAGCGCAGCCGGAACTTGCGCTCGCCGGCCAGGTTGGCGACGGCGGTCTGCGACAGGATCGCGTAGCCGAAACCTTCGCCGACCAGGTCGAGAATGGCGTTGATCCCGTCGACCTCGAAGGCGATGCTCGGCCGCAGCCCGAGGTTGGCGAGTGCGCTTTCGATCAGCATGCGGATCGCGTTGGGGCGGCTGGGAACGATCAGCGGATAGTCGGGCAGCTCGTCGATGGCGACCGGGGTGGTCGGCCGGCTGTCGGTTTCGGGGCTGACCAGGAAGAGCTCTTCCTCGAGCAGCGGCGTCAGGTCGACGTCGGGCGATGGCGTCGCGTTGTAGAGCAGGGCGACGTCGAGGCGGCCGGAAACCAGCGATTCGTGCATGCCGGCGCTCATGCCCTCGCGGATCGCCAGCTTGGCGGCGGGGAAGTTCTCCTTGAACTCGCGGAAGATCGGCACCGCCAGGATCTTCAGCAGGCTCGGCGGCAAACCGAGGGCGACGTGGCCGACCAGCGCGCCGCGCGCCCGGCCGAGTTCCTCGCGCAGGCGTTCGACCTGGTAGAGGATGCCACGGCCGTACTCGAGCAGCAGCTTGCCGGCGTCGGTGGTGACGACGCCGCGGCCGTTGCGCAGGAGCAGGTTCTGTTCGAACTCCAGTTCGAGCATCCGGACCTGGCGGCTCAGTGCCGGCTGGGCGATGTCGAGGAGGATGGAGGCGCGCGTGAAACTGCCGAGCTCGGCGACGCGGACAAAATACTCCAGTTGTTTGAGGTCCATTCAGGTGACTCCGGTGATGGCGGGCAGCTCAGTTGTCCTTGCCGGTTTCGCCGGCGAGCGCGGGGTCGATCATGATCGCGCTGAGCGTGTGCAGTACCTGCCGCAGATTCTGCTGCAGCGCGCCGCGTTGGCTGGCGGAGAGCTTGGTCAGCATGGCGCCTTCCAGGCGGGCGACCTGCTCATGCGCCTGGTCGAGCAGCGCCTGGCCGGCCCCGGTCAGGCTGAGGCGGACGATGCGGCCGTGCGAGGGGTCGGGGGCGCGCTCGACCCAGCCCTTCTTTTCCATCAGCTTGATCATCTCGTTCGCCGACTGTGGCGAGATCAGCGAGCGCTCGGCGAGCTGGGCGTTGCTGATCTGCGACTGCGATTCGAGGAAGGAGAGCGCGGTGTATTGGGCGACGCTCAGGCCGAGCGCGGTCAGCGCGTCGCGGATGCGCCGGTTGACCGCGTGGTCGAGACGGCCGATCAGGTAGCAGAAGCCGCTGGGACGGAGCTTGTCTTGGCTGCTCGGGCCGTCGATCGGTGAGTTCATGGCGATTCTCGGTGAATTTACGGTGCGGGTCCGGGAAGTGAGGGTTGGCAGGTTGCCTGATATCCAGGCCCGATCTTACCGCAGCCGGCTGTCGTCTGGGAGTGTTAAAAATTAATCATTGGGGAATCGATTGCAGGGTATTGCGTTTTTATTTTTATCCCTTATTATTCGACTCATATCAGGTAGCCTGATATTTCCAACCACTAAGGAGACAGAATATGTCCAAGTATGAAGGCCGCTGGAGCTGCGTTAAGGTCGAGCTCGAAGAAGGCATCGCCTGGGTCACCCTGAACCGCCCGGAAAAGCGCAACGCGATGAGCCCGACGCTCAATCGCGAAATGATCGACGTGCTGCAGACGCTGGAACTCGATGAGGAAGCCGTGGTCCTGGTGCTGACCGGCGCCGGCGATTCGTGGACCGCCGGCATGGACTTGAAGGAATACTTCCGCGAGACCGACGGCAAGCCGGAAATCTTCCAGGAACGCTCGCGTCGCGAAGCCTGCGAATGGCAGTGGAAGCTCTTGCGCATGTACAACAAGCCGACCATCGCCATGGTCAACGGCTGGTGTTTCGGCGGCGGCTTCTCGCCGCTGGTCGCCTGCGATCTGGCGATTGCCGCCGACGAAGCGACCTTCGGCCTGTCCGAAATCAACTGGGGTATCCCGCCGGGCAACCTGGTCAGCAAGGCGATGGCCGATACCGTCGGTCACCGCGAATCGCTCTACTACATCATGACCGGCGAGCCGTTCAGCGGCCAGAAGGCGGCCGAGATGGGCCTGGTCAACAAGAGCGTGCCGCGCGCCCAGTTGCGTGACGAAGTCGTCGCCCTGGCCAGGAAGCTGCTCGCCAAGAACCCGGTCGTGCTGCGCTACGCCAAGAACGGCTTCAAGCGCTGCCGCGAACTCGACTGGGATCAGAACGAGGACTACCTGTACGCCAAGCTCGACCAGTGCATCGGCCGCGACCCGGAGCAGGGGCGCAAGGAAGGCATGAAGCAGTTCCTCGACGACAAGACCCTGAAGCCGGGCCTGCAAACCTACCAGCGCGCCAAGTAAGCGCCCACGTGCAAAAAATACCGGTAGCCCCACGGGGCGCCGGAATTCCTATCCAGGAGGAGACGATGAGAAAAGTTGAATTGCTGATTGGCGGCGAAAGCCGTCCGGCCGCCAATGGCGCCAGTTTCGAGCGGCGCAATCCGGTCAGCGGCGAAGTCGCCACGCTGGCTGCCGCCGCCACCCTGGCCGACGCCGATGCGGCGGTGGCCGCTGCTGCCGCCGCCTTCCCGGCCTGGGCGGCGCTGGCGCCGAGCGCCCGCCGCGAGTTGTTGCTGAAAGCGGCCGAGATCATGGACCGGCGGGCGCCGGAGTTCGTCGCCACCGGCGTTGACGAAGCCGCCTCGACGCCGATCTGGTACGGCTTCAACGCCATGCTGGCGGCCAACATGTTGCGCGATGCGGCCGGTCTGGTCACCCAGGTCGGCGGCGAGGTCATCCCTTCCGACATCGACGGCAACCTGGCGATGGCGGTGCGCCAGCCGGCCGGCGTCGTGCTCGGCATCGCGCCGTGGAATGCGCCGGTGATCCTCGGCACGCGCGCCATCGCCGTGCCGCTGGCTTGCGGCAATACCGTCGTCCTCAAGTCCTCCGAGCTGACCCCGGGCCTGCACCGGTTGATCGGCGAGGTTCTGGTCGAAGCCGGCATCCCGGCCGGCGTCGTCAATGTGATTTCCAATGCGCCAGCCGACGCGCCGGCCATCGTCGAGCGGCTGATCGCCAACCCGGCGGTCAAGCGCGTGAACTTCACCGGCTCGACCAACGTTGGCCGGATCATCGGCCAGCTCGCCGCCAAGTACCTGAAGCCGGCGGTGCTCGAACTGGGCGGCAAGAACCCGATGCTGGTGCTCGACGACGCCGACCTCGACGAGGCGGTGACGGCGGCGGCCTTCGGCGCCTACTTCAACCAGGGCCAGATCTGCATGTCGACCGACCGCATCATCGTCTCGCGCAGCATTGCCGCGAGCTTCGTCGAGCGCCTGGCGGCCAAGCTGGCGACGATGCGGGCCGGCAAGCCGGGCAGCGAAGGCTGCATCCTCGGCGCCATGGTGACCCCGGAAGCGGCGGCGCGTGTCGAGCGCCTGGTCGCCGACGCCGTCGCCAAGGGCGCCAGCCTGCCCACCGGGGCGGTCCAGTGCGACGGCGCCGTGCTGCAGCCGGTGCTGGTCGACGGCCTGACGCCGGAAATGGAGCTGTACCGGGAAGAGGCTTTCGGTCCGGTGGTCACGGTGCTGCGCGTCGATAGCGACGAAGAGGCGATCCGCCTGGCCAACGACAGCGAGTACGGCTTGTCGGCGTCGGTGTTCAGCAAGGACATCGGTCGCGCGCTGGCGGTTGCCAAGCGCATCGAGTCGGGCATCTGCCACATCAACTCGTCGACCGTGCATGACGAGGCGCAGATGCCTTTCGGTGGCGTCAAGGCGTCCGGTTACGGCCGCTTCGGCGGCAAGGCCGGCGTTGCCGAATTCACCGACCTGCGCTGGATCACCATCCAGACCACGCATCGCCACTACCCGGTGTAAGGCACTGCCTCAAGGGCGGGGCGGTCCGTCGCCGGGCCGTCCCGTCGCGTGAAACGATCAATTCTGGAATTTCGTATGGACAGTTACGCTGCGCCCCTGCGCGACATGCGCTTCATCCTCGACCATCTGGTCGGCATCGACCGGATCGCCGCCCTGCCGGGTTGCGCCGACGCCGAGCCGGACCTCGTGCACAGCATCCTCGAGGAAGCCGACAAGTTCGCGGCCGGTGTGCTGGCGCCGCTCAACAAGGTTGGCGACCGAGAAGGCTGTCACCTCGACGGCGAGCGGGTCGTCGTGCCGAACGGTTGGCAGGAAGCCTGGGACCAGTTCGTCGCCAGCGGCTGGCTCGGCCTGTCCTTGCCCGCCGAGTACGGCGGTCAGGGGCTGACCAAATCGCTGTGGGCGCCGGTCTGGGAAATGTGGTTCTCGTCCAACCTGGCCTTCACCATGTTGCCGCAGCTCACCCTCGGCCAGACCGAGGCGCTCGAAGTGGCGGCCGACGAAACGCTCAAGGCCCTCTATCTGCCGAAGATCGTCAGCGGCGAGTGGGCCTGCAACATGAGCCTGACCGAGCCGCAGGCCGGTTCCGACCTCGCCGCCGTGCGCATGCGCGCCGAGCCGGCCGGCGACGGCAGCTACCGGCTGGCCGGCCAGAAGATCTTCATTTCCTACGGCGACCATGAACTGGCCGCCAACATCGTCCATCTGGTGCTCGCCCGGCTGCCCGACGCGCCGCCCGGCATCAAGGGCATCTCGCTGTTCCTGGTGCCGAAGTTCCTGGTCAATGCCGACGGCAGCCTGGGCGAGAAGAACGACGTGCGCGCCGTCGCCCTCGAACACAAGCTCGGCATCCACGGCAGCCCGACCTGCACGCTGGCCTACGGCGACCATGGCGGCGCCGTCGGCTATCTGGTCGGCGAACTGAACCGCGGCATCGAATACATGTTCGTGATGATGAACGACGCCCGCTTCGGCGTCAGCGTCCATGGCGTCGCGCTCGCCGAGCGCGCCTACCAGATGGCGCTGCGCTACGCCGGCGAGCGCGTCCAGGGCAAGGTGCTGGGCTCGGCCGGCCTGCCGATCGCCGCGCATCCCGACGTCAAGCGCCAGTTGCTGGCGATGCGCACGCGCATCTTCGCCATGCGCGCGCTGGTTTATACCGCTGCCGGCTGGTTCGACCACGCCCGGCACAATCCCGACCAGGAAGCCGCCGCCCGCAGCCGCCGCTACATCGACCTGCTGATGCCGGTGCTCAAGGCCTGGAACACCGAAACCGGCAACCTGGTCTGCGACGACGCGATCCAGGTCTTCGGCGGCATGGGCTTCGTCGAGGAAACCGGCATCACCCAGCATTACCGCGATTCGCGGGTGACCCGGATCTACGAGGGAACGACCGGCATCCAGGCCAACGACCTGGTCGGCCGCAAGATCCTGCGCGAGAACGGCGCCACGCTGCGCGAACTGCTCGCCGACATCCGCGCCGAGACCACCGCCCTGGCGCTGGTGAACGACCTGGCCGGCCATGCCCACGCCTTGTCGGTCAATCTTGCCGACCTCGAACGCTCGCTCGACTTCCTGCTCGCCCAGGGCCAGGGGGCGCCGGCGCTGGTCCAGGCCGCCGCCGTGCCCTTCCTGCACCTGAGCGGCCTGGTCTGCGCCGGCTGGCAGGTGGCCCGGGCGGCACGCGCCGCGCACGCCGGGCTGGCCACCGGTGCCGATAACGCCGACTACCTGCGCGGCGTGCTCGCCATCGCCGATTTCTGGTTTGCCACCTACGCGCCGCAGGTCCGTGCCTGGAGCGAGACGGTGCAGGCCGCGGCCTGCGTCGTCGCGGCGCCGGATGCGGCGCTGTACGGCTAGCCGGCGCCAGACCCACAGAAAAAAATGAGGAGACAACATGAACAACCCAGCATTCCAAACCGTCATCGACAGTGATTTCCGCCCGGTCAGCATCGGCCATCCGCCCCCCGAAATCCAGCACGACGCCGACGGCGTCTGGCATATCCGGCCGCTCGAAGCGCTCGGCGATTACCCGCCGCGTCTGACCGACCGCCTGGTCGACGGCGCCCGCGATTTCCCAGAGCGCACGCTGATGGCCGCCCGCGGTCCGGACGGCGAGTGGATCCGCATCGGCTACGGCGACATGCTCCAGCGCGCGCGGCGCATCGGCCAGTGGCTGCTCGACCACGGTGTCTGCGTCGACCGGCCCTTGCTGGTGCTGTCCGGCAACGACCTCGAACACATCCAGCTGATGCTCGGTGCGATGTATGCCGGCGTTCCGTATTCGTCGGTGTCGCCGGCCTATTCGCTGGTCGCCACCGACTTCGGCAAGCTGCGCCACATCGTCGGCACGGTCACCCCGAGCGTCGTCTATGCCGCCGCCGGCGAGCCCTTCGCCCGGGCGATCGCCGGCGCGGTCGACAGTGACGTCACTGTCGTTCTCGGCAAAGGAGAATTGTCCGAGCGCGCCAGCATTCCGTTTGCCGAACTGCTGCAGGTCGAGCCGAGCACGGTCGATGCCGCCAACGCCGCGGTCGGCCCCGACACCATCGCCAAGTTCCTGTTCACCTCCGGCTCGACCAAGCTGCCGAAAGCGGTGACGACGACCCAGCGCATGCTCTGCGCCAACCAGCAGATGCTGCTGCAGACCTTCCCGGTGTTCGCCGAAGAACCGCCGGTACTGGTCGACTGGCTGCCCTGGAACCACACCTTTGGCGGCAGCCACAACGTCGGCATCGCGCTCTACAACGGCGGCAGCTTCTACATCGACGACGGCCAGCCGACGCCCAAGCGCTTCGCCGAAACCCTGCGCAACCTGCGCGAGATTTCGCCGACCGTCTATTTCAACGTGCCCAAGGCCTGGGAAGACCTGACCGTCGTCCTCGAGCACGACGCCGAGTTGCGCGAGGTCTTCTTCGCCAAACTCAAGCTCTTCTTCTTCGCCGGCGCCGGCCTCTCGCAAGCCGCCTGGGACCGCCTCGACCGCGTCACCGAAGCGCATTGCGGGCACCGCATCCGGATGATGGTCGGCCTCGGCATGACCGAGACTTCGCCGTCCTGCCTGTTCTCCACTGGCGGCGTCATCGGTGCCGGCTACGTCGGCCTGCCGGCGCCCGGCTGCGAGGTCAAGCTGGTGCCGACCGACGGCAAGCTGGAGGCGCGCATGCGCGGCCCGCACGTGATGCCCGGCTACTGGCGCAATGCCGAGCAGACGCGGGCGGTGTTCGACGCCGACGGCTATTTCTGCACCGGCGACGCGCTGAAGTTCGTCGACGAAGCCCGGCCCGAACTGGGCATGGTCTTCGACGGCCGCATCGCCGAGGACTTCAAGCTCTCGTCCGGCACCTTCGTCAGCGTCGGGCCGCTGCGCGCCAAGGTGATCACTGAGGGCGCGCCCTACGTCCAGGACATCGTCGTCGCCGGCATGAACCGCGACGAGATCGGCGTGCTGGTTTTCGCGCGGGTTCCCGAGTGCCGGCAACTGGCCGGTCTCGGCGACGATGCCGACCTCTTCGCGGTGATGACCCACCCGAAGGTGCGCGAGCATTTCGCCGGCCTGCTGACGCGCCTCAACCGCACGGCGACCGGCTCGGCCAACCGCATCGCCTGGCTGCGCCTGCTCGAAACCCTGCCGTCGATCGACCACAGCGAAGTCACCGACAAGGGCTCGATCAACCAGCGCGCGGTGCTGACCCGCCGCGCCGAGTTGATCGATGCCTTGTACGCCGGTCAGGACCCTTTCCTGATCGCCGGTTGAAACGCCCATGCTCGACGTCGACTTCAGCGACCGCCTGCTGCGCCTGACGTTGGCGCGGCCGGCCAAGCGCAACGCGATCGACAGCGCGCTGCTCGGCGCGATCGAGCGGGCGGTCGACGACCTGCCGGAGAGCGCCGGGGCGATCCTGATCGCCGGCCAGGGGCCGCATTTCTGTGCCGGTCTCGACCTCGCCGAACACCGGGCGCGCGATGCGCAGGCGGTGTTCGCCATCTCGCAGCGTTGGCAGCGGCTGTTCAGCCGGCTCCAGGAAAGCGGTTTGCCGATCGTCGTCGCGCTGTCCGGCGCGGTGATCGGCGGCGGTCTCGAACTGGCGGCGCTCGGTCACGTCCGCGTCGCCGACAGCACTACCTTCTACCAGTTGCCGGAAGGGCGCCACGGGGTGTTCGTCGGCGGCGGCGGCTCGGTGCGCATTGCCCGTCTGATCGGCGCCGACCGCATGGGCGAGATGATGCTGACCGGGCGCCGGCTCGACGCCGAGGAAGGCGCCCGCCTCGGCCTCTCGCACTACCTGGTCGGCCCCGGCGAAGCCCCGGCCCGGGCCGAGGCGCTGGCGCGGCAAGTGCTGGAAAACGCCAGCCTGGCCAACTGGGCGATCGTCTCGGCGCTGCCGCGCATTGCCGAGCTGAGCGCCGGCAACGGCTTTTTCGTCGAATCGCTGACGGCGGCGCTGACCCAGACCGGGTCGGAAGTCGCCGGGCGGATCGACCGTTTTCTGAATCAGGGGAAGGCGCGATGAATTGCGACGAGCTGATTGCCATCGATTTCCATACGCACGCCGAAGTCTCGTGCTGCCAGGGCCACGACCCCTTTGGCGACGAATTCGACCGCGCCGCCGACAAGTATTTCGGTTCGGATCGCCGGCCGACCATTGCCGAGACCGTCGCCTACTACCGCGAACGCAAGATCGGCCTGGTCATGTTCACCGTCGACGCCGAGGCGCAGATCGGTCGCCGGCGCATTCCCAACGAGGAAATCGCCGAGGCGGCGCGGGCCAACGCCGACCTGATGATCGCCTTCGCCAGCATCGATCCGCACAAGGGCGTCATGGGCGCCCGCGAGGCGCGGCGGCTGATCGAGGAATACGGCGTGCGCGGCTTCAAGTTCCACCCGACGGTGCAGGGCTTCCAGCCCTACGACCGTTTCGCCTGGCCGCTCTACGAGGTGATTGCCGAGTACCAATTGCCGGCGATCTTCCATACCGGCCATTCCGGCATCGGCAGCGGCATGCGCGCCGGCGGCGGGCTGCGCGTCGGCAATTCCAACCCGATGCTGCTCGAAGACGTCGCCATCGATTTCCCCGACATGCAGATCGTCATGGCCCACCCCAGCTGGCCCTGGCAGGACGAGGCGCTGTCCTTGTGCCTGCATAAGCCGAACCTCTGGATCGACCTTTCCGGCTGGTCGCCGCGCTATTTCCCGCCGCAACTGGTGCAGTACGCCAACACGCTGCTCAAGGATCGCATCCTGTTCGGCTCCGATTTTCCCCTGATCACCCCCGACCGCTGGCTGGCCGATTTCGCGAAGGCCGGCTTCCGGCCGGAAGTCGCGCCGCTGATCCTGAAGCAGAACGCGATGCGCCTGCTCGGTCTGGGTCGCTACCATTCCACGGAAGGAAAGCCATGAAGATACTGGTCCCGGTCAAACGGGTCGTCGACTACAACGTCAAGATCCGCGTCAAGGCGGATGGCAGCGGCGTCGACCTGGCCAACGTCAAGATGAGCATGAATCCCTTCGACGAAATCGCCGTCGAGGCGGCGGTCCGGCTCAAGGAAGCCGGCATCGCCAGCGAGGTCGTCGCCGTCTCCTGCGGCGTTGCTGCCTGCCAGGAAACCCTGCGCACGGCGCTGGCCATCGGCGCCGACCGCGCCATCCTGGTCGATAGCGATGCCGAACTGCAGCCGCTGGCCGTCGCCAAGCTGTTGAAAGTCCTGTGCGACCGGGAACAGCCGCAACTGGTGATCTGCGGCAAGCAGGCGATCGACGACGACGCCAACCAGACCGGCCAGATGCTGGCCGCGCTCGCCGGCTGGCCGCAGGCGACTTTTGCCTCGAAGATCGCAATCGCCGACGGCCAGGCCACGGTCACCCGGGAAATCGACGGTGGCCTGGAAACGCTGCAGCTCGCGCTGCCGGCGGTGATCACCACCGACCTGCGCCTGAACGAACCGCGTTACGCGACCTTGCCCAACATCATGAAGGCGAAGAAGAAACCGCTTGCCACGCAGACGCCCGCCGAACTGGGCGTCGACGTGACGCCGCGCCTGCGCACCCTGAAAGTCGCCGAACCGCCTTCGCGCAGCGCCGGGGTCAAGGTGGCGGACGTCGCCGAACTGCTGGCCAAGCTGAAGAACGAAGCCAAGGTGATCTGATCATGAGCATTCTCGTCATTGCCGAACACGACAACGCCCAGCTCAAGGCGTCCACCCTCAATACCGTGGCTGCCGCCAGCAGGATCGGCGGCGAAATCCATGTGCTGGTTGCCGGGGCCGATTGCGCTGCCGTCGCCCGCCAGGCGGCCAGCCTGCAGGGCGTGGCCAAGGTCCGCCTCGCCGACGCCGCGCATTACCAAAGCCAGACGGCGGAAAACCTGAGCGCCCTGGTGCTCGCCCAGGCTGCCGGCTACAGCCACCTCCTGGCGCCCGCCACCACCTTCGGCAAGAACCTGCTGCCGCGCGTCGCCGCCTTGCTCGACGTGGCGCAGATTTCCGAGATCGTCGGCGTCGACTCGGCTGATACCTTCGTGCGCCCGATCTACGCCGGCAATGCCCTGGCCACGGTCAGGAGCGCCGATCCGGTCAAGGTCGTCACGGTGCGCACGACCGCCTTCGACCCGGTCGCCAGCGCTGGTAACGCGGCCATCGAGAACGTCGCCAACGCCAACGACACGGCGCAGTGCGCGCTGCTCGGCCGCGAACTGAGCAAGTCCGAACGCCCCGAACTCGCTGCGGCCAGCACCATCGTCGCCGGCGGTCGCGGCCTGGGTAGTGGCGAGAGCTACCGAGCCCTCCTGGAGCCGCTGGCCGACAAGCTCGGCGCCGCGCTCGGCGCTTCCCGCGCCGCCGTCGATGCCGGCTTCGTACCGAACGACTATCAGGTTGGCCAGACCGGCAAGATCGTCGCGCCCGATCTCTATCTCGCGATCGGCATTTCCGGCGCCATCCAGCACCTGGCCGGGATGAAGGATTCGAAAGTGATCGTCGCCATCAACAAGGACCCGGATGCGCCGATCTTCCAGGTCGCCGATTACGGCCTGGTCGGCGATCTCTTCGAAGCGGTGCCGCAACTGGTCGCTGCCATACGCTGATTTCTCTGCTCCTCTGGAAACCGGGACGCTTTTCCGGTCCCAGCTTGCCGGCTCGGCGTCTCATCGCCGAGCCGGCTTTTTTTCGTCTGCCGCGCGGGGCGACAGGTCGGCGTCCGCCGCCCCGGATGCGAGGCTAAAAATTACTGATTAGTGGAGCATTTCACCATTGTGTTTTACGAGTAATGGCGTAACATCGCCTTTGTGTCAGGGTTCCTGATAACGAACTGACTCAATTACTTGTCATTGCGGAGCCCCGGGTGAAACCGGGGTGGCGCCCGAAAACCCAGGCCAGGAGAGGAAATTGAAGGATTGCATGGAATCCCGGAAGGGCTGGGCGAGGCCAGGGGCGGCGCTTTGGGGGACCGCCCCCATAACGAAAGCGTATAGCTGCTAGTCGTTCCCTTTCCTGTTCCGCCGGAAAAGCGAAGTACACAATGATTTCCATGCAAACTCCGATCAAAACCCTGTTCATGCGCGGCGGCACCTCGCGCGGCCCCTTCTTCCGGGAAGCCGATCTGCCTGCCGACATCGCCAGCCGCGACCGCGTGCTGCTGGCGGTCATGGGCTCGCCCGACAAGCGCCAGATCGACGGTCTGGGCGGTGCCAATCCGCTGACCAGCAAGGTCGGCATCGTTCGTCCCAGCCAGACCGCCGGCGTCGATCTCGATTTCCTGTTCGCCCAGTTGCAGCCGGAGAAGGACAGCGTCGATACGACGCCCAACTGCGGCAACATGCTGGCCGCGGTCGTGCCCTTCGCGTTGGAAACCGGCATGGTCGCCGCACTGGGGGAAACGACGACGCTGCGCGTGCTGACGCTCAATACCGGCATGCAGTGCGACATCACCGTCGAAACCCCGGGCGGCCGCGTCAATTACGCCGGCGCCGCGCACATCGACGGGGTGCCGGGCAGTTCGGCGCCGATTACGATCAACTTCCTCGATACCGCCGGTTCGGTCTGCTCCGGTCTGCTGCCGACCGGCAAGGTGCGCGACACGATCGACGGCATCGAGGTCACCTGCATCGACAACGGCATGCCGCTCGTCATCCTGCGCGCCGCCGACGTCGGCTGCAGCGGTTACGAGAGCGTCGCCGAACTCAACGCCGATGCGCCGCTGAAAGCGCGCATCGAACGCCTGCGCCTGGCCTGCGGCGAGGCGATGGGGCTGGGCGACGTCAGCGCCAAGAACTACCCGAAGATGACCTTGGTCGCGCCGCCGCAGGCGGGCGGCAGCATCGCGACGCGCAGCTTCATCCCGCATGTCTGCCACGACGCGATCGGCGTCCTGGCGGCAGTGACCGTTGGCACCGCCTGTGTCCTCAACGGTTCGGTGACCGCCGGCATCGCCGTCGTCCCGGCCGGCCACAGCAAAAAGATCTCGGTCGAGCATCCGACCGGCGAATTCAGCGTCGAGCTCGAACTCGACCCGGAAAACCCGCAGAACGTCCGCCGTGCCGCGCTGTTGCGCACGGCGCGGCTGATCATGCGCGGCGAGGTGATGGTGCCAGCGGAGGTCTGGCCAGGGAAGGAATAGCAGCAATTTCGACATAACAGACCGCCAACCAAGGCGGAGGAGACTTTCATGACAACTCAGAACCGAGCGCTCGATGTCCAGCAGTTCATCGACGACAACAAGTTTTCACGCTTCCAGTGGCTGGTCTTCGCCGTCAGCTTCCTGGTCATCCTGCTCGATGGTTTCGATACCGCTGCCATCGGCTACATCGCCCCGTCGCTGTTGAAGGAGTGGGGGATCGCCAAGCCGCAACTGGCGCCGGTGCTGAGCGCCGCGCTCGCCGGCCTGGCCGTCGGCGCCGTGCTGATCGGCCCGTTTGCCGACCGTTTCGGCCGCAAGTACCTGCTCACCGGCGCGGTTGCCCTGTTCGGTGTCGCCAGCCTGGCGTCGACGACGTCCGGCAACCTCGACGAGCTGGTCATCTGGCGTTTCGTCACCGGCCTCGGCCTGGGCGCCGCGATGCCGCTGGCGGTGACGCTGGCCAGCGAGTTCGCGCCGACCCGTCGGCGGGCCGTCCTGACCAGTGCGATGTTCACCGGTTTCCCGCTCGGTGCCGCGCTGGGCGGCTTCCTCGCCGCCTGGATGATTCCCCACTGGGGCTGGCGTAGCGTGCTCGAACTCGGCGGCGCGCTGCCGATCGTGCTCGCCCTGTTCATGTTGTTCGCGTTGCCGGAATCGGTGCGCTACCTGGTCGCTCGCGGCGCTCCCGCCGAGCGTATCCGTGCCGTGCTGGCGCGCATCTCGGCGAGCATCGGCAAGGCGGAGCGCTTCGTGCTCGGTGAAACCGTCGTCGCCAAGGTGGCCAACGATCAGGGCAAGTCCGGCGTCGCGCTGATCCTGTCGCGCTCCTATGTCGTCGGTTCGGCGATGCTGTGGCTGACCTACGGCATGGGCATCGTGATTTTCTACGCGCTGATCAACTGGATGCCGATCCTGCTGAAGGATGCCGGGCTCGAACCGCAGACGGCGCTGCTCGTCACCTCGCTGTTCCCGCTCGGCGGGGTCGGCGCCATCGCCTTCGGCCTGCTGATGGACAAGTTCAACGCCAACCGCGTGATCATGATCGGTTACCTGATCACCGCCGCCTGCGTCTATGCGATCGGCCAGGTCGCCGGCAACCTCGGTTGGCTGGTGGTCATGGTCTTCGTCGGTGGTGCCGTGATGAACACCACGCAGACCAGCATGCCGGCGCTGGCCGCGGCTTTCTACCCGACCGCCGGACGGGCCACCGGGGTCGCCTGGATGATGGCGATCGGCCGCATCGGCGCCGTCGCGGCGCCCTTCCTGGTCGCCGAACTGCAACGTCGCCACTTCGATTTCGCGCAGATTTTCGCGGTGCTGGCGATTCCCGGCGTGATCGCCGCGATCGCCCTGTTCGTCAAGAACGCCTCGCACCCGGAAAAGTCCGTCGCCGACGTGGAGCCGGACGAGGCGCCGGCGGTCCCGGTCACCAGCCAGTCCTGAACGACAAGGAACATTGCGACTCTCGCTGCGGGCTGCCTGGGCAGTCGCGGCGGGGCGCCGTGCAGCTTGCCGGAATCCGTCCGGCAAGCTGAGGAGGAGGGCGAATGTCATTCGCCGATGCTTTCCGTGCTGCGGAAGGTCAATTTGTTTGAGGAGGAGTACTCAATTGAAAAAGAAAATCATCGCCCTGGCAGTGCCCGCCGCGCTTTGCGGACCGGTTATGGCGCAGGAGAATGTCCAGGTCTACGGCATCTTCGATATCGGTGTCGCCAGCATCGATGCCGGCGGCAAGGAGCGGCGCAACAAGGTCGATAGCGGCCTGCTGCGCACCTCGCGTCTCGGCTTCAAGGGTAGCGAGGATCTCGGCAACGGGCTGAAGGTCAACTTCGTGCTCGAGTACCGGCTCAACGTCGATCTCAATGAAGGGATCGGCGGCAACTACCGCAGCGATGCGGCCGGCGTCCAGGGCAGCACCTCCGGCCCGGCCCGCCAGCAACTGCTCGGCCTGAGTGGCAACTTCGGGACCGTCGCTTTCGGCCGCATGAACACCACGGCCTTCGACTGGGCGGTCAGATACACGGTGCTCGGGGCCTCCGCCTTCGACGTCACCGGCAACAACGCGATGGCCGCCGGCAGCCGGATCAATCCAGTCGGCGATATTCGCCTCTCCAACGTCATCGCCTACAAGTCGCCAGCGTTTGCCGGTTTCCGTTTCGACGTGAACTATGCCCGCCCGATCGAGGAGGCCGCCGCCGGCAATGGTCGCCTCGAGACCGCCCAGCTCGGGCTGTACTATGACAACGGTCCGCTGTCGGTCGGCGCCGTCTTCGACAATATCGATGGGCATGGCAACGCCACGCTGACCCTGAGTTCGCTGGCCTTCGCGCGCGGTGCCGGCTTCCCGCCGGGGACGACGGTGGTGCGCTACGACGATCTCGAAGTGAAGAGCCAGAACCTTGGCGTCGCCTACGATTTCGGCGTGCTGAAGGCGAAGGCGACGTATCAGCGCGACAAGTTCATGGATCTCTCGGCCAACAAGATCTGGGGCGTCGGGGTGGAAGTGCCGGTATCCGCCAAGGGCACCGTGCATGCCGTCTACTCCGCTTCCTCGGTCAATACCCAGAAAAAGGCGGATTCGCAGGGCTTCTCGCTGGCCTACACGCACAACCTGAGCAAGCGCACCATCGCCTATGCCGGCCTCTCCTGGCAAGACAACGAGCGCAACGGCACTTCCGGGATCTGGGCGACCGCGCCGGATGCCGGCAAGGACGTCAAGATGCTCGCCGCCGGCATCACGCACATGTTCTGATCGCCGCTTCCGGCATCGCCTGCGGCCCGTGTTCCGTCACTGCAAACTGGCGGAACACGGGTTTTTTGCAAATTTCGCCTCTTTCATAACGAAAAGGCATAGCAGCTAGTCGGGGCCTTTCCTGTTCAGTGGCCGGGGGCTTGCGCAGAATCCTTTCCTGAAATCACTGCGGCGCCGGGCAGCCGGTGCACGACGGACGACAACGAACGAAAAGGAAAACGGCATGATCATCGACATCCACGGCCACTACACGACGGCGCCCAAGGCGCTGGAAGAATGGCGCAATCGCCAGGTCGCCAGCCTCAAGGACCCGGCGCTGGCGCCCAAGCTCAGCGAACTGCAGATCAGCGACGACGACCTGCGCCAGACCATCGAACAGAACCAGCTCAAGCTGATGAAGGAACGCGGCGCCGACCTCACCATCTTCAGCCCGCGCGCCAGCTTCATGGCCCACCACATCGGCGACTACCAGACCTCGGCGACCTGGGCGGCGATCTGCAACGAGCTGTGCTTCCGCGTTGCCGAGCTGTTCCCGGACAACTTCATCGGCGCCGCCATGCTGCCGCAGTCGCCGGGTGTCGATCCGAAGACCTGCATCGCCGAGCTGGAAAAGTGCGTCAAGGAATACGGTTTTGTCGGCATCAACCTCAATCCCGATCCGTCGGGCGGCCACTGGACCAGCCCGCCGCTGACCGACCGCCACTGGTACCCGATCTACGAAAAGATGGTCGAGTACGACATCCCGGCGATGATCCACGTATCGACCAGTTGCAACGCCTGCTTCCACACCACCGGCGCACACTACATCAACGCCGACACGACGGCGGTGATGCAGTTGATCCAGGGCGACCTGTTCAAAGACTTCCCGACCCTGAAGTTCGTCATCCCGCACGGCGGCGGCGCCGCGCCCTACCACTGGGGGCGTTACCGCGGCCTGGCGCAGGAGCTGAAGAAGCCGCTGCTCGACGAACACCTGCTCAACAACGTCTTCTTCGACACCTGTGTCTATCACCAGCCGGGGGTCGACCTGCTGACCCGCGTCATCCCGGTCAAGAACGTGTTGTTCGCTTCCGAGATGATCGGCGCCGTGCGCGGCATCGATCCGCAGACCGGCCATTACTACGACGACACCAAGCGCTACATCGAGGCCGCCGACCTGACCGCCGAAGAGCGCTACATGATCTACGAAGGCAACGCCCGCCGCGTCTATCCGCGGCTCGATGCCGCCCTGAAGGCCCGCGGCCGCTGAGGAGAACACCATGACCCAACCGATGAACCAGCTTGGCATCGTCAACCGCAACATCCAGCGTGCCGAGCGCGCCGCCGTTGAAAAACTGTCGCGTTTCGGTGTCGCCACCATCCATGAAGCGATGGGACGGGTCGGCCTGATGAAGCCGACGATTCGCCCGATCTACGCCGGCGCCCACCTGTGCGGCACGGCGGTGACCGTCCTGCTGCAGCCCGGCGACAACTGGATGCTGCACGTCGCCGCCGAACAACTGCAACCGGGCGATGTCTGCGTCGCCGGCTGCACCGCCGACAGCACCGACGGCTTCTTCGGCGACCTGCTCGCCACTTCCTATAAATCGCGTGGCGCCGTCGGCCTGATCATCGACGGCGGCGTGCGCGACGTGAAGGACCTGACGGCGATGGGCTTCCCGGTGTTCAGTCGGGCGATCCACGCCAAGGGCTGCACGCGGGCGACGCTCGGCTCGGTCAACATCCCGGTGGTCTGCGCCGGTGCCATCGTCAATCCCGGCGACGTGGTGATCGCCGACGACGACGGCGTCGTCGTCGTGCCGGCCGCCCTCGCCCAGCAGGTGGCCGACGCCGCCGAAGCGCGCGAGAACAACGAGACCGCCAAGCGCGCCCGTTTCGCCGCCGGCGAACTGGGGCTCGACATGTACGCGCTGCGCGAACCGCTGGCCAAGGCCGGCCTCAAGTACATCGACTGAACATGAACGCACCGACGCCCAAGGAAATCATGGAATTCACCAAGACCCCCGGCTGGCTCGACTGGTACGCCGGCCCGAGCCAGCCCGCCTTCACGCTGCCGGCCGGCGCGGTCGACGCGCACTGCCACGTCTTCGGCCCCGGCGCCGAATTCCCCTACGCCCCGGAACGCAAGTACACGCCTTGCGATGCCTCGAAGCAGCAGCTCTACGCGCTGCGCGACCACCTCGGTTTCGCTCGCAACGTCGTCGTTCAGGCCACCTGCCACGGCGCCGACAACCGGGCCATGCTCGACGCGCTGATCCATAGCGGCGGCAAGGCGCGCGGCGTCGCCACCGTGCGCCGCAGCGTCAGCGACGAGGAGTTGCAGGCCATGCACGACGCCGGCGTGCGCGGCGTGCGCTTCAATTTCGTCAAGCGCCTGGTCGATTTCACGCCGAAGGATGAACTGCTGGAAATCGCCGGCCGCATCGCCAGGTTTGGCTGGCATGTCGTGATCTATTTCGAGGCGGTCGATCTGCCGGAACTGTGGGATTTCTTCACCGCCTTGCCGACCACCGTCGTCGTCGACCACATGGGCCGGCCCGACGTCGGCAAGCCGGTCGACGGCCCGGAATTCGAACTCTTCCTGAAGTTCATGCGCGACAATCCGAACGTCTGGAGCAAGGTCAGTTGTCCCGAGCGCCTGTCGCTGAGCGGCCCCAAGGCGCTCGCCGGTGAACGCAATGCCTACGCCGACGTCGTGCCCTTCGCCCGCCGCGTCGTCGAGGAGTTTCCCGACCGCGTGCTGTGGGGAACCGACTGGCCGCACCCGAATCTCAAGGACCACATGCCGGACGACGGCCTGCTGGTCGATTTCATCCCGCACATCGCGCCGACCGCCGAATTGCAGCAAAAGCTGCTGGTGGCCAACCCGATGCGCCTTTACTGGCCCGAGGAGCTCTGAGCGATGGCGCTCGACAAACCCTACCAGGACATTCCCGGCACGATCATTTTCGACGCCGAGCAGTCGCGCAAGGGCTACTGGCTCAACCAGTTCTGCATGTCGCTGATGTCGGCCGAGAACCGCGCCCGCTTCAAGGCCGACGAGCGCGCCTACCTCGACGCCTGGCCGATGAGCGAAGAACAGAAGCAGGCCGTGCTGGCGCGCGATCTCAACTGGTGCATGCGCACCGGCGGCAACATCTACTTCCTGGCCAAGATCGGCGCCACCGACGGCAAGAGCTTCCAGCAGATGGCCGGCTCGATGACCGGCATGAGCGAAGACGAATACCGGGCGATGATGCTGGCCGGCGGCCGCTCGGCCGACGGCAACCGCCGCCTCGGCGAGGATGGCGACGCCCAGCCGCAGCACCAGCCGCAGGGCGCGGCCGGCAAGAAAGGAAACGCATAAATGGCCCGCATCACCGCCTCCGTCTATACCTCGCACGTGCCGGCGATCGGCGCCGCGCTCGACCTCGGCAAGACCGGCGAGGACTACTGGCAACCGGTGTTCGCCGGTTACGACTTCGGCAAAGAATGGATCGCCGAGCAGAAGCCGGACGTCGTCTTCCTGGTGTACAACGACCACGCAACCGCCTTCTCGCTCGACCTGATCCCGACCTTCGCGCTCGGCACCGGCAGCGAGTTCAAGCCGGCCGACGAAGGCTGGGGGCCGCGGCCGGTGCCGACCGTCTACGGCCATCCTGAACTCGCCGCGCATATCGCGCAATCGGTGATCCAGGACGATTTCGACCTGACCCTGGTCAACAAGATGGACGTCGACCACGGCCTGACCGTGCCGCTGTCGTTGATGTTCGGGCAGCCCGAGGCCTGGCCGTGCCAGGTCATCCCGTTCGCGGTCAATGTCGTGCAGTACCCGGTGCCGGCCGGCCGGCGCTGCTTCCAGATCGGCCAGGCGATCCGCCGCGCGGTCGAATCCTTCGACGAGGATTTGAACGTTCAAATCTGGGGCACCGGCGGCATGAGCCACCAGTTGCAGGGGGCGCGTGCCGGCCTGATCAACAAGGATTGGGACAATCGTTTCCTCGACCGGCTGATCGACGATCCCGCCGGGCTGTCCCAACTGCCGCACATCGACTACGTGCGCGAAGCCGGCTCCGAAGGCATCGAACTGGTGATGTGGCTGATCGCCCGCGGGGCGATGGCCGATATCGCGGGCGGACCCAAGCCCGTACTCAGAAAACGCTTTTATCATGTACCGGCGTCGAACACCGCCGTCGGCCATCTGATTCTGGAGAACCCATGAAACAAACCATCAAGGTCGCGCTGGCCGGTCCCGGCGCATTCGGCATCAAGCATCTCGACGCCATCAAGAACATCGCCGATGTCGAGGTCGTTTCGGTGATCGGTCGCGATCCCGAGCAGACCGCCAAGGTTGCCGCCCAGTACGGCATTCCGCACGTCGCCACCGACCTCGCGCAGTCGCTGGCGCTGCCCGAGGTGGACGCGGTGATCCTGTGCACGCCGACCCAGGTTCATGCCGCGCAGGCGATCGCCTGCCTGCAGGCCGGCAAGCATGTCCAGGTCGAAATTCCGATGGCCGATTCCTGGGCCGACGCGCAGGCGCTGGTCGATGCCCAGAAGGCGGCCGGCAAGGTGGCGATGGTCGGCCACACCCGTCGCTTCAACCCCAGCCACCAGTGGGTGAACAAGAAGATCGCGGCCGGCGAGTTCAACATCCAGCAGATGGACGTGCAGACCTATTTCTTCCGCCGTAGCAACATCAACGCGCTCGGCCAGCCGCGCAGCTGGACCGACCATCTGCTGTGGCACCACGCCGCCCACACGGTCGACCTCTTCGCCTACCAATGCGGTTCGCCTATCGTCAAGGCAAACGCCATCCAGGGGCCGATCCACCCGACCTTGGGCATCGCCATGGATATGTCGATCCAGCTCAAGGCCGCCAACGGCGCGATCTGCACGCTGTCGCTGTCCTTCAACAACGACGGGCCGCTCGGCACCTTCTTCCGTTACATCGGCGACAGCGGTACCTACATCGCCCGCTACGACGACCTCTACAACGGCAAGGAAGAGAAGATCGACGTTTCGCAGGTCGATGTGTCGATGAACGGCATCGAACTCCAGGACCGCGAATTCTTCGCCGCGATCCGCGAGGGCCGCGAGCCGAACGCCTCGGTCGGCAAGGTCTTCGATTGCTACCGGGTGCTCGGCGAGCTGGAAAAGCAGCTTGCTGCTTAAGCGGGGTTGAGCGTGCTGAAGAGAAAAGTCGGGCCGTTCGAGGTCGGGGTCATCGGCCTCGGCTGCATGAACCTGAGCCACGCCTACGGCCAGCCGCCGAGCGCCGAGGCGGCGGCCGCCCTGCTGCTGCAGGCGCTCGACAGCGGGGTCGATTTCTTCGACACCGCCGCGCTGTACGGCTTCGGCGCCAACGAGAGTCTGCTCGGCCGAGTCCTTGGCCCGCACCGGCAGCGTTTCGTGCTGGCCAGCAAGTGCGGCATGACCGGGGTCGATGGCAAGCGGGTGATCGACGGTCGCCCGGCAACCATCAAGGCGACCTGCGACGCCGCCCTGCAGCGTCTGCAGACCGAGGTGATCGACCTCTACTACCTGCATCGGCGCGACTTCAAGGTGCCGATCGAGGACAGCGTCGGCGCCCTGGCCGACCTTGTTGCGGCTGGCAAGATCCGCGCGATCGGTCTCTCGGAGGTGTCGGCCGAAACCCTGCGCCGGGCGCACGCCGTACATCCGGTCAGCGCCGTGCAGAGTGAGTATTCGCTCTGGTCGCGCGAGCCGGAAATCGCCGTTCTCGAAATCTGCCGCGAGATCGGCGCCGCTTTCGTCGCCTTCAGTCCGCTGGCGCGCGGCTTCCTCGGCGGCGAGCTCAACGACCCGGCGGCGCAACTTTCGCCCGGCGACCTGCGCCTGGCGATGCCGCGTTTTGCGCCCGACAACTACGCGCGCAACCGGCGTCTGCTCGACGGCTACCGCGCCATCGCCGCCGAAGCCGGCTGCAGCATGGCGCAACTGGCGCTGGCCTGGGTCCTGCACCGGCAGCCGCATACGCTGGTCATTCCGGGCACCCGTTCGCCGGCGCATCTCGCCGACAACCTCGGCGCCGCCCGGGTCAGCCTGGGGAGCGACCTGATCGACCGCCTCGACGCACTGATCAACCGGCATACCGTCAGCGGTCCGCGCTACAACGCGGCGACGCTGGCCGAAATCGACACCGAGCGCTTCCCGGAATGAGCGCGGCGGGCCTCGCCAGCCGTATCGTCGACCGCGCGCCGGCGCTCGGCCAGCCGAATTTCCGGCGCTATTTCTACGGCCAGATCTGTTCCGTCCTCGGTACCTTCATCCAGGCTGTCGCCATGTCCTGGCTGGTGTACCGGATCAGCGGTTCGCCGGTCCTGCTCGGGCTGACCGCCTTCCTGTCGCAGGCGCCGCAACTGGTGGTGGCGCCGCTCGCCGGTGTGATGATCGACCGCTACGACCGGCGCCGCCTGATGATCGGCCTGCAGTGCGTGTTTGCCGCGCAGGCCCTGGTCCTGGCCGGGCTGGTCTTCTTCGACGCGGTCGCCGTCTGGCACCTGCTGCTGCTCGCCGGCCTGCTCGGCATCCTCAACAGTTTCGACCTGCCGACCCGGCAGAGCCTGCTGCTCTATCTGGTCGATGACCGGACGACGCTGCCCAACGCCGTCGCGCTCAATGCCGCGGTGGTGCATAGCGGGCGCCTGATCGGCCCGCCGGTCGCCGGGCTGCTCCTTGCCGTCGCTCCCGAAAGTCTGTGTTTCCTGATCAACGCCCTGTCCTACCTGGGGCCGATTTCGGCGGTGCTCGCCATCCGCGCCGAGATTCCCCGGCAGCACGGCCTGAAGACCGCCAGCGCGCTGGTCGAGGTCGCCGCCTTCGTCCGTAGCACCGTAGACGCCAGGGTCGCCCTGCTGGCGGTGGCGATGGTCAATGTCACCGCGTCCTCCTACGTCGTGCTGATGCCGGTTTTCGCCAAGGAAGTGTTCGCCGGCAGCGCCCAGTCGCTGGGCTGGCTGCTCGGCATGGGCGGCGCCGGCGCGCTGGTCGCCTCGCTCTATCTGTCGACCCGGGCAAGGAGCGAAATCCGGCCGGATTTCGCGATCGGCAGTTGCGCGCTTGCCGCCGTCGGCCTGCTCGGTTTTGCGCTGGCCGGCTACGTCGGCAGCCTGGCGCTGGCGCTACCCATGGTCTGCCTGATCGGCGCCGGCATCGGCGCCACCAACATTGCCGCCAATACGCGGCTGCAGCAGCTCGCGCCGGAAGGATTGCGCGGCCGGGTGATCTCGATCTTCGGTTCGACCCGCTTCGGCTTCGATGCGCTGGGCGGCCTGCTTGCCGGCGCGCTGGCCTCGCTGCTCGGCGTGCTGCCGGTGGTCGGCGCGCTCGGCCTGTTCCTGCTGCCCGGCAGCCTGGCGCTGCTCAGGCGGTCGGCTCGAGCCCCTGGCTGACCCGGTACAGCTTGTCGAGCAGCCAGCGCATCATCGGGTCGTGCTGGTAGCGCTGGTGCCAGATCGCGTACATCGGCATCTCCGGGCAGGCGAAGGGCGTTGCGGTGCGGGCGAAACCGGCTAGCTGGTTGCCGCCCAGGCGATGCGGCAGGGTCGCCAGGTAGTTCGAGCCCTTGAGAAAGGCGCGGATGCCGCCGAAGCTGGCGACGCTGACGGCGAAGCGGCGCTGGATGCCGCGGCTTTTCAGATGGTCGTCGATATCCAGGTTGCGTTGCGGCTCATAAACCACGGTGATGTGCTCGGCCGCCAGGTAGTCGGCGAGGTCGGCGGGGGGCGGGCGTACTGCCGGGTCGAAGAAGACCGCGTAGCTGTCGTTGAACAGCCGGCGCTGCAGGATGTCGGCGCCTTCCGGCGGGCGCGGCGAAATGGCCAGTTGGCAGCGGTCCGAGCGCAGCAGTTCGGCGCTCGGGATGTTGGACGGAATGACGCGCAGGCTGATTCCCGGCGCCTCTTCCTTGAGCAGCCCGAACAGCGCCGGCAACAGCAGGTCGCGCTGCAGGTCGTTGGCGGCGATGGTCAGTGTCCGTTCGAGGCTGGCCGGGGTGAAGCCGGCCTTGCTGCCGAACTGGTGCAGGCGGTCGAGCAGTTCGCGCGCCTCGGCGACCAACGCCCCGGCCTGGGCGGTGGCGACCACCGAGCGGCCGGACTTGACGAACAGCGGATCGCCGACGATGCCGCGCAGCTTGTCGAGCATGTGGCTGACCGCCGACTGGGTGACGCCCAGGCGCAGCGCGGCGCGGGTCACCGAGCCTTCTTCATGGACGGCGATGAGCAGGCGCAGCAGTTTTCCGTCGAGGTCCAAATAATCGAAATCGTTCATGAATTGCATTATAAGCAATCTATTTATTTTGTTGTTCGCCGGATGGAGAATCCCTCTCGGGCTAAGGGTTATCGCAGTCCCTCAGCAAGCAGCGATTCACAACACTTACAGGAGACGCAACATGAGCATTCGTCCGCCGAAGCGAACGATTCCCGGCGCACCGATCTTCGATCACGAGGCCGCCCGTCGCGGTTATGCGCTGAACAAGATGTGCTATTCGTTCAACAGCAAGGCCAACCGCGACGAGTTCGTCAGCGACGAAGCCGCCTATTGCCGCAAGTTCGGCCTCAGCCAGGAACAGACCCAGGCCATCCTCGGCCGCGACGTGCTGGCGCTGATCCGCGTCGGCGGCGGCGTCTATTTCCTCGGCAAGCTGGCCGGCGGCGTCCTGGGCCTCGACATGCAGGACATCGGCGCCCTGCAGACGGGGATGAGCAAGGAAGATTTCAAGGCCAAACTGGTCGCGGCGGGGAACTGAATCATGGCAAAAATCGTAGGCATCCTGACCACTTCGCACGTGCCGGCACTGGGCAAGGCGATCCATCTCAACCTCCAGCAGGACCCGTACTGGAAGCCCTTCTTTGACGGCTTCCCGGCGATCCGCGAATGGCTCGACCAGGTCAAGCCGGACATTGTCGTGTCCTGCTACAACGACCACGGCCTGAATTTCTTCCTCGACAAGCAGCCGACCTTCGCCATCGGCACCGCGCCGGAATACGTCAGCGAGGACGAAGGTTGGGGCATTCCGACGATGCCGAGCTTTCCGGGCGCCGAAGACCTTTCCTGGCACATCCGCGACAGCCTGGTGCGCGACGATTTCGACATGGTCGCCTGCCAGGAAATGCTGGTCGACCACGCCTTCACGCTGCCCATGGCCTTGCTCTGGCCGGAACAGAAGTGGCCGGTGAAGAGCGTCCCGGTCTGCGTCAATACCGTGCTCTTCCCGCTGCCGTCGGCGCGTCGCTGCTACCGGCTGGGCGAGGCGATCGGCCGCGCCATCGCGGCTTTCCCGGAAGACGCCAAGGTCCTGGTGATCGGCTCCGGCGGCTTGTCGCACCAACTTGAAGGCGAGCGTGCCGGCTTCATCAACAAGGAATTCGACCTCAAGTTCATGGACAGCATGGTCAACGACCCGACCTGGGCCACCCAGTTCTCCGACGTCGACCTGGTCGAGCAGACCGGCAACGAAGGCGTCGAGCTGCTCAACTGGCTGGTCGCCCGCGGCACCGTGCCGGGCGCGGTGCGGGTGGTGCATTCCAACTTCCACATCCCGATCTCGAATACCGCGGCGGCGACCATGCTGTTCGAGCCGGTCTGAGACAGGTCTTAGCCTAAAGAGAGAAGGGCGGGTCCGGGTGGCCCGCCCTTCGTCATTTCCGGCACAATGACGGCGCCGGCGCCGAAGCCGCCCGCGCGCTGCGGGCGCAGCCACTGACGCTTCACGTCGCCAACTGTCTGATTGCAACCGAAGGCGCATTCCATGGAAAAGACCCTACCCGAAGGACATCCCGACCTGCAGCGCATCGTCCAGGCGGCGCACGCCGACGTGCCGGCGGCCGATGCCAAACCGGCCGGCAATTCGCTGGCCGGCGCGCTCGCCGCCGCGCTGGGCCGCCAGCCGGGCGATGCCGAGGACCGCGAGAACATCGAATTTCTGGTCCAGGTGCTGGCGGTCAATCGCGCCGAAGGCAACATCGACGACGCGGCTTTCGCCGCGCTGCTCGAACGGATTGCGACGCGCGCCGGGCGCGCCGCGCTGGTCGCCAGCTTCACCGCCGAGCTGGAGGCCGAGCACGGCTACGCCGACGACCCGCCGGCCTGAGGCCGGCCCCGCTTACTGCTCGACGAAGGCGCGCTCGATCACGTAGTCGCCCATCTCGCCGATGTGCTTCGAGATGTGGAAGCCGAAGCCGTCGAGCATGGCCGAGATTTCCCTGAGCATCGCCGGGCTGCCGCAGATCATGCCGCGGTCGGTGGCCGGGTCGAGCGGTGCGATGCCGAGGTCGGCGAACAGCTTGCCGGAGAGGATCAGGTCGGTCTGCCGGCCCTCGTTGCGGAAGGGCTCGCGGGTCACGGTCGGGTAGTAGATCAGCTTGTCGCGGATTTCCTCGCCCAGGTACTCGTGTTCCCTGAGGTCGTTCTCGATGTAGTCGTGGTAGGCCAGTTCGCTGGTCCAGCGGACGCCGTGGATGAGGATGATCTTCTCGAAGCGCTCGTACATCTCGGGATCGTGGATCAGGCTCATGAACGGCGCCAGGCCGGTGCCGGTGGCGAACAGGAACAGGCGCTTGCCCGGGTTCAGGTCGCGCAGCACCAGCGTGCCAGTCGGCTTGCGGCTGACCAGCAGCTCGTCGCCCGGGCGCAGGTGCTGCAGGCGCGAGGTCAGCGGGCCGTCCGGGACCTTGATGCTGAAGAACTCGAGGTGTTCCTCGTAGTTGGCGCTGGCGACGCTGTAGGCGCGCATCAGCGGGCGGCCGTTCACCTCCATGCCGATGGTCACGAACTGGCCGTTGATGAAACGCAGGCCGGGGTCGCGCGTGGTGCGGAAGCTGAACAGGCTGTCGTTCCAGTGATGGACGGAAAGGACGGTTTCGCGGTTGAAGTTGCTCATGGTCGGCGGCAGGCAGGGAGGAAGTGAGTGCAGCTTAGGCTTGGTGGCTTTGAAACAAAAGCGGATAATTTTTCTATTCGTTATTGATGAAATCGATATGAAGTTCAGCCTGCGCCAGCTCGAAATCTTCGTCGCCATCGCCCGCAGCGAAAACGTTTCGCTCGCCGCCGGGCGGCTGGCGCTGTCGCAGTCGGCGGCGAGCAGTGCGCTGGTCGAGCTGGAGCGGGCCTACGACTGTCCGCTGTTCGACCGCGTCGGCAAGCGCCTGCACCTGAACAGCAGCGGCCGCGGCCTGCTGGCGTTGGCCGAGTCGCTGCTGGCGCAGGCCGGCGAGGTCGACGACTACCTCGGCGGCGGCCGTCCCGGGCCGCTGGCGGTGGGGGCGACGCTGACCATCGGCAACTACCTGGCGACGCTGATCGTCGTCGATTACATGCGCCGCTACCCGGATTCGCCGGTCAGCCTGCAGGTGGCCAATTCGGAAACCGTCGCCGGCCGCCTGCTGCGGGGCGACTGCGATTTCGGCCTGATCGAGGGCGAAGTGGCGCATCCCGACCTGCTGGTCGAGCCCTGGCTGGCCGACGAACTGGTCGTCTTCTGCGCGCCGGGGCACGCGCTGGCCGGCCGCCCGGCGGTCGACAGCGCGACTCTGGGCGAACAGTCCTGGGTCCTGCGCGAACCGGGGTCGGGCACGCGCAGCCAGTTCGACCGTTGCATCGGCAGCCGCCTGCCGGCGTTCCGGCTGGCGCTCGAACTCGAGCACACCGAGGCGATCAAGCGCGCCGTCGAATCCGGCATCGGCCTCGGCTGCCTGTCGCGCCTGGCGCTGCGCGAAGCCTTCCGGCGCGGCAGCCTGGTCGAGCTGCCGACGCCGCAGTTCGACCTGCGCCGGCACTTCTACTTCGTCCGCCAGCGCAGCCGCCACCCCGGCCTCGCCGGCCGCCTGTTCCGCGAGGCCTGCCTGGCAGTCGGCGGTGGCGCCGGCGACACGGCGGGCCTGCAACTGCCATTCATTCCCTGAGCCGGCCGGATGCCAGGTGGCGCGCCGTATTCCCTGGCGTCGGCCGAACGGCAGCCGGATGAGCGGGAATGCCAGCGGCGCCGCGCCACTGCCGGCCTTGCGCGTTGGTGTAGAGTAGGCATCGGTTGCCGGCGCAGAGCGGCGGCGAATCTTCCAAGCGCGTCCAACTGAGGTTTCAAGGATGATGGAAATCTGGATTCTGGTCTTCCTGATTCTGGGCTGTGGCCTGCTCGCCATGGCCGAGATGGCGATCGGCGCCAGCCGCAATACCCATCTGGCGATCCGCGCCGAGCAGGGCAAGGCGGCAGCGGCGGTGGTCATCGGCTTCCGCCAGAACGCCAGCCGTCTGCTCGGCACGACACAGCTCGGCATCACCGCGCTGGCGATGCTCTCCGGCGTCTATGGCGAGGCGCTCTGGGTGCCGCGCGTCGAGGCCTGGCTGCTCGGCTTCGGGCTGACGGCGGGGCCGGCCTATGCGCTGGCGCTCGCCCTGGTGGTGATCGTCATCACCTTCTTCTCGCTGGTTTTCGGCGAGGTGATTCCGAAGCGGCTGGCGCTGGCCCACCCGGAAGCCGTCGCCGAGGCGCTGTCCGGCCTGATCGCCTTCCTGATCCGCCTGACCCGGCCGCTGGTTTCGGTCGTTTCGAAAACCGCCGACTGGCTGCTGCAGTTCTTCCCGCTCAAGGGGTCGGCGGAAGCGACGGCGGCCGACGAGATCCGCTTCCTGATCGAAGCCGGGCGCAAGCACGGCGACCTCGACCAGACCGAAAGCGAAATTCTCGGCAACGTCTTCCGCCTCGATAACCGGAAGGTGGCGGCGATCATGACGCCGGCCGCCGACATCGCCTGCCTCGACCTGAGTGCTGCGCACGAAGCGAACATCGAGTTGCTGCGCGAACGCACCGTGTCGCGCTACCTGGTCAGCAAGGGCGGCCTTGGCAACGCACTGGGCTTTGTCGATAGCAGTGACCTGCTGCGCGAACTGCTCTCCGAGCGCGAACTCGACTTCGGCAAGCTGGCGCTGCAGCCCCTGCAGTACGTGCCGGGCAGCCTGTCGCTGATCGGCCTGCTCGAATTCTTCAAGGCCAACCAGACGCAGATCGCGCTGGTCTCCAACGAGTTCGGCGCCACCGAAGGGCTGGTCACCCTGTCCGACCTGATGGGCACCGTCGTCGGCGACGTCCTCTCCGGCGCCGTCGAGTCGCCGCTGGCGATACAGCGCAACGACGGTAGCTGGCTGCTCGACGGCCTGCTGCCGATCGACGAGATGAAGCAGTTGCTCGGCATCGGCGAACTGCCGGAAGAGGAACTGGGCAACTACCACACCGTCGGCGGTTTCGTGATCGTCCAGCTCGGGCGGATTCCCCGCAAGACCGAAGCCTTCGACTGGGCCGGCTGGCATTTCGAGGTCATGGACATGGAAAAGAACCGCGTCGACGAGGTGCTGGCGACGCGCCTGCCCGAGTGAGGCGGGCGCGTATAAGCAACGCAGTTTTTATTATTTTTGGCGCCGGCAGCCGGCATTTAGAGTGGATTCACTTAGTTCAAGCGAGGAAGTGAATCATGAAGCACTCAATCATCCGTTACGCGCTGCTCGCCGGCGCGCTGTTCGCCGGCCTGGCCCAGGCGCAGAGCACGCTGCTCAACGTCTCCTACGATCCGACGCGTGAACTGTACGTCGAGTTCAACAACGCCTTCGCCAAGCACTGGAAGGCGACGACCGGCCAGGATGTCTCGGTCAAGCAGTCGCACGGCGGCTCGGGCAAGCAGGGGCGGGCGGTGATCGACGGCCTGGAAGCCGACGTCGTCACCCTGGCGCTGGCCTACGACATCGATGCAATTTCCCAGGCTTCGAACGGCAAGCTGCTCCCCGCCAACTGGCAGAAGCGCCTGCCGCACAACAGCTCGCCCTACACCTCGACCATCGTTTTCCTGGTCAAGAAGGGCAACCCGAAGGGGATCAAGGACTGGGACGACCTGATCAAGCCGGGCGTCGAAGTGATCACGCCGAACCCGAAGACTTCCGGCGGGGCGCGCTGGAACTACCTGGCCGCCTGGGGCTACGCGCTGAAGAAGTACGGTAGCGAAGCCAAGGCCCAGGCCTTCGTCAAGGACCTGCTGCAGCACGTGCCGGTGCTCGACTCCGGCGCCCGCGGCGCGACCAACACCTTCGTCCAGCGCGGCATCGGCGACGTGCTGCTGGCCTGGGAGAACGAAGCCTTCCTGTCGATCAACGAACTCGGCCCGGACAAGTTCGAGATCGTCGTGCCGTCGCTCTCGATCCTTGCCGAGCCGCCGGTGACGGTGGTCAATGGCGTGACCGAGAAGCGCGGCACGACCAAGGTGGCGACCGCCTATCTCGAGTACCTGTATTCGGCCGAGGGGCAGAAGATCGCTGCCAAGAACTACTACCGGCCGATCAAACCGGAACTCGCCGACCCGAAGGACCTGGCGCGCTTTCCCAAGCTCAAGCTGATCAGGATCGACGATTTTGGCGGCTGGCAGGCGGCGCAGAAGAAGCACTTCGCCGACGGCGGCAGCTTCGACCAGGTGTACGGCAAGAAGTAAGTCGCCGGGGTGTCCCTTCCTGAAGCCGGCCGCGCCGATGACGCGGGCCGGCTTTATCCGTTTTGTGGATATCGAAATCAGCTTTTCTTCGTTGGGCGGCGCTGTCGCTCTCCCTAGACTGCAGCCATCAATCACAAGAACGGAGCCCCCGATGATCCCCAAGCTCAAGACCACCTTGCTCGCGCTGTCCTGCCTGCTGACCGGTGCGGTGCATGCCCAGACCTCGCTGCTCAACGTTTCCTACGACGTCTCGCGCGAGCTGTACAAGGAGATCAACCCGGCTTTCGTCGCCGCCTGGAAGAAGCAGGGCGGGGCGGACGTCAGCATCAACCAGTCGCACGGCGGCTCGTCGAAGCAGGCCGGGGCGGTGATCGGCGGCCTGGAAGCCGACGTCATCACGATGAACCAGGCGCCGGACATCGACATCCTGGTCGAGCGCGGCGGCCTGGTCGCCGCCGACTGGCGCAAGCAGTTCCCGCACGAGGCGACGCCGTACACGACGACCACCGTCTTTCTGGTGCGCAAGGGCAATCCGAAGCAGATCAAGGACTGGGGCGACCTGACCCGCGCCGGCCTGCAGGTCATCGTGCCCAACCCGAAGACTTCCGGCAACGGACGCTACACCTACCTCGCCGCCTGGGGTTACGCCCTCGACAAGCGCGGTTCCGAGGCTGGTGCCAAGGACTTCGTCAGCAAGCTGTTCGCCAATGTGCCGGTGCTCGACGGCGGCGGTCGCGGCGCGACCACCACCTTCACCCAGCGCGATGTCGGCGACGTGCTGGTGACCTTCGAGAACGAAGCCATCCTGATCGCCCGGGAACTCGGTTCGAGCAAGTTCGACATCGTCTATCCGTCGCTGTCGATCGAGGCCGCGGCGCCGGTCGCCATCGTCCAGAAGGTCGCCGCCAAGCGCGGTAGCGAGAAGCTGGCCAAGGCTTACCTCGACTTCCTGTTCTCGTCGGCCGGCCAGGAAATCATCGCCAAACACGACTTCCGGCCGCGCGACCCGGCGGTATTGAAGAAACTTGCCGCCAAGTACCCGGCGATCCGCACCTTTACCGTCGAACAGAAGCTCGGTGGCTGGGCCGCCGTGCAGAAGGCGCATTTCGCCGACGGCGCGCTCTACGACCAGATCGTCGCGAGGAAGTGATGGCCAGCGCCAAAACCTTCCGCGTCCTGCCGGGGTTCAACCTGACCCTCGGCTACACGCTCGGCTACCTGTCGCTGCTTATCCTGATCCCGCTCGCCGCGGTCTTCCTGAAGGCCTTCGAGCTGGACTGGGAACGCTTCGTCGAGGTGGTGACGGCGCCGCAGGTGGTCGCCACCTACAAACTCTCGTTCGGCGCCTCGTTGCTGGCGGCGGCGATCAACGCGGTGTTCGGGCTGCTGCTCGCCTGGTCGCTGGTGCGTTACTCGTTTCCCGGCAAGAAGCTGGTCGATGCCCTGGTCGACCTGCCGTTCGCGCTGCCCACCGCCGTCGCCGGCATCGCGCTGACCGCGCTGTACGCGAAGAACGGCTGGCTTGGCCAGTACCTCGAACCGCTCGGCATCAAGGTCGCGTTCGGACCGCTCGGCGTGCTGGTGGCGCTGATCTTCATTGGCCTGCCTTTCGTCGTGCGTACCGTGCAGCCGATCCTCGAAGACCTCGACACCGAACTCGAGGAGGCCGCCGCCAGCCTCGGCGCGCAGCGCTGGCAGACCTTCCGCCACGTCATCCTGCCGATCCTGCTGCCGGCGCTGCTGACCGGCTTCGCGCTGGCCTTTGCGCGCGCCGTCGGTGAGTACGGCTCGGTCATCTTCATCGCCGGCAACCTGCCTTATGTTTCCGAGATCACGCCGCTGATGATCATCACCAAGCTCGAACAGTACGACTACCGCGGCGCCACGGCGATTGCCGCGGTGATGCTGCTGTTTTCCTTCACCCTGCTGCTGATCATCAACGGGCTGCAGGCGTGGACCGCCAAACGTACCGGGAGGGACCGCTGATGGCTGGCGCAACCACGATGCATCTCGGCGCCGACCATGCGTCGCGCTTCGAGAGCAAGGCGGCGACGCGCGAGACGCCGCTGGTCAAATGGACGATCCTGGCGCTGGCGCTCGGCTTCTTCGCCATTTTCCTGCTGCTGCCGCTGGTCGCAGTCTTCGTCGAGGCGCTGCGCAAGGGCTGGGAAACCTACCTGACGGCGCTGGTCGATCCCGACGCCCTGTCGGCAATCAAGCTGACGCTGCTGGCGGCGGCGATCTCGGTGCCGCTCAACCTGGTCTTCGGCGTTGCCGCGGCCTGGGCGATCGCCAAGTTCGAGTTCCGCGGCAAGCAGATCCTGATCACCCTGATCGACCTGCCGTTCTCGGTCTCGCCGGTCATCGCCGGTCTCGTCTTCGTGCTCGTCTTCGGCGCCCAAGGCTGGTTCGGCAGCTGGCTGTCCGACCACGACATCAAGATCATCTTCGCCGTGCCGGGGATCGTGCTCGCCACCGTCTTCGTCACCTTTCCCTTCGTCGCCCGCGAACTGATCCCGCTGATGCAGGCGCAGGGCAAGGAAGAGGAAGAGGCGGCGGTGGTCCTTGGCGCCAAAGGTTGGCAGGTGTTCTGGTACGTCACGCTGCCCAACATCAAGTGGGGCCTGATGTACGGGGTGATCCTGACCAACGCCCGGGCGATGGGCGAGTTCGGCGCGGTCAGCGTCGTCTCCGGGCACATCCGCGGGCAGACCAACACGCTGCCGCTGCACGTCGAAATCCTCTACAACGAATACCAGTTCTCGGCGGCCTTCGCCGTGGCTTCGCTGCTGGCGCTGCTGGCGCTGGTCACGCTGGTCATCAAGAACTGGGTCGAACATCAGGCCGCCCGGTCGTACCGGGACACCCAGGAATCCGTATCATGAGCATCCAGGTCAAGAACATCCACAAGCAGTTCGGCGATTTCACCGCGCTCGACGACATCAGCCTCGATTTCCCGACCGGCGAGCTGGTCGCCCTGCTGGGGCCTTCGGGCTGCGGCAAGACGACGTTGCTGCGCATCATCGCCGGGCTGGAACAGGCCGACTCGGGTCAGGTCCTGCTCGACGGCGACGACGCCTCCGGCACCCATGTGCGCGAGCGCCAGGTCGGCTTCGTCTTCCAGCATTACGCGCTGTTCAAGCACATGACGGTGTTCGACAACGTCGCCTTCGGCATGCGCATGAAGCCGCGCGGCCAGCGGCCGTCGGCAGCGAAGATCAAGGACAAGGTGCATGAGTTGCTCAATCTCGTCCAGCTCGACTGGCTGGCCGACCGCTTTCCGTCGCAGTTGTCCGGCGGGCAGCGCCAGCGCATCGCGCTGGCCCGGGCGCTGGCGGTGGAGCCGCGGGTGCTGCTGCTCGACGAGCCGTTCGGCGCGCTCGACGCCAAGGTGCGCAAGGAACTGCGGCGCTGGCTCCGGAAGCTGCACGACGAACTGCACATCACCTCGATCTTCGTCACCCACGACCAGGAAGAAGCGCTCGAAGTCGCCGACCGCGTCGTCCTGATGGACCACGGCAAGGTCGAGCAGATCGGCACCCCGGAAGAAGTCTATCGCCACCCGGCGACCCCGTTCGTCTATGGCTTCCTCGGCTCGGTCAATCTCTTCCACGGCCGGGTCGACGGCGCATCGCTGCGCGTCGGCGACGACACGCTGGCGCACGAAGCGCATGACTTTGCCCACGGTGCCGAAGTCGTCGCCTTTGCCCGGCCGCACGAGCTGGAAATCGACACCGATCCGGCGGCGAGCGCCGGCATCGCCGCCCGGATCAATCGCATCCTCGCTTTCGGCGTTACCGCCCGCGTCGAACTCGACGGCATCAACGGCGCGAGCGGCCAGCACTTCGAAGTCGAGATCACGCGCCAGCGCGTGCTCGAACTCGGGCTGCGCGACGGTCAGGACGTCCGCTTGCTGCCGTCGCGCCTCAGGCTCTTCGGCAAGGACGATGAGCAGGCCGCCAGCGCCGCCTGAGCCGGGCATGGCATGCCTGCCGACGCCGGCGCGCCACGCCTTGTGCAAGCTGTTCGGGCGCGCCGAATTCACGGCCGAGGAGGTCTGTGCGCTCGGCTACCGGCGCCTGCAGCGGGCCGAGGGCATCGGCCAGAAGAGCTTGCAGGCGATCATCGACTGGTTGGCGCAGCACGGTCTGACGCTGGCGCCGCCGGCAGCGCCGGCCGGGCCGGCGGATGAGTTGCCGGCGGCGCTGCGCCAGTCGATCGACGGTGCCGTCCGCTTGCTGCGCAGCCACGGCTACCGGGTGCATCGGGCGCGCGAACGGCGGCGGGATTGAACCCTATATCCGTTTTCGTGATTTGCTATTCGTTTTTAATTATTTCACGGCATAACCGGATGTTCTTAAAGTTCGCTGATCGATGATGCGGACCGGGTGTCCGACGGGAGAGCGAGCATGAATTTCCAGCAACTGCGGATCGTCCGCGAGACGGTGCGTCAGGAGTTCAATCTGACCGAGGTGGCCAACGCGCTGTATACCTCGCAGCCCGGTGTCAGCAAGCACATCAAGGACCTCGAGGACGAACTCGGGATCGAGATCTTCGTCCGCCGCGGCAAGCGCCTGCTCGGCCTGACCGAGCCGGGCAAGGAACTGGTCGGGGTGGTCGAGCGCATCCTGCTCGACACCCAGAACCTGCGCCGCATCGCCGACCAGTTCGCCAGCCGCGAGACCGGCCACTTCGTCGTGGCGACGACGCACACCCAGGCGCGTTACGCGCTGCCGAAGATCATCCAGTGGTTCAAGGCGGACTATCCCAAGGTACACCTGACCCTGCTCCAGGGCAGCCCGCAGGAAATCGCCGAACTGGTGGTCAGCGGCCGGGCCGATATCGGGATCGCCACCGAGGCGATCAACAAGGTGCCGGAACTGGCGTCCTTTCCCTATTACTCGTGGCACCACGCGATCATCGTGCCCGACGGCCATCCGCTGCTCGACTGCCGGCCGGTGACGCTCGAAGCGCTGGCCGAGTATCCGGTCATCACCTACCACGAAGGCTTCACCGGTCGCGCCCACGTCGATGCGGCCTTCGCCGACGCCGGCGTGGTGCCCGACATCGTGCTTTCGGCGATCGACGCCGACGTGATCAAGACCTATGTCGGCCTCGGGCTGGGCGTCGGCATCGTCGCCTCGGTCGCCTACCACCCGGAACAGGACCGCAACCTGCAATTGATCGAGGTGCCGCATCTGTTCCCGGCCAACACCACGCACCTTGCGGTGCGCCGCGGCACCTACCTGCGCAGCTATGCCCACGCCTTCATCGAGAAAGTCTGCCCGGACCTCGGCGAAGCGGCGCTACGGGCCGCCCTGAAGCCGGCGGCGGCCGAGTAGGCGCGCTCTGCCGGTTGTCGGTCGGCGGCGCTCATTGCCTGCTCCCGTCGGTCAATTGGTGGCAATTGTCGTCCCTGTCGCGGCAGGTGCTTGACCCTCTCTGACAAAGCCGAAATACTGCCGCGGATCGCCAAGAGAGGGATCGATGATGAACGACAGAGGCAGTTTCCGCCGGAGCGCGTCGCAACAACTGCGTGATCAGGCGTTCTGAAAATGGTCGCGAGCCGGCAGTCCGATTCTCCGAGCGACCCGCAGACCTGCTTTCGCGCCATTCTCGACAGGCTTCCCTTTCCGGCCTGGCTGAAGGACACGGAAAGCCGCTTTCTCGCCGTCAATGAAGCCTTCGTCCTGACCTTTGGCCTGGGCGGGGCAGAAGCTCTGGTCGGCAAGGACGATTTCGCCATCGCGCCGCGCGAATTGGCCGAAGCATATCGGGCGGTCGACCGCGAGGTGATCAGCAGGCATCAGAAGATGGTCGTCGAGGAGGAAATATGCACGCATGGCCAGCGTCTCTGGTTCGAGACCTACAAGGCCCCGTTTTTCGACACGAACGGCGAATTGCTGGGTTCCATCGGTTTCGCCCGGGATGTCAGCGAGCGCAAGCAAGTCGAGGCGCAGCGGGAAAAGGACCGCGAGCGTCTGGAACTGGCCTTGGCCGGAGGCGATCTCGGCATGTGGGACTGGCACATTCCCAGCGGACGGGTCCTCTTCAACGAGCGCTGGGCATCGATGCTGGGCGAGTCGCCGGAACGACTGGCGCCACACATCGACAGTTGGCGCAGCCGCCTGCACCCGGCAGACCGGGCGCGGACCAAGGCCGCCTGGATCGCGCATCTCCGCCGCCAGACACCAGCCTACGAATCGGAACATCGGGTCCGTCATCGCGACGGTCACTGGATCTGGATACTGGACCACGGCAAGGTCCTCGAATGGGATGCCGCGGGGCGTCCGTTGCGCGCTGTCGGTACGCATCTCGACATCAGCGTCCGCAAGGAGAACGAGAGACGGCTCCGGGAAAGCGAGGAGCGCTGGCGGCTGATCCACGAGCATACCGGTGAGGCGATCATCTTTGCCTGGCCGGATGGTCGCATCGACACCGCCAACCCGGCGGCGTGCAAGCTGTTCGGCCTGAGTGAGGAAGAATTCCGCCGTCGCGGGCGAGCCGGGATCGTCGATATGGACGATCCACGCCTGCGCGATGGCCTCGTCGAACGCCTGCGCACGCGTCAGGCCCGGGGCGAACTGACCTGCATCCACGGTAGCGGCCGGCGCTTTCCCGCCGAAGTCATCTCGACCCTGTTCGTTGACAGCAAGGGCGAGTTGCGCAGCATCAACCAGTTTCGCGACATCACCGCGCGCAAGTGCCAGGAAAGTCAGCAGGAAGAGAGTCGTCAACGTCTTGAGTTGGCGCTGGCCGGGGCCGATCTTGGAATGTGGGACTGGCACCTGCCGAGCGGACAGGTCTCGGTCGATGCCCGCTGGGCGGCGATGCTCGGCGAAAGGGCGGAGCCGGTGGTGACGCGGGCCGACGCCTGGGAAGGTCGCCTGCATCCGGACGATGTCGATCCGCTGCAGCGGGAACTGAAGCAACAATTGGCCTCTGACGCTGGCGTTTTCGAAAACGAGTACCGGCTGCGTCACCGCACTGGTCACTGGGTCTGGATTCTCAGTCGCGGCAAGGTGATCGAGCGGGATGGCGCCCGGCGTCCGCTGCGCGTCGTCGGCACCCACCTCGACATCACGCGACGCAAGGAGGCGGAGCGGCTGTTGCATGATCAACTGCATCTGCTGCGTCTGCGGGACAATGCCCTGTCAGCCATTTCGCAGGGGGTGCTGATCACCGACGCCGCGCAGCGCATCACCTATGCGAACAGCGCTTTCGAAACAATCACCGGCTATACGCTGGCCGAAATTCGTGGCCGGGAGTGCAATTTCCTGCAGGGGCCGGACAGCGACCCGACAAGCCGGGCGGCGATCCGTGCCGCCCTGCAGACTCGCCAGCCGTTTCATGGCGAACTGCTGAACTATCGCAAGGATGGCACGCCGTTCTGGAATGAACTGTCGATCACGCCGGTTTTCGATGACGAGGGACAGGCCAGTCAGTTCGTTGCCGTACTGCGCGATGTCACGGCCCGCAAGCGTGACGAAGACGTGCTGCGCGACCAGGCGGGGCGGATCGAATCGCTGTCTCGACACCTGCTGGCGACGCAGGAGGAAATGCGCCGCCGTCTGGCCGCCGATCTGCATGACCGGACCAGTCCGAATCTGGCGGCGATCTCGATCAACCTCGGTCTGCTGAGCGAAGCCCTGTGTTCCAGCGGAGACGATGAAATCACCGCCCGCCTGGAAGACACCCGTGCCCTGATTGAAGATACCGTTGCCAGTATTCGCGACATCAGCGCCGAGTTGCGCTCGTCGTTGCTCGATTACGCCGGCCTTCTTCCCGCGATGGAAAGCTATGCTCAGCATTTCCGGCGTCGCACCGGCATCGTCGTCCGGATCGACGTAGCGGCGCCACCGTCAGTGCTGGCGGCGGAACTGGAATCGGCGCTGTTCCGTATTTTCCAGGAGGCACTGACCAATGTTGCCAAGCATGCTCACGCCACGACGGTCGTGGTTGGCATGGTCCAGGACCGTTGCGGTCTGAGCTTGTCGATCAGCGACGACGGTAGCGGGTTTGACGTGGGGCGCCTCGGCGAGCCCTCTTTCGAAAGCGGTCTGGGCTTGGTCAATATGAGGGAAATGGCGGAATTCTCGGGCGGCAGCTTTGCTCTCGAGTCCGCCGCAGGCAGCGGGACGCGCATTTTTGGCCGGATTCCCGCGGCGGCGTTCGCTTGAGCGGAGCCGACGCCGGCTCCGCCGCGCTACGCTCTCCGCAAGGGCGATAAGCGCTGGTTTCGGGCGCGCCAATCCGACGCAGCCTGGGGGGGAATACCGGTATCCGGGTAGTTCGGCTAGGGGGTTTCCGGGCTACCGCATTCCGTGGTCGATGGATATCATCCTTTGCTCTATAAATAAATCACATCTGTCATTTGCTGGGCTTTTTCTAGATTTGTTTGCCGCCGGCGAGATTGACATGTAACAGGGGCGGAACTCGGTGAGCATCGGGGGCTTGGGGGGCGCCACGAAAGTGAGGCGCGATTGGCGAAAGTGACTGTGCGGTCCGGTGTGGTGGAAGCCTGCTTGGCTAGCGATAGCGCTGCTTTTGTCCTTGTGTCCATAAGAGAGGACCGTCAACCCGATTGCATTACCCACCGGTGAGGTTTTTGCGGATTGAGTCGATAACAAGTCCAATATGACAAAGCGCATATTTCTCGCCGATGATCACCGGATGTTCCGCGAAGCCCTGCGTTTGCTGCTCGAACGCGTGCCCCGCCTGGTGGTCGTGGGGGAGACCGGGAACGGCAGCGATGTTCTGCAACTGGCGCAACAGAGCGCAGCGGATATCGTATGCATGGATATCGGCATGCCGGGGACGAATGGCATCAAGGCTACCCGCCAGTTGCTGGCCACCATGCCGGCCACCAAGGTGATCGCGTTGTCCACCTATGTTGAGCGGCGCTACGTGCTGGACATGTTCGACGCCGGCGCGGCCGCCTACGTCACCAAGGCCGAGGCCAGCGACGAACTGCTGCGCGCCATCGAGGCGGTACGAAGCGGGCGCCATTATCTCTGTCCCGATGCGGCAACCTTGTTGACCGGTAATGCCGCGCTCCCCGGCATGCTCGGTAGTCCACCGCAGACCCAGCTCAGCCCTCGTGAGCGCGCGGTTCTGGTGCAGGTGGCCAAGGGCCGCACCTCGACCCAGATTGCCGAGCAGATGAGCATTGCGCCGTCCACGGTCGAGGTGCATCGCCGCAACATCATGCGCAAGCTCGATCTGCACAGCATCGCCGAACTGACCCGTTACGTCATCAGTTGCGGTTTCGATCAGGAATAGACGGTTTATTGCGGATTTCACCTACCGGCTTCCTGGTAACAGGAATAGCGGTTTTCGTGAATATCGGGTGTCGACGGCAGTCGATATCATCTTTGGCATAACAGATAAGCATTTTCTGAATATTGGGCACCAAAGAAGCTTTGTGCCATCTTTGTTGTTTTAGATAGATGTGACATCTGGTCTTCACCCGATTTTCGCTGCAGTTTGTGGCGAATTGGATGGTCTCAGGGGATAGGGCTGGATGGACATCGAACCGAATACCCGTTTGCAGGAGCCGGTAATGCTTGCCGAACGCGTGCGGAGCGCGCTACGCAATGGTGATATCGCAGAGGCAAGGAACTTGCTGCTCAGCAGCAGGGAAGATCCCGCGCTCTGGGCGGAAGAGCTCTGCCATTACCAGATTGAACTGGAGAAGCAGAATCGCCGGCTGCTGGATGCCAAGGAAGAAAGCAAGCAGGCGCCGGTCGAGGCGAAGTCCGCGCCGGCGTCGAGCGAAGCACGCTTGCGCGCCATTCTTGGTTCGGCGCCGATCGGCATCGCGGTCATGGATGCGGCGCGCCGCTTCATCGAAGTCAATCCGGCCTTGTGCGCATTGACCGGCTATTCGGCCGATCAATTGATCGGTCAGTCGTCACGCAAGCTTTATCCGGACGAGGCCAGCTTTGCCAGGGTCGGGCGGGACAAGCTCGCTCGTTTCGCGCAAGGGGCGACTTACGAGATCGAGCTGCGCATGTTGCGCAGCGACGGGCATCCGCTCAACGTTGCCATGTCGGCCGCGCCGCTTGAAGAAAATGACGCCGGGCAACTGTCCACCGTGATCATTCAGGACCTCACTTCCAGCCGGGAGATCGAGAGTGAACTGCGCTTGCGGGTGGCGGCGCTGGATGCCGCAGCCAACGCGATCATTGTCACTGAGGCCGACGGAAGCATTCAATGGGCCAATGCCGCCTTTTTCGAGATGAGCGGTTATGCGGCGCACGAAACCTTCGGCCGGCGCCCCGGCGAACTGCTGCGCAGCGGCCAGCAGGACCCTGGCGAATATGAGCGCCTCTGGCAGACGATTGCCAGTGGTCGGGTCTGGAAAGGGCAATTGATCAATCGGCGCAAGGACGGCAGCCTCTATCACGAGTTCCAGACGATCACGCCGATCCCCGACCGCGATGGGAAGATCAGCCACTACATCGCCGTCAAGCAGGACGTCAGCGAGCGCGTCCAGAACGAACAGGAACTGGCGGCCTATCGCGAACACCTCGAGGAACTGGTTGCCGAGCGAACGGCCGACCTGCAGCAGGCGCGCCTGAATGCCGAGCGTCTGAGCCGGGTGAAGAGTGAGTTCCTGTCCAACATGAGCCATGAGATTCGCACGCCGATGAATGCCGTGATCGGCTTGGCGCAAGTTGGCGCCCGCGCCAATCGCGACCGGAAATGTGGAGAGAATTTCCGACGGATTCTTGAATCCGGGGAATTGCTGGTGGCGATCATCGACGACATCCTGGATTTCTCGAAAATCGAAGCCGGCAAGCTGCAGCTCGAATCGCGCCCGGTCAGCCTGCAGCGACTGATCGACCGGGCCGTCGATCTGACGGTGGAGCGTGCGCGGAGCAAAGGCATCCGCTTCTCCATCCGCAAGGACGACAGGCTGCCCGCGGCTTGCCTGGGCGACGAAACCCGGTTGTTGCAGATACTCATCAACCTGCTTTCCAACGCCATCAAGTTCACCGATCAGGGAAGCGTCGTCCTCGAAGCCGGCGTGGTCGAAGCGCGCTTGATGTTCCGTGTCATCGACACCGGCATCGGCATGACGCAGGAACAAATGGGCCGTCTCTTCTCGCCTTTCGAGCAGGCGGAAACATCGATTCCCCGACGGTTTGGCGGCACCGGGCTCGGTCTCGTGATCTGCCGGCGTCTAGTCGAGGCGATGGGGGGCGAGATTCGGGTGGATAGCCGTAGCGGATTCGGCAGCGTGTTCGAAGTCCGGCTTCCCCTGCGGCCGACCGAGCTGGCGCTCAAGGAGGGAGCCGAGGTCGCTGCGACGGGGCCGCGGCTCAGCAATGTGCGCATCCTGGCGGCCGAGGATAACGAGATCAACCGTCTGGTGCTGCAGGAGATGCTGGCCGACGAAGGGGTTCGCCTGAGCTGCGTGGAAAACGGCCTGGAAGCCGTGCAGGAAGTTGCCCGGAGTGGCGCCGACGCCTGGGATGTCGTGCTCATGGACATCATGATGCCGGTCATGGATGGCTACGCCGCGGCACGTCGCCTGCGGGAGATGGCGCCCGAGCTGCCGATCATCGGTATCACGGCGCACGCTCTGGCGGATGAGCGCGATAACTGCCTGGCTGCCGGCATGGTCGAGCATGTTGCCAAGCCACTCAATCTCGAACTCCTGATCAGTGCGATCGAGCGCCATTGCCGGCGTTCCGGAGGGGGCTGAGAAAAACAAGGGGTGAGCGATTTCCGGGGATTTCCAGGAATCAGATATTTCCAGACGTTTATGTGGGGCATGGCAGTCAATATGAAAACCATCTTTCTTGTCGATGATTCGGCAACCATTCTGTTGAGTATTTCCGGCATTCTCGCCAAGGCCGGTTATGCGACCGAGAAGGCGGCCAGTGGCGAGGAAGCGCTGCGCAAGCTGCAGGGCGGGCTGAAGATCGATCTCCTGATCACCGACCTCAACATGCCGGGGATGAATGGCATCGACCTGATCAAGGAAGTGCGCAAGCTGGCGGCCTGCAAGTTCGTGCCGATCCTGTTCCTGACCACCGAGTCGCAGCAGTCGCGCAAGCTGGAGGCGAAGGCGGCCGGGGCGTCGGGCTGGATCGTCAAGCCGGCGACGGCGGACGAGTTGCTCAATACCATCAAGCTGGTTATCCGCTGATGAGCCAGACAAGCTTCCTGTGGCGGGCCTTTCTGGTTAGCGCAATGGTGGCGCTGGGGGCCGGTGCTGCCGTCTATTTGATGCATGACGTCTTCCATCGAGCTTTCGCGCCAGCCAGCCTGGCTGACGCTTTGGGTACGGTTTTTATCGTCGCTGTCGCCTTTCTCGGGCAATACCTTGTCTCGCTTGCCTTTTTTCGCGACTGCTCGCTCGGCCTGGGGGATGTCGCAGCGCGGCATGCTCGTCAGGAAGCCGCATTCCATCAAGTGAACGAAGAGGTCTCGGGCGAGTTGGTGCAGGTACGGGACTTCAACGAAGTGGTGCGTGGCCAGTTGAAGGGGGTCATCGACGAAACCGAAAGTGCCGCCTTTGCCATTGTCAGCCAGTTGCAGACCATCGACGAAGTGGTTGCTTGCCTTGATCGTTTCGTCAGCCGGACAACGGACGAAAGTGCCGAACTGGCCAGGGATTCGGAAGCGCGCATCGCCCAGAACCAGGAGGTGCTGAGGCGCATGGAGGGCTATGCTCGACAGCGCCAGCAGGAATCGGAGCAGGATCAGCTACGGGTGACGCAGGTGGTCCAGGAAGCGCGTTCGCTCGAATCGCTGGTCCAGTTGATCAAGCACGTCGCCGGCCAGACCAACCTGCTGGCGCTCAACGCCGCCATCGAGGCGGCTCGCGCCGGCGAGGCGGGGCGCGGCTTCGCCGTGGTCGCCGACGAAGTGCGCAAGCTGTCGGGCGAGACCGAGGCCGCGGTGCTCAAGATCAGTCAGGGGATTGCCGCTGTGGCCGAGCACATCGAGGAGCAGTTCCGGGACAATCTGTCCAACGTCAACCTGGTTCAGGAGAGGGAATTGCTCGATTTCTTCTCCAGCCAGATGAACGAACTCGGTCATGGCTACGAGAAACTGATGCGGCACGAAGCCGGTGTTCTCGAGCAGATCAGCGACAGCAGCCAGCAATTGGCGGCGATGTTCATGGAGGCGCAGGCCAGCGTCCAGTTCCAGGATGTCAGCCGGCAGCAGATCGAGCAGGCGATGCAGGCGCTCTCCCGCCTTGACGGCCACGCCGGCCTGCTGGCGGAGCGGCTACGCGCCTTCGACGATCCCGCGTTCAAGTACGAACCGATCGCCGAGCATCTGCAGGCGCTGTACAGCCGCTATGTGATGGAAAGCCAGCGCAGCACGCATCAAAGCGTGCTGAAGCATGAAACAGCCGGTGTGGCGCCGGTCAGTTCGCGCATCGAACTTTTCTAGGAGTACCCGATGTCTGCCAAGGACCCTCTCGTCGTCAGCCAGCCGCTGACCATCTACCACGCACTCGCGCAGAAGCAGCAACTGCTCGACGCGCTGGCGGCCACCGCCGAACTGGAACTTAACCTGTCGCAAGTGGCCGAGATCGACGCCGCCGGCCTGCAATTGCTGGTGCTGCTGAAGAAAGAAGCGCAACGCTCGGGCAAGCGGGTACGCATCGTCGCGCACAGTCAGGCCGTCAGTTCGCTGATCGATTTCTGCGATCTGGCCGCCGAGTTGGGCGACCCCTTGGTCATTCCGGCGCACGAAGCCGGCTGAGAAGAGGAGACGAGCATGGATGAAATCACCAGCGTCTTTGTCCAGGAAAGCCGCGAGCAGCTTGCCGAGATGGAATCCAGCCTGCTCGGTCTGGAACAGAATCCGGACGACCCGGACAAGATCAACGCCATCTTCCGCGCCGCGCACACGATCAAGGGCGGCGCCGGCGTCATCGAATGCCATTTCATCGAAGCCTTCACGCACCGCGTCGAGAATGTCCTCGATGCGCTGCGCAACGGCGCGCTGGGCGTCACCCCGGCGCTGACCACACTGCTGCTTGGCTGCTGCGACCACATGCTCAGCCTGATCGACCTGCTGGCGGCTGGCGAAGCCGGGCCGGCGGGCGAACTGCAGGCGCAGGGCGAAGCGCTGGGCGGGCAGGTGCAGGGCTTTCTCGACGGCATCGGCGAGATCGGCGGAGACGCGGCGGCGTCGGCATTGACCGTCAGCGATAGTACGGTCGAGGTGGAAAATTCCGGCAGCGCCATCGTCCTCAATGACAGTTGGCACGTCTCGGTGCGTTTCGGCGAGAACGTGATGCGCGGCGGCGTCGATCCCTTGTCCTTCATCCGCTACCTGGGTTCGCTGGGCGAAATCCTCAGCATCGCGACGATTACGGACGCGATTCCGGTTGCCGGCGAGATGGACCCGGAGTCCTGCTACCTCGGTTTCGAGATCCGGCTGCAGACGCGCAGTTCGAAGGCCGATATCGAGCGCGTCTTCGACTTCGTGCGCGACGAATGCGAACTGCGCATCCTGCCGCCGAACAGCCGGCTCTCCGAGTATCTGAAACACATCCAGGAATTGCCGGAAGACAGCATGCGCCTGGGCGAAATCCTGGTCCGCTGCGGCGCCCTGACCCAGGCCGAACTCGAACAGGGGCTGAGCCGGCAGCAGCGTGCTGCCGACGCTGAAGGGCATCCTTCCCAACCGCTGGGCGAAATCCTGGTCGACCACAAGGTGGTCAGCCCGGAAGTGGTCGAGGCGGCGGTGGTCAAGCAGGCGCAGGTCAGCGAGAAAAAGACCCGGGAAGCGCGTCTGGTGCGCGTCCAGGCGGACAAGCTCGACCAGTTGATCGACCTCGTCGGCGAACTGGTGATTGCCGGCGCGTCGGCCAACCTGCTGGCGCAGAAGAGCCGGCAGAGCGGGCTGGTCGAGGCAACCTCGGTGCTGTCGCGGCTGGTCGAGAACATCCGCGACGCGGCGCTGCAGTTGCGCATGGTGCAGATCGGCGACACCTTCAACCGCTTCCAGCGTGTCGTGCGCGACGTCTCGAAGGAACTGGGCAAGGAAATCGAACTGCAGATCAGCGGCGCCGAGACTGAACTGGACAAGACGGTGGTCGAGAAGATCGGCGACCCGCTGATGCACCTGGTGCGCAATTCGCTGGACCACGGCATCGAACCGACCGCGCTGCGTCTCGAACGCGGCAAGCCGGCCTGCGGTCGGGTCTCGCTCAACGCCTATCACGACTCGGGCAGCATCGTCATTGAAGTCGCCGACGACGGCGGTGGCCTGAACCAGGAGAAGATCACCGCCAAGGCGATCGAGCGCGGCCTGATCCAGCCCGGCGAAACGCTGTCCGAGCACGAAGTGGTCAACCTGATCTTCGAACCCGGCTTCTCGACCGTGGACAAGGTCTCCAACCTGTCCGGACGCGGCGTCGGCATGGACGTCGTGCGGCGCAACATCCAGGCCCTGCGCGGCACCGTCGATGTCGCCTCGGAGGAAGGACAGGGGGCGACCTTCACCATCCGCCTGCCGCTGACGCTGGCCATCATCGACGGCTTCCTGGTCGGCGTGAACAAGGCGGCCTACGTGATTCCGCTCGACACCGTCGTCGAATGCATCGAACTGAAGAACCTGCAGTCCGAGCGCAACTTCATGAACCTGCGCGGCGAGGCGCTGCCCTTCATCCGCCTGCGCGAACTGTTCGACATCGCGGGCCAGGCGCCGGCGCGCGAGAACATCGTCGTTGTCCAGTTTGGCGGACAACGGGCCGGCATCGTCGTCGATCAGTTGATGGGCGAGTTCCAGACGGTGATCAAGCCGCTCGGCGCGATGTTCCGTCACCTGCGGGGGATTGGCGGTTCGACCATCCTGGGCAGCGGCGACGTCGCGCTGATCCTCGATGTTGCCGCCCTGGTCCAGTCGGTGACGCAGAGCGAGCAACAGCGGCTTTCCGAACGGAGCCTGGCAGCTCCAGCAGTGCTTTCCAACAACCCTTTCTCACAACATTAATTACGGGGTGCCCAAATGTTCAAGAATCTGAAAATCGGCGTCCGGCTTGGTCTGGGCTTTGGCTTTGTCCTGATCCTGCTGGTCAGCATATCGACCATTGCCGTCCTGCGCGTCGAAACGCTCAACGAAGAAATCGCCAACATGGTGCATGACAAGTTTCCGAAGACGATTCTCGCCAACGACGTGATCGACCAGGTCAACCTCGTCGCCCGCGTGCTGCGCAATGCCCTGCTGGAAAACCGGCCGGAAGAGGCACAGGCCCAGCTGCAGCGTCTGGGCGAAGCGAGCAAGATCATCAGCGATCGTCTGGAAAAGCTCGACAAGATGATTGTCACGGACGACGGTCGCCGCGTCCTGGGAGCCGTCAGCGAAGCGCGCAAGGCCTATGTCGCCGACCTCAACAAGACCCGCGATCTGGTCACCGCCGGCAAGCGTGACGAAGCGACGACCCTGCTTTTCGGCGCCATGCGCAAGACGCAGGCGGATTATCTGGGATCGATTGCCAAACTGATCGATTACCAGAGCGAACTGATGGAAGCGGCCGGCGAGCAGGCCGCCGAGCAGGCGCAAAGCGCCAGGAACCTGATCCTCGGCTTCGCCATCAGCGCGATCCTGCTCGCCATCGTCTTCGCCTGGTGGGTCAGCCGTTCGATCACCGTGCCGATCAACCATGCCGTGGAGGCCGCCGGGCGCCTGGCCGAAGGCGACCTGACGGTCAAGCTGGAGTCTGACAGCAAGGACGAAGTCGGCCAGTTGCTGAGCGCGATGCAGAACATGATAGGCAAGCTGACGCAGATCATCGGCGAGGTGCGCAGCGCCGCCGACAACCTGACCAGCGCCGCCGGCCAGGTGTCGGCCACCGCGCAGTCGCTGTCGCAATCGTCGAGCGAGCAGGCGGCGTCGGTCGAGGAAACGACGTCGTCGATGGAGCAGATGTCGGCATCGATCACGCAGAACACCGAGAACGCCAAGGTCACCGACGGCATGGCGGCGAAGGCCGCCACCGAGGCGGCCGAAGGCGGGACGGCGGTGAGTCAGACGGTCGAGGACATGAAGAGCATCGCCAGCAAGATCGGCATCATCGACGACATCGCCTACCAGACCAACCTGCTGGCGCTGAACGCGGCGATCGAAGCGGCGCGCGCCGGCGATCACGGCAAGGGCTTCGCGGTGGTGGCCGCCGAAGTGCGCAAGCTGGCGGAACGCTCGCAGGTTGCCGCGCAGGAAATCGGCGACCTCGCCTCGACCTCGGTCAAGCAGGCCGAACGCGCCGGCACCTTGCTCACCGAGATGGTGCCGACCATCCGCAAGACCTCGGACCTGGTCCAGGAAATTGCCGCCGCCTCCGCCGAGCAGTCGTCCGGCGTCGCCCAGATCAACGGCGCGATGGGGCAACTGAACCAGGCGACGCAGCAGAACGCGTCGGCCTCCGAGGAACTGGCGGCGACCGCCGAGGAACTCGGTTCGCAGGCCGAACAACTGCAGCAGACGATGACCTTCTTCCGCCTGGCCGACAACGGCGGCAGTGGCCGCGGCTTCGCCCCGTCGGCCGCGCATGCCGCCGCCAAGCCGCGCAGCGCGTCGCGCAGCGCCGCAGTCCAGATCAATGCGGGCGACTTCGAGCGTTACTGAGGAAGCATCATGGGACAAGTCGTACACACCAAGGGTACTGCCGTCGTCGCTGGCGGCGGCGCGGCGCCGGCCCAATACCTGACCTTCCTGCTGGGCGGCGAGATGTTCGGCGTCGGTATCCTGAACGTCAAGGAAATCATCGAGTTCGGCAGCATCACGGAGATTCCGATGATGCCGGCCTTCATCCGGGGCGTCATCAACCTGCGCGGCGCGGTCGTGCCGGTCATCGACCTGGCGGCGCGCTTCGGCGGCAAGGTGACCGAAGTCGGGCGGCGCACCTGCATCGTCATCATCGAGGTGGCGGACGAGGAGACTCGCCACGACATCGGCGTCATCGTCGATGCGGTATCCGAGGTGCTGGAGATACCGGGCAGCGAGATCGAGCCGCCGCCGTCGTTCGGGGCGCGCATCCGCGCCGAGTTCATTCAGGGGATGGGCAAGGTGGCGGGCAAGTTCGTGATCCTGCTCGATATTTCCCGGGTGCTCTCGGTCGAGGAGATCGCCCTGCTGACCGGCGCCGAGGCCGCCGTCGGAGAGGCAGCGCCGAGCGCAGGCGGAGCCTGAGCTGCGGCCATCCGGGCGCCGATCGAACGATGGACACCTGCCAGCTTTCCACCCAGGAGATCGAACGTCTGGCCCGGGTCATCCATCCCGGCGCCTGGGCGATCGAAGCCGAGCGGCCGTTGGCGACGCTGCTCGGCTCCTGCATTGCCGTCTGTCTGTTCGATCCGCAAGCGCGGGTCGGCGGGATCAACCACTTCATGCTGCCGAACATCCGGCGGGGCAGCAACGACGATGTCGATACGCTGCTCTCCGGCGCCTACGCGATGGAATCGCTGCTCAACGCGCTGCTCCTGCGTGGCGCCAAGAAGGTCCGCCTGCAGGCCAAGGCCTTCGGCGGCGGCACCATCATCAACACCGAGGGGCAGGCAATGAGCATCGGCGTGCGCAATGCCGAGTTCACCAAGGAATGGCTGGCGCGCGAGGGGATTCCGCTGCTCGCCGCCGATTTCCTCGGCCCCTGGACGCGCAAGGTGCTGTTTCTTCCCGCCAGCGGCGACGCTTTCTGCCGGCGCATGGTGACCAACATGGCGACCGCCGAGACGATCGCCCGCGAAGAGCGCTCCTACGCCGAGACGCTGCTGCGCAAACCGCCGGCTGGCGAGCGCAAGATCGAGCTGTTCTGATGGCCGAACCCAGCCCGATCACCGCTCAGGAATTCGCGCTGTTCCAGCGCCTGATCTACAAGATCGCCGGCATCAGCCTGAGCGAGGCCAAGCAGACCCTGCTTGTCGGCCGTCTGACGCGGCGCCTGAAAGCCTACGCCTTCACCACCTTCAGCCAGTACTACCGGATGCTGGCCAGCGGCGAACATGCGGAAGAATTGCAGACGATGGTGGACCTGCTGACCACCAACGAAACCTATTTCTTCCGCGAACCGAAGCATTTCGATTTCCTGCGCGATCGGGTGCTGGCGCAGCGCAACAGCCCGGCGCCGTTCCGGGTGTGGAGTGCGGCCTGTTCGAGCGGCGAGGAGGTCTACACGCTGGCCATGGTGCTGGCCGAGGCGCTGGGCGACAAGCCCTGGGAAGTGGTCGGTTCCGACATCAGCACCCAGGTGCTGGCCAAGGCGGCCAGCGGCCACTACTCGCTGGCGAGGACCGAGGGTATTCCGCCTGGCTTGATGAAGAAACACTGCCTGCGTGGCGTCCGCTCGCAGGCCGGCAGCTTCATGATCGTGCCCGAGTTGCGCCAGCGCACCCGTTTCTACCAGCTCAACCTGATGCACCCGGTCGATACCGGGATCGGCGATTTCGAGGTGATCTTCCTGCGCAACGTGATGATCTACTTCGATCTGCCGACCAAGACCCGGGTCGTGCATAACCTGTTGCCCAGGCTGAAGTCCGGTGGTTATCTGGTGATCGGCCATTCCGAAACGCTCAACGGCATCACCGACCGTGTCCAGGCCGTGGTGCCGACCATCTACCGCAAGCCATGAAGGACCTGCCCGAACCGCTGCGCGAAGTCGTCCTCAACCCCGGCGAATTCCATTTCGGCGGCGGCCGGACGCGCATCTCGACGCTGCTCGGCTCCTGCGTCTCGATCACCCTCTGGCATCCGCGCCAGCGCATCGGCGGCATGTGCCACTTCATGCTCAGCGGCCGCCAGCGGCCGGCCGGCGCGCCGCTCGACGGCCGCTACGCCGACGAGGCCTTCGCCCTCTTCCTCGAACGGGTTGCCGCCGCCGCTACCCAGGCCACAGCCTACCAGGCCAAGCTGTTCGGTGGCGCCAACATGCTGCGCGACCTGGCCGGCGAGAACATCGACATCGGCCGCCGTAACGTTGTCCGTGCCAGGGAGTTGCTGGCGGCGCACAATATCGTATTGCTGTCCGAGCACGTCGGCGGCAGCGGCCGCCGCAAGCTGCACTTTGACTTGTGGAGCGGCGATGTCTGGCTGGCCTTTCCCGATGGCAGCGATGCCAGCATCCGCAAGGCCGGCCGGCCCGACCTGACCTCTCTCCAGGAGAAATGACGCCATGGACGTCGAACGCGCCCTGCAAATCATCGTCGCCGACGCCGAGCGCGGCAACATGGTGTTCCCCACCCATGCCGAACTGGCGCTCAGTGTCAAACGCATGCTTGACGATCCGGATTGCGCGGTCGAGCCACTGACCCGGCTGATCGCCGCCGAGCCGCTGCTCGCCAGCCGCGTCGTGGCGATGGCCAATTCGGTGGTGTACAACCGTTCGGGGCGGCGTAGCGCCGACCTGCGCGGCGCCGTCTCGCGCCTCGGTTTCAATACGCTGCGCACGCTGACGATGGCGATCGTTATCGGGCAGATGGCGAACATGGTTCGCGATCCGACGCACCGGGCGCTCGCCGCCCGGCTCTGGGAGCACTCGGTGCATGTTGCCGCGCTGGCGCGGGTGATCGCCAGCCGCGTCACCCGCCAGGACCCGGAAACGGCCTTTTTCGCCGGTATCGTCCATGAAATCGGCGGTTTCTATCTGATCGCCCGCGCTGCTGCTTTTCCCGGCTTGCTGGAAAGCGATCTGGCGGCCTGGGTCGGCGAACGCGAGGCGCAGGTCGGCCGTTTCGTGCTACATGCCCTCGATATTCCGGAAAACGTCATGAATGCGCTGGAAGTCCTGTGGAGCGGTTACCTGGCGATGCCGGCGGCGTCGCTGGGCGACACCCTGCTGCTCGCCGACTATCTGGCGCCAGTTGAATCCCCGTTGGCCGAACTCACCGGCATGGGGCGGCGGGGGATGGCGGCGGAGATCGAGCAGCAGGTGGACGGCGCCGAACTCAGTGCCATCCTCGCCGATTCGGCGGACGAAGTCGCCGCCCTGATCGCTTCGCTCAAGGGCTGAGCGCCGCCTTCGCGCGATGGCGAGGGCGCGTTTTGCCAAAAGGGGTACACCCGGATGAAAACCCCTAGGGAGACGCTGATTTATTCCGATTTTCGGAACGACGATAGCGTTGGGATGAGAAAATGCTGAAAGCGTGACAGCGGGTAGGCGAGATGACAAAGCAAGCGAGCTTTTCTGAACTGGAATATGCGGCGAAGAAGAAGCAGACGCGGCGGGACCG